>JARLJW010000101.1 GCA_031290985.1 Verrucomicrobiia bacterium | reverse complement strand
GCGCACCGGGAGGTTCCGTTTCAAGGCGGCGGATGACCAAATCAGCCTCGCCGCTACGATCTAGTTTTGTTCGGGGTCTTGCCATCCCTCAAGCTTAAGCCCACCACCTAACTTATACCAGATTATTTACGTAGTTGGTATGACTTATCCGTGAGCCTGCCGGCAAAACCAGTGGCGGACACGATCTGGAAGGCGTAGGCAGTTCTGAGAATAGAAAGGGCTGGGCGATTTTTTCGCCCGGCCTTTTTTTGTAAACGGATGGCCGCCTCCGGGCCGGTGTGGTGGTGTTTTGACCCGCAATTGTAACGGGCCCCGGGCCAAATTCGCTCGACAGGTGGAGCCATTGGCAGGCATAATTTAATAGCATGGATTTGCGTCGGGCCGTTTTTTATTCAGAAGGCGCTTTCGATCAAAAACCCACTCATGAAACTGACATTTAAATCATGGCTTGTTGCCGCCGCCTCGCTGGCGTGTTTATCCACCTCGCTGGCTCAATCGCCGGTGCCCCAGCCCACCGATCATCGTGCAGAGGCGGCGTTTCGCCAATTGCAGCTTCAAGATGAGAAGGGCAACGTTCCGGCCGATGGAATCGCCAAGGCCATGCAGCAGAAACAGGCGATGGCCGTTGATGCCCGCGTGCTGACCGGCGGAGAAGTTTCCACGCCGACCGGGCCGCAGCCGAAAGTGGCGGATCTGGCGCGGACCAACTGGGTCGAGCTGGGGCCGGGCAACATCGGCGGCCGCCTGCGCGCGATCCTCACCCACCCGACCGATCCCAACACGCTTTACATCGGGAGCATCAAGGGGGGCATTTGGAAGACGAGCAATGGGGGAGCCAGCTGGTCTCCGCTCAACGATTACATGGCCAATCTGGCGGTGGCCACGCTGGTGATGGACCCGACGACGCCGAACATCATTTATGCGGGCACCGGCGAGGGCTATGAAAACGGTGGGGCATTGCAGGGGGCGGGAATTTTCAAGACCACCGATGCCGGGGTCACCTGGCAGCAACTTTCGGCCACGACTAACTCCGCATTTTATTATGTGAACCGGCTGGCCATCTGCCCAACGAATCATCTGATCCTGATCGCCGCCACCGGCACCAGCGACGGCAACCCGGGCGGCGGCATCTGGCGCAGCACCAATGGCGGCACCAACTGGATCCAGACTTGCACGAATGCGCCGATGACGGACGTGGCTTTCAACCCGGCGGATGGCAACAAATGCATCGCCTCGGGCAGCCCGATTTTCACGCCGTCGAGCGCACTGTATTCCACCAATGCCGGGTTGACCTGGATGCAGGCCGCAGGAATTGGAATGGGCCCGGACGGACGGATTGAAATCGCCTACGCGCCATCAAGCCCGAACATTGTCTATGCCTCCGAGGACACCAACAACGGTTCGCTTTTTGTGTCAACGGATGGCGGGGCTTCTTACACGTTGCGCAACTCGGGAACTTATCTGACGGGAACAAATTATCTGGGCAGCCAGGGGTGGTATGCCAACTGTATCTGGGTGGATCCCACCAACCCCAACACCTTGATTGTCGGCGGCCTGGACCTCTACCGCAGCACTGACGGCGGCAGCACTTTGACCCAGATCAGTCAATGGGATCTGTCTCCCGCTTCCGCCCATGCCGATCACCATGCCATCGTCAGCGCGGCGAACTACAACGGCACGAGCCAGACCACGGTCTATTTCGGCAATGACGGCGGGATTTATGCGGCCACCAACGCATTGACCGTCACGCCGACCAGTGGCTGGAGTTTTCTGGTGCACAACCTGGGCGTGACTGAATTTTGGGGCGGGGCGGGCAATCCCACTTCCGGGACGGTTGTCGGCGGCGCGCAGGATAACGGCACGGTGACCTATACCACCGCCACGGGTTCGCAGGGATGGGTGGCGTCGTTCGGCGGCGATGGCGGGTTCTGCGCCGCCGACCAAACGGACCCCAATTATTTCTATGGCGAATACACCTATTTGCAGATTCACCGCAGCACCACCGGCGGGGCGATCAACAGCTCAGTCTACATCAATGGCGGCCTGGGTGATGCCGGCCTCGCCAATCCCGACCCGACGGATCCAGATGCCCCCGGCGAATCCAGCGCGAATTTCATCGCCCCCTTCATCCTGGATCCCAACAACCCGAACACCATGCTGGCGGGCGGCAGCAACCTGTGGCGCAGCGTCAACGTGAAAACCCCGTTGGCGGCCAACGTGGCGTGGAGCAACATCAAGGCGGGGATCACCAACGGAGATTTCATCAGCGCCATTGCGGTGGCCCCTGGCAACTCGGACATCATCTGGGTGGGACATAACGGGGGAGAAATTTTTGCGACCGCCAACGGCACCGCCGCCAATCCCACCTGGACGCAGAAGAACCTGGGCACCCCCCATCTTCCGGGCCGTTATTGCAACAGCCTCACGATTGATTCCACCAACGCGAACATCGTCTATGCCACGTTCGGCGGATTCAAGACCAACAACGTGTATCGCACGACCGATGGCGGGATAACGTGGAGCAACCTCGGCGGCAGCCTGCCCGCCATCCCCGTGCGCACCCTTGCGATCGCCCCCTTCAACCACAACTATCTCTACATCGGCACTGAGATTGGCATCTTTGGCTCCGCAGATGGTGGCGTGACGTGGTCGCCGAACAATGAAGGGCCGGCGAATGTCACCACCGCGCAGTTATTCTGGATGCGCAATAATTTAACGGCCGCGACCGGTGGGCGCGGCATCTGGCAGATTCCGCTGGGCCCGCCCACGGCCGTTATTTCGCCCGGCACCGCCACCGGCTATGCCGGCTTGAACTTTACCTTCAACGCCTCGGCCATCGGGACACCGACTTTGAATTATCAATGGCAGTATGACGGCAACAACATCGCCGGCGCGACGGGCCCGACGTTCACGGTAACCAATGCGCAACCGACGAACGCCGGCCTATATCGTGTGATCGTGAATAACACCGAAGGCACGGTAACCAGCGCGGTTTCGTCGTTGACGGTGGTCGTGTCGCCGCCTTACCGGACACAGGCGCTGGCGACCGGGCCGCTCGCTTACTGGCGTTTCAATGAGACTGCGGATTTAACCGCCTACGATTTGGCTGGCACCAACAACGGAACCATCGGCAGCACCGTGGTTCTCGGGACAACCGGGCCTGTCGCGCCGGCATTTCCTGGATTTGAAGCCGGCAACACCGCCTTCCAGTTCAACGGCACCGACGCGCGAGTTTCCGTTCCGCCGTTGAACTTGAACAGCAGCAACCTGACCATTACGGCCTGGGTTAAACGCAGTGGCGCGCAGTCTTATGCAGGCATTGTCTCCTGGAACAGCGGCGGCCCGACCATCATTGATTTGGGCTTTGGCAACAGTGACGGCCGGCTCACTTACATCCGGAACAACTCGGTCTATAACTCGCCGTCCCTTATTGTGCCGGACGGCCAGTGGACCTTTGTGGCGCTGGCCCTCACCTCCAGCAACGCGGTGCTTTACATGGCCACGAATTCGGCGCTGACTTCCTACACGATCACGCGTGCCGATGCCACGGCCACGGTCTTCACCAACACGGCCTACATTGGCTACGCTCCCTACGGTAGCGCCTATTTCAACGGCGGCATTGATGAGGTGGCGATCTTCAATCAATTGCTCTCGCCGGCGCAGCTCACCAACTTGATGTCCTCGGCGGCGACGGCTTTGCCGGCCGTGACGCTCACCACGCCGGTAGACGGCAGTTCATTACCCGGATCGCCGAATATTTTACTGACGGCTTCCGTGACCACGAACAGCCACACCATTGGGGCGGTGCGTTTCTACGACGGCCCGGCGTTGCTCAATCAAACCACCACGCCGCCGTATCAGTTCACCTGGTCCGGTGCGATGGCCGGCCTGCACACTCTGCTGGCACAGGTGACGTATGACGGCAGCAGCATCATCAGTTCGTCGCCGGCCAACATCACCGTCACCAACGGGGGCGTAACGGTCAACACCAACCCGACCAACATTGTCGCCTCGGTGAGCGGGACGAATCTTACGCTGTTCTGGCCGGCGGACCACACCGGCTGGCGGTTGCTGGCGCAGACCAACAACCTTGCCAATGGCGTGAGCCGGAACACGAATGACTGGGGCACGGTCGCCGGTTCGGCGGGCACCAATCAGGTTTTCATTCCGGTCATTCGGACCAACAAAACGGGATTCTACCGGCTGATTTATCCTTGAGCTGAATTGGCGGACATGGTCTGGAAGGCGTAGCAGTCCTTCAAAACATCTCAAGCAGCGGAGGCGCTCCTCCGCTGCCTTCCACTTCGCTTACTCTACCAAGCCGGGGGGGGGGCAAAAAGATTTCTGCGCAGACCCCAAAATTATGGCACTGGAATCGGTCCTGGAAGGACCCGGTAAAACCTCTGCCCTGAATTCGCCGACTTGGTGATGTCAAACCAGATGAAACTGGAAGAATCAGGGACTACGTTGGTCAAGCCCTGCCACTGATTGGTATTCGACAAGTCGGTGCAATATTGGATGCCGCAAACTTGATTGGAGGAATCCTGAATTTCAATGCCAGCATAGATGCCAATGTTTACTGTTTGGGTGGGATTGCTGGATGTCCGCGCCAGTTTCGGCATGGAGGTTCCGGCCGCAGACGCCGTGGCTGTGTCAATCACGGGCGCGACAATGCCTTTTGGGACTGCTTCAGCTCCATCCTTGAGGGCGGTCTGCGCCGGTTGTATCGGCTTGATCACAAAAATCGAAACGTGAAACGAACCAATATTGTCACCGAAAGCATTCGGCGTGTCATTAAATCCCAGGAAGAGCCTGCCGGATTTAGGCATGGCGTTGAGATAGGATTTGCCGACAAATCCCGTTCCATCTCCCTTTTTGCCAGCGGGGACGGGTGTGCCGGTTCCAATTTCCGTGGTGCCGCCGATTTTTCCAATCAGGCTTACGACGATGGCATCAGGCAAAACGGCATTGGGAAAAAATCCGGTGCCATCCCAGTTCACACCGTTGGCGTCGGTTGTGGCGTGATTGAAGTCCCAGTAGAGAACTTTCCCATCCGCCAAAATGAACAACCAGCTTCCTTTGGTCACGTCTATGCCGGTATCTGTCCATGGAACATTTGAGGGGATCAAAATATTCTTGAATGGTTGGGCAAATGAACTTGTCCCGGTTGCTAGAATAAGAACGAACAGGAGCGCGAGCCGGCTGAGGTTCGGTTTGGTTGACATGTTTTTCCCTTAAGTGTTTTTTAATTTCACCTCATGGTTAAGCTGAAGTCATTTTGGTGAAATATTTTCAATCCCCCGGCGTCAAGCTCATGTCGCTCGTGAAATACAAAATGCGCCCGCAGCTCGGGCACGTCACAATGTCCCCCTGCGCGCGGCAGCTCACGAGCACCTGCGCCTGCAATTTCATGTGGCAGCCGCCGCACGAGCTGTGCTCGATGCCCACGACCACGTTCTCGCCCTTGCTCTTGAACAGCCGTTCATAGCGGGTGCGCGTGGACTCGTCGATGGCGGAGGCCAGTTGCGCCCGGCTGCTCGTCAGTTCGCCCAGTTCCTTCTTCAGGTTCTCCTCGCGCTGGTTCAGCAGGCCGATCTCCTCCTCGACCCGCTTCTTCGCCGCCGCCGCCTCGGTCGTCGCACGGGCGACTTCCTTCTGCGCCGCCTCGGCCTGTTCCATCAAAACGATCTCCGCATCCTCAATCTTGAAGATGGCTTCCTTCGCCATGTCGATCTCATGCGTCAACGCCTTGTATTCCTCGTTCTTGCGTGTCTGGAGCTGCTGGTTCAGGTATTTTTCAATCTGTGATTTTTTGGAATCAATCTCCAGGTCGCGCTGTTTGCGTTCCGCCTCGATCTGTTTCACCCGCAATTTCGCGGCTTCCAGCGACCCTTGGGTGGCCTTGGCTTTGGCGTGCAAGCCGTCGCGTTCGGGGCTGATGTAGGCAAGTTCCTGGGTGACCCGGACAATTTTCCGGTCGCGGTCCTGCAAAATGAGAAGCTTCTCGATGATTTCCTGCATTCGGCTCCCAGCCTAGCCGCCCAAACAACTCAAGTCAATCCGCACAAACAGTTGCGCGTCCTAATTTCAATTCCAACGGGCGGCGGCTGTGTGCGTGGCACCAGCCGCAGCGCAGCGCCTGCAACCGTGGCACTGCATCAATCCGTGGCGCACAGTTTGTTTCCTCACCCCGCCCAACGAAGGTGAGTGGCCGATTGAAATCCTAATGTTCGCAAACTAATCGTCGTCAGCCCACCTTGTATTCGTGATTGTCTGTGCGAATTGCCCGGCGCCTTCGGGCTTCGTCATTCGGATTTCTTTCCGCCTTCGGATTTCGGCCCTTCGGATTTTATCCATGTCCATCCGTGGTTGAAATATTTCCCCCGCCAATTTCCTTTTGCAGTTTGACGTTTGCCCGCTAACTTACCGCCATGCATTTCATCGGCAACGTCATCGAAAAGTTGCAGCGTCATCCCAAGCGCGTGGTGTTCCCCGAAGGCGACGAGCCCCGCATCCTGCAGGCCGCGCGGCAGTTCCACGCGCTGCGCCTCGGCGTGCCGATCCTCCTCGGCGACTACCTCAAGGTGCAGGCGGCGGCCAAGGATCTGAACATTTCCCTCGAAGGCATCCGCATCATCAATCCCGCCACCAGCGAGGATCTGGATAATTTTTCCCGCCGCTTCTATTCGTTGCGCCGGGAAAAAGGACTGCGTACCACCGAGGCCCGTGAGGCGATGCTCCAGCCGAACTTTTACGGCGCCATGATGCTGGCCATGCATCAGGCGGACGGATTGATCTCCGGCGCTTCCCACATCACCGGCAGCGTGCTGCGGCCGTTGTTCCAGATCATCAAGGTCGCGCCCGACATCCACACCGCCTCCAGTTGCATGGTCATGGAGGTCGATGACACCCGCATCGGCGAAGAGGGCGTGCTTTTCATGGCGGATTGCGGCGTGATTCCTGACCCGACCGTGGACCAGCTCGCGGACATCGCCATCTCCACGGCCCGGCTGGCGCGTCACATGCTCGGCATCCGTCCGCGCGTCGCGTTGCTGTCCTTTTCGACCAAGGGCAGTGCGGCGCATCCTTCCGTCGGCAAGGTCCAGGCCGCCACCGCGCTCGCCCGGCGCAAAGCCTCCCAAATGCTGCTCGAGGCGGACTTTGACGGCGAACTCCAGGCCGATGCCGCGCTCGTCCCCGAGATCGCCTCCCGCAAATTGCATGACAGCCAGGTGGCCGGCCGCGCGAACGTCCTGATCTTCCCCGACCTCAATTCCGGCAACATCGCCTGCAAGTTGCTCGCTGTTGTCGGGCACGCGAAATCTTACGGCCAGATCCTGCTCGGCCTCAACCGGCCGGCCGCCGATTGTTCCCGCGGTTCGAGTGCGCACGATATTTTGGGTGTCGCCGCCATCGTCGCCGTGCAATCCACCGATTATCAAAAGCTGTACCCGGGTGCGGATGCGGAACTCCCGGGCGAGGCCGATTAAATGAACACCACCACCCCGCGCGTCTTCATCGCCGCCACGCGCCAGAACGATGGCAAGACCACCGCGTCCCTCGGCCTCATCGCCGCGCTGCAAAAATATTTCCCCCGCATCGGCTACATCAAGCCCGTCGGCCAGCGCTTCGTCGAGGTCGAGGAGCAGAAGATCGACGAGGATTCCATCCTCATGGATTCCGTTTACCGGATGAACTGTCCGCTCGTGGACATGAGCCCCATCGCCGTCGAGCCCGCCTTCACCCGCAAATATCTCCAGTCCGCCAACAACGAGGCGCTCGTCAAAAAGATCCAGACCTCCTTCGACCGCGTCGCCTGGGAAAAGGATTTCGTGCTGTGCGAGGGCAGCGGCCACGCCGGCGTCGGCTCGGTGTTCGACCTGTCCAATGCGCAGGTCGCCAAGACCCTCGGCTGCAAGGTCATCATCGTCACCCGCGGCGGCATCGGCAAACCCATCGATGAAGTCGCCCTCAACCAGGCGTTGTTCGAAAAGGAGGGCGTCGAGATCATCGGCGTCATCATCAACAAGGTGCACGAATCAAAGATTCCCGAGATCACCCGCTTCGTCCGCAGCGGTCTCAAGCGCAAAGGACTGGAACTCCTCGGCGTGTTGCCGCACCAGGAAATCCTGTCCCGCCCGACCGTCGGCCTGATCGGTGAGGAATTAAACGCCGAACTGCTGAACACGCCGCCCTCCTTGAACATGCTCGTGGATGACGTCGTCGTCGGCGCCATGGGCGCGCAGAACGCCATCCAGTTTTTCAAGCCCGGCGTCCTGCTCATAACCCCCGGCGACCGCGAGGACATCCTGCTCGCCGCCGGCACCAGCACGTTCCCGGGCAGTCCCGGCAACATGGCTGGCATCGTTCTCACCGGCGGCCTCAAGCCGGGGGCGGGCGTCCTGAAAGCCCTCCAGGCCTTGCCCATCCCCGTGCTGCTCGCCCAGGCGGACAGCTATCAGATCGCCTCCAAGGTCCACGATACCATCGTCAAGACGCGCCCCGCCGATGCGGAAAAGATTTCCCTCATCCGCGACATCGTGGCCAGACACATCAACGTCAAAAAAATCATCGACGCGCTTTGATTTTCCAACTATGAGCCTGCCCCTTAGTCCCTTCCTAAAGACCCTTCCCGTCTATCAACCCGGTCGTCCGATCGAAGAAGTCGCGCGCGAACTCGGCCTGCCCGCCGAAACCATCATCAAGGTCGCGTCCAACGAAAACCCCTTCGGCCCGTCGCCGCTCGCCATCGCCGCCATGCAAAAGGCGCTTGCCGGCGTGAACCTGTACCCCGATGGCAACGCCTTTTACCTGAAGCAAAAACTGGCCGCCAAGCTCGGCGTCGAGCCCGCCAACCTCGTCCTCGGCAATGGTTCAAACGAGATCATCGAGTTTGTCGCCCACGCCTTGCTCGCGCCGGGCGCGGACATCGTCGTGTCGCAATATTGCTTCGCCATCTATCCCATCGTCGCCAAAATGTTCGGTGCCTCCGTCATCACCGTGCCGGCCAAAAATCACGGCCACGATCTGCCCGCCATGCTCAAGGCCATCACCCCCAAGACGCGCCTCGTCTTTGTGGCGAACCCCAACAACCCCACCGGCACGCTTGCCGCCCGCGAGGAAGTCATCCATTTCGTCAACCAAATGCCGGACGACGTGCTGCTGGTCATGGACGAAGCCTACATCGAATTCATGGAAGACGCCCTGGACTTGGTGCCGCTCATCCGCCTGGGCGTCCGGAAAAATCTCATCCTGATGCGCACCTTCTCCAAGATTTACGGCCTGGCCGGCCTCCGGGTCGGTTATGGCATCGCCGTTCCGGAACTCGTCTCCGCGCTCGAAAAAATCCGCCAGCCATTCAACGTGAATCTGCTTTCCCAGGTCGCCGCGCTCGCCGCCCTGGACGACGCGGAACACGTCCAAAAAACCCGGCAGAACAATTTCGCCGGCCTGGGATTTTTTGCGAAGGCCTTCCGCGACCTGAAGCTGGAATACGTCCCCTCCAGCGCCAACTTCATCCTCGTCCGCGTCGGTGACGGCCAGAAGGTTTTCGCCGCCTTGCAAGGGCAGGGCGTCATCACCCGCCCGATGGCCGGCTACCAGTTGGCAGAATGGATTCGCATCTCCGTCGGCACCCGCCAGGAAAATGACCGCTGCCTCGCGGCCTTAAAAAAAGCGCTGGCTGGTTGATTTTCGCCGCCGTGCAGCGGGATCATCGGCGCGGTCAGCGGCCAGGATGTTTTTGCCGCAACTCCACGCCTGTGCCGCCAAATACTCCGGGCGGTGGTGAGATTATCAATCTTTCTTGACGCCACCCGTCGTTTTCACAAAGGTTATTGGCGTGGTTAATCAGTCGGCAGCACTAAACCTTTAATATTCAAAACATGAAATCCCATCGCATCCTTCTCGGCAGCCTGTTCCTGTGTGTTCTGGTCGGGCTGGTCGGTTGTACCACAGTGTATGTTCCTGAAGCCGAGGCGCCGAATCCGGATCTGCTTCCGAACCTCCCCGCAGGAACAAAAGTCACGCTGATCAACGCTCAGCCATCAACTGAAACCATATTGATTGGCGAGGCCGGGGGCGGGCGCTCGGTCAAGGGCGATCTGCATGCGTGGACCGGCCAGGCCATCAGCGCGATCCAACAGGCCTTGCAAAAAAAGGGCGTTCAGGTGGGCGATGGTGCCGCCAAGTCGCTGAAAATTACGGTCAACAAGGCGGACCTCGAGGAGGCCGGGGCGGGTTGGTCGTTCAGGTGCACGGTTGACTTCACCATCGAGACGGGCGCTGGCCAGGTCATTGCGTTGAGCGCCAACGATCCTAGCTGGAAATATCTCAATGCGTGCGATGGTGCGATCCTTAAGGTCGCGCTGGTTGCGCTCAAGGACGAACGCATCGTACAATATCTGACGAATCCCTGAAAACGGTCCCTCCCGGAATTGATCACTGGGGAATGGCGCGCGCTTTGCCGATCGTTTCACCAGCTGCGATTTATCTCGGAAAGATCCCCGGATCGGGGCCGGTAATGGATGCACATCTGCTCACTTTTTTCTGCCAGCGGCAACCCTTTTTTCCGGCTCCGGGAGTTCATCTGAAATAATTGATTTGAATCCCGCCCGAAACCCGCTAGTTATTCTGCGCTGAAATGAAACCGACCGACCTGCGGGGCATCCTGCAATACATTCCGCAATTCCGCGAGAAGACCTTTGTCCTCGCGATTGACGGCGCCATCGTCACCGACGAAAACTTCGCCACGCTCCTGCTGGATGTGGCGGTGCTCCGGTCGTTGAACATCCGTGTGGTGCTCGTCCATGGCGCCTCGGCGCAGATCAAGGCGCTCGCGGAGAAGCACGGGGTCAAGGCCTCCAACTGGGACGGCTCCGGCATCACCGACGCCCCGACCTTGCAGATCGCGATGGATGCCGCGAACCGGCTCACACACGAAATTCTCGAAGGCCTCTCCACGAACGATCTCCGGGCCGTCTGCCCGAACGCCATCATCGCGCATCCGCTCGGCATCATCCAGGGCGTGGACCATCTCTTCACCGGCAAGGTGGAGCGGGTGGACACGGAACTGCTCACGGTCTTGCTGTCGCAGGGCATCGTCCCCGTCATCCCGCCGCTCGGCTTTGATGGCGATGGCAAAACCTACCGCGTGAATTCCGACAGCGTGGCGGTGGCCGTGGCCGATGCGTTGAAGGCCACCAAGCTGATGTACATCACCGCCGCCGACGGCCTGGTGCATAATGGCCGGCTCATCCGGCAGATGCTGGTGTCCGAATTGCAGGGCCTCTTGCAGAACAGCAGCCCCAATTTTGCGCCCGAGATCCTGTCCAAGGCCCAGCACGCCGCACTCGCCTGCAAGGCCGGCGTGCCGCGCGTCCACGTCCTCAATGGCCGGGTGGATGAAGGTCTCCTCGCCGAGGTGTTCTCCAACGAAGGCATCGGCACCTTGATCTACGCCAACGAATATCAACAGATCCGCGCCGCCAAGAAAAAAGACGTCCGCGCCATCCAGTTGCTCACCAAGGCCGCGGTTGAATCCGATGAACTGGTCCGGCGGACGCGGGCGATGATCGAAAGCCGGCTGGGCGATTATTACATCTTTGAGATCGATAAAAATCCCGTGGCCTGTGTGGCGTTGCACGTGTATCCCGAGCACAACAAGGCCGAGTTGGCCTGTCTTTACGTCAATGCCTTGCATGAAAACCAGGGCATCGGGCGCAAGCTCATCCAGTTCGTCGAGAGCAAGGCGCGGGAATTTAACGTCGACGAACTCCTCACGCTTTCCACCCAGGCCTTCACCTATTTCCAGTCCAAGGGCGGCTTCAGCGAAGGTACGCCCGACGATCTGCCGCCCGCCCGCCGCGAAAAATACGACCAGAGCGGCCGCAACTCCAAGGTGCTCGTCAAAAAATTGAAGGCATGACCCGCACGGTTTTAATAACCGGCAGTTCGTCTGGCATTGGCTTGGCCACGGCCAAATATTTTGCTGCCAAAGGTTGGAATGTCATCGCCACCCTGCGGGATCCGGCCGCTGAAAAAGAACTCGCCCGGTTCAATAACATTCTCGTTGCCCAGATGGATGTTCGGGATGGCGATGGCATTCACTCGGCGGTCGCAGCCGGCCTTGCGCGTTTTGCGAAAATTGATGTGCTGGTTAATAACGCGGGGTTCAGTTTGTCCGGCGTTTTCGAGGGCATTCCGCGTGAGCGGATCCAGGAGCAGTTTGAGGTCAATGTGCTTGGTGTCATGGATGTCACGCGCGCCTTGCTGCCGCATTTCCGGCAAAATCATGGCGGCATGATCATCAATATCAGCTCGCGTGCCGGATTGGTGGGCTTGCCCATGATCTCGCTCTATTGCGCGACAAAATATGCCCTGGAAGGATTTTCTGAATCGTTGGCCTTCGAACTCGCGTCCCAAAACATCGCCGTCAAGCTCATCGAGCCGAGCGGCGGCGTTTCCAGCACCAACTTCGGCAAGCGCCTGGGCGAGGAACGCGCCCAAACTGCTGCTCCGGCGGATTATGATGCATTCATCGGCGCCACCAATGCTGCGTACGGCGCGATGCGGGCCAGTCGCATGGTGACCTCAGCTGAAGTGGCGCAGGTCATTTATGAAGCCGCCACGGACGGTACTGCCCGGTTGCGCTATTTTATCGGCGAGGACGTGGGCGGATTCGTTGCGGCCAAACAGGGCATGGTCGATCAGGATTATGTTGATTTTATGCGGGCACGGTTCCAGCCGTCACCAGTTGCTTGATTGCCGCCGATGAAAATTTGCACTGTTAAAAATTGGAGCCGGCTGATTTTTGTCTTGGGCTTGGTGGCGCTCTTGATGCCCGGCTGCTCGACCCTGCAAAGTCGCAACCAATTGCCCGCCGCCTGTCTCGCCACCTGCGACCGGTTGGGCATCCCGCCCACGCATTACGTTCTGACCGTGAACATCGCCCGCCAGACCGCTTCGCTCTACGAACAAAACCGCCTGGTGCGTACCTGTTCCTGCTCCACCTCGCGCTTCGGCATCGGTGAAATCCTGGGTTCCAATTGCACGCCGCGCGGCCTGCATCGCATCGCGGAAAAAATCGGCGACGGCGAGCCGGCGGGAACCATTTTCCGGGATCGTGAAGTCATCGGCACCGTGGCTGAACGCGGCCTCAAGGCCGGGACCATCACCACGCGCATCCTGTGGCTCGAGGGGCTTGAGCCCGGCTTCAACCGGGGCGGCAACGTGGACACGCATGAGCGCACGATTTACATCCACGGCACCGGCGATCAGGCTTCCCTCGGCCGTCCCGCCTCCTACGGCTGCATCCACTTCGCCGACCCGGATTTGATTGCGCTCTTCGACCTGCTCCCCAGCGGCACCCTGGTCTGGATCGCGGAAAAGTAAGCCGTTCCCTTACCGGTTTGGCAATGATGATTCATGACGCTGGTAGGGCGCGTCGCTCCGCGCGCGCCGCTCCTGCCAACCGGGATGTTCTATTTTCTCCAGGCTGTGGGCTTGCAAAAAATCTTGCCCGCCCGCGTTGGAAGTCTAACCTGCCCCCGTGTTTCAGCGCCCCGGCAAAATTCTGGTGATCGCCGCGCTCGTCCTCACGACGGGCACGCACTGGCTGGCGTTGCAGACCGTCGCGTGGACGACGATGCTGGCGGCCAACTGGAGCACCGGATCTTTTTCCCGGGCGGTTTCCAACACCTTTGACGGCCGGCACCTGTGCCCGTTATGCCGGGCCATCGCCGCCGGAAAAAAGTCCGAGCAGAAAAAAGAATGCCTCTCCGCCACGCTCAAAATGGAGTTCCCGCCCGCGGCGGAAAAGTTCGTTTTGATCGCCCCCAAACCACTGCCTTCATCCCCGGCCCCTGACAACGTCGCCGCCGCCTCCTTCCCCAAGCCCCCGGTGCCGCCCCCGCGAAGCCGCTTCGTTTGATTCAATCCCAACGCTTGTCCGGGTCATTGCTGGCCCGGGTGAATTATTTTCCTTTGACCCGGGGGACGCTTTTAGGCGTTCCCCACAACTCAATGCTTTACAATGAAAAACAAAAATTTGAATTCGCGGATGCAGAAAATTGGCGGTGGTTTGGTGGCCGGAGTCCTGGTGCCCGGCGCGGCGTTTGCCTGTGCGTGTGGGTGCGGTGTGTTTGATGTGGCCACCAGTTCCATGTTTCCAGAAGGTTCCGGCGGCACGGCGTATCTCAATTACGACTACCAAAATCAAAATCACAACTGGAGCGGCACATCCTCCGCACCCAACGCCAACAACGACGACAAAAAAATCGAGACACACTTCGTCACGCTCGGTTTGCAATACATGTTCAACCGCAGTTGGGGCGCGCAGATTGAACTGCCGTTTGCCAACCGCACATTTGAAAATGCCGGCAACGCGGGTTCACTGAACTGGACCACCCTCGGCGACATCCGGCTCAAGGCCATTTACACCGGCTTTTCCGACGATTTGTCCAGCGGCCTCACCTTGGGTGTCAAACTGCCGTCCGGCAACTATGGTCAAACCGACCCGCTGGGCGACATCGATCGCGATACGCAGATCGGCTCCGGCAGCACCGACCTGTTGCTTGGCGGTTTTCATCGCGATCGTTTTGGCGGCACGCACTGGAACTGGTTTGTTCAGGCGGAGTTGGATGCGCCCGTCTCCAAGCAGGGCGAATACCGCCCCGGCATCGAAGCGGATGCCGCCGGCGGGGTTTATTACGACGGCTTGTCTTTGGGCCGGTTGAAGATTTCACCCGTGGCCCAAATCATCGGTTCGTGGCGTGGCCGTGACAACGGTGCCGCCGCCTCTCCGGACGATACCGGCTACCAGCGTATTTTACTCTCGCCGGGAATCGAATTTCATCTGCACCCGGTGAAGCTCTACGCCGATGTTGAAGTTCCCGTTTATCAAAATATGACCGGCAACCAGCTCGTCGCGCCGGTGTTGTTCAAGTTGAGTCTTAGCTATATGTTTTGAACGTGCCGTTGGAATCTCATCAACCTGCCAGCAATGAAACCGCCCCGCGCGGCGAGGAGAAGCTGTTTCTCGGCATCATCGTCGCGCTGGCGGTCATTGCCGGCATCGGCAGTTGGTTCGCCGTGATCGCCTTTTCGCACAAGGAGGAATTACGGGGCATCCCGCCGGACAAATCCCGGTGGCTGGCGGATTTTTCCTTCACCGACAGCACCGGCGGCACTGTCACCCGCCGCGACGTGGAGGGCAGGGTGCTCGCCGTGAGTTTTCTGTTCACGAGCTGCTCGCAGACCTGTCCCGTGGTCTCCCGCACCATGTCCGAGATCCAGCGGCTCACGGCCAACGCGCCGGATGTCCGGCTGCTCTCCTTCACCGTGGATCCGCGCTCGGACACGCCGCCGGCGCTCGCCAAATGGGGCGCGCGCTTCGGTGCGGATACCAACCGCTGGCAGTTGCTCACCGGCGACCAGGGGCAGTTGCTCAACCTGATCGGCACCAGCTTCCTCGCCCCCGAGACCAACAATCCGTTCAACTCCATGCCGGGAAATTTCGGCGGCACGGAGCGCATCGCTTTGGTCGACAAACACGGCCGGGTACGGGTGTTCTTTGACGGGTTGCGGATCGAGACGCCGGCCGCCGCCGCCGCGGAAATTGAAAAGCTGCGCCAGGAGAATTGAAGAATCCATGAAAGTGAAAATGTTCTGGCCGGTGTTGTTGTTGCTGGTGCTCGCCGCCGGGTGCGGACCAAAGCCCGTGGCGCCCCCGGCGCCGGCGCCGGCGGTGAAGACCTATGCTGCGCGCGGCATCATCCGTCAGATTTCGCCGGACTTGCGCAAGGCCACCATCAAGCACGAGGCGATCCCCGGCTACATGGCGGCGATGACCATGGACTTCACGGTCAGGAACACCAACGAACTGGCCGGGCTCGCGCCGGATGACGAGGTGACCTTTCAACTGGCGGTCACCGAGAATGATGACTGGATCGAGGGGCTGAAGTTTGTTGCGCACCACGTCACCGAAGTTGCCGACCACACGTTCACCTTTCACGTGCCCACGCCGGAACTGAAGCCGGGGGACGTCCTGCCGGATTATGAATTTACCGGCGAGGACGGGCAGCCGTTCCGCTTTTCTGATTTTCGCGGCCGTGCGGTGGCGTTCACGTTTTTTTTCACCAGTTGTTCACTGCCGGAATTCTGCCCGCGCATGAACAAGAACTTTGCCGAGGCCCGGGACTTGCTCCGGCAGCAGACCAATGCGCCGTCGAACTGGCAGTTGATTTCCATCTCCTTCGACCCGGATTTTGACAAACCCGCGATCCTGGCCGGTTTTGGAAATTTCTACCGCGCCAATGACACCAACCGCTGGCGGTTTGCCGCGGCGTCCACC
Organism: Verrucomicrobiia bacterium; assembly: GCA_031290985.1. Lineage (GTDB taxonomy): Bacteria > Verrucomicrobiota > Verrucomicrobiia > Limisphaerales > UBA11358 > UBA11358. Next base: position 41,171 of record JARLJW010000101.1, on the reverse strand, counting down.
AACACGCTCGCCGCGCTGTCCCCGAAGGTGGACCTGCATTTCTGGCGCGAGGCCGGCTCCATTTCCCACAATCTGCGCACGGTGGTGCTGGATCCGGTCGGAAAGATCTACTGCCAGTTTGACGGCAACGATTGGACGCCCCAGGAACTGGCGGCGGCCATCATCAAGGCCGCGCAGGTGAAGTGAAGGCGGTTTTCGCTTCAGTCCGAGGGATACAGCCCGCAGGATCTTTGTTTCGGAGCTAAAAATGGCTCAAACTGGGCCGGATTCGGTGGCCTGGGCGTTTTTTCGTCCGGCTCCGCAAAATGGATGACATTGACGACCGGGTGCCCGGAGTTCCAAAGTTCGTCCAGCATCTGGTCCACGCCTTCGCCCACTACGCGCACCACGCAGACCGGCAGTTCATCATGCCGGGTCCAAATGAGGCTGGAGACTTTCAGGTTGTGTCGCTTGGAAAGTTTTCCCATGAGCTCAAATACATCTTCACCCCGGGTCGCGTCGAACGTGATGCGCGCCCCTTTTTCATCCGAGCCGAACAGGCTCACAAACGCGCGGAAGATGTCGGATTCCGTGATGATGCCGGCGAGTGTCTTTTCGCGCAGCACTGGCAATGCGCCGATTTTGTGCTCACACATCAATGCCGCCGCGATCTCGAGCGGTGTGTCGGGCGAAACGATTCGCGGGTTGGCGGTCATGATCTGCCCCACGGTCGTCGGCGTCAGGTGCGCATCCGGCCCTTCAATGGCAAAGGGGTTGACGTGCGGCGGGAAGGCATGGATCACGTCCTTCGCTGAAATGATGCCCAGCAGGTGCGGGCCATCGGGCCATGGTTCGACCACCAGCAGCCGGCGCACATGCTTCCGCGCCATTGTTTTTGCCGCTTCCGCCGCCGGCGTGTCCGGCAAAACCGTTGCCACGTCGCGCGTCATCCACATGCCCACGTTCATGAGAGGTTATCGGCGAAATCTTGAAATTCTTCAGTTTAAGGTGACATTGAGTGACATTGACAGGCGTAAATGCGCTCTTTGCCCTTTTTTGGGCGGAAAAATTGGATTAAACTGCAAACCATGAATTTGACGGAACAGATGACGCGGCTGGCCAGGCAGGCTAAGGCGGCGTCGCGCGAACTCGCCAAGCTGACCACGGCGGAGAAAAACGCCTGCCTGCTGGCGATGGCCACCGCGCTGGAACAGAGCGCCGCCGCCATCAAGGAAGCCAATGCAGTGGACATGGAATTCGGTGCCAGTCATGGACTTTCCAATGCCATGCTGGACCGCCTCAAGCTGGATGACAAACGCATCGCCAGCATGGCCAGGGGCCTGCGCGAAGTTGCGGTGCTCCCTGACCCGGTCGGAAGAATTCTTGATGAACGCACCCGGCCCAACGGGCTCAAGCTGCAAAAAATTTCCACGCCCATCGGCGTCGTGGTCATCATCTACGAATCGCGCCCCAACGTGACGGCGGACGCCGCCAGCCTGTGCTTCAAATCCGGCAATGCCACGATTCTGCGCGGCGGCAAGGAGGCGTTGAACTCCAACCAGATCATCGCCCAAACAATGATCGAGGCGGGCAAGATCGCCCATCGCGGTTTTCCCGAACACGCCATCCAGGTTGTGCCCACGCCCGACCGCGAAGCGATTCCCATTTTGCTCTCGCTCACGCAATATATCGACCTCTGCATGCCCCGCGGCGGCGAAAGCCTCATCCGCGCCGTCGCCGACTGCTCCAAAGTGCCCGTCATCAAACATTACAAGGGCGTCTGCCACGTCTTCGTGGATGCCGAGGCCGACCTCAAGATGGCCGGGGACATCGTGATGAACGCCAAGGTCCAGCGCCCCGGCGTCTGCAACGCGGCCGAGACGCTGCTGGTTGATAAATCCGTGGCCAATACCTTCCTTCCGTCGATGGCTCAAAGACTCTTGGACAAAAAAGTCGAGTTGCGCACCGATGATCTGACGCGTGGGATTCTGGCATCCAGCATCCAACATCCGGCATCCAGCATCCGCCCCGTGACCGAGCAGGATTATTTCACGGAATATAACGACTACATCCTGAACGTGCGGGTGGTGGATGGCGTGCAGTCCGCGATCGACCACATCAATTTCTACGGCTCGGCCCATTCAGATAGCATCGTGACCAAGAACGAGGCGCACGCAAAACAGTTCCTCGCCGAGGTGGATTCCGCCGCGGTGTATTGGAACGCCAGCACGCGCTTCACCGATGGTGGCGAATTCGGCATGGGCGCGGAAATCGGCATCAGCACCGACAAGATCGGCGCGCGCGGCCCCATGGGCTTGGACGAACTGACCAGCTACAAATGGCTGGGCATCGGGAATGGGCAAATCCGGACTTAGCCACCCGTGGTTTTAGGATAAAGTCCACCAGTGCCATTTGTGGCCAACCAATTATGACTTCACCCGCTGAACAGGCCAAATCAATACGCGATTCAATTCCCGCCGGCGGGCTTTTTGCCGGGCTGGAATGGAAAGTCTCGCCCGCGCCGTTTCCCTTGGGCGAAAAACTGGCGGATGAGATCGAATCTTTGGGGCGCGTGTTATTGCAATTCTACCGGGCGACAAACTTGCTGTATCGCAAGAGTGTCGATGGTAAGCAGCCGGAATGGGTGGCCCGCTGGCTGGACTTGGGCAAGCCGCGCGAGTTGATCGAGTTGCAGCGTTCAGCCGCGTTTAAGAATGATGTGCCGCGCGTCATCCGCCCCGACGTGTTGCTTACAGAGAATGGCATCAGCATCACCGAACTGGATTCAGTGCCCGGCGGCATAGGGTTGACTGGCTGGCTGAATCAAACATATTCGAAGATTGGGCAGCATGAGCCAAAAGTTTATTGCACCAATTCTTCTGTTGGTGACGCCCGCGTCCGGAAGTCTCTTGATAAATTGGACAAAATTCCTGATCGCCCCGCCTTGATTGGCATCAGGGATGAAATGCTGCACGGATTTGAGTCCATCTTTGGTGATGCGAAACATGTTCACATTGTCGTCTCCGAAGAGGCCAAGACTTACCGGCCAGAAATGGAATGGGTCGCCGCGCAATTAGGCAGCCGGTTCACCGTTTGCGATTCACAATTCAACGATTTCGCCGAAGGCGATGCGGTCTACCGCTTCTTCGAATTATTCGATCTGCCGAACGTGGCAAATGCCAGGCGCATCTTTGAACTCGCCTCGGAAAAGAAGCTCCGGCTGACGCCGCCGCCGAAGCCGATGTTCGAGGAAAAGATGTTGTTCGCGTTGTTATGGAACCGGAACCTGCAAAACTTCTGGCGGCAGGAGCTGGGCGAAGGTTTTCTGGCCCGGCTGAAAAAAGTCATTCCCTACACCTGGCTGGTGGATCCCGCGCCGCTGCCGCCGCACGCGGCGCTGCCGGGGCTCGATCTCACGGACTGGTCACAGCTCAAGGCGCTGTCGCAGAAGGAACGCGACTTGATCTTGAAGGTGTCCGGTTTTTCCGAGAACGCCTGGGGCGCGCGTGGGGTCTATCTGGGCAGCGACCTGTCGCAGGCGGATTGGAGCGCGGCCGTGGATGCGGCGCTGAAAAATTTTGAGACATCGCCGAGCGTATTGCAACGCTTCCACAAACCCTCGCAGGTGGACACGAGTTGGTTCGATTTTGCGAAGAACGAAGTGGTGCCAATGAAGGGTCGTGCGCGGTTGTGCCCGTATTATTTCGTAAGTGGGGAAGGGGATGCGGCGCGTCCGCAACTGGGCGGCGTCTTGGCGACCATCGTTCCGGCAGATAAAAAAATCGTCCACGGCATGACGGATGCCGTGCTGGCACCGTGCTCGGTTTAAGCAGTTACCGCTTTCCCGACCGGTGGCATCCAAGGTAGATTATTTCTAATGAACCGCTGCTCGACCGGCACCAAACCGCTCTTATTTGCCATTGCGACGCTAATGCTTGCCGGCAATGTCCTTGCCGACGAAACCAATGCTCCGTCCGTCATCGTCAATACCGGCGCCGAACCGCTGGCGGCGGGAAAATTCCAGCCCACCTGGGAATCGCTCAAGCAATACCAGACCCCGGTCTGGTTCCGCGATGCGAAGTTTGGCATCTGGGCGCACTGGGGACCGCAATGCCAGCCCGAGGATGGCGACTGGTACGCCCGCGGCATGTATCTGACCGGCAGCGGGCAGTACATCTTCCATACCAATCATTACGGCTCGCCGTTGGAATTCGGATTCAAGGATGTCATCCACGAATGGCACGCGGAAAACTGGGATCCGGAAAAATTGATGGCACTCTATCAGCGCGCCGGGGCGCAATACTTTTTCGCGTTGGCAAATCATCACGACAATTTTGACAACTGGGACTCAAAATATCAGCCATGGAATTCCGTCGCCGTCGGCCCCAAAAAGGATTTGATCGGCGGCTGGGCGAAGGCGGCGCGCAAGCATGGCTTGCGCTTTGGCGTGAGCGTCCATGCCTCGCACGCGTGGAGCTGGTACGAACCGGCGCAGAATTATGACGGCAAGCTGACCAAGGCGGACGGCGCGGGCAAATGGTGGGACGGTCTGGACCCCCAGGATTTGTACGCCCAGAACCACACGCCCAGCCCGGGTTATGAAAAGGGCAATTCCATTCACAGCCGCTGGAACTGGGGCAATGGTGTCAGCCTCCCCGACCAGGCTTATTGCGACAAGTTTTACAACCGCACGGTCGACGTCATCAACAAGTATCATCCCGACCTGATCTACTTTGATGACACGGCCCTGCCGCTCTGGCCCATCAGCGACGCCGGCCTGAAGATCGCCGCGCACTTTTACAACCGCAACAACCAGTGGCACGGCCCTGATGACGACGGCGTGCTGTTCGGGAAAATTCTCACACCTCAGCAGCAGCAATGCATGGTCTGGGACATCGAGCGCGGCCAGGCCAACGAAATCGAGCCGTACGCCTGGCAGACCGACACCTGCATCGGTGACTGGCATTATCAGCGCGACCGTTTCCTTCACCACAACTACAAGTCCGCCAAAACCGTCATCCAGACGCTGGCGGACATCGTCAGCAAAAACGGCAATCTGCTCCTGAACATCCCCGTGCGCGGCGACGGGACGATCGATGAAGACGAGGTGAAGGTTGTCACCGCCATCGGCGACTGGATGGCGGTGAACAAGGAATCCATCTTCGGCACGCGTCCCTGGAAGGTGTTCGGCGAAGGCCCGGCCTCCGGAGGGGCCAGGCTCTCGGCGCAGGGTTTTAACGAGGGCAAGGGGAAGCCGTTCTCGGCGGAGGATATGCGGTTTACCCAGACGAAGGATGGCCGGACGCTTTATGTCACGGTGCTGGGCGTATCAACCAATGACGTGAGCATCAAGTCACTCGGTAAAGCGGCCAAGCTGCTGGATGGCTCCATTAAAAAAATCGAGCTGCTGGGCGGTCACGAAAAGGTCAAGTGGCGGCAATTGGCTGACGCCCTGGTCATTTCCCGGCCGGCGGCGGCGCCAAACAATTTTGCCATCGTTTATAAGATCTCGGTACGGGGCAAATGAGCCCGGCCGCCGCCAGTTTTTATTTCACAATCCGGCTTAAACGAGGCAAACTGACCGTGGTTGGCCCGGTCCATGGCGGGTGCGGCCCATTGGGATTTCAAAGGAACCTGCGAACTGATTGGTGTGCATAAACTGATGAAAATATTAGTCACAGGTGGGGCCGGATTTATCGGCAGCCACATCGTTGAACATTTTCAATGTAATGGAGAAGTGCGGGTGCTGGACAATTTGCGTTCCGGTTTTCGCCAGAACCTGGCCGGGTTGGAGCATGAATTTATCGAGGCTTCGATCCTGGACCGGGAGGCGGTGCGCCGGGCGATGCTCGGTGTCGATTATGTCTTTCATCTGGCCGCGACGACGAGCGTGCCGGAATCCTTGGCGAAGCCGGCTGAATGCGAGAATATCAACATCAACGGCACGCGCGTGGTGTTGGAAGAGGCGGCGCGGGCCGGCGTGAAAAAGCTCGTCTTCAGCAGCACGGCGGCGATCTATGGCGACAACCCGGTGGTGCCGAAAGTTGAAACCATGACGCCGGAACCCAAAACCCCCTACGCCACCACCAAGCTCGAGGGCGAACGGTTGTGCTGTCGCTTCGCCGAACGCGGCGACCTCCCGACCGTGTGCCTGCGTTACTTTAATGTCTTTGGCCCGCGCCAGGATCCGGGCAGCGATTACGCGGCGGTCATCCCGGTCTTTCTCCGGCGTGCGCTGAATCATGAGCCGATCACGATTTATGGCGATGGCGAACAGACGCGGGATTTCATCTACGTGCAGTCGGTGGCCGCGGCGAACGCCCATTTTGCCACCCCTTCATCGGTCGGCGGGGTTTTCAACGTCGCCGGCGGGGAGCGCATGACCATCAATGACCTGGCCGCGACGATTTGCGATCAAACGGGCTCCCGCTCAAAACTGGTGCATCTGCCCGACCGTGCCGGCGACGTGAAACATTCCATGGCCAGCATCAAACGGCTGGAATCAACCGGCTTTGTGCCGCGCGGCGGCCTGGCGGAAGGGTTGAAGGCAACGGCGGATTTTTACACGGACAAGATCGCCGCTTGAGCCGGCCTGGCCCGCCTCCTCATGGTTTTTTGCCGTCCCCCAGCCAGAGCAGGCTGTCAATGATCAGGCGGTTCTGCACTTCATTGTCAAAGGTGAAGGACAATTCTTTGTTGGTCTTGTGCTCATAGTCCATGTCGTTATGGCCCATGTTCACGTACACCATCTTGTATTTGATGTTCGTCCACACCACCGGATAATAACCGCTGTGCCAGATCTCATATTCCTTGGGCCCGGTGCCCAGCGGAAAGCTGGCCGGGTCGATTGACAGCAGGATTTTGATGTCGGCGTTGGTCCGCAAATCGTTCTCCCAGCGATACCATTCATTCGGTGAAGACTTGAACGTCGCGGGCAAATGCCGGGAAGCCGGATGCAAACGGTCTTCAACTTTTAAAACCGCTGAAGTCGGCCGCCAGGTGTTGCTCTTATACTCGCCGGAACCCAGAAACTGGTTGTGATACCAATCCCAATTTTGCGGATAGCCCGACGGCGTCAAGGCGAACGCCGCAAAGTGAAACCCCATCCACGCGCCGCCGTTCTCCATGTATCGCTGAAACGCCTCGCGCTGGGCGGCTTTCTCCGGCCGGGTATCCAGGAAGAGCACGACCTGATATTGCTTGAGGAACTCGTCGTTCAGGTTGTCCCAATTGGTCGTTGCCTCGTAGGTGAAATCATTTTCGGCGGCAATTGTGGGAAGCCGGCGATTGGCCTCATGCACATAACTGATGTGCGCCAGGTCGCTCTGGCCTGTGTAAAATGCGATCACCTTGAACTTGGCCGCGCTGCCGGCGCTCAGGCTGGCCAGGAACACGCAGGCGCTCAAAAGGATGCTGGCGTTGGAATATTGTTTCATTGGCTGTCCTCAATGCTTCAATGAACCTGCACCCGGTAAAAGCGGGCGGTGTTCACGGTCGGGTCGCTCACGGATTTTGTCGTGTTGTCCCCGGCTACATCCAATAGCGGACTCCACGTGGCGTCGTTAAGGCTGTTCTTGTATTGCACCTGGTAGTTGAAGCCGGATTGTGACGGGAACACGATCGTGAGGTTGGTGCCGCTGGGAAAGGCATTCGCGCCAAACACCGGCACCAGCATGAGGAAGTTGGCATTGCAATCGGCGGTGGCCGTGGTGGGCCGCGCAAGTCGTAGTGTATTGGTGGGGCCCGTCAGATTGACGGTTGCCAGGTTTCCCAGGCTGTCCCGCAGCGGAATGTAATTATAACTCTCCCAGGCGGTGAGCGGCACCGCGAAGGTTCCCAGAAAATTGGTGCTCTGGTTGGTAGTGCCCCAGCCGCCGGTCACGCGATACAAGGTACAGGACGTCGCCGAACTGCCCGCCGCCAGCCGGGCGTAGATGTTGTAGGTGCCCGGCGGATAATGCCGCGTGTAATTCGCCCACGCACCGGGGCTGAAATAGCCGATGCTGTAGTCCGGCAGGCCGGCTCCTGAGTACGCCGGGCGCAGGATGTCGCCGTTGATTTCCGTGTCCATCCCTGCGGGCCGGTAAAGCCATGCGCCGCCGAAATTGACCTGCCGCGTGTCGATGTTCGTCAGCGCGCCCAGGCCCGCGTACGCATTCGTTTGGAGGTTGTCGATGTAATGTCCGCCGCCAAAATCATAATCCTCCGCTTCCCACGTGTAATTGGCTGCGCTGAACGTATCAAATGACTTTGTCGTCGAAACGACATACCCATTCATGTCGGTCGCCGTGATGACGGCGGTATAGACCGTGTTCGGGAGCAACGGAACGCCGACGTTCCAGTTGGTATTAGATCCGTTGAACGTCAAATTGGTCGCCACCACTCCGTTCAAAGTCACGGAGATGTTGTTGGACGGAATGCCAACCGCGGAGACTGCATTGAACGCGAGCGTGTTGGTGGATTGAAACAAGCCGCCGCCCGGGGATGCATTGCTCAGGATCGGCAGTATGGAATTGGAATAAGCGAACGATGCCTGAAAGGCTTGCCCGTGGGCGCCGCTGACGTTGACGGATAAAACAATCTGTGGCGACAACTGCACGACCGTCACGCCGGCATCCGCCGCGATGGTGCCGGTCGCCGTGCGATTGAGGGTCACGGTGATCGCGCCGTTGTTGGTCTGGGTCGGATCGGAAACACCCACGGCAAGGCTGTTGGAGCTTTCCAGCGTGATGACCGAGGCCTTGTTGTTCACCGAAATGAGGTCGGCCGAGCGGATGCCGTTGGTCCAGAAATTCGCGGCGACGACGCCCAGCGATATTTTCTTCACGGCCTGAACCAATGGCGTGTTGGTCAGGATGATGATATCCGGATTTAGCGCGTAGTTGCTCACGCTGGTGGTGCTGAAGTTTGGCAGGATGACGTATGCGTAAGCGGCATTGGTCGGCAACAGGCCATGGTTGAACCAAAGTTTCAGGTAGTTGTCCGTGTAGGTTGTGGCGTCGTCGCCTGAATTGATGTCCGACCACTTGCCGCTGGTGGCGAGAAAACCGGCCTGCAGGTTGCTCGAGCCGGCGGGGAAGTAATATCCGCCCACGCCGCTCAAGGCGCACCACGATGGCGTGGCGCCGGACAGATTTGTGCTCCAGCCGGGTGTCGCGGTGACGGCCTTTCCGTTCAAGGCGAACGTACTCGTGATGGGGGAACCCAGCCGGCGATTTTCCGCCGTGGTGTGGACCTCCGCCGGGCCGCCGCAGGTGATGCCCGCGCCCAGGCAAACGATCTCGTTATCGAGCATGAACCAGGATTTTCTCCCCGTCAGTGACGTGCTCCACGAATGCAGCGACATGCCGGCGACACCATAAGTGTTTTGCACCTGCGCGCCGCCGACCCAGTTTTGGTCCGTGGTCGAGGCTTCCCCGGCGGAGTTGGCGTGAGCATTGGTTTCCACGGTGGTGCCGGGCAGGTGATAGGGATCAACTGACGGCCAGAAATCGCCCGCGAACTGGGTTTCACTATTGCCCAGATAAAGATAGGTCATGCCGTCGCCGGTGAACCAGCCGTGAAGATTGCCGCTGTTGATGGCTTCATAGTTGGCAATGCGGCTGGAGGACATGCTGATGCCAAACCCGAACCCGTTGCGCAACGCGACCACCCGGTCCATCGCCGGAAAATGAAACTGGCCCGGCGGGAGCTGCGGTGAATTGGCCCAGTTGGTCAGCGCCGCGGCGGTGTTGGCCGGGGCGAACCCGGCTATTTTGCGGGCGGCGGAAATGGCGCCGGACCCGTCGCTGGACGCCGTTTCGTAGGACCACGAAACGATCCGCCCCCGCACCATGTCCATCATGACGCCATGATAGATCAATGGCTCGAACGAGTTGATGACCCAGTTGTAAACATTCGTCAATCCCGGGTCGGTGATCTGCCAGGCCGAGCCTTGGAACAGGTTCACAATTGTCGGGATGTCGCCCAGCAACACGAGGCCGTAATGACCGTTGTAGGCGATGTTTCCGTGAAAAACAAACGAGCCGTCTTTATAAAATCCATCACTGCTGGTGACGTAGGCAAACACCGGGCTTAAATTGTTTGTGGCCGTGGTCAACAAGCCGCTGTTCCGGCCCAGGATTCCCCGGAGGCCCACGACCAGCACCTTGTCCGTCGTGTTGGCCCCGGTCATCCAGCCAAACGTGGCCCCATTGCCCGGATAACCGACGGGACTGTAATGGTCGATGGCGTTCAGGTTGTTGGTGATCTGGGCTCCGGTCAGGAACGGATACAGCAGGACCATCGTGTTGTTGAGCGCCTGCGGCCCGCTGATTTCCCAATGGAACCAGTTGTTATATTCCGTGGCGCTGACGGTGTAGACATTGGTGTTCATCCAATCAAGCCCGCCGGCCACGGCGGCGGCCAGGCTGGCGTTGCCCTCCAGCGAACTGCCCGGCGTGGCCCAGGCCAGGGCCATGGCCTGCAGCCGTTGGTAGGTGGAAACCAGGTTCGCCGACACCGAGCCGAAGGGCAGGTCGCTCCACAGATAGGTGCGCGTGGAACTGGTGTTCATCGAACTCCAATAGCCATTGGCCGTGCTGGCGACACTGGCCGGGCTGGAACCGTTGTTGACGAGGTTGGACTGCCAGTACAGCCGCAAGGTGTCGAACTGGTCGGCGTGCAGGCTCACCGCAAGGGTCAGGACAAAAAAAATCTGTGCCAATTTCATGCGGTGATGCATCAGATTCGCAACTGAAATGCAGAAAGTCATCCCCCTCTAAAGAGGGATGGCTTAGCACCCCGGGATTTAGTCAATTAAGGCAAATATGTTTCCATCAGGCACATCATCACGCCCCGTCTCCCGTCTTTCCGTCTGTTTCTGCGGAATTGTTCTGGCCTCAAAATGCCTCCTTGCAGCGCCCGCCACCGCATTGGATTCGCAGGTGGATGAATTGCTGGCGCAGATGACGCTCGATGAAAAGATCGGCCAGATGACCCAGGTGGATTCCGGCGCCCTGACGGACCGGGCGGATGTTAAGAAATATTTTCTGGGTTCCGTGTTGAGCGGCGGCAGTTCCGACCCGGCCGCGGGCAATTCGCCGCAGGCGTGGTTGAACCTTGCGGATGAGTTCCAGGCCCAGGCATTGCAGACGCGCCTGAAGATCCCGATTCTTTATGGCATCGATGCGGTGCATGGCCACAACAACATCGATGGCGCGGTGATTTTCCCCCATCACATCGGCTTGGGCGCGACCCATGATCCCAAACTCGTCCAGCGGGCCGAGCGCGTGACCGCCGAGGAAGTGGCGGGCACGGGCATCCGCTGGGCGTTTGCGCCGTGTCTCGCTGTGGCGCAGGACGAACGTTGGGGACGCACTTATGAAAGCTACGGCGAAAATCCGGCGCTGGTTTCCAAGCTGGGCGCTGCGGCTGTAACGGGCCTTCAAGGCAAGGCGCTTTCGCCGGACGGCAGTTCGGTGCTGGCCTGTGCCAAACATTTCATCGGCGATGGCGGAACCGAAAACGGCAAGGACCAGGGTGACACCGTTTGCGACGAGGCGACACTGCGGAAACTTTACCTGCCGCCTTATCGCGCGGCGATCAAGGCCGGGGCCGGCTCCATCATGGTCTCCTATAGCAGTTGGAACGGGCAAAAAATGCACGGCAACAAATATCTGCTGACGGACGTGCTCAAAAATGAACTGGGTTTCAAGGGCTTTCTGGTGTCCGACTGGGCGGCCATCGACCAGATCTCCAAGGATTACAAATCCGACGTGGAGCAGTCCGTCAATGCCGGCCTCGACATGGTGATGATTCCCTATGGCCCGGACAAAAAGGGAAATTTTGTCGAGTTCATCGACGACCTGAAGGCGTTGGTGGCCGAGGGCAAGGTCTCCCAGGCGCGCATCGATGACGCCGTGCGCCGGATCTTGCGCGTGAAATTTGCCATGGGAATTTTTGAAAATACCGCCACGGACCCAAAGCTGACGGAAGCCATCGGCTCGGCGGCACATCGCGCGGTTGCGCGCCAATGCGTCAGCGAATCACTGGTGTTGTTGAAAAATGAAAAGCACGCGTTGCCGCTTGCGAAAAACCTGAAGCATCTCGTGGTCATTGGCGAGGCCGCGGATGACCTGGGCGTGCAATGTGGCGGCTGGACGATTGACTGGCAGGGGCGCAAGGGGCCGGTGACTTCGGGCGGCACCACCATCCTTGCCGGCATCCGCCAGGCCGTTTCGCCGGAGACCGTGGTTTCTTTTTCGGCCGACGGCAGCGATGTGAAAGGGGCTGATGCCGTGATCGTGGTCGTGGGCGAAGCGCCCTATGCCGAGATGAAGGGTGACCGGCACGATTTGAATTTGCCGGCCGCCGACCTTGATCTGGTGGCCAAGGCCCGGGCATCCGGCGCCCCGGTGGTGACGATTTTACTTTCCGGCCGGCCGCTGATTTTGAATTCAGCGCTGGCCGACAGCAGCGCCTTTGTGGCGGCGTGGCTGCTGGGAACGGAAGGGCAGGGCGTGGCGGATGTCCTGTTTGGCGATCATAAATTCACCGGCAAGAGCCCGCGCACCTGGCCGGCCAGCAATCAACACGTCCGGGCGGGGGATGAAACCGAAAAGCCCTTGTTCGCCTTTGGTTACGGACTGGCTTACTGAATTGGACGGCGGCAATTTTTTATTTATGCGGCGTAGAGAATTCATTCAAAGAACCTTGGGCGGTGCCCTGACGCTGGCGGCTGCCAGCTCGCCGGGCCTGGCGCTGGCGCAGGAGACCCCCGCTGCCCCGACGGGCAGGCGGATGTCATCATTGAAATCCCCCGGCACGGACAAGTTGCGTGGCGTGAACTTGGGCGGCTGGCTGGTGCTGGAAAAATGGATGGTGCCGGACGTTTATCGCGGCACGGACGCGCCGGATGAATACGGCCTTTGCCTGGCCCTGGGCAACCAGGCGCAGGCGCGCCTGGATCACCACCGCGAAAAATTTATCACCGCGGCGGATTTTAAGTGGATTAGGAATTGCGGACTGAATGCCGTGCGCCTGCCGGTCGGCTATTGGGCGCTCGAAGCCCCGCAGCCGTACGTGGCCGCCTCGCGCTTCATCGACTTCGCCCTGGCGCAATGTCAAAAAAATGATCTAAAGCTGTTGCTGGACCTGCATGGCGCGCCGGGCAGCCAGAACGGCTGGGACCACAGCGGACGCAGCGGGGCGATCAACTGGACCGATCCCAATAATGTGCAGGAGACCCTGCGCATCTTGGAGACCTTCGCGCAAAAGTATGGCAAACATCCGTCGCTCTGCGGCATCGAGCTGTTGAACGAGCCCAAGGACGAGGTGCCGCTGGAGATTCTACAACAATTTTACCAGGACGCCTATGCGCGGTTGCGCCAGCATCTGGATCCGGCCGTGGCCGTGGTGTTCCATGATTCATTCCGCGCGCTGGCGTGGAAAAAATTCATGCAGGAGCCGGCATTTTCCAATGTCATTCTGGATACGCACCTCTATCAGTGTTTCGATGAAAAGGCCAGGGCGCGCACGGCGTTGGAACATCTGACCTTTGCCATCAACCGCAAGGCGACCCTTGATGAGATGCAGCGGGATGAGTTGCCGACCATCGTGGGTGAATGGTCGCTGTCATTGCCGGGACACGCCATGTCCGGCCTCTCGCCCTTCCAGGTGGAATCCGTCACGCGCGCGTATGCGGATACACAACTGCTGAACTACGAGGGCACGCGCGGGTGGTTTTTCTGGAGCTACAAGCTGCAGCACGATTCCGAATGGAACTTCCGCCATTGCGTTGAGCGCGGCTGGCTGCCGGGAAATTTCGCGGTTTAGCAATTTTATCCCGCGCCGCGTCAGATGTGAATGAGCCCGCGCTGGATGGCCACGGTGACGGCCTCCGTGCGGTCGGCGACGTGCAGCTTCGTGAGAATGGTCTTCAGGTAACCCTTGGCCGTGTGCTGGGAAATGTTCATGACATCGGCGATCTGCTTGTTTGCCAGACCCTTGGCGAGCTCATGCAGCACTTCCAGTTCACGCGGTGTGAGCGGTTCAAATTCCTTGCGCTTGGCGAGCCGCGCGGCGACTTCCTTGGGGATCCAATTGTCACCGGCGGCGACCGCGCGCAAGGCGGGCACGAGTTGTTCCCCGGTGGAGCTTTTCAGCACATAACCTTGCGCCCCGGCGTCGAGCGCCTTGTGGATGTCTTCGTCGCCATCAAACGCCGTGAGCATCAGGATGCGGGCCGCGGGGTTTTGGTTGCGGATTTCCTTCGCGGCCTGGACGCCGCCCTTCAGGGGCATCCGTGAGTCGAGCAGAACCAGGTCAGGCTTGTGCTGGTTGAACAATTCGATGGCCTGCGTTCCGTTGGCGGCCTCGGCCACGACTTCCATGTCCGGCTCGTTGTTGATGATCGCAATTACGCCCATGCGGACGACATAATGGTCGTCCGCAACGAGGATGCGGATGTTAAATTCCTTTTTCATGACAATTGGTTCGCCGCCGGCTGTGCTTGGTGTTCATTTGGCGCGTGGAGGGGGATTTCCACGCGGATGGAGGTGCCGGCACCCGGCGCGCTGGTGATCCACACCAGGCCGCCGAGGCGTTCGGTCCGTTCGCGGATGCCCAGCAGGCCGAAATGACCGTCCTTGGGGCCGGCGCAGGTTTCCGGCACAAAACCTCTGCCATCATCCTTGATCAGGAGCACAACTTTGCGCGGGTTGAGCTCCAGCCGGATCTTGACGTTTTGCGCGCCGGAATGTTTCACCGCGTTGGTGATGGCCTCCTGGCCGATGCGCAGCAGGTTTTCCTCGGCGATTTCGGAAAGCGATTCGGTGGCGCCGGTGGTTTCGACTTCGATGCGCATGGCGGTGTCGTCCGTGATCTGCCGTCCGCTGGTCAACAGCGCGTTGGACAAGTTGAAACTTTCCTCGGCGCGGCTGCGCAAACCCCAGACCGAGCGGTGCAGGTCCGCCTGGCTTTGTCGCATGAGGTTGCGCGCCAGCTTCAAGTGGTGCGAGGCGTTGTCCGGCTTTTTCTCGAACTGGCTCGCGACCAGGTCCAGTTGCAGGGCGACGCCGGTGAGGGTTTGCTCCAGGGTGTCGTGCAGCTCCTGGGCGAGCCGGGTGCGTTCAGTAAGCACGGCGCGGAACTGCAGTTCAGATTCTTTGCGGGCGGTCATCTCGACCTTGAGCTGGGCGGTCCGTTCCTTGACCCGTTCCTCAAGCTGGTCATGGGCTTCCTGCAATTCGCGTTGCGCGGCCTCTTTTTCCCGCACGAGGGATTTCAAGATCAGGTTTTTCTTCGCGACCATCACGCTCCAGCTCATCGCCACGAGCAGGATGGTGAAGACGATGACCAGGCTCACCAGCAGATGCTGCGGCGTGAGCCAGCCTGGTTTGGCGAGGATGTGGACATCGTGGGAGGTGGGCAGCAGCAGGCGGATGGATTTGATCTTCCCGTCGTCAGCGCTTTCCAAAAGGCAGATGCCGGTGACTTCCACCAGGCTGCCGATGGGGATTGCGGTCAGGAAATTATTTTCATCAGAGGTGTCTTTTTCAGCGGCGAAGATATAGTTCGTGGTCTGCAGCACCAGGGTCGTCTGGATGGAGGGGTCGCTGGCGCCCTGGCCGATGCCTTTCACCAGCCGATCGATCAGCCTGCCTTTGAGGGTGATCAAGCCTGCGTGATGGAAGCCCTTCAGCAATTCGCCGGTGGTGGTTTTGGTCGGTTGCTGGGTGACGCGTGGGTCGGCGGTCTTGCGGAAAACCGAGTCTTCCAGCACCGGCAGAAAGTTTTCCACGGCGGGAAAACCGACGGCCTCGACCACATCGCCCGGAACGACTGCGTTGGTCAGCGTCGTTTTCACCTGCAGGCCGCTGGTCGCATCTTGAATGAACACGTCCAACCCCCGCCGTTGGAATGTCACCACGCCTTTGACGTGAACCTGGTTGCCGGGCGAGCGGTCCTTGCGAAACTGGGCGATGCCGTTCAGGGGCGTCAGTGGTTCGGCAAACGTGTTGGCGGGCGCCGGTTCCTCGATGATGAAATCCTCGGCCCGTGGAATGAACAGGGTGACAGTGACGAAGTGCCGCAGGGGGGCGTTGAACGCGGCGGCGGCGGTTCCCCGCAGGCGTACTTTTGCCCCGACCAGCGCCTGCAGGCTGGTGGCCGGCGGCACGGGGGAATAGGCGTGCAGCCGGTAACCGCCGGAAACCAGCTCAATTCCCAGACGGTCCCCGCTCAAAAACGCATTGCGCACGATGCCGGAAATCTGCACCCGCTGGCTGTCCTCGGTTCCCGACATCAGACGTTCGATCGTGACCGCCCGGGCTTCCGGCAGCGGAGCGCTGCCGGTCTTTTTCCAATGGGGCTTGGTGATGACGGGCGCGTAGCCGCCGGGATGACTCAAGCCGGTGACTTCCACCGTGTCGCCCGGCGAGGGCTGGGGGCTGGTGCGGTTGTCCACGAAAACGCCGCCGCTGGCATCCTGCACGAAAAATCTTCCGGCCCAGTTCGTTTCGGCGCCGGTGACGACGCCCTTCACGGAAACCGGAACCCCGGACAACGCCTTCTCGGTCGGCAGCGCCAGCACGTCCATGGCGTTGGTCAAAGTTTCGTCAGCGCGGGCGGCGACCGGGGAATTTAGAAGAACAGAAAGCGTAAAAACCAAAAACAGCCGCCGGGCGAAGCGCTTTTTTTCCGGCATGAATGTGGGGGCGGTCATGGTTGCATGGGGTTGTGGAGGTGAAAACCTAACAGACTTTTGTCCGCTTAACGAACCCCTCCAAAGAGGGGTGGTTGCTTCCGCGCCGAGCAGGTAAGGTTTCATCGTTCAACCCACTCCCTATGAATCAAAAATTCTATCTACGCAAACCTTTTCGGAAATCATCCTGGTTTTCAAACCCGCCGCTTCTGGGCGGTGATGGCCGCCACGGTATTCTTTTTCCCCTGCGTTTTTTCCTGGCTTTGGCCGCCCTCTGCGGCTTGACGCAACTGGCTGGGGCGGCCGGTTATACCTGGAATGTTACCAGTGGCAACTGGAGTGTTCCGGGCAGTTGGACGCCGTCCACCAGCGTGGCCGGCCCCTTGGCCGTTGACTCGGCGGTTTTTGGCACCACGGATGCATCAACTGCTTCAAACTCCGTCAACAACG
The DNA here is from genome assembly GCA_031290985.1 of Verrucomicrobiia bacterium. Taxonomy (GTDB): domain Bacteria; phylum Verrucomicrobiota; class Verrucomicrobiia; order Limisphaerales; family UBA11358; genus UBA11358. The sequence continues at coordinate 24,058 of JARLJW010000101.1, read as the reverse complement.
TTGTGGATGCTGGTTTCGCCGGCTCGGTCTCAAACCTGACTTACAATTCAGTTTCCGCCACCCCGTTTATCTATAATGTCACCCAGATCCCGTCGGGTAAAACGCTGACCGTAACCACCCGGTTGCTGGTGGGGGGGCTGAATGAACCGGCCGCAGGTGGTCCCTTTCTTTCCTATGGCATCCTCACTGGTGGCGGGACACTGATGATCACCGGAACCAACCTGGCGGTTGAGAATTATGGCAGCGCCGCCGCCGCCAACACCTTTGCAAACTTTGATCTTTCGGGGTTGAGCAATTTTGTGTTTAAAAACACCAACGGCACCATCAGCATCGCGGACACGACGTTGCCGCAAACCTCGGGCACGGTCAACGTCCGGGCCGGAGGAAATCTTGTTTTGGCCGGAGTGAGCAATTCCATCTCGGTTCAAACCATCAACCTTGCCACCTGTACCGCCCCGCAGGGTGGGCCGACCAGCACCCTGTTCTTTGGTGCCGGCACGAACATCATCAACGTCGGGACCATCAACATCGCCAACAACAAAAACCCGGGAAACGCCCTTTTTGCCGCCTCAACCGGCGGTCTGCGGATCCGTGGGGTCAGCGGAACGGCCACCTCCCGTGCCAATATTACCATCGGCAACCGGAACGTGGGCTCCGGTACCGGAGCCACGCCGGGGCAAATGTTGTTGAACGGCCATCCGTTGGACATCCTGGCGAACAGTTTGATTGTCGGTGAGGTGTCGGTCACTGCCGGCCCAAGCGGCACGGCCGGCCAGTCGGGCAACGGCAACTTGCAGTTTGATACGGGTACGATTGATGCCACGAGCGTGGTGATGGCGCTAAATTCAGCCCCGAATGCGGCCGGGGGAATCTCCGGCACGATTGACAGCTTGACGGTCGGCGCGAACGCCACGCTCCGCGTCGGCACGGGCGGTCTTTCGCTGATCAACCAGACCGCGAGCAACGTGTGTTCGAGCGTGTTGACCATCTCAAACGGCGCGGTGGTTTGCACCGGCAATATTACCGCCGTGACCAATGCCGCCGCCGGCACTGGTTTCGCGACCGCCACCAACATCATCAATATCATCGGCGGCGGGTCGTTGACCTTGGGGGCCGGTTCCCTCGCCGGCACTGCGAATTCGCCGATCGGCCAGTTGAATTTGGACACTAACTCGACCCTGCGGTTCGTTTCTCCGCCGCCCGGCCAGCCCGCCATCGTGGTGAACACGCTCACGTGGCCGGCCATCGACAGCGCATTGACGCTGGTCGTAAGCAATCTGCCCGCTACGGCGCATATCGGCACGACCATCCCCCTGATCCAGTTTGCTACGCTGGTCGGCGGCACCTTCACCGCGCCGGCGGTAAGTTTGCCGGCCGGTGTCACCGGAGGCTTGTCGCTGAGCGGCAACACCGTGGTCTTGACCATAACCAGCTCCGTGTATCCGTCGCTTTCCACCACGGTGCCAGCCGGCTTGACCACGTTTGCCACCAACACGGCTTTGACGACAACGGCTTCGTCATCCATCACCACCATCACCAATGTCCAAGTGGTTGTCTCAGCTACGACCTTGGGCGGGCCCACCATTACCGTGACCAATGCGCTCGGCTCGCCGGGCTTGACCGTCACCGGCATCGGGACCGCAACGGCCAATATCAGTTACGCGCTGGCAACGAACACAATTTATCTTTCCACCACTGTCACCATCACCGATGCCAATGGCAGAAGCGTTTCCTTGTCGACGCCGAAGTTTGACACCTTGGTTCCTGTCCTCGTGATTGAAGCCGCCGATTTCAACTACTCGAGCGGCTCATTTCTGGATACGCCGGCCGATGGCGGCCTGGCTCTCTTCCTGAACCAGGTTGGCACCGAGGGGATTGATGAGCACAAGGCCGTTCGCGCAGGCGCCAAGAGTTATTATCGCCCCGGTGACGCCGTGGTCATCCAGCCCGCCAATCCGGGTTTGGGCACGCCGCCCTCGCTCACGGAACAGAAATTCGTCACGGCCGCCGCCAATGGCAACACCACCGATGTGGAATTGGAAGTGGGCTTCAATACTCCCGGGGATTGGTTCAATTACACCCGGACCTATGGCGCGGGCGGCTCGGCCCCGGCCGGGCTGTACAACGTCTGGTGCTATCTGGCGACCAGTGGATCCGGCGTTCAGGCATCGCTTTCCGAGGTCACCAGTGACCCGACGCAGGGAAGCCAGACGACCAATTTCCTTGGCAACTTTGGCACGGCGGCCTTTTCGGACACTGGCTATAACAACTACGTCTATGTGCCCTTAGTGGACCAGTATGGCAATCGGGCAACCATCGGACTCACCAACGCGCAGACGCTGAAGGTCTCGGTGACGGGTAATCCCAACATCGCCTTTTATCTGCTCGTGCCGGTGGCGCCGGTGTTGACGCCCACGCTGTTGCAGGTGTATCCGGACGGAACGGCTCAATTCCAGACGACCAACCATTTCAGCGCCACGATCGGTCCGGCCCAGGGCACCGCCATCAACACCAATGGAATTCACCTGGTCTTGAACGGTTCGGATGTGACCGCCGGTTTGACCTTGAGCCCGGTTGGCGGCGGGGTTTGGACGGTCAGCTATCCCATCCCGCCCAACTTTGTTTATACCGTGACGGTCACGGCGACGAACCTGGCGGGGCTGTCGACGAGTTTCACCACGACCTTTGATACGTTCAGCCTGACCAATTTTCAATGGGAGGCGGTTGACTACGATTACAGCACGAACAACGGCACCGGCGACGGCGGCTGGAGCGGCGGGCTCTTCATCGACAACGCGGTGCCCAGCGGCAACCTGAGTGGCGTCAACGGGGCCAACCTGGCCACCAACAGTTACTTCCTTTATCCCGGCGACTTCACGGTCTTTGCCGACGGATATGGCGCGGTGGCTCAGCAGTGGATTGATGTCAATTACACCAATGCGGCCGGAATCCAGCACAATTACCGGGCCGATACCGTGGGGTCCGAGATAACGACGGACTTCCTGCGTCCCAAGTTCCTCGTGTCGCAAACGAACTTCAACGACACCACCATCTGCACGTTCGACTTGGGCTGGTTCAACTTGGGTGACTGGGTGAATTACACCCGGACGTATCCCGGCGGCAAGTATAACGTCTGGGGCCGGCTGGCCGGTGGCGTCGGTGCATTCAGCGGCACCACGTTGAGCCAGGTCACCAGCGGTGTGGGTACTTCAAATCAAACCACCCAGGTTCTGGGTTCGTTCGCCGACGCCGCTCCCGCCGGCTGGCAGGCCTGGCATTGGATCCCGCTCCTGGACGCCAACGGGAACCAGGTGGTGATTCAGCCCCCCGGCAAGGCCACGCTGCGGCTGACGAGCGGAAACAATCTTAATGTGGAATTTTTCATGCTCACGCCGGCCACGACACCGGCTGCGTTTAATGTTGCGGCGGCACCGGTTGGCGGCCAGATGCAGATCTCGTTCCCCACCCAGATCGCGCACAACTACACTGTTTGGTTCAGCAGCAGCCTGTTGCCAGCGAGTTGGACCCAGGTCGGCGCGAAGATTGCAGGCGACGGGCTGGTTCACGTCATTCCCCAGTCTTTGACCGCTGACCAGGGCTATTACCGGGTCATCGCCCAATGACGGCTTTGACCTGCGCGGCAAAAAGCAATAATTCATAAAATGAAAACATCAATAAAGAGCGGAGCATCGGGCCGCACTCCAGTGCGGATGCGCCAGAACCGTTCCTGGCGGGTGGTGCGGAAACTTAGGGCGGGATCTGCCGCCGGCGGATTCACGCTGATTGAACTGCTGGTGGTGATCGCGATCATCGCCATCCTTGCGGCCATGCTGCTGCCGGCCTTGGCCAAGGCCAAGCAGAAGGCGCAGGGCATCCAATGCTTGGGCAACTTGCGACAGCTTTGCCTGGGTTGGAAGATGTACTCCGGTGACAGTCAAGACCGCCTCGTGCCCAATGCGGACTTGGACGACGAGAAGAACATCACCGGCATCACGGATCCCAATCTCCAATCGGGAGGCAAATATGCCGAATGGTGCCCCGGAGTGCAGGACAAAGGAACCGCGACGGCGCCCAACGGATTGCAGCTCAGTCCCGATGGCACGGCACCGGGTGTCAATGCCGGTTACAACTGGATCAAGGCGGGTTTGATCTATCCCTATGTCAACACGGTTGCCATCTACAAATGCCCGGCGGACTTTTCTTCGACAGCCTTCGCCGGTGCCACCCTGCCACACACCCGCAGCATGTCGATGAACACCTGGCTGGCACCCATCTCGCCGTACAATAAAAACACCTCGGTCACCTCCTACTACAAGGAAAGCCAGATGAGCAATCCGGGGTCGGCCAACCTCTGGGTTTTTATCGATGAAAATCCGCGGAGCATCAATGACGCCTCGTTCATCTGCGAGCCGGATATAAACCAATGGATTGACTGTCCCGCCACCTATCATAACAACGCCGGCGGGATCGCCTTTGCCGACGGACACGCACAGATCAAAAAATGGATCGACCCCGCCGTGACTCATGGCTGGGATGGCATCACTCCCGGCAACCCCTCGTATACCCGGGTTGATCCTGTCCAAAGCCCGGCCTCGGACTTGAGCTGGCTGCAGGCCGCCAGCACGGTGTTGCACTGACAAGGATCAACTGGGTGCCAACTTCAGATCAGCACCTCCCGCCGGAGGTGCTGATTTTTATTTTAATAATCCGGCCGCCATTGCCGGTGCCGTGCCGTTGTACGGAAAATGGACGACCAGCGGACAGATGGAGCAGGGGAGGATGGCATGCCTCAAGATATCTTTTTCATGCCGCGTCAGGATTCTGCGTCATTGACGCGGTGAAAGCTGGGATGGTCTGGTTTGAGCGGCTTCCTGCGGACCTGGAAAAATTACTGGCGTAAAATCTGCTCAAATCCGTCAGGTAATTTTTTGTATGCACGCTGCTGTTTCGGCCCCGCTCCTCACCCGCGTAAAATCATGGCAGCTTGTAGGGCTTGGTCTTACAGGCTGGTGCACCTTGTACAGCATCGCCCTGCTGACCTGGGGCCCCGCCAGTTTCATCGTGGGCAACGCGCAGGGCGGCTGTTTCGCCGCCTCCATGACCCTTGCGGGATTCGAAGTCCGGCGTCACCGGAAAACCGCGGTGACGGTGGTGGATCCGTTCAGCGGGCTGACCATAATGCAGCTCAACCAGATGATCTCGCGCACGGCGCAGAAACATGCGTTCCGCATCGAGCCGCTGCATCAGACGGAAATGCAACTGGGCTTTGGCGTGCGCATGGTGAGTGCCGGGCGCACGCTGGTCTTTGAAACCAACCGGTGGCAGGAACCGGTGATCAATCTGGTTCATGTTCAGGGTACCGAGGAAAACCGCAAAAAAGCCTATGCTGATCTGGCGGTGATAGTGGGCACGGGTTCACCGGACGAAAATGCGCTGGCCTTTGTGCAGACGCACCCCATCCAGTTTCTGGGTGGCGAGGAAATTGAGCAGATGCTGGCCGCCGAAAAACCGGCGGCGAAGCAAGTTTGACGATAATGGCCGGCGGCCAGTCGCGGAGTGCCGTGGGGCGTCAGGGCCGGTTTTGGATTGTCCCGGCTCCCACGATGGTCTTCTCCACCGTTTTTGGACTGCCTGAATATGTGAGCGAGCCCGCGCCGGTGACCGATGCCTTGAGCGTGTCCGTGACGGCAATCTCGGCTTCCGCTGCCCCGACCAGCGTTAACACGGCGGTTTGTGTCTGTAGCGATTTTGCATGGAGCCCGCTTGCCCCGGTCAGGTTCGCTTCCAAATTTGTCACGGAACCGGCAATGTTGATTTCTGACGCACCGGTGGCTTCAACCCTCAGATCCCGGCCGGAGATCTGGTCGGCGGTGAAACTGATGCCGCCGGTCAATTGCACGTCCGCGAGGGACGCGCTGGAGAGAATGACCTTGATGTCTTTGCTCGCCGCCAGGTTTTCCTGCGCGTCGATCACCAGGGTGCCGCCGCTGACGACGGTTCGGACCAGCGGCAGAAGGTTCTGGTCGGCGGAAATGCTGAGCGCGGGTTTGCCGGCGGACCAGCTTGCCTGATAGCCGCCAGTAATCGCCACCCGGGTAAACTCCGGAACGCTGCGGTCCTCGGTCTTGATCACTCCGTCGCCCCTGATTCCGAGCTGGGAACATCCGGCGACCACAGCGGCGGCAATCAATATGATGGCTGTTCTGTTCATGGCAAATTTTAGGGCGAAGTGTTTCAACTCCGTTTTCAACCTTTTTCCAGGATGCCGGTTTTAATCCGCCTTGTCCCAAGGTCCGGCCGGCTTCTTTTCATCCTGTCAGGATTCCGGCGTGAGTCAATCCACGGGTCTTGCTGAACGAAGGACAAAAGAAGCCGCCCGGCCCCGGCGGCGGTACGCCCGTGCTCGCGCGCTGGATTCACCCTAAAGAGTAATTGTAATTGCTTGCCGGCAGGGTGAAATTTGACCCGGTTTCACCACGGACAACTTGTCATCATGAATCGTCGTTTGATCAATCTGATATGTACGCTGACGGTCGGCGGGATGGCGCTGGCCACTATTCCAGCCGGCGGCGGGGAGTTCCATCCGGGCCGGCTCTGGAATGACGTGGCCGGCAAGCCGATCAACGCCCATGGCGGCGGCGTGCTCTTCCATGACGGCGTGTACTATTGGTATGGGGAGTTCAAGGCGGGCAAAACGTATCTGCCGGACTGCAACAAGTCATGGGGCGGTACGCGCGTGGACCTGGCCGGGGTTTCCTGCTATTCCTCCACGAATCTGTGCGATTGGAACAACGAGGGGATTGTCCTGCCCGCGGTGCTCGACGATACCAACAGCGACCTGCATCCCAGCAAGGTCCTGGAACGGCCCAAGGTCATCTACAATAAAACCACGAAACAGTTCGTCATGTGGATGCACATCGACAGCGCCAATTACGCCGCCTCCCGCTCCGGCGTGGCGGTGAGTGACCGCCCGGCCGGACCGTTCAGGTACCTGGGCAGCTTCCGGCCCGATGCCGGAGTGTGGCCGGAGAATGTCACGGAGGCGGACAAAGTGCCCGGCCGGTCAAACCCGCTGGCGCGGGACTTCGCCGCGGGACAGATGGCGCGGGACATGACGGTCTTCGTGGATGACGACGGCAAGGCCTATCAATTTTACTCTTCGGAGGAAAATCCCACGATGCATGTTTCGTTGCTCACGGATGACTATCTGCGACCGGCGGGGAAATACAGCCGGATTTTCATCGGCCGGAGCATGGAGGCGCCGGCCGTGTTCAAGCGTGCGGGCAGATATTACATGATCGCCTCCGGTTGCACGGCGTGGGCGCCCAACGCGGCGCGGTCCGCCGTGGCGGACAACATCCTGGGGCCATGGACGGAACTGGGCAACCCATGCGTGGGTGAGGGGGCTGATAAAACGTTTGGCGCACAAAGCACCTATGTGCTGCCCGTGGCGGGGCGGGGCGACACCTTCATCTTCATGGCCGACCGATGGCAGCAATGGAATCTGCCCGGCTCACGGCATGTGTGGCTGCCCTTGGAATTCAGCCCGGATGGCCGTCCAGTCTTGCACTGGCGGGATGCTTGGACGTTGAACGCGAACGGCCCAAAGGGTCAGATTTTTATCACGACAACAAACACCACGGCTTCCCGGTTGCCATGATGCCTTGGAAACCGGCCGCCGTATTTAAAGCCTGAATCAGGCGGCTGGCGGCACGTTTGTCGGCGGAATTTCTTCGGACGCCTTGATCATTTCATCCAACAGCTTTTTGAACTCGTTCAAGCCGGTGGCGGGAATAATGATCGAATTATGGCGGCCGGCGATGTCTTCCGTAATGCGGAGCAGACGGCCGCGGGGATTTTCCTTGAGGGAGAAAATGAAGTTTTTACGTTCGATCTGTACCTGGCCGGATTTCAGGGAATCCTCGCGGACGGGCGGCTTGGGCTGCCAGTTCGGATTGTAGTTGGGATTATAGTTCGGATTGTAGTTCGGATTGTGCTGCGGCGAATGTTGCCAGCTGTTCGCGTTTCCCCGGCCGTATGGTGAAGGTCTTTCGTTTGAAATCATATCTTGTACGAAACAGTGAATCGCCAAATAAATCCCAATGCAAATCAAATTTTTAACATTTTTTCATCTGGGCACGAAAAAAGACGAGACTTTGACTGTAACGTCAAGTCCCGGAGAGGTTTACACCTGTAAAAAATTTCATGCAAATACCAGCTCCGTCTGCTCCCTGAAAACCCGTCCCCATTCTTCCCGCAAACGGAGCTGGTACAAATTTGCATAAACACGCAACCCTGATCGTGTTTCCCACTGACATTACGTTCCAAAAGATTGAATCTTTCAGAAAAGTTAAATTATTTTTAACAAAACTCAGAAGTCAGCGTAAATGATCATGGCCCTCTTGGTTTATCGGAAGGAATCTGCACTACAATGCTGGGAGGCTGCGATTGGCGGGGCGGTCTTCCAGGCAGGTCGTGGAAAGGGGAACTCAAATCATCTCTTTGCGCAAACGCTCGACTTCCTGCCGGATGGCTTCGGTCACCCGATGCTTGGCCAGATAAACCTGGCCAATGGGGATGGAAAATGTCCCGGCCACCTTTTCAGGCGGCCATTGCTTGTTCACGTAAAAATCAAAGATCTGATACTGGGCGGGATCCAGTCGGCGGCGGGCATTGGCGATGGCGGAATTGAGCAGGTTGTTTTCCCATTCCACGTCCCACATCTTTTCAAGGTCCGGGGCCAGCGACTCGGCCGCCTTGTCGATTTTCATGTCGTCCATGTCGGATTCATCTGAAACGGACAGATGTTTGCGCTTCCGCAACTGGTCTGCGATGCGCCAGCGGGTCATGTTCAACAACCAGCCCTTGAAGGAGCCGATGGCCGGGTCATATTTGAAGGCGGGCATGTGCTTGGCCACCGAAATGAGGGTTTCCTGCACCACATCCTCCGCCTCCGCCCGGGTCAGGCCGCCCTTCAGGGCGACGCCATAGATGAGATTCCAGTAAGTATCAAAAAAATCCTGCCAACTGGACTGATCCTGCCAGTTCTTGAGGCGTTGGATCAATGTCGCGCGCGTCGGAATCAGTTCATCGGCGGATTCTGCCATGAATCAAGTAATGGCTTTTCGCGTGCCGGATGGCAATCAAATTATGCCCGGAAATGGGTTGCAAAAGCTCCGTGTTTGTGGCTTTTTTACAGTCGGTAATCCAATAAATCTTGTGTCAGAACGGGAATTCGTGAACTTGGTCATCCGAAATGTTGGCGGGGTTGTGCTGGCCACAATTTTTATTGTGCTCGCGGCGGTCGGTGTGCCGCGCATGTACGCCCAGCCCGCCGGCGCTTTTTCCCTCACCAACGCCATCGGCATCGCCGAGCTTCAGGGTTCGGTCGAGGTCTTCCCCAAAGATGCCGCCGGCTGGCGGGCGGCGCAGACTAATGACATTTTACACCCGCAGGACCGGTTGCACACCGCGAACAACAGCCGGGTGGCGCTCCGCTGGTCCGACCAGAGCATCGTGTCTTTTGGCGCCTCAACCGAGCTGGAGATCTTGGCGCCGGGGCGGCCGGACGAGCAGGCCGGTCTGCATCTGATCCGCGGGGTCATCTCATTTTTTCATCGGGACAAGCCGGGGCGGATCCATATCGTCACGCGCGGCGCGGCGGCCGGCGTGGAAGGCACGGAGTTTGTGCTGGCGGTCAACGACGCGGATGCCACCACGCTGTCCGTGGTCGATGGCAAAGTGCGGTTTGGCAACGATCAGAGCACATTGCTGCTGACCAATGGCGATCAGGCCGTGGTGGAACTTGGCGCGGCCCCCAGGCGCACGGCGGGGTTCATCGCCAACAACCTTTTGCAATGGTGCTTTTATTACCCGGCGGTGGTGGACCCGGATGAATTACAGCTCACCGATGGAGAGCAAAAGGACCTCGCGGGTTCGCTCGCCGCCTACCGCAGCGGGGATCTGCTGGCGGCGCTGGACCAGTATCCCGCCGGTCGTTCCAACGTGTCCGCCCCGGAACATATTTATCACGCCGCGCTGCTGCTTTCCGTCGGCGAAGTGGCTCAGGCGGAAGCCGCCTTGTCCACCGTGTCCGATAAAGCCGGCACTCAAAAACTCAGTGATGCTTTGCGTCAGCTCATCGCCGCCGTGAAACGGCAGCCGTCCGTCACCACCGGCAAGCCGGAACTTGCATCCGAGTTGATGGCCGCCTCCTACTTCGAGCAATCGCGTGCCGTGCGCGAAACCTCCCTGCGGAAGGCGCTGGAACTCGCGAAACAGGCAACGATGAAGTCGCCGAAATTCGGCTTTGCGTGGGAACGTGCGGCGGAGTTGGAATTTAGTTTTGGCCAGACGAAGCCGGCCTTGGAGGATTTGAACCGGAGCCTGGCTCTCTCACCGCACAACGCCCAGGCGTTGGCCCTGAAAGGCTTTATTCTGGCTGCGCAAAATGAGCCGAAGCAGGCGCGCGCATGGTTTGACCGCGCCATTGCCGCTGATTCTGCACTGGGCAATGCCTGGCTCGGCCGCGGGCTGACCCGCATCCATCTGGGCGACAATGCCGGCGGACGCCAAGACCTGCTCGTGGCCGCCGCGCTCGAACCCCAGCGTGCGGAACTGCGCAGCTACCTCGGCAAAGCCTACGCCCATGCCGGTGACGACGCGCATGCCACGAAGGAACTGGCGCTGGCAAAGAAACTAGACCCGAATGATCCGACCGCGTGGCTCTATTCCGCGCTGGTAAATCAGCGGGACAACCAGATCAACGACGCCATCCGTGACTTGGAAAAATCTCAATCGCTGAATGGCAACCGGAGCGTATATCGCTCGCAGTTGTTGCTGGATGAAGACCAGGCCGTGCGCAGCGCGAACTTGGCGGGCATGTACCAGGACGCAGGCATGTTTGATTTGAGCATGCGCGAAGCCGGGCGGGCGGTGAGTTCTGATTACGCCAACTATTCTGCACACCTTTTTCTCGCCAGCAGCTTTGATCAGATGCGCGACCCCAACTGGAGCAACCTGCGTTATGAGACGCCCTCGAGCAGCGAATTTTGGATTGCCAACCTGTTGGCACCGACGAGCGCAGGCTGGCAGTCGGCGATAGCGTCGGAGCAGCCCTACTCAAAACTTTTCGATAAGAACCGGGTCGGCGTGGTTTCAGAATCGACCTATCTTGGCCGCGGAGCATGGACGGAGCGCGGCGCCCAGTTTGGAACCTATGATAATTTCAGTTATGGGGTTGAGGCAAAATATCAGTCTGACCCCGGCCAGCGTCCCAATAACGATGTTGAGCACCGTGATTTAAATGTCACGCTCAAGTATCAATTCACTCCGCAAGACAGCGCATTTTTCACCTATGACACCGTTGACATTAACCAGGGCGATTTGAACGAATATTATAATCAGGCCAATGCCTTCACTGCTTTTCGAGATAAAGAAACGCAACAGCCGAACTTGTATCTTGGCTATCATCATGAATGGAGTTCGGGCGTTCACACTCTTTTCATGGCTTCCCGGCAGGTTGGCAGTGAATCAGCCGCTGCTACCAATGCTGCTCAATATATTGAGTTTCTGGACAGCCCTGGTCATATTTTTGGGGAGGGAATGGTCGATGTGGGTGAGCATGTAGCAATTACTCCGGAATTGAATTCAACTGAACTTCAGCAGATATGGGAGACCCCGAACCATACTACCATTGTAGGGACCCGCTTTGAATGGGGGGATATCCGCTACCAGAACTACGAATGGCTGTGGGCTGATCCTGCTGGCGATGGCGGTTTTTTTCCACCCACATCTGATCTGGCTCAGCAGGACTTCAGCGCAAATTTTCACCATTATAATGTTTATGGCTATCACACGTGGCAAATCACCGACCCGCTATCTTTGACAGCAGGGCTTTCATATGACTGGCTGCATGCACCCGCCGATGTTGCTTCCACGCCATTTGCCACCCAGGAGAAAACAACGATTCAATTTTCACCGAAGGCTGGATTTGTATGGCAACCGAGCGACCACACGGTTGTTCGGGGGGCATACACCCGTTCGCTTTCAGGATATGCGAATGGCCAAAGCACCCGTCTGGAACCGACGGAAGTGGCCGGTTTCAACCAGGCGTTCCGCAGCTTGGTTCCGGAATCGGTTGCAGGCGATTCCAGTGGTTCCAAGTTTGATACCTTTGAATTTTCACTCGAACAAAAATTCGATACTGGAACATATCTCTCGCTCTCCGGAGAGGTTTTATATTCCAAATTAAACAAGTTGCAAGGCGGCTTTGACTTTTTGTCATATATACCGGCAAATGTAACAGAGTATCCAATTTACCCGCTCGGATTAAGGCAGTCTGAAAATTATCGCGAAGAATCATTGGTTTTTACCATGGATCAACTGCTGGGCAGGCAGTGGTCGGTTGGGGCCGTTTATCGTCTGTCTGAAGCCAGATTGGATTTGAATTATCTGGACTTTGCGCCTGGTTTCAATAACCCTGATCCCTCATTTCAAGGATCCCAAGGTCTGAAAAGTATCTTGAATACGGTGGATATTCATGCCAATTGGAATCATCCTTCCGGACTGTTCTCAATCCTTTCCGCCGACTGGTATCACCAAAATAATTCAGGTTTTAACAACGCCGACCCCCTCGGCGAACCGGGTGATGATTTCTGGCAATGCAATGCGTACGTTGGTTATCGTGCGTGGCACCGGCGCTTGGAATTTACGGTCGGTTTATTGAACATTTTCAACCAAGGATACCGGCTGGAGCCGTTGGATTTTTATAATGAAATGGCCCACAGCCGGACGTTCTTGGCCCGTCTTCGCATCAGTTTTTAACCAGCCTCATTGCCAGGTGATTTGTATATTCATGGGCTGGCCGTTGGTCGGCGGCGGCAGCGGGCTTTTGACGTAAATGGTAAGCAAGTACGAGGTGCTGTTGGTCGCAGGGAAAGAAACGCTGTTCGTCTGGCACCACGTCAGGTTAGTTCTGGACTTCACACACGCCACCGAGGTGTAGGGGGCGGGAAAGCCCGAAACATCCGTTAATATACCGTTTGTGGCATTGGCCGGCGGCGTGATCCAAAACGAACCGGTGCTATTGGTCATTTTTGCCGTGCCAGTGTACAAGCCGGGGCAGCCTGAACCCGTACCACCAGATTGGGGGGTGAAGGGGACCATTTGGTTGTCTGCCCAAGCGGCGCAAACTGCAAAGCTGGCCAGCGCAAGTGCTGCCACAAAGCTGGATCGGGAGGAGGTGTTTTTGTTCATGTGTTCCGTATAAGCATTAGATTGATGGTGTGCCTTCGATTTCCAGGGGTGATTTTTCAAAACCCCGAGAAACTACTGCCACCACCTCATCGGCTTGTAAAGTAAAACCTAAAGCAAAAAACACTGTCTTAGAATTTTACATGGACTAAACTTCGGGTCGGCATCTTGTGAAGGGCTGGCTTACCAAACATCCGTCGCTTGTATCCGCCCTGGGCGCGGCGCTGGCGGTGCTTTGCGGTTGGCTGCTCTGGGGGACGTCGCTCGGCGATCCGTGGACCAATGCCAGCTACGACTATCTGTTTCGCTTCGGCTCGCGGGCCGTGACCAACCAGGTCACGCTCATCCTCATGGACAACGGGGCCTTCGCCCAGTTCAAGCAGACGCGCGGCCAGCCTTGGGACCGGGGGCTGCATACACAATTGCTGAACCGGCTGGCGGATGATGGCTGTCCGCTGGTGGCGTTCGATTCCTTTTTCCAGTTGCCGCGCGATGCCGGCCAGGACGCCGCGCTGGCGGCGGCGATGCATCGCCAGAAGAACCTGGTGTTGATGGCGGGGCAGGCCGAAGAATCAATTTCCACGGTGGCTGCCGCCGAGGCGCTTTTGCCGGCGGATCTGTTCCTGGCGGCGGCTGGCACCAATCATTGGGGCGTGGCCTGGTACAGTCCTGATCTCACGGATCACATTGTCCGCCAGCACTGGCCGTTTCCCTCGCCGGGGCCATATCCCAGCCTGCCGTGGGTTGCCGCCCAACAAGCCGGTGCCAGCCTGGATCCTGAACCGCAGGAAAGATGGCTGCGATATTATGGGCCGAAAGGCGCGTGGACGCGGTTGAGTTACCAATACGCACTGACCCGGCCCGCGAATTATTTTCGGAACCAGGTCGTGTTCATCGGCACCGAGCCGGAAAACTACCTGCCCGAGGTTGACAAGACGGACAAGTTTTCCACGCCGTACACGCGTTGGACGGACGAGGCGTCCGGGGGCGTGGAAATCCTCGTGACGTCCTTCCTGAACCTGTTGAACGGTGACTCGCTGGAGCGGCCGGCGGGGTGGATTGAGTTCCTGTCGTTTGGGGTGGCGGGTGTTTTGTTGGGTGGCGGATTATGTCGGTTGAAGTTCACGCAGGCGCTGGCTTGGGCGGGCGGGATCATTCTGGTGGTTGCGCTTGCGGCAATTTCGCTCAGTTATTTCACGAACTGCTGGTTTCCGTGGCTCATCATCGTGGGCGGGCAGGTGCCGTGCGCGCTGGCATGGGCGTTGGTGGTGCAAATGCGGCGGACCCCGGAAATGACCCAGACCGTCGTGCTGGAGCCGTTGCCGGTAACGCCCGGTTATGATCTGGTGCAACCGCCGTTTGGCGTGGGTGCATACGGCCGGGTCTGGCTGGCGAAAAATGCCGCCGGACAATGGCGGGCCTTGAAGGCGGTCTATCTGTCAAGATTTGAGGACAATCCCGAGCCCTACGAACGCGAGTTCAACGGCGTTCAAATCTACCAGCCCATCTCCGACCAGCATCCGGGATTGCTGCGGGTGGATTTTGTCAGCGAAAAAAAGGACGGCTATTTTTATTACACCATGGAACTGGGCGATGCACTGGAGCCCGGCTGGGAAAAGAACCCGTCCGCCTACAAGCCGCGCGACCTGTCCAGTGAGCGCGCGCGGCTGCCGGGAAAACGGCTGCCGGTGAAGGAATGCGTGCGCATCGGGCTGGCCCTGTGCCAGGCGCTGGAATTCATCCATGGACGCGGCATGGCGCATCGCGACATCAAACCGCAGAACGTGATTTTCATCAACGGCGAACCGAAGCTTGCGGACATGGGGCTGATCACGGAAATCCGCCCGGACGATCAGGAACGAACCATCGTGGGCACCCATGGTTTCATGCCGCCGCCACCGGAGCGGCCCGGAACCCCGCAGGCGGACATCTATGCGCTCGGCATGTTGCTTTACGTGCTGAGCACCGGGCACAGCGCCACGGTTTTCCCGGAGATTTCAACCACGCTGGTGGCCAGTCCGGACCCGGTGAATTTCATGCCGCTGAATGCCGTCATCCTCCGGGCCTGCCAGCCGGATTTGAAATCGCGGTACGCCTCGGCGGTCGAATTGCGCGCTGCGCTGCAAAAGTTGATGCCCCTCTTCGAGGCGAAGCCGGAGTGATGCCGGCCGATTGGTGAATTTTAGCGGTTTCCGGAAATAAAACAGGGCCGGGCTTGCGCCCGGCCCCATTGGTGAGAAGGTTTAAACGCCTTCACCGAGGCGCTCAGAAGTGCAACGCGTCCATTGAGGCCGTTGTCCGGAACGCGCCGCGGGCAAAACCTCTCTGCCAACCCTGAGCGGACAACGAAATTCTTCCACTACTTAACAATACGGATGAAAAGTGCGAATCTTTCAAAAAAGTGGAAACGCTCTAGCAATAAATGGTGGGTTGGATGGTGAAATCGATCGCGGCCAATGCTCCGGTGGTGGGCAGGGTCGCGCTGCGACTTTGGCTGCGATTCAGTTGTGCTAGAATAGCAAAATAGCCTGTAAATACAAGGGTTATCCAAGCTAACACGCCGGAATCTCTCTTAAATGTTTACTCCCTTTCACTGACAGTTTGACTGACAGTGTCAGTGCTGTTTATATCGTTTAAGGGCATCAAGAGTCACGGTAGCGGATGGCGCGTGGCTGTGGTAACTACTTGGATCCGGACCTACAGGGAATTAGAATGTGGGCATGCCTCTGTATGTCGTGGTGCACCATCAACGAGATGAAAATCAGCCGTGGATCAATGCCTGGTTAAATGACCAACTCATTGAGGCAATACAAACCACCAAAGAAATAGGAAAGCATTGCCGGGAGGCCAAGCAACACAGTGAACGTGTTTTCGTTCACCGGTGCGGCTGGGGTGAAATGCCACCGGTCATTTGTTGTTCGGCGGAGGTTGAATCAGTTGCCGAGATTGACCGGGCCTCTGTACTAGTGCGCTTTACAAACGTCATGGCGGCAAATGATTTTCCCCCAAAAAGTCCCATTAAAGGCCAGAATTTCTATATCACCTGAAAATCTGAAATGAAAAACGAACTGGTGAAAAAGTGGCTGGGGAAGCTGACGAAGCTGAACGCGGCGACGGGTAGCGGGAAGTGCCGGGGCAAGGCACCGCACAAACCACTGCTGCTACTCTGCCTGCTCGACATGGCAGAGGCCGGGGAACTGGCTGGCCGGACGTTCACGCGGACCGCCGGGCTGGTACTACGTTTCAAATCTTATGGCGCGCTGGTGTCCGAACGCTGGCCGACGCGCCTGGACATGCGGATGCCTTTCTTCTACCTGCGGACGCAGGGGTTCTGGCAAGGGTTCACCCTGGAGATGGCCGGCGCGCAATCGCCGGAATCGTGCTTCGTGTGTGAAATGCACGAGGAGTTTTTCGATCTGCTGGACGATGCCGATTTCCGGCTTAAGGCCCGGCTGTTGTTAATCTCACGCTATTTTGAGCCACGCGAGCGGGTGGCGTTGCTGGTGAGCTTGGGATTATGTGTGGATCGAGCGGACCGAAATGAACCACACATGGCCACGCTGAACCGGGAGGCCGAAGAAGTGGCCCGCAAAAGGGGCCGGAGCGCCCGGTTTGCAGTGCAAGTGGTCTCGCGCTACAAATTTACATGCGCCCTGACCGGGCTGTGCTGCCTGACGGCTGATGGTGCGGCGATTGTGGATGCCGCGCATATCGAGCCGTTTGCAGAAAACCAGAATGATGACATCGAGAACGGGCTGGCACTCTGCAAAAACGCGCACTGGATGTTCGACGAGGGATTGTGGGCCGTGCGTGATGATGGGCGGGTGATGCTGGCACCGCAGCGGTTCACCGAAAACGGGCCGGAAGGATTGCGGCTCCAGCCGTATGCCGGCCGGCTGCTCCAATTTGCGGCCGGAGTGACGCTGCGGCCGAATCCAAAATACTTTGGCCAGCATCAATCATTTCACGGCTTTGGGGCTTAATCCCTTTCTCAGTCAGCTTCGAGGTGAGCGCGACACACGGGTGGCTAAAAATGCGGGATGCGTAAGAAGCATCCACGCAAAAATTGTATTGGCTGCAACAAGCTGTTTAAGGTGAACCCGAAAACGGCCTTCCACCAAAAATATTGTTCACGGCGGCGTTGTCAAAAGACCAGCAAAGCGTCCAGCCAGCAACGGTGGCGATCCCGGCCGGCCAATCTCCACCGATGGTGTGGGCCGGAAGAGGTGGCCCGAGTCCGCGAATGGCGGGCGAACAACAAAGGCTACTGGCGAGGGCACCGGCGCAAGCGCCGGGTGCGCTACAAGAAGTGATAGGTCGGACAGGTGGTTAGTGCTTAACCTGTAACAATCGTTTCCTACGGGAGCCAAAAAATAACCATGAACCTAAACCAGCAACACGCGACATGAGCCGAGCAGACACTGAGCGTTGGGCAAAATGCACGGCGGTGTACGTGCGCATGTCCACGGAACACCAGCAGTATTCGACGAGCAACCAGATGGATGTCATTCGCGAATACGCCAAGCGGCGCGAGTTAACCATCGTGAAGGAATATTCGGACGAGGGCAAAAGCGGGCTGAACATACAAGGCCGCGACTCGCTGGCGCAAATACTGCGGGATGTCCAGGAGGGACGGGCGGAGTTTGCCAACATTCTCGTCTATGACGTGAGCCGGTGGGGGCGGTTTCAGGATGCCGACGAGAGCGCCTATTATGAATACATCTGCCGTCGTGCTGGCGTGGCGGTTCATTACTGTGCGGAGCAATTCGAGAACGACGGCAGTCCGGTATCCACCATCGTCAAGGGCGTGAAGCGGGCCATGGCGGGCGAATACAGTCGCGAGCTGTCCTCAAAGGTGTTTCAAGGCGCGTGCCGGTTGATCCAACTCGGTTACAAGCAAGGCGGGACGGCGGGGTTCGGCTTGCGCCGGATGCTGATCGACCAGAGCGGAGAACGGAAGGCGACGCTCAAGATGGGTGAACAAAAAAGCATCCAGACCGACCGCGTGGTGCTGGTTCGAGGGCCGGAAGAAGAAATAATCATCGTCCGGTGGATTTTTGAGTCATTTATCAATGAAGGGAAGATGGAATCCGAGATCGCAACCATCCTCAATGGGCAGGGCGTGAAGACTGATTTTGGGCGGGACTGGAACCGGGCAACGGTGCATCAAATCCTGACCAACGAAAAATACATCGGCAACAACGTGTATCACCGGACCTCGTGCAAGTTGAAGAAAAAGCACGTGAACAACCCACCGGATAAATGGATCCGGGCGGACGGTGCATTTGAGGGCGTGGTGGAGCCGGATTTATTCTGGCGGGCACATGAAATCATCCTGGCGAGAAGCCAGAAGCTGACCGATGAGGAGATGCTGGAAAAACTGCGCGCCGTGTTATTAAAACACGGACGCATCTCGGGCATCCTGATTGACGAAGCGGAAGGCCTGCCATCGAGCACGGCGTTTCGGCATCGCTTCGGCACCCTTGTAAGCGCTTACAAGCTTATCGGCTACGATCCCGGGATTGATTTCAGCTTCATTGAAGAAAACCGCCGGCTGCGGAAACGGCATCCGGAGATTGTGGCCGAAGTGGTCCAAAAAATATCCGACCTGGGAGCGCAAGCCGTCTGGAACGACGCAACCGAATTGCTGGAGCTAAACGGTGAAATGCGCGTGTCGATCGTGCTGTGCCGGCATACGGAAACGGGCACAGGTTCGTCGCGCTGGCTCATCCGGCTGGATGGCAGCGCCCGGCCGGACGTCACCATTGCCGTGCGGATGGATGCCGCGAATGAGGGCATCCGCGACTACTATGTGCTACCGGGGCTGGACATGACCTGGGAAAACCTCCGGGTGGCTGAGGCCAACGGCATTTGTCTGGATACCTACCGGTTTGACACCTTGGAGTATTTCTTCGGCATGGCGGAACGCGTGAAGCTGGAGGAACTCGCATGAGTGAGGTAATCGAATTGATACCCATTGAGAAAATCCGCGTGGTCAATCCACGTCATCGAGACCCGAAAAAGTTTGAGACCATCATCAAGAGCATCAGGAATGTTGGCCTAAAAATGCCGATTCAAGTCAGCCGCCGGCACGCGAGCGACCACGAAGTGGCCGGGTATGATTTAATTTGCGGACAGGGACGGATGGAGGCATTCCGGGCGCTCGGGCACAAAGATATTCCGGCCATCGTTTCGGAAATTTCAAAGCAGGACCTGCTGATCCGCAGCCTCGTGGAAAACATCGCCCGGCGCTATCCCAAGCCAATGGATTTGATCCGGGAAATCGAACGGTTGCAGGCTTTGGGCAATACAATCAAACAAATCAGCGAAAAGTTGGACGTGAGCGACAGCCTGGTCCGGGCCTATTCGAGCCTGAGCAACGCGGGCGAGGAGCGGTTGCTGGAGGCCGCCGTCACCGGCAAGATTCCCCTGTGGGTCGCGGTGGACATTGCCAAGACGGATACCATTGAAACCCAGCACGAACTGCTCAAAGCTTACGAGGAAAAGCAGCTCGACTACAAATCCCTGAAATACGTCAAAGGGCTGATCGAGAGCCGGCGGCTGATCGGCAAGCAACGCGGTGGCAAGGCATCCGGATTAAAACCCAAAACCAGCGTGGAAAGCATGGTCAATTCGTACCGCAAGGAAAGCCAGCGCCAGAAGTTGATGATCAAAAAGGCCAAAGTATGCGATGCCAAGCTGGGCTTCATCGTGACGGGCTTCAACAAGCTGCTGGCGGATGAAAACTTCGGCACACTGTTGCGCGCCGAGGGCCTGGCGACGATGCCAAAATATTTGTCGGTCAAACTTTCGCCCCAAACCAAACAAACAGCATGAGCGAGCCCAAAATTGCGTTTGAACTGCGGAAAATCCAGTTGCCGCTGGAAGACATCCTGCCGATGCGGCTGGTTAAAGACGATGAGAAGGAAGCCTACCGTTATAAGGCGATTCTCGGTTCCATCCCGGACACGGGGCTGGTGGAACCGCTGGTGGTCTATCCGCAAAAGGATACGCCCGGAAAGTACATGCTGAAAAACGGGCACCTCCGTTATTTTGCCCTGAAAGACTTGGGCAAGATCGAAGCGGACTGCATCATCGCCACGGACGACGAGTGCTACACCTACAACGCCCGCATCAGCCGGTTGCCGCCGATTCAGGAGCACAAGATGATCGTCAAAGCGGTGAATAATGGCGTCAGCCCGGAACGACTGGCCGTGGTGCTGAATATGCCGCTGCGGGTGGTGCAAGCCTCCATCAACCTGCTGAGAGGGATTCATCCGGACGCGGCTGAATTATTGAAAGACAAAAACATCTGTCCGAAAGCCCTGAGGCTGTTCAAGAGCGTGAATGGAAACCGGCAGATTGAAATGGCGGAAATGATGGTCGCGATGAACAACTACGTTGTCGGTTACGCCGAGGCCATGGTCCTGGGAACGCCTAAGCATCAACTTATGAACCCAGATGAACCCAAGCGAAAAGCCGGCATGTCGGCCGAGGACATCGCCCGGATGGAAAGTGAAATGGAATCGCTGGAACGGGAATTAAAAGCCGTCACGGATACCTACACGGAAAACATGTTCACCCTGCAAACGGCGCAAACCTACGTCAAAAACCTGCTCAAGAACGGGAAGGTCGTCCGGTATCTGAACGCCAACCATCCGGAAATCTGTTCGGAGTTTGAAGCCATCGCCATGGCGGAATCGTTGTGAAGAATCCAAGGCCAGAATCAGGACTTGGCGGCGGCAAGAAATGTTTCCCGACGATGATGGTTGAGGAAATATTTCTGATCGGTATTGAAAGCCTGCGGCCGAGGCGGGCGTTGGGGATCAAGCCCCATCCGTTTCAGAGAGGTGACATCCGCAACCGGAGAAATTAATACTTCGCCGCTATCTTCGAAGCTGATAAAGCCCCGGTCGAAAAGATGGTCGGCCGTGGGCGTGAGCAGCAGCCCATTGCTGCCCGCGAGGCGTTCGTCATTTGTGGATTCACGCCAGGGTTTGATGTGACTGCCGATTAAATGGGCGGGATTGTCCACGAAGGTAATCCGGCAGGAACGTTCAATGCGGGTGACGCGTTCTTTGAACAGTCCCTGCCCGATCCGGGCCTTGATGAGCGATTGGCGCGTGGTGTTGGGAATCTCGGCGTCGAAGATACGACGCTGCTCGATATCCTCCCATTCCTGCTGGCCAGAGAGCTCACGCTCCGTCAAGGGAGCGGCAGCATCGTGCAACATGGAACCATCAAACACGTGCGCATCAGGACCGGCCAAACCAAGGATGACCTGGGCAAGGGTTTCAGAAATAGAAGTGAGGTAGATGTGCTGCAGGCCATCGCCAGTCGCCTGCAAGGGAGAAAATTTTTCGCGCTCCAATAAAGGACGAAGCAGAGACAGATGCTGCTTCGGACGGGGACGGTTGGAAAAAGGGTGAAACTCGACATCAACCCGCCACCCGACGACGTCCCAGGCATCGCCGATATGCCCAAATTCAGCCGGGCGCGGGCAAGTGTAACAGTAGGAATTTGCGAAACCGGCACCGCGAATTTCGCCGGAAGCGTAGGAGAAAACAACATCCCCTGGAGTGACTTCCCGGAGGAAATCGTAAAAACGATTGCGGGCGCCGTCACGCTTGCGTTTGGGCGACCAAATATAATGACCTTCGAACTCGTGTTTGAAGGTCTGCTTATGATTGACCCACCAATAGCGCATGGACGAAGCCAGGGTCAGGGAATTGGTGGTCCAGTGTCAACCAATCTTCGGCATCTTCCCACCGACAAGTTGCAAACGTTGTTTCAAATAGTTGCGCAAGGCCGGGTCAGCACACCAGACAAAGCAACCCTTGCTGCCGCGAGACAACAAGACTTTGTAAGTGCTCTTGATAATTAATTGCACTTTATCGAGCACAACCTGCTCCTTTACGGCATCAGCTTCCGCTCTATCAAAATCAGATTTCCAGCCGCGCAGTGATTGATCTGTTTTGGCTCTTTTTTCGGGAACACCGATGATTTTACCATCGCGATAAATGAGGTCCTCGCCGATCAGGACACCCATCCAATGGAATTCAACGCCCTGGCTGGTATGCACGCAACCCACCTGCTCAATACCGTCCTTACTGGTTGCCCAGTTTTCTCCTGCATAATTCCACGGCAACGATAGGTTTCCGGCTTGAACATGTTTGGCAGTCGTGCCGCGTTGGCGACCCAGCTTTGGCCATGCCCAAGAATAGCCAGCAATGAGACGGGCTTTATTGTTCTGATTTTTCTGCTTTAAATTGGCATAGAGTTCAGCAGCAGCATCAAAGATTTTGAATTCATACTGCCCGTCTCCCCAGTTCTCAAAATTGCCGGTCGGCCGAATCTGCAACACATCGTCCAACCAATTCACATAACCACTTGACCCATTGCACCGAAATTGCGCGGTGAGTTTGATGGGAGGATGGAATTCGGCCTTGTATTTATTGGCTGCCGCTTTGATCGTGGCCACGGAACCAGTGTCGTTCCATGAAACGCGTTGGGTTTCATCGATAAAAAAGACAGAAATCCGCGCGGCTCGAACCATGTCGTCCACCATGCTTTTTCCCAAGTAACGGTATGCTTTATCCTTAAGTCGATGCGCTTCGTCGACAATTAGCACATCGTTTTGTCCACCATGGGAAAAATCGACATCATGAAAACTCCAAGAAGACCGAAATAATGCCTGACCATCTTCACGGTAACCGGTATTGCCGCGGGCCAAATATTCAATCAACGTATCGCGGAACGCGCTGTTGGGGGCCACAAAAAAACCCATTTTCCTAGCCTGAAGAATCTCGGCAAGCAATCGGACCGCAATCACCGATTTGCCGGTGCCTGGTCCGCCTTCGACCACGAATACATGGCGATCGGAAACAACTGGTTTAGACGCTTTAAATATCTCATGCCGGATGACCTGAAATGCGATGTTCTGCTCGTCCACCAATAAGAACTCCTCATTTCCGTCGAGCATCCCGCTCACGCGTTCGATCAATTCATCCGAAGGCCGGAGCCGCCCGTGCTCGATATAGAACAGGACGTCTTGCTTTGGCTTATGTGGAACGATCTTTTCGATATGAACCCGCAGGTGCGTGATGTCGTTCGCCAAAAACAATTTAGTGTCATCCAAAACATTCTGGTAGCGAGCATCCTCCAGGGGTTCCGGATTGCGGCGATGAAGATTGAACAGATATGCCGAGGAGTGTAGCTGGATATTTTGTTGCTTGATGTCCTGATTGAATCGCAAAATCATGCCCTTGTAACGGCGCGCCTGCACGCAAGGGTGGTTTTGAATCGAGCCGCCGGCAATGGGAGAAAAGACCAAATCTGGGTAGTCTGACAGGTCAGCGGTTTCCCATGCTTTCAATTCAATAATCAATGCATTATCGGTGCGCCCATCGTTCCCAGCTAACAAAACGTCGATACGGAAACGGCCCGCAGCGGATATGTTGTACTCGATCGCGACATGAATCTCGTCGTTAACATCGGCTTTTTGAAGAGCTTGAGCGAAGGCACGATATTCGTCAGCCCAAACGTAGTGATCACTAGGAACGGACTGCCCAAGCTTTAAAAAAGCATCCGTCAGCTTTTTCTTGAGCAGATTATTATCCACGTCCGCCAAATACTGCACCCTGGACTCATGGTAAATAATCATAATTGGTTCCTCGACGTTTGTAATGGGTAGTTAACTATAATATGGGATTTCTAACTTGCCCGCTACGAAGTAGAGCATGGCGGTCTGATACTCTGTGGAACGGTAGCCTCGCGCCTTGCGCTTGGTTGCCGAGAAGAGACT
>JARLJW010000017.1 GCA_031290985.1 Verrucomicrobiia bacterium | reverse complement strand
GTTTTGGCATAATCCGCACCCGGATTGCCCAGGCCCACGATGAGGAAAACATTTTCCATGTGAGCTGAGCCGGGTTGCGCGATCCGCTTCCTGCGGAATAACGGACGCGCCACCGGCAACCCGCATCAAAGTAATTACTTCTTTTTCTTTTCGGCCTTGGCTTCGGGCTTGGCCTCGGTCTTCTTGTCGCCCGCGGGGGCGGCCGCTTTGGCATCGCCCTTGGCCGGCTTGGCATCGCCTTCGCCCTCGGTGCCATCTTCCTTCTTTTCCTTCGTCATTTCGACATCGCCGGCAGCCGCAACCGCAGCCGTGGCGGCAGGAGCCACTTCTTCCTCGGCGCGAGGAGCAGCCACGGTGACGACCGCACGGGTCTTTTCGCCGAGAATCTCAACGCCAGCGGGGGCCACCACTTCGCCGATGTGAATCGACTTGCCGATTTCGAGCGGCGTGACGTCGAGGATGATCTGTTCGGGCAAATCCTTGGCCAGTCCGCGAGCCCGGAGCTTGAACATCACGTGATCCAGCGTGCCGCCTGAATTCTTGACGCCGGCGGCTTCGCCGACTGTTTCCACGGGGACAAAAACGGTCACCTTTTCGTCCGCGGCGATCTCATGCAAATCCAAATGGAGCACATCGCCGCTCAAGGGATGGTGCTGAACTTCCTGCACCAAGGCCAGACGCGGAGCGCGGGCGTCGTTCTCGATAACCAAATCCAGCAGCACGTTTTCCGAGGCGGAGTGGTGAAGCAAGTCGGTGATTTCGTCGAAACCTACTTCGAGATTTTGGGGTTTGGTCTGACGGCCGTAAATGACGGCGGGCACACGGCCCGAAGTACGGAGTTTCTTGACTCCGCCGCGCTGCAGGAGCGTGCGCGGGAACGCTTTCAATGTTACAGATTTCATTTTGTCAAATTGTTCTTGCGGACAGTGAATCAACCAAAGTGGCGTCTGGCACCCAAACCGTGGGTAACAAATCAAAGCTCACACTTCCATTTTGATCCACCTCGCCCAACAAACCGGAATCAACTGCGGAACTTTTTAAGTACCGTCAACAGCCGGGTGGTGAACTCTATCAGGTAAAGGCAGATCGTCAATACTGATTTTTTTAATTCGCTGGATTTGGGTGTGAGACAAAATTCTTCAAATTGGAAAACACGGCTTGTTTTCTCTGGAACAAGTGACTAGGATACTAGTCACAATATGAATCCGCCTACCAAAACATCTATTCTTGAACAAATCGCCGCCATCGCCGCCATGGAGCGGGGAAAACTCTCCGACTACGCTTTCAAAGATCGTTCGGGTGTCTCCGGCCCCTACCACAAGCTTCAGTATTGGCGGGATGGCAAGAATCACACCCGCTATGTTTCGCTGGCGGAACTGCCAGCCGTGGAGGCCGCCCTGGCTGGCCACTCCCAGTACCGGCAACTGACCGAGCAATATGCCGATTTGATTATTGAGGAAACCCGCCAAAACATCGCGGGCTTAAAAAAAAAGGCTGCCCGCCGGAAATCCGTCTGGCTCAGGAGGAAGAAATCCAACGGCTGATCGCGTCGTTTCAAACAGAGGAGTTACAGGGCAGCGCCGTCGCCCAATTGGAGGTTCTGGTCCGCACTGCGGTTTTCAAATCCGCCAATGCGTTAGTCGGCTGGCTACTCCAACAAGCCGTGGATCGTGCGGATGCGGCCTACCAGTCCAAGCCGGGGGAGCTTCGTAAGGGACGGGAAAGTCTGGCGGTACAAGGCATCTTTGGTCACTTCCAGTTGCAGCGGGATTACTACTACCATGCGGGCAAGCAAACCGGCCATTATCCGGCGGACGCGGCGCTGGGATTGGAAGGGAGTTACACGCCGGCTCTGGCCAAGCTGATCTGCCTGGAGGGCGCCGATGAGCCGACCTACCTGAAAGCCGAGCGACACTTGGAGCAGACCGGGGGGATTACCGTTTCGGCGCGGCAGATTCAACGGGTCGTGCAACGGGTGGGCGGCGATGCCCAAACTTGGCAGGAGCGGGAGGCCCAACCCAGCGCCTGCGACGCCTCGATCCTGTATGTCAGCGCCGACGGCACTGGCGTGCCGATGGTGCCGGAGGAATTGAAGGGGCGGCGCGGCAAGCAGACCGACGGCACGGCCAAAACCCGCCAAGCTTACCTGGGTTGCGTGTTCACCCAGCACCGCACCGACGAGCAAGGCCATCCGGTGCGGGACTATGAATCCACGACCTATGTTTCGAGCTTTCAGTCCATTGACGCTTTCGGTCCGCTGTTGCGCCAAGAGGCGCTTCGCCGCGGTTTGGGCAGCGCGGCCACGGTGGTGGTGCTCATCGACGGGGCGGTCGGCCTGGAAAACATGGGCCGGCTCTGCTTCAAGGACTGCCAGCAAATCGTGGACTTCTTCCACGCCATGGAGCACGCCGGCTACGTGTTGGCAGCCTTGATTGGCAAGGAGCATCCAGATTACAAAAAGCGGCTGCGGCGTTGGGCCAAGCGACTCCTTAAAGATAAAGTCCAGGCCTTGATCAATGAGACCCGCCAAGAATGCGCTGGCCAACCCGTGGCCGCAGCCGTGGAGCAAGCCTTGGGCTACTTTGTGCGCAACGTAAGCCGGATGCAGTATGGCACCTTCCGGGCGGCGGGCTACTTCATCGGTTCGGGCGTGGTGGAAGCCGGCTGCAAGACCGTCATTGGCGGGCGCTGCAAACAATCGGGCATGTTCTGGTCGGAGTCTGGAGCTCAGAATATCCTCGCCCTGCGCTGCATTCACAGTAGCCACCGCCTGGAGGACTTTTGGAAATACAGGCTGAATGAACAGGCCGCCCTGAATGATGCCCTGCCGCTGGCAGCCTAAATGAAGAATTTTGTCTCACACCCTATCGCCCCGGTGCGTGGCTGCTTCTTCTAATGGACCGCCTGAATTGGTAAATGGCATGGATTCCCCATTTGCATCCGGGCCAAACCAGCTTATGTTGCGAGCATCAAATCCAGCGAAATTGAACCCGGGAGGTTCCCATGAAAACGTCCTTGCGAATATTGAACCTGGAGGACAACGCGGCCGACGCCGAACTGAACCAGGCGATGGTTAGCGCGCGCTGGCCGCATAGCGAAGTGGTGCGCGTGGACACGCGGGCGGATTATGTGGCGCGCTTGGAAGGCGAGCCATTCGACCTCATTTTCTGCGATTATACCATGCCGGGATTCGACGGCCGGGAGGCCTTGTTCATTGCCCGGGAAAAGAGCCCCGGCACGCCCTTCCTTTACGTCTCAGGCACTATTGGCGAGGACACGGCCATTGAGGCCCTGAAGAACGGCGCCACGGATTATGTGCTCAAACACCGGCTCATGCGGCTGATTCCGGCCGTGGACCGGGCCTTGCGCGAGGCCGAAGAGCGGGCCGAACGCAATCGGGCCGAGCAGGCCATGCGCGAATCCGAACACAAATACCGCGAGGTGTTCGAATGCCTGGCGGATGCCGCCTTTCTGACCGATGCCAAGTCGGGGAAGATCATCGACACCAACCGTTGCGCGGAGACGATGCTGGGGTGCCAGCGGGGGGAGATCTTGGGACGAAAGATCTCCCAAGTGCTGGCCGTGCTGAACCAGGCGGGCGCGGATGATTCAGCGCCCTTTGAATGCGCGATCACGCTGGCCAATGGCAGTGCCCTGCCGGTGCGGGTGAACACCACCAAACTCACGCTGCATGGCCATCCGCTGGTGCTGCGGCTGTGCCGGATGCTGGCGTAAGCCACTCAGGCCGCCACCGGCTTATCCTTCATTTCCGCCAGCAGACTTTCGAAGATCAGGCGTCCGTCGTCGCTGCCCAGCAGCGCTTAGCAGGCCCGTTCCGGGTGGGGCATGAGGCCGGCCACATTGCGACGTTCATTGCAGATGCCGGCGATGTTTTGCAGCGCCCCGTTGGGATTGGCCGAATCGGTCACGTTGCCGGCGGCATCACAATATTGCCAAAGAATTTGATCGTTCCGTTCGAGCGCGGCCAAGGTGTCGGCATCCGCAAAATAACAGCCTTCGCCGTGGGCAATGGGCACGCGGAGCAGCTTGCCCGCGGGAATCCGGCGGCTAAAGGGCGATTTCGTGGTGGCCGTCTTGAGATGGATGAATTCGCAGTGGAATTGAAGGTCCCGGTTGCGAATCAGCGCTCCCCGCAGCAAACCCGCCTCCGTGAGCACCTGAAAGCCGTTGCGAATTCCCAGCACCAGCCCGCCGTTGTCGGCAAACTGCTTGACCGCCTGCATGACCGGGCTGAACCGGGCGATGGCGCCGCAGCGCAAATAATCGCCGTAGCTGAAGCCCCCGGGCACGATGACGATATCGGCATCGCCCAGCGCGGCGTCCTTGTGCCAGACCAGGCGCGCAGAATGGCCCAGCAGCCGTGCCGCATGCACCGCATCCTGATCGCAGTTGCTGGCGGGAAATTGGAGGACGGCAAAGTTCATTCGAGCTCCAACTTGTAGTCCTCAATCACCGGGTTGCTGAGCAGGCGGTGCGCGGCGTCATTCAACATCTTCTGCGCCATTGCCTTGTCGGTGCCGGGAGCGAGGTCGATCTCGATGTACTTACCGATATGGACATCCGCAATGCCGGTATAACCCATTTGGGCCAAAGCGGTCTGAACCGTCTTGCCCTGGGGGTCCAGCACGGCCTTTTTCGGAGTAATGATGATTTTAGCTTTCATGCGCGGCAGCGGCAATTTTGCAAAAAAAGGGCTGCGGTTGCGAGCCAAAAGTGGATCCGAGCGAGTTACGCGGCCACGACTTCGGTGAGGGCCTTGCCGCCGTTGATGAGAAACAGCACCGCCATGCGCACTGCCAAGCCGTTGGTCACCTGTTCCAGGATCAACGACCGGCCGCAGTCGGCCACCTCGCTGTCAATTTCCACGCCGCGGTTGATGGGGCCGGGGTGCATGATGAGCGCATCGGGTTTGGTCCGGGCCAGGCGGGCTTTGGTGAGCCCGTAGAGATTGGTATATTCGCCCGTGCTCGGGAACATGGTCTTGCGCTGGCGCTCGTGCTGGATGCGCAGCAGGTTGATGATATCCGCATTGCGGAAGGCGATGCGGCGGTTCATGTCATGCCCCTGGAAAGAGCATCGAGAATCGCCATGCGGATGGCGACGCCCATCTCCACCTGTTCGGAAATCAGGCTCACCACAACGTCATCGGCAATGTCGGACGCAATCTCCACGCCCCGGTTCATGGGGCCGGGATGCATCACCAGCGCGCCGGGCTTGGCCATGGCCAGCTTGGCGCGGTCCAGGCCATAGAAGCGGAAATACTCGCGGGCCGACGGCACGAAGGGGCCGGACATCCGCTCCAGCTACT
>JARLJW010000100.1 GCA_031290985.1 Verrucomicrobiia bacterium | reverse complement strand
GCGCACCGGGAGGTTCCGTTTCAAGGCGGCGGATGACCAAATCAGCCTCGCCGCTACGATCTAGTTTTGTTCGGGGTCTTGCCATCCCTCAAGCTTAAGCCCACCACCTAACTTATACCAGATTATTTACGTAGTTGGTATTATTCCTCCCCCGCCACACCAAACTCTGCCCCAGGCGGATCGTCCTCGTTCTCGTCCTCGTCCTCGTCCTCGATTATTCATATTTTTGGTTGGATTCGGTCGGATTTGACCGGACTTTGGAACTTCTCTGGAGCTTGGATGTTGGACGCTTGGAGCTTTTGCCTCATCTGTGTTTCATCTATGCCCCTCCGTGACGAATTTTTTTTGTTGGATTTACTTGGATTTACTTGGATTCGGCCTAATTTACTGGGCTTTTCAAACCTTTGCGTCCTTCGCAGCCTCGGCGTGAGGCCATCCCGCGTTCGTGATTGATGTCGGTCACCGGCCTCGTGATGGGATTCGTGGCTCATGACTTTGGTCTCATTTGATTGGCTTTCGCGCCTCATTTTTTGACAAAAATGGCTTTGGATCGGGTTTGAAAAATTTAACAGTCGGATTCACTCGGATTCAGTCGGATAAATTCCATCGGCGAGGTCAAGCTGATGGCCAGTGCGGCACGCACCGCACCGCACCGGCTCGTCCCCGCAAACGCCGCCGGAACGCCGCCATCCTGCCAGCGGTCGCTTTTCCTGAACGCTTGACCACGGAACCCTTGAAATTTTTTGCCATGGCATTCGTCATTTTTCATTTTCACGCCCGCCATCCTGCCACACCCGGTTGGACAAAGGCTGTCCAACCCCCTAGAAAGATTTGCCACCCGCATCTCCGCCCTCTCAACTAAAAACCGCCTGCTTCGCCGCTCTCAATTCACCAACGCACTGCCCCCAACTCACACATCGATAATGCTCCTTTTCCAAAAACCCGCCATGTAGCCGCTACACCCATTTTTTGGAAAAGCCGGCAACAAAAGGAAAGGCAGGCGTCGTGATGGCGGTATGCAACGATTGGAATAAGGTTGGTAGGGCGCGCCGCTCCGCGCGCGCCGCGACTGCAACTGAAATGAACTCATCACCTTGAGCTGTCATTTCTCCGACACTTTCCCCTCCGCATTTCCCGCCGCCCAACTCTCAACTTCTCCCCGTCTTAAACCGATTGCAAACCGATTGCGAAAAAAACTCCAAAAAATAAATTGGGTTAATAGTGCGGACCGCCACCGTTCGGCGGCGAACCACCGCCCGAATCTGAGCGCAAAACTGGGACTGCCAGCAAGCCGCCGCCGGTTGAAATTTGCCTGCGAGAACAATGGCCGGTTATCCAGGGCATGAGTAGAAACACCTAATGCCGTAGGTAAACACCTCCATGGGTTTCGGGTGGGTGCCTCCATTCACCGGCGGACGTTTTTTGGGGATGCTCTTCGCGTGGCTGGTGGCCGGACCAAATTCCTGATCGTCGATGACCATGCCGGGTTCCGGCAGGTCATCCGCGCCTTTCTGCCCGCCGGACTGGTCGTGGAATGCGACGACGGGTCGGCGGTGCTGGAACGCTATGCCACCGAATCGCCGGACTGGGTGCTGATGGATATCGAGCTGCCGGGGATCGATGGCTTTACCGCCACGCGCCAACTGAAACTCCGGTATCCCGATGCGCGCGTGATCATCATCAGCAATCACGGCGAGGAGGAATTTCGCCGGGAGGCCCGGGAACTGGGCACCGCGGGCTTTGTTCACAAATCTGAATTGGAAAAGCTGGCCGCAATCCTGTCGGGCCTCTGATCACCAGTCATCATTCCGAAACCTGAAAACCAACCCATAAAATGAAAACCTACCACGTTAAGAAATTAAAATTATCGCCCCTCCTGCACGGCCTGTCCTGGGCCGCGCTGACCTTGTACGCCTTGATCTGCGGCCCGAACACCGCCCAGGCGGCCACGATTGTGGTCAACAGCACGGCCGACCCCGCCGGCTACAATCAACAGATCACCATCGCCCAACTGGGTGCCACCGTCACGCTGCGCGATGCGTTCAACGCGGCGATCAACGAGGGTGGCCAAAATACCATCACCTTCGCTCCGGGCTTGGCCGGGCAGACCATTTATCTGTCGCAAACGGCCACCGGCGATGCCGACACCGCGCTCGATATGAGCTACCCGGGGTTTGAGAACCAATATGACCTCACGATCCAGGGCTTGACCGGCAACAGTGGCGTGACCCTTGCCAGCTCCGGGTCCACCCAGCTCCGTTTGTTTCTCTGTGAAAGTGATGTTAACCTGAATTCGCTCACCCTCAATGATCTGACCATCAGCGGCTGGCAGGATACCAACGGCTGGGGCGGGGCCATTCAGAATGTCAGCGGCGTCCTCACTTTGAACCGTTGCACCCTGGTCAACAACCGGGCGATTTTCGGCGGCGCCCTTTACAACAACACCCTGGCCCAGACGACGTTGAATAACTGCACTTTGGCCAACAACACGGGCACCGACCAAGGCGGCGCCATTTATGACTACATCGGCCAATTAAACCTGAATTTCTGCACTATCACCGGCAATTCCTCGTTCGAAGCCGGCGGCCTCTATGTTTTCGCCAGCCCCTTGCCCGTGCTGGTGGACACCATCATCGCCAGCAATAACTCGCCCTATTATTCCGAGATCATGGGGAATGTCGCCAGCTCCAGCCATAACAATTTCACGAGCGCGGACGGCGGCGTCTACAATCCCGCCGGCGGCATGGTGAACGGCGTCAACGGCAACCTCGTCGGCCTCCCGGCGCAACTCGGACCGTTGGCCTTTAACGGGGGGCCCACCATGACCATGGCGCTCACCACGGCCAGCCCGGCCGCGCGGGCCGGCGTGGGAATTTCCGGCATCAACACGGATCAACGCGGAACCGCCCGGGCCACCAGCGGCGCGGTGGACATCGGCGCGTACCAATTGCCCGGCAATTTTCTTCCCACCTCGCTGACGTTGAGCATGCCTGCCAAATATGCCTATGGGCACCCGCCCCAAATTACCGCCACCGCCAGTTATTCCGGCAGTTCGCTGCCGCTGCACGGCTCTGTGGGATTTGCGGTGGACTCCCCGGCCTACCAGCAGGAGTCGCTTTCCAATCCAGGCAGTGGCACCAGCGGACAGGCATCTTTTACCCTTTCGTCTACCTTGCCGCCCGGCAGTCACAACGTATCGGTCGAGTTCACGCCCGACAATTATGATGAGCCCGCGCTGGGATGGATCTCCAGTTATTCCAGCGGTTCGATTACCGTGACCCAGGCGATTCCGACCATTACCTTCACGGGCACCACGGTGGCTTACAATGGATCCCAGCAATCCGTGCAGGCCACGGTTACGGGGGCGCTGGGCGAAAATCTCGGCGCGCCGCCGTCCCTCCGCTATTTCAGCGGCACCGACACCAACCTGATGCTCCCTTTGACTTCCCCGCCGTCGGCCGTGGGCAGCTATATCGTCGTGGCCATCTACTTCGGCAACGCCGATTATCTGATGACCACGGTTCAGGGCACGTTTACGATTCTCGACCCGGCCCAATATGGTCTGGTCGTCAACACGCTCCAGGACGGCGGAAACCTCGGCAGTGGAGTGATCAGCCTGCGGCAAGCCGTGGCCAACGCTGCGCTTCTGGGCGGCAACCAAACCATTACGTTTGATCCCAACTTGTTTAATGGCGGACCGGGCACGATTAATATCACCGGCTACAACAGTCCAATCTCCATCGGCACCGCTTCCGTTACCATCCTCGGGCCGGGGGCGAAGCTGTTGGCCGTCAATGGCAACGGAAGGTCCCAGGTGTTTGCAGTGGTCGGAGCCACGGCGGTGATTGCGGGGATGACGATCACCAACGGGACCAGCGCCAATGGTGGCGCGGCCATTTATGAGGGCGGGGGCGCCAGCATGACGGTTTCCAACCTGGTCTTGGTCGGCAATGTCGCCAGTGACCAATACGGCACCGGCGGCGCCATTTTGAATTTCAGCCCGCTGAACGTCATTAACTCCACGTTCATCGGCAACCACAGCTCCCTGGGCGGAGCCATCTATGCCGAAAACTCCCTGACCGTCACGAATTGCACGTTTATCGGCAATCAAGCCTCCGGCGGCGGCGCCGTCTATGAAAACTACGGCGCCGTCTCCTTGGTCAACAGTACGTTCTTTGGCAACCACGCCACCAACGGCAACGGCGGCGCGCTGGCGCTCGCTTCATATCAGTCCCAGACGCCGCTCCTGCTCAATTCCACGTTCAGCAGCAATTCCGCCTCGGCTGGCGCCGGCGGCGGCATCGCCCTGGGCCAGAATTTGAATCACCCCGTCTCGATTTACAACTGCATCGTGTCCGGCAACAGCGCCGCCACCAATGCGAACCTGAACGTTGACGTGTCTGCGACCGCGTCCACTAATAATTGTCTCATCGATGTGGACCCGGCCGTCATCTTCGTCACGGGTATGCCGGCCAATAACGGCGGGTTGACCCAGACGATTGCCCTCAACCCCGGCGGGCCGGCCGTGGATGCCGGCAGCAATGCGCTGCTCCCCGCCGGTCTGGCCGTCGATCAGCGCGGTTATCCCCGCATCAACAACCGCACGGTGGATATCGGCGCGGTTGAATACACGCCGCCGCCGCCTTTGTTTATCAGCGGCTCGCGCCCGGCTGCGCTGTCGTGGCCGGTGGGTGCCACCGGCTTCCATTTGCAGTCCACCACCAACTTGAACGGCGGCGTTTGGACGGATGTGCCGGCGACGGTCACTCAATCCAACAACCTCAACCAGGTGATCATCCCCTCACCCGCCGGGAACATGTTCTATCGTCTGTCGCTGTAGTTTCATCAGCCCGGGTCCCCTTGCCGCAATCGCGCCCGGGAAAAACGCGACCGGTTCGCTGAACCATCGGGCGTCCTTCCCCCTTGCCGTTGCTCGGGGGAGGGACTCGCCCGCCGTTACGAAAGCCGGCTCGCGGCGGGCGGGTGAGTCCACGTCAGTCTGAGGGCGATCGTCCCACAATCAATGGTAACCCATCCATCCATCCAAAAATCCCCCCAGCCGCCGCAACTCCATTTTATGCTCACCACCTGGTCGTATTTTTGCTGCAAGACACGCTGGCGGTGGCGCGGGCAAGCTGATACTTTGCGGCGCTTTTGTAATGCCACGCCGCCCCACCAGACGAGCCCCCCGCGGCCAGGCCGTTCCCGTTGCCGGGCCGGCCAACCATTGCCGCGCCGTCGTGCGCGTCGATGGCAGCGGCATCCGGAAAAAAATCAAAAAAGATTACGAAAAGGCGCTCCGCGACCTCGATAATTCCCGGCAAAAACTTGATCAGTTTCAGCAGACGGATCAGCCGCAGTTCACGCGCTGGTTGAACAGCCACTTCGGGGCGTTGCTCACGGAACTCCGGGAACTCAACCTGAAACTCGCGGCGGATGACGCCATCGTTTTCATGGTCCAGAACGAAATGCTGTTTGGCGGCGGCTCCTACGCCCGGGCCTATAAACGGGTGATGGAACAGCGGGACAATCCCGAACCGCCACCGCCGCCCGACGGCGAAACGGACGCGGAACCTGAACCCTCTGGCCGGCGGCCGGAACCGGGAAATCCGGATGCCGCCGATGATCCGTTGAAAGCCATTTTTGAAGAGATGTTCGGCGCCTTCGGGCCGGACGAGGACCCCCGGGAACCCTTCAACCCGTGGGGCCGCCCGCCCGCCGCCGCGCCCGTCCATGCGTCCCAACGGCTCAAGGAACTGTATCGCGCGGTCGTGCGCCGGCTGCATCCGGACAGCCAGCGGGAAATGACGCCGCAAAAAACCGAATGGTGGCATCAGGCCCAGGCGGCCTACGAAGCGGGCGACGTGGACCAGCTTGAAGCCATTCTCACCCTCTGCGAGATCGGCGAGAGCGGCACCACCGCGCAGACCAGCGTCTCCCTGTTGCAACGCATCACGGCGCAGTTGAAAAGTTCCCTGCGCGAAATCAAACGGCAGATCGCCCAACGGCGGCGCGAGCTGGCGTGGAATTTTTCCAACCGGACGGACCACGCCGCGATGGCCGACCAGGTTGGACGCGAGTTGGCGGCCGATTTGACCGCGCTGCGGCAACGGTGGCAGTACACCCAGGGACTGATTGCCAAGTGGAAAGCCGCAGCGGAACAGCTCAAGCCGTCACGCCGACGAAGACCATCACGACGGAACCCGGGGTTATGGTTTTGAGACGGCCCAAGTCTGAAAATGCGCTGAAAATAATTTCAATTTCCGGCGCGGCAGGGTACGTTGATTCATGCTGCTCGCCACATCGAACCGGGGGAAACAATTGCTGTATCTCAGTTACATCGGGCAGGTGCGCACCGGGGATTTGACGCGGCACCAGCCGGATGTGGCGGCGTTGATGGCTGAATTGTCGCCGGACTTCCGTCTGCTGGTCAATTTAACGGAATTGGAGACCATGGATTCGGGGTGCATGACGGAACTTGGCGGCCTCATGGAATTGGTTGACCGCAGCGGCGTCGGTTTGATTGTACGCGTGATTCCCGACCCGGCCAAAGACATCGGGTTCAACATTCTTTCCATCTTCCATTACGCGCATCGTCCCCGAATCGCCATGTGCAACAATATGAGTGAAGCGGGCAAGCTGCTTGGAATCTGAACAACTTCCAGAACGTGGTCCTTGAGCGGTTAAAGCAATACTGTAGAGCGCACCGCCCGCCAACTCCAACGGAGTTGTAGCCATCAGCCCAGCGGTTGCGACGAAGGAGCTACCCTGGGTAAGCCCCCTAAAAAAAACCTCTCTTTTGCCGGCCACCCGCCGGAGGGTGGCCGGCAAAAGAGAGCCCGCCCCGGAGCGTCCGCCCACGCGCCTACCGAACCTATTTCATCTTTAACTCCCGCGTGCCCTCAACCCCCTCGATGGCGATGACCACATCACCTTCAGACTTTTCGCCGCCAGTAGGGTTACACCCCATGCCGCCACGCGGTTGTCGGGGTTACTATATGACATCGAAAAACCGGGACGGTCAGCGCTGATGACGGGAGGCAACCCAGATCACCAACACCCTTGCGGGCAATTCGGAAGGTTGTCGTGATAACAGTTGTCCCTTGGCGGCAGACTCCCTTTTTTCGCTGCCGACCGGCCACAAAAGAGACCTCCGGGGCTCGCGGATGAACCGCGTGTGGCCGCCAACGAATCCATTATGACCGTCAGTCCAGCCAGATCTATTCTTGTGGTAGATGATGAAAAACACCTCCGCAAGCTTTTTGGGGACATCTTGACCGATGCAGGTTATCTGGTGGACACCGCCGAAGACGGCGTGGTGGGTTGGAAAATGATTCAGGCCAAACCCTACGAACTCCTGATCACCGACAACAAGATGCCCAGGGTCACCGGGGTTGAACTGGTCCAGAAAATACAGGCCGCCGCAATGACCATCCCGATCATCATGGTAACGGCCACGCCACCGGAAAACGTGGAAGAACTTCAACTGGCGGCGATTTTGGGAAAGCCCTTCGGGATAAGTCAACTGCTGCGGATGGTGGCTGAAGCCCTCCACGAGCAGTTGCAAAACCGGAATGTCCCCAAACTGAAAAAAATTGCCCGCCAACTGCTCGCGACCGGGACGGCCACGGTCAGACCTTCCGGGGATGATGGTCGCGTCGTGTTCCAAGTCTGCGATAAACTGCGCGGGCCGCTCAGCCAGCTCCTGGGATCGATTGGCTTCCACTCGCTCATGATCCGGTCGCTGGTCCTCGCCAAGGCCGAAGTTCCCGGCCTCGCCGGGGTGCATGTCAACGCCGACGGCTCCCTGGCGGGTCTGGATGATCTGGCGCCGCACAACGCCGCCGCGGCCGAAACCATGCTGGTGTCGCAATTGCTCGGCCTGTTGCTGACTTTGATCGGACCGGCCCTCACCTTGCAGTTGTTATCCGATACCTGGCCGGACCTGCCCAGCCTCACCCTCTGAAAGCAACCACACTATGAAACCTGCCTTGAAAAAAAATAAAACCCCGGCGCGCCCGGCGCTGAAAAGAAAAGTTTTGCCGGCGAAGGTGAAAATCCGCCAGTTGCCGACCGGCGTCCGCGGCCTGGATGAAATTCTTGGTGGCGGGCTGCCGGAGTTCTCCTTCAACATCATCGCGGGGTCGCCCGGCAGCGGCAAGACCACGCTGGCGCACCAGGTCATCTTTGCCAATGCCACCGCCAAAAAACCGGCGCTCTATTTCACCGTCCTGGGTGAACCCGCCGTGAAAATGCTGCGCTATCAGCAGCAATTTTCCTTCTTCAACCCGGCCCAGCTGGGCCGGGCCGTCCGCTTTATCAATCTGAGCGAGGCCGTGTTGGAGCAGGACCTGGACAACATGCTCGCGGAGATCATCCGGGAAGTGCAGGCGGCCAGGCCCGGCATCGTGGTGGTGGACTCTTTCCGCAATATAACCCGCCCCGCCCGGGGTTCCGAATATCAAATGGATCTGCAAGGCTTCGTCCAGCGCCTCGCCCTGTTCCTGACGAGCTGGCAGGCCACCACGTTCATCATCGGCGAGTATTCCGAGGCGGAAGCGCGCGACAATCCGGTGTTTACCGTGGCGGACGGGCTGCTTTGGCTGACGCAAAATGTGGAACGCAATTCCGTGGTGCGAAAATTGCAGGTCGTCAAGCTGCGCGGCCAGGGCTCGGTGCCGGGCTTGCACACCATCCGCATCACGGGCGACGGGTTGCAGGCGTTCTCACGCACGCTGGGACTGGTGGGCAAGAACCAAAAACCGGGCGGCCGGCGGCTGCTTTCCATCGGCATTCCCGAGCTGGACAAAATGATGGGCGGCGGCATTTATGAGGGCGACAGCGTGCTGGTCTCCGGCCCTTCCGGCACGGGCAAATCGGCGCTGGCCACCCAGTTTCTCGCCGAAGGCCTCCGCCGCGGCGAAGCGGGCATCGCGGCCATCTTTGAAGAGCGCCCGGAGGGCTATGCCGCGCGGGCCGCCACGCTTGGCCTCGACCTGGAAACGCCGCAGAAAACCGGCCAGCTCGAAATGCTTTACCTGCGCCCGCTGGACCTCTCGGTGGATGAGACCATGCAGGAAATTCTGGATGCCGTAAAACGGATCAATGCCAAGCGGCTGGTCATTGATTCATTGGTGGGGTTTGAGATGGCGCTCGCGCCCGGCTTCCGCACCGACTTCCGCGAATCGCTCTACCGCATGATCGCGGCGCTGACCGGGGCGGGCGTGACGATCTTCACCACCGTCGAGGTGGAGGACACCTTTGATGCCATGTCCTTCAGTCATTACACGATTTCATTTCTCACGGATGACATCATCCGGCTGCGGTATGTGGAGATCGAGGGCCAGCTCCGCAAAATAATCGTCGTGATCAAAATGCGCGGCGGCAATCACAGCAAGGACATCCGCGAATATATCATCAACGACCAGGGCGTGGTCGTCATCGGTCCGCGCCAGACGGATTATGCGCGCCTGACCACCGGCCTGCCGGAGCGGATCGGTCAAATCAAGGAAGCCGCGCCGGAACCGAAGGCCATGGCGACCCCAGATGTCAGTCCTCACTTTTGACACTCGACACTTGCACGGCTTGCAAAAGAGTCGGTGTTGCCTGCGGATCGGCATCAAGTATATGCTTGCCGCCTGATGTTAAGGAACCAAAAGCAAATTTCTCTCGCCTTCGCCGCCATGCTCGCCGGCGACTTTTGGGGCGGCGCTCCCCGCGCGCAAGCGGAGGTTTATTCTCTCATCGCCAACCCCGCAGAAGATTGCTCCACCCAAATAAACCTCGGCTGGCACGCGGACCTCGGTGACACCAATGCCGTCGTTGTCTATGCGACCAAATCGGACACCGCCTGGGCGCACGCGATCACGGTGCCCGGCAAATTTCAACGGTGCGACATCTTCGACGGCATCAATTCCAAGACGCCGGCCGGGGCGGATTGGAACGAGGCGGCGAAATTTCTCGATTACGGCGTGACACTCCGCGGGCTGCACCCGGACACGCAATACATGTATCAGGTGGAACCGGCGCCCGCCGGCCAGGCGGGTGAAACGAATGGTGCGGCCGCTCCCAATGAAAGCGCCGTGCATTACTTCAAAACCGCCGGTGCGACGGAATTCAGTTTTGTGTGGATCAGTGACATCCATGCCTATACCCCGCTCCCGAACCGGGTGAAGAATGCCAACGCGGTTCTGGCCGCGGCGATCCAGCTCGACCCGCGCGTAGATTTCGTCTTTGCCACCGGCGACGTCGTCGCCTGGGGCGGCAGTTATTCATTTTGGAAATACCTGTTCGCCCAGCCGTTTGCAAAAAACTATCTGTTCGCGGATGTCATCGGCAATCACGACTGGATGCGGCGCACCAACGGGGGATCCAGCGACTACTTCCGCATAGCCCACCACAACCCGACCAACGGCTACGCTGGTCAGGAGGGCGTTTGCTACTGGTTCATCTATGGCGATGTGCTGTTCCTCACGTTCAACAACGAACTTATGCGAACCGGCCCCGCAGCGGAGGCTGCCGCCAAAACCTGGGCGGCGGGCGTGATCGAAAAGCAAAAAGGAAAATACCAAAAGATTTTTATCGCCGAGCATTATCACTGGTTTGACGGCCAAAATGGACGGGCGAACTGGTACAGCCACTGGAAAGATTTTTGCGACAAATATAACGTGACCCTAGCATTGTCCGGCCACGATCACATATACCTGCGCACCCATCCCCTGCGAAATGACCAGGTGGCCGCCGATGGCCATGGAACCATCTACCTGACAGCCCCCTCCTCGGACGGTGAACGTGGCCTTGAAGCCGGCAAGCTGACGACGAACAGCAACAAGCTGGCCTTCACCTATTCCAGCCACGAACACTCAAATAAGTCGGAAGTGAAAACCATCGGCTGCGTGCTCGTCCATGTTTCGCCCCATGCGATCACCACCAAACTCGTTTATCTGGATGAAAACCGGTCGGTGCAGGTGGCGGATGAACACGTCACGAACCTCGATGAAAAGTGACGGTACGGATCACTCGCACCCCGCTCACGCCGCTCTGAATGTGGAATACCAGCCGCCGGTGTCCGATAAACCCATGCGCATCGAAAACGCGTTCCTTCTCCAGGCGGAGAAGGTCAGAATGAGGGCGGTCGTCCCACAAACATTTTCCCACCCATCCAATCATCCAAAAATCCACCAATCCGCATTTTGCGCCCGCCATTCTCATCCTCAATTTGGTAAGATCATCGAAACTATTTCATCTTCAACTCCCGCGTGCCTTCAACCCCCTCGATGGAGATGACCGCGGAATCTTCACGAATTTCGAGACAATGAACCGCCACCGGCTTGCCGCCCAACTTCAGGTTGATCTGGTCACCCTTGCCAAAGGTCCTGTTATTGATGATCGCCAGACGTTCATCCGACTTGCCGCTGATGCTGGCCAGTTTGATCTCCTGAACCCATGCCGGTTCCACAATGTCAGACTTTTTAGGAGATAGCGGGACAAATGCGGCCACACGTTTGCGCGCTTCTTCGATCTGGGCCGTGTTCATTTTAAGAACGGCGGCATCGCGTATGTAGGTGCCGTTGAGGCTGCCGAAGCCGAACGACGAATTGTGTGTGGCAAGTTCGCCCCATTTGTAGGCCTCAATATAATCCTGCTTCACCAAGCTGCCTTCGAGGAAAAGCTGTGCAAGGTCGGCTTGAGCCGCTTGGTTGCCCTGCCCCGCGGCCAGAGAAATCCATTTCAGCGCTTCGGCAGCGATGACCGAACGCGCTTCGGGTTTTAGTGTGGTGCTCATCCGCCAGCGCCAGAGCAAGGCATTCCCCAACTTGCCTTGGGCATAGACATGGCCTTGCATCGCCGCCTTCCGATACCAAACAATCGCCTGCGCCGTATCGGTACGGAACAAATAGGTGTCGGCGAGTTTGCACTCCGCATCAGCGTCCCCCGCCTCGGCGGCAATTTTGACCGACGCCAGATCCGATGCAGGCATTTGGGCAAAGGCGCTAACCGCGGCAAGCAAGAGGGCGGCAATCAATATTTTCATAATGTGAAAATCAAGATTAACGCCTTTGATAGAGGCTTGTCCGCTTCTTTTTAAGAACGTTATGATGATAAATCAAATCGGGTAATGAAGGTTGCCGTTGAAAGTGGTCTAAGAGGG
The DNA here is from genome assembly GCA_031290985.1 of Verrucomicrobiia bacterium. Lineage (GTDB taxonomy): Bacteria > Verrucomicrobiota > Verrucomicrobiia > Limisphaerales > UBA11358 > UBA11358. The sequence goes on along the minus strand of JARLJW010000100.1, from coordinate 1,482 downwards.
CTTTATTAAATTAGATGCTCAGCCACCATTTGAATGCTTTCCACAACCCGCCCGGAATTTTTTTTAAAAAATTAAATGGCTCACAGGTGAATTGAAAAGTGCGCTTTGTTTCGTTCTTAAATATCAGTTTCATGGCATGGTTTGTTGTTTATGTGTTTAATCGTTCGAACACATTGCGGAACAAGTTGAACCATGGCCCCATGAGACGCTTCCCTTATTTCATTTGCTGAATTTCAGCATGGGAGTTTCGGCATTTCAAGGTCTGGAACAAGCCTCCCAAGCGCGCTAGTGATGTCGTCAAGAATTGCATTTTGAATCTCGCCAGGTGTTGTCCTTCCGCTCGCTACTGCCGTGTTACGCTGATTACTCCATTCAGCCCGTGTATGAAAATCCGGCATTTGTTCGCGAATCATCTTTCGGACGACAGATTTCCAAGCCGATAAGGATCCCTGCGAAAACTTTTTCAATCCAATCACGTCACGCACCCAAGCCGGCTGACCGCCAATTTGCCAGCCCGTTTCGATACAGAAATCGGCCAATTTTCCAGGTGATTCAAAATCTCGTATTACCGCGCCGTAAGAAAGGATTCGAAGCACTGTTTCTTCAATGGTTCTAACAGCAGCTTTCGCCCACCGCCTCGCAGGTAGATTCGCTTCGGTGCCGCGTGCATTTCTAAAAGCAGTCTTAAACATCCTTGCTTCGGCCCCAAGGTTTAAATTTTTAACCCTCTGCGCAGTTTCCTTTTCCCAGTTTGGCTCATCTTTTGCTAGCACCGGCCAAAATTGTGTCGCTTTAGCGATGTTACAAAACAATTCCGGTTTTTTCTTCTCAACGTTTTCTAAGCAGAAAGTTGCTTGAAACGCCAACTTTGCCAGTGCCTTTGCAGCTTCTACATCATCTTTTTCGATCGATGCTGTTAGCGTGTTCAAAGTGCTTTGGAAAGATTGTTGCATTTTCAAAAACTGGCTCTGTTTTTCCAGCTCAATTTCCTTCCGAGTTATATTTTTTGTATCCTTAGTTATTCTTTCAGGCTTTGCCTTAAAAACCTTCTGCCAAAAATCGAATGTCAATCGGCGTAGTTTTTCGTCTGGAATGAGCTGTTTGAATTTTTCCCCAGCCGCTTCAGGCGACAATTCATTGTTGAAAAATCTCTGCATTACCGGCGCGGTTTTTTTCCGGGCATCTTGCAACTTGGTAAGATCCGATGCCTTTTTCGCTAGCGCCTTGCGCCTGAGTTTTTGTGCGCAATCCATAGACTCTAGCCAAAAGTCGTAAAATGAATCTGCCTTCTTACCCTTTGGATCTTCTGGCGAAAACTGGCGTGGAAGTTGACTATACGTATAGCAGCCCGTTAAAAAACTCCAAAGACGGTGTCACCTGACGAGAAGAAAAACAGTCTGAAAGCGCATGGCACTTGGAACCCGCAAAACCAAACAGGACGAACTGTTCATCCCCACGGCACAGTTGATCACGGGCCCTGGT
>JARLJW010000099.1 GCA_031290985.1 Verrucomicrobiia bacterium | reverse complement strand
GTTCAAGAGGATTGAGAGAAAAGGCAGGACGGCGCTGACGGCACTTCAGCCACACTGAGATCATAATCTCACCCAACTTTAGGACGCCAATTCGGCCAGAACACGGCACTTTTTATGACGGCACTGCGGCACTTAACAGGTATTCTTGATGCGCATCCCAAGCTTCATCACATATTGTCAGGCCGGGAAAGCTAATTCCTACAGAACAAGCCACTTGCACGGCAGGGACTTGTGGGTAATTGAAAGGCTCACCGGACGCTTACACAGTATCAGCCCCCACGCCCTTCCGGCAACCCCCGCCCCGCAAATAAATCCAAGTATTTTATTGAACATTTTCCCAAAAAACTGTCGTATACTTGGCCGGCGGAAAGGAAGAAAAGAAGCTGCCCGCCAACCCACGCCGCCCAAATCATCCCAAGGTGGACCCCGTCGCGCTGCAGACCGTGTCTGCCGGCACCGCCGGCACTTTGTGGCACACAACCATCCGTGTACCATCACACCGTCCGCCTCCCGGCAGTCGCGAAGCGTTTGGATTGCGGTCGCTTCAGCGCCGCTTTTCTATCGCCAAACCACGCCGCCCAAATCATCCCAAGGTGGAGCCAGTCGCGCTGCGACCGCGTCTGCCGGCGCAGCCGGCAATTTGTGGCCCACAATCAATCCCGTGATGTCCGCAGAACTACGTTGCTCCCGCCAAAGCGACGAGCGCATGGAGTGGTTGCTGGCAAAAAAATTCCCTCGGGCAAGTATCCCTATAGACACAATAGCGGAACAACTGGTGCGGGGTGCAGGCGCCGGTTGGACGGAAAAGGAACTGCCCCAATGTCCGAAAGGCGATAAAGGGAAGGGGAATAGCCCGCTAGTTGCGGGCGGAAACGACCATGACCCTGATAATTAAATCCGACGATGGCGTTTTCGGGATAGTTAATTATTTTAAACGTTAATATAAGAGCCGATATACTGATTGAGTTTGATCGTCTGGGGTAAGTGTCACCCATTAGCATCTCAAGCGGGCTGCCGCCCGGAAGGCGGAAGCAACGGTTATTTAGCGCAGGGCGCGTGTCACCAGATAAAAAAGTTCCTGATTGACCGTTTATAAAATCAATATGTCACTTTTCTAGGACCCCTTTTGTTGCCGGCGCTTGGGTATCAACCCGGCGGAATACCTGCAAGACCTCTTCGAGCGCCTGCCCAAAGCCAAGACTTCCGAAATCAAATCCCTCACTCCGGCAGCCTGGCTCAAAGCCAAACACGATTACCAGCCGGTTTAATCCGAAGTCATTCCTCCGTCAGTTTGCGTGCCAATCTTCTTGGCAGTTCACCATCCGGATACGCACCCGTGTTGAGAGGTGTGATTGATGATTATTTGCAAAAGGCCGGCATCACGGTGAACGCCGCATATGATGTCACCGAGCGGATGAAAACCGGCCAGAGGTGAGCGATTCAAAACCGGCCACTCTGAAGCAAGAGATTCATATCAGTTCTGGTTTTTCAGTCAAAGGGTTTTTGCTTCGAGATAGAACGAGCCGGGGCCGAGCTGCGAGCCTTAGCTCGCGGCCCCGGCGGTCGCCGGTTCGTTTGGCTTCCGGCCTTTCTTATTTTCCTGGGTGACCACCGGCGCTTCCTTGACGCGATAACTTTTGCCGGTGATGGCCACGACTTGGGCATGATGCAGGAACCGGTCAATGATGGCTCCGGCGGTGGGCACGTCGCACAGCAGTTTGCCCCACTCTTCCAATGGCCGGTTGCTGGTCATGATGGTGGATTTGTTTTCATAACGGCGCATGATGACCTCCAGCAGGTATTCGCCGGAGTGCTTGGGCAGTTGCTTCAGCCCCATGTCATCAATGATCACGAGGTCGGGCTTCAGGTAGCGGCGCAGCGTCTTGTCCTGCTGGTTGAACGCTTCGTCCTTCATGAAGTCGCGGACCAGATCAAAGATGGACCGGTAGAGCACGAGGAAGTTCTGCCGGATGGCCTCGTAACCGATGGCCTGGGCCAGATGGGTTTTGCCGACCCCGGGTGGGCCGAGGAACAACACGTCCTTGGCTTCGCGGATAAACCGGCAGGTGGCCAGATCGTAAATCTCCTTTTTGTGGACGGACGGATTGAAGCTCCAATCGAAGTCGTCCAGGGTTTTTAAGTGGCGGAAGTCCGCCAGCTTGGTGTGGCGTTCCATCTGCCGTTGCTGGCGGACGTTGAGTTCGTCCTGACAGATGAGTTCGAGGAACTCGGCGTGGCTGAGACGATTGGCGGCGGCTTCTTGGAGCCGCACGTCCAGCGTTTGGCTCAGGCCGGAGAGCCGGAGTTGTTTCAGGGTCGTTTGGAGGGCATTCATGTTGGGTTGATGGTTGTGGGTGTAAAGCAGTCGGGCACACAGTCCCGGTAAGTGTCGAGGTTGCGGATCAGCGGATGCGTTTCCAGAAAGTCCAGTTGCGGTGACGGGACGGCCTGTTCGAGCAAGGTGCGCAAGTCCCGCAGCCGCCAGGTGCCATGATGCAGGGCTTGTTGCGCCGCCTGTTCCAGCGCCTTGACCGGATGCTTTTGCGCCAGCGCCAACAGACCATGCAGGACGCGCGTGCCGATGGGGCCACGTTGTTGCACCATGCGCTCGGCCCAACTGCCGGTGTGCGCACCGATCAACCGGGCACGATCCAGCAGATGCGCCAGACTCTCTTGCACGACCCGGCGGTAAGGCGAATGCAGATGGGTCGGGTCGGTGGTGAACTTGCCCGGTTCGGCCAGCGCATGAACGGCGATGACTTCCCGACGCTGGTTGATCACCCGGAGCAAGCGGGACTCCCAGCGCACCCAGACTTGCCGGCCCACATACTCTGGTGGCACCGAATAATAGGCCCGTTTCAGTTCCACATAACCGTCGCCATGCACCATGCGGGGTGCTTCTTCAAACACCGGGAACAAACTCGCCGGCAAGGGCAGCAGGTGGGCACGCTCAACTTCTTGGAACACTTTACCAACCTGCTGGCGGGTGGTGCCGTGGATGCGCGTGTCGGCCACGCCGCTTTCCCACTCCGAAAGAAAGAGGTTTTGCGCCGCCAGACTTTCAAAGCTGCGGCCCTTGAGCGCGTTATTCTGGGCAAACTTCACGCCCGCCTCAACCTTGCCTTTGTGCTGCGGCATCGCCGGGCGCGTCGGCAGCATCACCGTGCCGTAGTGCCGGCAGAACTCTGCCACCTTGGCGTTGAGTTCGGGATCATACCAGTCCGCCCGCGTCACCGCCGCCCGCAGGTTGTCGATGATCAGCGTGCGAGGCACGCCGCCAAAGTAACGGAACGCATTTTCCAGACACCGGATGAAGCTCTCGGTCGTCTGCTGCCAGACTACTTCACTGTAGCCTTTGCGTGAATGACTCAAGACGATCCGAAACAGATGTGGCCGTTTCCGTTTACCGTCCACCATGACCCAGGCACCTTGACCAAAATCCACCTGTGCTTCCATGCCCGGCGCCACCTCCATCCGCACAAACGGCACCGGTTGCGTCTGGAGCAATTGCCGCACGAAGCGCTGCACGGAATGATAACCACCGGTGAACCCATGGTCGCAAATCAGATCCTGATAGATCCGCTGCGCCGACAGGCCCGCCTGCACCGCCGATTCAATGACATCCTGCAACGGCACACACAAACTTTGCCGGCCGGCGACCAAGCTCCCGGTGAGCGGAATGGCCGGTTTTAACTCCAAAACCGGTTCAGAGCCGGCGAGCGGAATGGCTGGTTTTGCCGCCGGATCAGGTGCCGAGCCGGTGAGCACTTTGGCCGGTTTTGAACCGGCCAGTCGTAAATGGCGTCCCACCGTCTCGCGGTGGATGTCCAGTTCACGTGCAATCCGCCGGTGGGACCAGCCATGCGCCGCCAAAGTCACTATGGAATGTTGCAAGCTCACGTTGAGTTGGTTCATCGCGTCTTTGTGCCGTCTCCACGGCACCAAACGCAACGCGTTCCTCAAAGTGGCTGGTTTTCATTCGCTCTCGACTGGCTGGTTTTGACCGCTCGCTGACACGTCCTTTTACAAATTACATTCTCTATGGTGTTGATCGTCCGGTAGATATTCCGTTTAAGGTTGGCGTCGAGATTGCCCCGTGCCACAAGATTACTGAATCTGAGCGAATTCTCCTTCCGGACGAATCAAAAGACTGGGAGTACATGCCTCCGCACATGATTCGTATTGGCCAAATTGCGGGAACCGGTCGGTCAATTTTCGGTCGTTACGTTTTTATCAATAATTTCTGTTTTTTCCTAGTTATTGCCAATCAATCAGCCTCGCGTAATGATTTGAAGGAAGTGCGTAGACAGATCCGGATCTCATGCCCTGGCATCGTCTTTCTCGATCCTCACGTCAAACAAGTGAAAATTTCAGTATCATCTGTGACGGCGATGGATAGATACAAAGACTCAGCCTTGGCGCAGATGGACAAATGGCACGAGCATCTGCAAAAGCAGAACTAGCGAAGGGCAGTCGATGCAAAACAACAGTTCGTCTGGTTCAACACAAATGCGCCAACCATTTCGTTGCGGCCCGGAATTCGCATGGTGATTCGTTAGGCTCGTACTTTTGATATTGCGATTGGGCTGGCTCGACTGTTTACTTCGTTAATCAGAAGGAAATATGCATTCAAACGAACAACCTGAACCATATGGCCGTTGGTCTCAGCCCCCGCAAAGACCGACGCCACGACCTTTCAACCAATCACCTGAATGGTCACCCGGCACACCCAAGCCTCACGTCATCGAGAATGCGTTAAAAACCGGAGAGGTACAGATTGAGCGTAAACACTTCATCTTCTCCCTCAAGGAAAACCCTCGTGGCCGGCTATTGCGTATCACTGAGGATATTGGTGGTCGTTACAATTCCATCATCATCCCCGCCACTGGTCTGCACGAATTCAAAAAGCTTTTGGAGGAAATGATCAAGGCGGCAGAGGAGTTGCCGCCGGAAAAGAAGCCGTTGGATTTCGGAACCCCATGAAAAAGCAGCTTGATCCAGTAGCCGAATTTGACGAATGGGAAAAACTTTTGACCGATTTTGATTCTCTACCTGATTGTAACGAGATCGAAACGGAACTTTTTTCTCAAGTTAACCAGCTATTAGCGGATTTCGATGGACAACAGAATTCGTGGCGAGAGGAGCAAAAGGTTCGTGCAGATGATTTTAATATCCTGCAAACAATGCGGTTATCGCGAAGAGAGCTTTGCCATTCCGATATCCTGGCCTGGCTGCTAGATCGAAACGGATCCCATGCTCAGGGAGACTTGGGATTCTGTATTTTCTTAAAAATGACAAGCTTGCCAATTTGGTACGCTGCTAATAAGTACAGAGTGATTCGCGAGCTGTCCGGCAATGAATCCCAGATCGACATTGTCATTGAGGCGGAGGAAGTGTTTATCATTGGGATCGAAAATAAAATTGACTCGGAGGAGGGTGACACCCAAACCGACCGCGAATGGCGGGACCTGCAACGAAGGAAAAACGGCTTGTTGATTCCGAACGAAGCTGTTGCATTCTTTCTCACGCCAGATGGAACAATGCCGATTTGCAAATCGTTCAAACCGATTTCCTGGGGTTTGATTGCGGAGGTATTTGAGGCTTTCTCGGAAGTGGCTCAAGCTGACATGGTCAAAATGTTTGCAAAACATTACGCAGAAACGGTGCGCCGTGAAATTTCACGTACAACTGAGCAGGGTTAATCATGAAAACGCAAATGAATAATACAGACCGTTGGATGATTGCGCGTTGGGAAAAACTGCAGCAAATGGAAAGCGCAATGTCTGGAGCCAGGCAACGGTATGAAAGCATTTTTCACGACATTCATAAACAGGTCAGAACGAAACACCCTGATCTTGATAGGGTCGATGTCCATTTCAGTCCCAAGGAAGTTAAAAACTATGGCGGTCATGTAATTTATTCCAGGCAAGGCTGGGAATCCAACTTTGAAACGTGGCCTACCGGGATTCAACTGTACGGCATTACCCTCGACGAGCTTTCTGCATCGTCAAACGATGCTCTGGACATTTATCTATTTTTTCAGACAAAGAAAACAGACCCGAGAATTGAAGATTTGCGCCAACTCATAGCTAACGAGGCCCCCAAAGTATTCGAAAATACCCAGTTCAAATGGCACACAGAGGATGAAGAAGATAATCGCACCCTGCTTTGGTATGAAATGCCTGAGCGTAAAGCGTCACTTTTGGCAATGATCCGCAACGGCAATGAGCAAGATTTCATTGACTGCATCGCCAAACACGTCGGAATAATGGCAGGATTCATCCCGGTGCTGGATAAACTGATGAAATGATGTTTTGACAGTCCAATTGGTTAAGCTCAATTCAAGCGGCCATCAGCGTGCTCGCCTTTGTGTTGGTAAAAATTTCGGTTAGACAGCCTTTGTCCAACCCGCCATGCCAGACTTCCGGCATGAGAATAAAAAAGTCGTACGAGATACATTCCGCGCCAGACGAAATCATTGGTCATTTCGGCATGGTTCGACTGGTCAGGAAATCGGATGGAAAGCACGAGTTGGTTGGGGGCACGACGGAAGCGCAAGCCACGGTCCGGAATTGGTGTGCTCTGTATGCGCCATTCGTGGTTTTTGCTGAGCCGTCTGAGCATGAAGTTGTGCTGGCGGCTTGATAGTCCAATGCGTTGTTTAGCTTCCAGAAAAACAGACCCTCTAAATATCGACAGTATGGCGTCCGGCAGCAAGAATTTTTGAATTTCCTAATGAAATCGCGTTTTTGCTATTTTCTACAATGTGCTAGTTTTTGTGCTAGTTTCATAATCTTTTCGGAGCGCGTTGGAGCAGTTGAGAATTTCGGTTGGATTGCAAAACCCCCCAATAAAAACCAAATCAATATTGTGTTTTAAGAAATGCCAAGAAGTGCAATGAAAGTCCGAAAATTACAATTTTGAGTCTAGCGCGTCTGCCAATTCCGCCACATCGGCCACCAGCCACATACTATATTTCACCCGCACGTGAAGTAAATCAATTTTCATCTTCCCTTTGCCTCCGGGCGCAGCCTGACGCTGTCCCCGACGAGCACTGATGCCGGGTTTGGAGTTCCGCCTTTAGGCGGCCTGGGCGGGCGAACACCCGGAACCGCCTAAAGGCGGAACTCCAAACGGCGGCACGGTCAGGATACGCCCTTTACCGCCGCCTCCGGCAACAGGGTCAACTGCTGCTCCTGCACCTCCCGCAGCCCGCTCACGCCCAGCCCCAGCAATCGCAGCGGCCGCGACACCAGCCGGTCGCGTCCCAGCAGGAAACACCCCAGCCGATAGATGTCCTGCGCCTCCATCACCGGTTCCTCCACGGAAATCTGCCGCGTCAACGTCGTGAAATCGCTGTACCGCACCTTCACCTGCACCGTGTGCGCCCCCAGCCGCTTGCGCTTGAGCCGCGCTGAAATATCCGCCGCCTGCTCTTTCAGGCAGGGCCGCAAAATCTTCCGGTCCTCCGTGTCCTTTAGAAACGTCTCCTCGCCGCTGATGCTCTTGATCTCGTCGCCGAGCTCCAGCGCCCGGTCATCCTCGCCGGATGCAAACCGCTTCAGCTTGGGCCCGAACGAACCGACCAGCGCGCGCAAATCTCCGGCGTACACCTGCAAATCCCCGATCGTGCGGAGGCCCGCCGTGTGCAGCACCTGTTCCGTCGCCTGGCCCACGCCATACAACGTCCGCACCGGCAGCGGACGCAAGAATGCCACCTTCTCCGCCTCCGTTATCAACGTCAGGCCGTCCGGCTTTTGATGATCGCTCGCGATCTTCGCCATCAGCTTGTTCGCGGCGATCCCGATGGTCGCGGTCAAGCCGCACTCCGCCAAGATCTGCGCCTTCAACGCGCGCGCCAGCGGCAACGCACCGGCCAGCGATGCGTCCGCCGATTCCGCCTGGCAGATGCCCGAGGCGTCCAGGTACGCCTCGTCGATGGACATCGTCTCCACCGCCACGCCCGTCGCCGCGATGATCGCCATGATGCGGCGCGACTCCGTCCGGTAATGCTCCATGCGCGGCCGCACAAAAATGCCCTTGGGACAAAGCCGGCCGGCCGTGGCGCTGGGCAGGGCGGACCGCACGCCGAACTTGCGCGCCTCGTAACTTGCCGCGCAGACCACGCCGCGCTGGGTCGGCGGCGCGCCCACGATCACGGGCTGGCCGCGCAACTCCGGGTTATCGCGCTGCTCGATGGACGCATAAAACGCGTCCATATCCAGATGAAGAATGACACGAAACATCGCCGCGAAAGTTTGCCACGAATAAACGCAATAACCGCGAATTTTTTTAACCGGGCCAGCCCGCTTCGATGTTCAAAGCGGCAGGGCGCGTAAAACACCCGGCGCGCTGGCATTTTGGACATTGAAGCGGCGTGAACGCCGCGCCCCGCTCGCGCCGCCGCCGTGTCGCTGCATGGTACGAGCCTCAATAATTCACTGATTTACCAATTCACAATTGGTTCGCCGCCCGCTCCGTCTCCAGTTGGCGCCGGACGATATCCAGCTTCAGTTGCAGCAGCTCCTGATTCTCCTTGGTGCGCTGCGCCAGTTCATTTTCCAGGGCCTGGATGCGCGCCTCGTAAGCGCGTTCCCGTTCCTGCACCGGCATCTGCAAATCATCCAGCTGCCGGACCAGCGCGGCGATCTCATCCGCCGCCGTCTCCTGGGCCACCAACAATTCCCGGCGTTGCCAGGCCATTTCCTGCACCACCGCATCGCGCAACACCTGCGACAGCTTATCCACCGGTTCCGGCGGGTAAGCCATCGTCGTCAACGCCCCGGACGGCGGCGACGCGGGCGCATCCCGCCGGCGCGCCACGACCACCTGCCGCCAGGCGAACAACGACGCCCCGGCCGAAATGCCCGCCAACACCAAGACCAACCAGCCGAGATGACCGCCAACATGCAGCGCCGGCGTCTGCGGATTTGCGGACGGGCTCTGCGCCATGGCTGCCCTGGCCGGCACCGGCGCGGGCGGCTGCGGGGCGACCGTCGTGCTGGCGGCGGCGGCCACGGCTTTTTCATTCAGCACCTCCAGCACCGCCTTGGTCCGGGCATCCACCCGGTCACCGCGGTGCAGCACCGTTGCGCCCGGCTCAAAATGTTCCGTCGCGACCAGATGACTGACCGCGAGGCCGCTCAGCAATTCCGTCGATGGCGCATCGGGAAAACAATTCGGCTTGAGCAAGGCCGACACCGCCCGCGCCCACCGCTGCTCCGCCGCCGGAAAGCCGTCGCAAAAACGCTGTTGCGCCTGGGCCACCGTGATCAGCTCCACCCCCGGAATCAGCCGGCCCCGCTGCAGTTCCGCCAGCGACAGGGTTTGATTGGCGACCGTCACCGCCACCAGGCGGACCGTGGCGCCCGGGACCAGGCCCGCCGGCAGCTCATCCGGCTGCACCGGCCGCCGCGATGCCGACTGCAACCGGGCCAGCAGCGCGTCCCGCGCACTGCCGCCATCCCGGCCCTGCACCCATTCCGCCGCCAGTTCCGTCGTCACCGGAAAACGGCCCTGATCATTGAAGGCGGTGAAGAACCGCGCAAATTCCGGCGAAGCCAGGACCTCCGCCGACACCCGTTCCGTGTGGAAATTGGCCGCCACCGCCGCCAGAAAATTCGACTGCGCCCGCGCGAAGACGTTAAGAAATTCCACCGTCAGGCCGTTGGTCGCCACCGGGAAACTGCGGAACACCACCGGCACGTCCTGCGCCCGGGCCGCCCGCAACGCCGCCGTCGCCACCGGATCGGCCACATCCAGCGCCACCGGCGTGGTCACATCCGCATCTGCGACATCGCCGATGCGATAGCCCGCCGGCCCCGCCGCGTGCAGCGACAGGCCCAGGCCAGCCAGCATCAAAAAGCATGTGAATGTAAAAAACCGCCTCACGGAAAATAAATAAAATAACACCGGGCCAAACGCAACCCGGCTTCGCCAAAACGCCCAACGCTCAACCTTCAACCAGCAACTGCCCCAACCCCCTGCGACGATAATTTTTCCGCGGGCCAAATTCAACCCGGATTCTTAGTCGCATTTTTGGTGGGGTGCAGCTTGACACTATGCTTGCGAGCGGAGTCGGTCTGTCCTTAGGATGGAACTGGCGACTGGAAAGGCTGCCCTACGTTGGAGTTGCAACGCTCTGCCACGAACTGGTCACAATTTGTGACCAGTTCCAAAAGGCATCGGGGTGATGCCTATCGTCCATGGGCTTCCCGCTCCCGTGCCCGATGCCCGCCCTCAAGTACCATTCTTGAAGTCCGAAGGGCGATCGACAATATCAAACTCCTTCCGTTATATCCGGAAGGGGGTTGTACAAGTCAACAGCTTCTGCAATAAAAACGTAGGGCTATTTTTTGGCGGTAGTCTTCCACAGGGGGGATATTCGGGTACTATTGGCGGTACGTCGGCCGAAGTCGCCGACCAATTTGACCAGCCCAGGCGTCACCTCACTTTTGACACAAACTGATTTTTTAATTTTCTCAGCACCGGCTTCGCCCTTGTCAAAATTCATTTCTTGGGTCAGATTTGTTCCATGCCGATCACACTTGATCAAATTGTCGAGGAAACCCGCGAGCTGCCGGCTGAGGTCGTGGCGGAGTTGATCGACCGCATCCTAGTCGCGCGGCATGGCGGCATGGAGCCGTCCGTGGCCGGATCGTGGAAAACCGAAACCGACCGCCGTATTTCTGAGATCGAATCCGGGAAAGTCAAAGGCGTTCCGCTGGAAGAATCACTCGCACGTGCGCGCAAGATCGCCGGGCTGTGAATCATCTGCTCCATCCCGAGGCGGACGAAGAATTTGCCGGGGCGATTCGCTATTATTCCCAGATTTCGCCCGAACTCGGTGTGCGCTTTTACCACGAGATGGAGCGGTTGTTTCGCGAAGTTTGCACCCATCCGGAACGCTTCTGGAAATTTGATCCGCCCGCCCGCCGTCATTTAAGCGGTGATTTTCCCTACGCCATCATTTTCTTGGAAAAACCGGACCACATCTGGATTGTGGCCGTAATGCATACGAAACGGCGTCCGGGTTATTGGCGCGGGCGGCTGGCCTGATTTCCCGCATCCCCTGAAGGGTTTGGTCCTGGAAAAGTGACAATCCGCCCTCTAATTCATGGAGGCGCTCCCTCCGCCTTCAGACCTTGGACCCCACCCTTTGGCCGTCCGCAAGGACTTCCGTTAAACTCCTTGCCCCCCTTTTCACCGCTTCAAAACTCTTCAACTATTTAACCCTTAAACTCCCCTCCGTCCCATGATCCTTCAAATGCGAGGCAACCCCCGGCTAATGTCGATTGCCCTTCCAGGGCAAGCCAGTTGGCGTCAAGGCGTTATAATTGTAACCAAGCATTCCAAAAAAAGTTATTCACAATATTCACTTGGACAGCCTTTGTCCAACCCCCCGGTTTATCGTTGCGGGATGAAAGCTGACATAGTTGATGGTGGAAAGTTGATGGTTGATAGCCAGCAGGCCGAGGGCCAAGGCCCAAAGTCTGAAGTCCAAAGGCGGGAGGCCAAGGCGATGATGGGGACGCTGGCCGAGATCGCGGCGGAGACGGAGGAATCGCGCCAGGCGACGGGCGGGACGGCCGTGGCGGAGATCGGCGCGGGCTGGCTGGCGCCACAATATCTGGTGTCGCTGCGCGGGCAGGTGTTGTCGCTCGCCGACGGCCCGGAACGGTTTGCGCTGTTGCGGAAGGCGACGGGCGATGTGGTGAGCCTCCAGCTCGCCGGCGTCTGGGCCGGCCGGTTGCGGGTGGAACAGGAGAAGCTGGAGTTTCTACGGCAGAAGCATCACGACATGCTCGAACTGGCCAAAGCGGCGGCCGCCCAGGCGGCGGAGGCCGCGGTCAAGAAACGGGACCTGAACCAGCCGATGACGGAGGAGGAGCTCAAGGCGTGCGTGGACAAGGTGGATGAGATCTTTGGGCTGAAAGGGGTGAAGGTGATTTCAACCGCAGGTTCATGATCGACTGCCCTGGACCCAGATGAAAAGCGGTGAACATTCAACATTCAACATTCAACGCCCGGCGGCGAAGGGCCGCGATTTTGTAAACCAGGCGGACAACTACCACTGGCAACCGATTAGAGCATTGACAGAAAAGCTCCAAATAAAATTAAAACTATGAGCACCATTCGTAATGGGAAAATCGCCCGGTTGCCACAGGCTGTCCGGGAGGAATTGAATCGGCGACTGGCAGATCATGAATCGGGCACGTCGCTGCTGAATTGGCTGAACGGGTTGCCGGCGGTGCGGGCGGTGTTGGTAAGCGAGTTTGGTGGCCGGGCCGTCAACGGGTATAATCTGCATGAATGGCGGCATGGCGGCCATGCGGAGTGGCGGCAGGAGCGGGCGGCGCGGAACATCATGCAAGACCTCCGGAAGGATAGTCATCAATTCAGCGAGGCGGCGGGCGGGTCGGTCACGGATACGCTGGCGGACTGGCTGGCGGCGCGTTATGTCGTGGGGATGAAAAAACAACTGGACCGGGACGGTGATCCGGCGGCGGATTGGGAACGGATGCGGGAGTTTTGCCAGGATGTGGTGGCGCTGCGGCGCGGGGAATATCGCGCGCAGCGGCTGGAGTTGGTCCGTGCCGGACTGGCCTTGCGCAGCAAGCAAATGGAGTGCGAGCCGCCCGGGCCGCCAAAGGACGAACGCGGGGAAGGTTCCAAAGGGGAACATTTAACCTCCAAGGAAAATCCGCAGCCGTCCGAGTCGCACGGGTCAGCGGGCGGCGCAAGGCTTGCGGCTGGTCCGGCCGGACGGCCGCCTTTGGCGACTGGAAAGTCGCCAGAACCGGCAGGTTGGAAAACCTGCCCTGCGCCGGAAAATGAATCAGAACGTCAAACCGGTTGAGGTGCCTGCTGAGTGTTTTTAGAGCGGTTTAAGAAAAGCTGTGGCCATTCGGAGCGAGGATTTTTGGGTTTTGGCGAGCGGTGCCGATCATCGGCCTTTGGCGAAGGAGCGGGTTTAAACAACCCCGTGACTGAGCCGAAACGAAGCCAAAACCCAAAAAGACCGCCCCCACTATTTCTCAGCCGAAGGGCCACAGTTTTTCTTTAACCGATCTAGTTTGTTCTTTGACACGGCTTTGGCCGTTTGAGCCAAAGTGCCATGAAAGCGGATGGACTGTCCGGCGTCGGACCCGTACGCCAGCACCTACCTTGGGTAATGAATCAAAGCCAATCAACAAGCCTAACGAGGTTGAGGCCGCAACCGCGTTGCGGTTGAAAATATTTGAGGGGGTTGACCCAGGGTAGCGCGTACCGCGCAACCCTGGGCTTTGAGCCGGAATCCCGTTGGGATTCGGGAAAACCTATTCCTCAAACAGCGCCTGCGCGAATTGTTTGGCGTCGAAGGGCTGCAAATCGTCCGGCTGTTCGCCGAGGCCGATGAATTTGATGGGCAGGCCGAGCTCTTTCTGGATGGCGACGACCATGCCGCCTTTGCTGGTGCCGTCGAGCTTGGTCACGATGAGGCCGGTGAGCGGGACGGCCTTGTTGAATTCGCGCGCCTGGTTGAGCGCGTTCATGCCGGTGCTGCCGTCGAGCACCAGCAGCACTTCGTGCGGCGCGCCGGGCAGTTGTTTGCCGATGACGCGGTGGAGCTTGTGCAGCTCCTGCATGAGGTTGTGCTTGGTGTGCAGGCGGCCGGCGGTGTCGATGAACAGGTAATCCGCGTGCCGCGCCTGCGCGGCGGTGACGGCATCGTGCGCCACGGAGGCGGCGTCCGCGCCATAGGCGCCGGCGATGACCTCGACCTTGAGGCGCGTGCCCCAGAGCTTGAGCTGTTCGATGGCGGCGGCGCGGAAGGTGTCGCACGCGGCGAGCAGCACGGTTTTTTTCTGCGACTGGAGATAGTGCGCGAGCTTGGCGCTGGTGGTGGTCTTGCCGGTGCCGTTGACGCCGACGATGGAAACGACGGTCGGGCCGCTGGGCGCCTGGAGCAGGCCGGGTTTGTTGGTGGCAAGGCTTTTCTCGATCTCGGCGCGGGCGATGGCAAGGTAATCCAATCCGGCGGTGCCCTGGGTTTCGTAGGCCAGCTTGACGGCGGCCACGATCTGCGTGGTCATGGCCATGCCCAGGTCGGCGGCGATGAGCGCCTGCTCAATCTCCTCCAGCGACTCGGCGGTGAGCTTGGGCGAACGCGTGACGATGCGTTTGATTTCGTGGACGAGCTTGCTCTGCGTTTTGGCAAGGCCGGCTTTGAATTTGGCGAATAGACCCATGGTAGAAATGACGAATGACGAAATCCTAATGACTAATGGCCGCACACGGTTTGTAGCTCATCGTTCTTCATTTGGAAGCGGTGGCGCGGGCCTGGAGAAAACTTTTCATCCGTTCCACGTGTTCGTAGGGGAGCCGCACGGTGCCGATGAGCGGGGCTTTTTTGCTGAAGCCGTGGCAGTCGCTGCCGCCGGTGACGAGCAGATTGTGCTTCTCGGCGATCTCGAGGTAACGCTCGGCCATGACGGTGGAATGCTTGGTGTGAAAACATTCGATGCCGTCGAGCCCCGCGGCCACGAGGTCGGGGATGATCTCGTCCGTGCGGTTCAATCCGGGATGCGCCATGACGGCGAGGCCGCCGGCCTGGTGGATCAACTGGACGCTTTCGAGGGCGGACATCTTGGTCTTGGGCACCCAGGCGGGCCGGCCTTTTTTCAAGAAGCGTTCGAAGGCCTCATCGAGGTTGCCGATGAGCTTTTCCTTCACCATCGCCCGGGCCACGTGCGGCCGGCCGGGGGATTTGCAATTGGCCAGCGCAAAGACGGCCTCGGCCTTGAGGGGGATGCCATGCTTGTTCAGGGCGGCGCACATCTCATGGATGCGGTTCTGGCGGTCCGCCTGGAAGCGGGCGAGCTTTTCGAGCAGCACCGCGTTGTGGGTGTCGAGAAAATAGCCCAGGATGTGGACCTCGGTGTCCGCGTGCTCGGCGGTGAGCTCGGCGCCGGGAATGAACTCCATCTTCACGGCGGCGGCGGCGGCCCCGGCGCGGGCGCAGCCCTCGACCGTGTCGTGGTCGGTCAGGGCGATGCAGGCCAGGCCGTGCTTTTGCGCGTACAGCACCAGTTCCTCCGGCGTGAAGGTGCCGTCGGAAAACTGGGTGTGCAGATGGAGGTCGGCAAACTTCATTTCACATTTCTGGCGGGCCGCATGAGCTCGCCCTTGATCTTGTCGAGGATGCCGTTGACGAATTTGCCGCTGTCCTGCGTGGAGAATTTTTTGGCGATGTCCACGGCCTCGTTGATGCTGACGACGGGCGGGATGTCCTCGCGATGGAGCATCTCAAAGATGGCGAGCCGCATGATGTTGCGGTCCACGGCGGCGATGCGGTGAAAATCCCAGTTCTTGGCGTGCTTCTTGATCTGCTCATCGATCGCGTCGCGGTGCAAGAGGACGCCCTTGATGAGCGGTTCGGCAAAGAGGCGCGTCTCGGCCTCCTCGGCGGTGGGCGGGGGCAGCTCGACCTTTTCGCCCCAGGTGGCCATGCCGGATTTTTCCTCCTCGATGGCGGCGGTGCGCTGGGAGTTCCAGAACTGCTCCAGTTCCGCCGCGAGGTCGCTCGGCGGATTCAGGTCGTGCTGGAACAGAAATTGGACCGCGCGCTCGCGCGCTTCACGTCGTTTACCCATAGAACAGATGATGCCTTAAAAAAAGGGTTCAGGAAATTAAAAACTACGGCGGGTGTAATTACGGTTTGCCCCGGTGCGTCCGCCCGCGCTATCCTGTGCGCATGAAAGTGGGCAAACTGCTGCACACGCGCTATCGCGTGAACGACCTGGAACGCACGGTGAAATTTTACCGCGAAGTCCTCGGCCTGGCCGAGGTGCGGCGCCATAAGTCGCCGCGCGGCTCGGAACTGGTCTTTTTGCAGGCCGACGGCAGCGAGGAATTGATCGAGATTTGCCATCTCCCGGGCAGCGAACCCGTGAAGGTCCAGCCTGACCTCACGCATCTGGCCTTCGAGGTGGACAGCCTCGCCGAGTTTGAGAAGCATCTCGCCCGGCATGGGCTGAAATATTCCGACGGGCCGGTCACGAGTTCAACGGGCACGACGTTTGCCTTCGTGGACGCGCCCGAAGGCTACGAGATCGAATTGATCCAGAAGCGCTGAACTTTCCGGCGGCAAGCCCGCCGGCCGCCACGGACCGGACGCCTGGCAACTATTTTGCATATGCACACGCCAGCATCACCGGGCAATCCGGGCGCCGCGCGGAACCAGGCCCGCCGGTTGGTGCGCTGTGTGCAGCTTGGTTTTCTCATCATCGCCGCCCTGCAAATAAGCGGCCCGTTTCTGACCGCTCACAACGAAAGGCAGAACCAGACTTTTGACACGGCCCGTCATGTCTTTGACGATGGTTGGAGCGCGGTTTTAACCCCCCGGGCGTCCTTTTCCCTGCCGGGCTATGAAAGCAGGCCTTACACCGTCATCCGCCAGGAATTTCCCTTTCACGGCGCGCTCGGCTGGCCGCTGGTAAAATGCTTTGGTCATGAAGAAATCGTGGTGCGGCTCATTTCCATCGTGTTTGCCCTGCTTTCGATTGAGCTTATCTATTTGATTTTGCAACGCTGGCTTGATCCCGGCGGGGCGGTCATCGGCGCGGCGCTGTGGGGTTTGTCGCCGCTGGTCCTGCACTTCGGGCAGGTTCCGATGCCGGATATTTTATGCACCACCGGGATGCTGGGCGCGTTCTGGTTTGCCGGCAAGCCGAACCTGCCGGCCGCCAGCGCCTGTTTCCTGTTTGCGATCCTGGCCAAAGCCAGCGTCATTTTTTTTGGCCTCCCAATCCTGACCGCCCTGTGGCTCGCCAAAAACTGCCGCACCCCCGGTGATTTCATTCGCGTGGCCCTATGGTGGGGCATCGCGCCGCTGACGGGCTTGGTTTGTTGGACCGCGCTGGAGATCCGCGACCCGGACTCGCCCTGGACGGTGGTGAAAATCATGAGCGAACGCAGCAGCGTGTGGAACCTGCTCACGGCAAAATTTTACCTTTTCCTGGCAGGTTCCGTTCTAGCGTATGGACTGGGGGTGCTGGGGTCGCTGGGTTGTCTTTTGGCGGTGATCAAACACACCCTGAAAGTCAGGTTGGCGATTGTGGCCACGGTCATCATTTCCAGCATCTTGTATGTGCTGGTCGCGGTCGCTAAAATACCCGAGCCCCAATATATTTTGCCGCTTTTAGCCTGGCTGGTGATGGCGGCCGCCAGCGGCTTGAACGGCCTTGCCGGCCGCCCCGCCGGTTGGGGCCGCCGCAGCGTGCTGGCCGTGCTCGTGGCCGGCCATGTGCTGGCCGCCTATCTTTTCACCAGTGATTTAAAGGCTTCGCACATTGCCGGCTTCAGCGACATCGAAAATGCCGCCAAACTGATCCCGCCCAACAGCCGGGTGATCGCCGCCTATCCCTTCTACGGCGCTTCACCGGCCGTTTGGTTGAAGCAAAATACTTTGGCCGTGCATTCCCCGGGCGAACTGGAAACGAGCCTTCCCCTGCTCCAAGCCGACGGCTTTGATTACCTCATCATTTTAGACGTCAAAAGCCATTCGGTGAACGCCCACGCGGAGCTGGGCAAGCTGGCCGCCAGCCTGTTCCACACCGGACCAGACACACAACCGGCGGCCAACCTGATCGATTATACGGCGACGAATTCCCCGTTCCGCCAATTTTGCGACGCCAGGTTCAAACCACTCCAGGTCTCTCGGTACGTGGTTTTATATTCGTTGCGTCCGGCGGGCCGTGAATGAAGCCGCATCTGAAAAAGCCGGCCGTCTGCGAAAGGTATGAACTTGTGATTGCCTGGCATCTTGTGTTCAATTCCCGGGAATGAGCGTACTAATCGTCGGCACCACGGCACTCGATTCCATCAAGACCCCCACCCGGGAAAACCCGCGCCTGCTGGGCGGTTCGGCCAGCCATGCGGCGGTCGCGGCCAGCTTCTTCTCGCCGGTGAAACTCGTCGGCGGCGTGGGCGAAGATTTCCCCCCGAAATACATCGAGCTTTATCGCAAGCACAAGATCGACCTCGCGGGCCTGCAAATCCTGCCAGGCAAAACCTTCCACTGGTCGGGCGAGTACGAGGTGAACATGAACAACCGCCGCACGCTGGCTACGGAGCTGGGCGTCATCGAGACCTTCCAGCCGAAACTCCCGGCGGCGTATCGGAACACGGCCTTTGTGCTGCTGGGCAACATCGCGCCGGCGCTCCAGCTCTCCGTGCTGGACCAGATGAAGAAGCCGAAGTTCGTGGTGGCGGATTCGATGGACCTCTGGCTGAACATCGCGCTGGCCGACCTGTTGAAACTGCTCAAGCGCGTGGACGGGTTTGTGCTGAATGACAGCGAGGCGGAATTGCTCACCAAGGAAGGCAATGTCTTCGTGGCGCTGAAAAAGATCCACAAGCTGGGGCCGAAATACGTCATCATCAAAAAAGGTTCGCATGGCTCCATCCTCTCCGGACCGAAGGGCGTGTTCATCTGCCCCGCGTATCCGCTGCACACCGTGGAAGACCCGACGGGCGCGGGCGATTCGTTCGTCGGCGGCATGATGGGCTATCTCGCCACGGCCAAGGGCTCCGTGGATGCGAACATCCGCCGCGCGATGGTCTACGGCAGCGTCACGGCGTCGTTCTGCTGCGAAGGTTTCGGGCTGAACTGCACGACCAAGACCAAGCGCAGCGACATCGAGAAACGGGTCAAGGAGCTGGAGAAGCTCACCCGCTTCTAATTCGCGATTT
Source organism: Verrucomicrobiia bacterium (assembly GCA_031290985.1). Lineage (GTDB taxonomy): Bacteria > Verrucomicrobiota > Verrucomicrobiia > Limisphaerales > UBA11358 > UBA11358. The sequence goes on along the minus strand of JARLJW010000099.1, from coordinate 5,243 downwards.
TTGAACGGCGATTAGCGCGCCACTTTGATCAAAGGCGCGTAAATTCCTTGTCTTAAATTCAGGTCACAAACTTCGGCTCGAACACCGGGCCGAGGTTGTGCTTGCGAAGCAGTTCGCAGAACCTGGCGATGCCGCGCTTTTCGTCCTCGGCCAGGTGGTAGTGGATGTGCCACTCGAAGTAATCGCGGCGAAAATCCTTGTCGAACTCCTCGCGCGTCTCGATGAGGTAATCCAAGGTTTCGATGCCGAATTTTTTGGCGGCGCGCAATTCGTAGCGCAGGTGCTTGTTCTCCACGCCGCGGCGCAAGGCCCAGACCGCATAGACAAAGGGCAGGCTCGTCAACTCCGTCCAGGCAAAGCCAAGGTCAAAAATCTCATGGGTGTGCGGGGCGCGTTGGAACTCGATGGCGCGGTCGCCGATGAGGAGGACAAAATCCTTTTCCGGGGCGGCCTCGTAATTTTCCAACGGCTTGAACTCCGGTTTCAAACCGCGCTCAGCGAGCAGGACTTTGAGCAGATTCACGCTGGTGAGCGAGGCGGTGTCGCAGAAAACCTCCGTCACCTCGGTCAGCGGTTTTTTGTGCGCGAGCAGCACGCTGTAGACCTCGCCGAGCGAGGCGATCGCAATGCCATCCAGGATGTCATAGCGGTCGTTGAGCAAAACTTCGGTGATGCTGACGAGGGCGGCATCCAGTTCATCGCGGCGGAGCATCGCGGCGAGCCGGGCGGGCGTGGCGAAGATGAGTTCCTCGCCGAGGTCGCGCGTGAGCGGCGCGGCGTTCAGGTAAGGCACCGAGCCGATGCGAAATTTTTTATGTTCGTCCGGGGCATTCATCAGGGTGAAATCAATCGACTTTTAAACGTTTGGCTTCGCGTTCACGCGTGAGGAAGTGGCCGGGGGTCAAGATTGCAAGGCCATAAAATTCGGCGCCCAGAAAAGTCTGGAAGTCACCGCGATCCAGCGTCAATAAGACATCCGCCCACGCAAGCGCGCCGAACAAAACCGGGCGATCCTTCGCCGGGGTGAAAACGGCCGGGCGATCCACGGTAAATACATCATCCAGCAACAACAATTCACCGCTCAGCCGCCCCCAATCTGACGGCGCATCGGCTGGAAAAACGGAAAGATTGCGCCGAACTTCTGCCACAACATAAGGCGTGGCAATCAGGGTCCAGGAGTTCTTTGCAGCGAGCCGGAAGATTTCGCGCGAGGCGCCAGACGCCGAACCGCTCGCAGCGAGCAGCACGCTCGTGTCGACGAACAGCCTCATGACTGTTCGCGAAAACGCTTCAAGTCTGCCTCATCCTCGGCCACCCATGACCGGACTTGTTCACGCGAAAACTGGCGTGGTTCGGGCAGCCCGACGCGCTCGGTCCGTAAACGCTCGCCGAGGAACAGCATCAACTCCTGTTTCTGCTGTGGTGACAGCGCTGCTGCCGCCTGCTCGATTTCTGTCAGCGAACTCATGGTTAAATAATGCTTCAACAATGGACGCACGTCAACGGCACGGCCTTGAGATTAGGCATCGGTCCATTGTGGAATAATCACAAAAGAGCCGCCGCCAAAACCAGCCCGCGAAATCGGGATCAGTCCCCCAGGCAGATGCCGAGCGAGCGCGTGGCGCGGACAAAGCCTTCATCCAGCGGCACCGTGCGCAAATGGCCGATGGCCTCCGCGAGGGTCACGCTGCTGACGCATTTCCCGTTATGCGCCACCATGCGGCCGTAACGGCCCTCGGTGATCAACTCAACGGCCTTCGCGCCGAACAACGTGCAGAGCACGCGATCCATGTAGGTGGGGCTGCCGCCGCGCTGCAGATGGCCCAGGACCATCACGCGGGTTTCCTTGCCGGTGCGCTGCTCGATCTCGGCGGCAACCACGGCGCCGATCCCCCCGAGCCGCGCTTCGCGATTGGCCTGCTGGTCGCCGGATGTGACGAAATCTCCGCCCGCCGGTTTGGCCCCCTCGGCGGTGATGACCAGCGTGAAATGCTTTCCCTTTTTCTCACGCTCGGCCACCGCGTGGCAGATGCTCTCGTATTGAAACGGAATTTCCGGGATCAAAATCACATCCGCGCCGCCGGCCAGGCCGGCGTAAATGGCGATCCACCCGGCGTAACGGCCCATGACCTCCAGCACCATGACCCGGTTATGACTCTCGGCGGTGGTGTGCAGGCGGTCCAGCGCATCGGTCGCGCAGGCCACCGCGGAATCGAAGCCGAAGGTCGTGGTGGTGGCCGCGAGATCGTTGTCAATGGTCTTGGGCACGCCGACGATGGGGATGCCCGCCTCGTGCATCTGTTGCGCGATGGTGAGCGAACCGTCGCCGCCAACCGAGACGAGCGCGGAGATGCCCAGTTTTTCCATGCCGGCCTTGGTGGCCGCCATCAGCTCGCGGGGAAGCTGCCGGGTTTCGCCGTGGCCGGTCTTGGCGGAGAACTGGCCGCGGTTGGCGGTGCCGAGGATGGTGCCGCCGCGGACGAGCAGGCCGTCGAGCGCCTTGTAGTCCAGCTCGCGGAATTGCTGCGGTTCCAGCAGGCCCTGATAACCGCCGAGAATGCCGACCGTTTCCCAGCCGCGCTTGGCGGCGGTTTTGGCGACGGAGCGGATCACGGCATTCAAGCCGGGACAGTCGCCGCCGCCGGTGACGATGCCGATTTTCATTTTGTTAATAGAATATGGTATCGGCTAAATTTCGGATGGCTGTACCGTCCGGCCGTTCAGGCGGCGCCGCGGGTGAAAACATGCGGCGAAGCCCGCAGCCGGTCAAATGACAATTCTTGCGCAGCCCACCGCAAAAAAAGCCCGACATGACAAATTTTGTCAACGCTTTGACCATAAAAGAGCGGTCTAATTTCACAGCTTTGAAATCTTATAAACAGCAACAAGCAGTCAACCCAACGACCAAGCCCAATACCCATATGATCCACTGGAGTGAACAATATACCACCGGATCCGGCGACCTGGATCATCAGCACCGGACGTTGATTGATAAAATCAACGGCCTCGAGGCGATGCTGGCCATCAGCTACCCCACCCGGGCAGACTACGAATCCATGATCAAGGTCGTGGACTTTATGGAATTTTATGCCCATGCCCATTTCAAGGCGGAGGAGGTATGCATGGAGGCTTACCGCTGCCCGGCCCACGCCCAAAACAAGCAGGCCCATGCCGAATTCCTGAAATTTTTCCGCGAGTTCAAGGAACACAACCGGACGAAAGGTTTTCCGCGCGAAATCGTGGAGCAGTTGCACGCGGTCACCAGCCGGTGGATCGAGGAACACATCCTGCTGGTGGATACCCAGCTTAAAGCGTGTATGAAGGGGTGAGGCGGGCATGGGAAATTCATGCGCTAATTTCACAGGGCGGCTCTGATTATATCTTTACTCGTCGGGAAACCATCAAAACGGTTTAACGGACCACTCGATGTCATCACGTCACCGGTCGGCAGCCCGGTGTTGCTTAAAATTTTTACGCCGTCGCCAGATTGTCTTCCAACACCTTCGAATGCGCCGGGTTCTCTGCACCTTCGGCGGCCGGCAGGTTTTCCAAAACTTTCAGCGGCTCGTAAAAAGTATTCCGCTGCACCGGCGTGCGGCCGGCCTCGCGGATGGCCTTGATCATGTCCGCCTCCGTCTGCAATTGCGGCGACGTCGCGCCGGCCATGTGGAAAATGTGCTCCTCGATGATCGTGCCGTGGATGTCATCCGCCCCGTAGCTCAGCGCCACCTGCGCCAGCTTCATGCCCAGGCCCACCCAGTACGCGGTGAGATGCGGAAAATTGTCGAGGTAGATCCGGCTCACCGCGATCGTGCGCAGCGAGTCAAAGCCCGTCGGCGGCGTCTTGACCGGGATGTCGTTGTTCTCCGGCTGGTACGCCAGCGGAATGAGCGCGGTGAAGCCATGCGTCTCATCCTGCAACGCCCGCAACTGCCGCAGATGATCCACGCGGTCCGCCAGCGTCTCCACATGGCCGTAGAGCATCGTGCACGTGCTGCGCCCGCCCAGCTTGTGCCACGTGCGGTGGACCTCCAGATATTCCGCGGCCGATTCCTTCCCCTTGGCGATGGCGCTGCGGACCTCCTTGCGGAAAATTTCCGCGCCCCCGCCCGTGAGCGATTCCAGGCCGGCCGCCTTCAATTCCACCAACGTCTGCTCCACGGTCTTTTTCGCCAGCCACGCCAGGTGCAAAATCTCAATCGCCGTGAAGCACTTCAACTGCAGCCGCGCATCCAGCGCCTTCAACGCCTTCAGCATGTCCGTGTAATAGCTGAACGGCAGCGACGGATGCAGGCCGCCCACGATGTGCAGCTCCGTGATCCCCAGCTTCAGCGCCTGGCGCGCCTTTTCCACGATCTCCTCCACCGAGAACTGGAAGCCGTCCGCATCGCGTTTCTTGCGCGCAAACGAGCAGAACTGGCAGGACAGGATGCAGTAGTTCGAGTAGTTGATGTACCGGTTGATGATGTAGCTCGCGCGGTTCCCGACCTTTTTCTGGCGGACAAAGTCGGCGATGGCGCCGAGGGCGTTCAGATCCTTGGACTCGAACAGCCGCAACGCATCCGCCTCGGAAATACGTTCACCCGCCACGACCTTGTCGTAGATGTCGCGGAGCTCGCTGCGTTGGACAAAAAAATTCACGCCTTAGAATGACTAAAAAGGGCGGGTTTGGCAAATTCGGGTTTGGGAAAATCCGGCTTGGTGGCCGTCCGCCAGTACTTTAACTTGGTTTAATTTGGTTTAATTTTTGCGTTTTCATTGGCCTTTTTCACGCTTTCTCATTTCAGTTTTGGGCATTGGAATTTGGCGCTTCACTGGAGCTTGGAGCTTGGATGTTGGAGCTTTGCCCCTGGTTCCCCGCTGGCCCGTGCGGCTCGGACTTTGGCGCTTCACTGGACGTTGGCTGTTGAATGTTGGATGTTTGCCCCTGTCACCCGTCCCTCGCCACTCGCCCCTTGCCCCCGTCCCCCGGTGGCCGTACGCCAGTACCGCCAACCCGGGCCAAAAAATTGAACAGAAGGAAACCAAGGAAACGAAGCGGGCAGAGAGCCCATCCGGAATCTGTGGCGTCCTTCAGCTTCGTTCCCTTCGTTATCTTCTGTTAATTTGGTTTCCGTTCTGCGCATTGGAATTTGGCGCTTCATTGGACGTTGGCTGTTGAATGTTGGATGTTTGCCCCTGTCACCCGTCCCTCGCCACTCGCCCCTTGCCCCCGTCCCCCGGTGGCCGTACGCCAGTACCGC
>JARLJW010000098.1 GCA_031290985.1 Verrucomicrobiia bacterium | reverse complement strand
GACGGCCGCACTCCGTAATCAAAAAACGCGCAACCCGCGACTGGACAGCCCCCACGACGAGCGAACCCGCCGAATGGACGGCGGCTGTGTCGCAGACCAGCCGCAGCACGTCGCAACCTCCGAAAGCCCTCGTACCCGCCACGCGCTGCGACCGCCCCCGTGGGCACAGCCGCGCTCCGAAAATCAGGCTACTGTGACAACCGGAAAAACACCGTCGGACTGGCCGGGTCGACCGTCACGCCCACCGGGCTGGCCGTCCCGCCGGGATAATCAAACCAATTGCTGGGGGCCAGCCCCGTGCCGAGATTATTGGTCTGCGATTGCAGTTTGTAACTCGGATCCGTCCACGAGAACGTCAGGTTGCTGCCCGTCTGCACCATGTTCAAAATCGGCGGCCCGCCGCCGGTGGAAACCACGGACAGCACACCATTGGTAAAGCTGAAGGCAAGGTTCACCCCGGGACTGCCCGTCAGGCTCGCAAAGTTGCCGGCATTCACCGCCCCCGCACCACTGAATAATACGAACTGCTGGCCCGCGGTGAACGTGCCGGTGGGCGTGATGTTCAACGCCCCGCCGTAGGTCACGCTGGAACCAAGCACGACTGAATCGTTCGCCGGCGTGGTGCCATTCACATCGAAGTTGGCGGCTGCGCCGGTGCCCAGTGTAAGATTGCCGTTGATGGTCAGCGTCCCCACGCCGGTGGTGCCCGGGGCCAGGGTCGCGCCGGATTGGATGCTCACCGTGCCGCCGATCGCACCAATGCCGCCCAAGGCGGCCCCGGGCTGGACATTGACCGCACTGCTGCCGGTGCCGCTGCCGGTGGTGTTATTCACAAACAACGTGCCGCCGCTGACCGTGGTGTTGCCCGTGTAGGTGCTGGCCCCCGTCAACGAAGGCGAGCCGCCCAGATTGGTCAACGATCCGGAACCGCTGATGACGTTGGCCAAGGTAAAGGCTCCCGCGTGATTGAGGACGATCACCGCATTATTCGTCACCTGTCCCGTGCCAAATTGCCCGCGGTTGCTGGCGGTGCCATCGCCGAGCTGGAGAATGCCGCCGCTGATGAGCGTGCCGCCGGTGTTGGCGTTGTCCAAGGTGAGCACCACCGTGCCCGCCGTCGATTTGGTCATGATTCCCGCGCCGCCCAGCTTGCTGGCACAGGTGCCGCTGCGGAAATCCATGTTGGTGGACACCGTCAGGGTTTTGGAGGTGTTCCCACCATTGAGAATTTGGCCGTTATGGTCGAGCACCAGCGTGCCGACGCTGTCGTTATGCGCGAATAATTCAAAGGTGCCGCTGTCGACAATGACCGTCGCAGCCGGGTTGAACTCGGTATCATGCTGCAATCGCAGAACCCCGGTGTTCGTGATGGTGGTCACCACTCCCGGCAACCCGTTACCGACGCCGGAATGGTTGACATCGAGTATCCCGTCACTGATGAGAATCGGCCCGCCAAAAGTGTTCGCCCCGCCACCATTGAACAGCAACACTGTGCCGGGGGTGGTTTTGGTCAGTCCGGCCGTTCCCGCCAAGTTGGGCGCAATATTGCCGCTGCGCAAATCGTAAAGCGTTGCGTTGGTGATCGCCACGGAACTGCTGGCACCCAAAATCACATTCACCCCGCTGCCGCCGTCCACCACCATCGAATTCACCACCAACGCCTTGCTGCTCGTATCAAACGTGCCGTTGACGGTCAGGTTGGCCGTGCTCGCCAGTTGCGCTTTGTTGGGGGTCACGACGGATGCGCCCGCCGCCACCACCAGATCGCACGGCATCGACACCACATTGTCGGATTTCTTCAACACCAAGGTGCCGTTGGTCACCACGACCGTGCCCGTGAACGTGTTGGGATTGCTGCCGCCGAGGGCCAGCAAACCCGGACCCGCTTTGATGAAGCCAGACCCGGTCGTCACCACATTATTCGTGACCCCCGCTCCGGTTCCCAAGGCATTCACCGTGATCGTGGGATTGCTGCCGCCCAGCGTAAGGCTCATCCCGCTGCCCGAAGGAGTCAACGTCCAGCCGGCGGGCGTGGAGGTGTCCGTGTCGCCAAAGATCAGGCTGTTGATGTTGATCGTCTGGTTGGCGTTCGTCAGGCCGATCACGGAATTGACGGTGGGGTTGAGCGTGCTGAAGTCCGCGACATCATTGACCGTCGTCGGCAGCGTCGTGTCCCAGTTCACTTGGTTGGTCCAACTGCCGGCGGCATTGCCGCCCGCGAGGGTGGTCCAAGTATAGGTCGTCCCCCAGCTTGCCAGGGCCGATAACAGCAGCAGGCCGAAAATGCCGGATAATTTCGCCAGCGCCCCGCGGCGGAAAGCCGGGGTGCCCATCAGGGTCGCCTTGCAACTGGGGGTTGATTGAAACAGGGTTGGTTTGGTCATAGGTTTTATGGGTGGGATTGGGAATGGAAAGTCCGGACCAGGACTGTTTTATTTGGGTGTAATAAAACTCTATCAGGTCGCCAGATGCGTTTGCTTTCTGCTTTCAGCAAAAGAGATTGAAATTTGGGCACCCGCACCGAACCGCCCGGAACCCGGAGCTGCCCCCGAATTCTGCCGGTGGATCTGTGGAAATCACCCGGCTGCCACCCTGCCCTTCAACTTGAGAACGGCGATCCCGCCAGGGTCGACTGCCCCCATTGCACGCGAAATTTTTTGGGCGTCATCCGCGTCGCGTGCCGGAACGCCACCCAAAAGCTGTTGAAACTTTGATAGCCGCATTTCTCCGCGATCGCCTCGATTTTTTCATCCGACTCCGTCAGCAGGCGCTTGGCGCGCTCGATGCGGATATGCTGCATTTCGGCCCCGGGCGAGCGTCCGATGTTGGCGACGAACGCCTCATGAAAGGCGCGGCGCGACATCGCCGCCGCCTGCGCCAGGTCGTTCACGCCCACGGGTTCGTGGCAATGTTCCCACATGAACCGCAGGCTCCGCGCTATCCCCGGATGATTGACCGCCACCAGGTCGCTGCTCTTGCGCACAATCAAACGCGCGGGCGGCACGCGGATTGGCCGGACCTGCGCCTGCTTGCGGCGCATCTGCTTGTCCAGTTCCTCGGCCCCGTGGTAGCCGAGAGCCTCCAGGTTGGTGTCCACGCTGGAGATCGGCGTGCGCATCGCGTCCACGGCCAGCAATGAATTCCCCGCCCCCACGATCGCCACTTCTTCCGGCACCGCGATCCCGGCGCCTTCGCAGGTTTCCAGCACCTCCAGCGCCAGGCCGTCCGACGCGGCAAAAACTCCGACCGGCTTGGGCAGGCGCTTTAGCTCCGCGGCCAGCCAGGCGCGCTTGCGCTGCCACGCTTTGCGGTCAGTCCGGTAAGCCGGGGATTTGTGCCAGCTCAACCAGCCGCCCTCGCGGCCCGCCGCCTTCAGGATCTTTAAGAAGGCGCCGCCGCGCTCATTGTAAATCCAGTTTTCCGCATCGCTGTAAAACCTGAAATTCCGGAAGCCGCGGGAGATGAAATGATCCGCCACCAGTTGCCCCGCCCCGCCGGTGTCCTCCAGCACGCGGGTGAATTTGAGCTGCGGCCGGCGAAAACTAAAATCCACCGTGGGTTTCCGCGCGTGAAACACAAAATCAGCGAGATCATCACCCGCGCCCAACCAGGCCAGGATGCCGTCCCCCTCCCAGCCCCAGGGAATGACTTTTTCCCGCGCCAGGTCTTCCGACAAACGCCAGCCATGCTCCTGCGCATATTTTTCAATGCCCCGGTGCAACCGGTAGTCATACCAGCCGAGCACCAGCAAAACTCTCGCCGCATTTGAACGCATGGGGTTGGAGCCTTGTTTATTAGCAAAAAGTCACCCGCCCATGAAACGAAAATAATCAAAATCAGCATGACCGCCATCGCCGTTGGCCGCCCGCCCCGTCGCAAAGATGCCGGTTTTCGCCCCGATCCAAACCCCTTTGGTGGCGATGAACGTATCCGGCACGGTGGTGAATTCCCCCGCCAGCGCAAAGCTGAACCGGCAGGTTCCATGGAGGTTCACCGCCGCCCGCAGGCGCAACTGTCCGCCGGCATCGGCCAGCAGCATGGCTTCCGTGTCATCCCGCCGCAGCCACAGTTGATTCCGTCCGCCGGTGCGGCGCAAGGAGATCGCCGCCCAGGACTGGCCGGTGATGATGAGGCCCGCCTCTTCCCCCTCCTGGCACGGTGAAAAATCCAGGCTCGTTTCCACCGTAAAACCGGGGGCGGGGAATTTTTGCAGCAGCAGGTTCGGCAGCCGGTTCGCGTGCGCGGTGGCCGGCTGGGTGTGCAGCCGCAGATGCCCGGGCCGGGCCGTGAGCGAAAACCATTCGTCCTTATGATTCGCGTGCCACTGCCACTGCAACCCCAGTTCAGCCCCGTCAAATTCATCACTCGTCTGCGGAGCGCCGCCGCCACGCACCGCACCATTAAGCGGTTTGGGGTGGTAGCGCACCGGTTCGCCATTGCGCCCCATGACCGGCCAGCCGGCTTCCCAGCGCACCGGTTGCAGATGAACGATCCGTCCATGAAAACCGGCGTCCTGAAAATGCACAAACCACCAACGGCCATCCGGCGCATCCACCAACGCCCCCTGATGCGGTCCGTTCACCGGCGTCTTCCCCTGGGCGAGGACAATTTTATCTTCGTAAGGGCCGTAGACCTGCCGGGAACGCAAGGCCACCTGCCAGCCGGCTTCCACGCCGCCGGCGGGCGCCAGGATGTAATACCAGCCCTCCCGCTTCAAAAACTTTGGCCCCTCGATGGTCGGATGTTTTTCCGGCTCGTGAAAGACCACGCGCCCCTCGTCCAGCAACCGGCTGCCATCCCACGCCATGGGACAGACGCGCAAACGATGCTTGATGCCCGCCCGCGACCCCGCATACGCATGGACCAGGTAAGCGTGCCCGTCGTCATCCCAGAAAGGACAGGGATCGATCAAGCCTTTGCCCGCCTGCAGCAGCCGCGGCTCGGACCATTTCTCAGCGGGGTGCTTCGCGGTCGTGACATAAATGCCCTCATCCGGCATGGGGAAAACGATCCAAAATTTTCCGTCCTGAAACCGGATTGCCGGGGCCCACACGCCGCAGCCGGGCTGGCATTGGTCATAGCGCGGGTGCGGCAGGTTTTTGACCGCGTGGTTGATCAGCGACCAGTTCACCAGGTCACGCGAGTGCAAAATGGGCAGCCCCGGCGTGCAGTTGAAACTGGACGCCGTCATGAAAAAATCGTCCCCGGCGCGGATCACATCCGGGTCGGAATAATCCGCATGGAGGATCGGGTTCCGGTAGGTGCCGTCACCCAGATCCGCGGCCCAGGGAAAAGCCGCCCGCGGCGCGGCCAGCGCATACACCCCCGGCTCCGGCTTTTTTTCAATTGCTGGCATCCCCTGAATTTTGAATCAAAATCCCCTGCTTGGGTATCCATTCCCTGTGCATTTAGCATTGAAAAATAGGCGCTTCAAAAAGCCCGGCCCGGTTTGACGAGCCATGCCAGCCGCGCCCATAACAATGATCTTTCTCGTCCTCGTCCTCGAGGCCCATGCCCATCCATTCGTCATTCGTCATTTTTACCACCGTCCATGAAAAATAAAAAAAGCCGAGGTCCTAAAACCTCGGCTTTCTGAAATTAAAACTACGGGCCTACCAGCGGAAATGCGCGAACGCCTTGTTCGCCTGCGCCATCTTGTGCACTTCGTCACGTTTGCGGATGGCATTCCCCTGCCCTTGGTAGGCTTCGAGGATCTCCGCGGCGAGCGCGGCCTTCATCGGCATGCCCTTTTTGGCATCCGCGAAATCCACGATCCAGCGGAGCGCCAGCGCGTTCTGCCGGTCGGTCGGGATTTCCAGCGGCACCTGGTACGTGGCGCCGCCCACGCGGCGGGCCTTCGTCTCGATGCGCGGCTTGGCGTTGTCCACCGCCCGCTGCAAAATTTCAATCGGGTTGCTCGCCGGATTCTTCTCGGAGATGCTGTCGAACGCACCGTAAACGATGCGTTGCGCCGTGCTCTTCTTGCCGGAAATCATCACGGTGTTAACGAGGCGGGCAACCAGCGTGCTCTGGTATTTGCCGTCCTTGGCCATGGGCCGTTTTGTTGCTTGACGTCTGCGGGACATGATTAGTTATACGTTAATTGATTTACTTGGCCGGGGCCGCGGCGGCTTTGGCCTTCGGCTTCTTCACGCCGTACTTCGAACGGCTGACCCGGCGCTTCTCGACGCCGGCGGCGTCCAGCGTGCCGCGCACGATGTGATAGCGCACACCGGGCAAATCTTTCACACGGCCGCCGCGCACGAGCACGATGGAGTGTTCCTGGAGATTGTGGCCTTCATCGGGGATGTAGGCGATGATCTCGTAACCGTTCGTGAGGCGGACCTTCGCGACCTTGCGCATCGCGGAGTTCGGCTTCTTGGGCGTGCGCGTCATCACCTGGATGCAGACGCCACGGCGGAACGGTGAATTCTCCAAGGCAGGCGACTTGGACTTGTATTTGACTTTAGTGCGGCCCTTGCGGACCAGTTGATTGATTGTCGGCATTTGCGTTAAAAATCGCGGTAAAATTACCGTTTTTCTGTGCGGGAGAAACGGAATGCAGAAGTTAAATTAACCTTCCGCCCGTTGCAACCCTATTTTCTACATTATTTGGTGCGTTTGCTGGATTAAAACGGGCGCCCGGTCGGCCGGACGCCCGTTTGATGATTCATTTGGCGTCAGGCGAGCAACGGGTTCTCCGCCTCTTCCGGCGCTGACTCCACGATTTCCGGCTCGTCCGGCAGGTCCACCAGCGGCTTGAGGGCCACCTTGCGATGGCGGTCAAAGCCCGTGCCGGCCGGGATGATGTGGCCCATGATCACGTTTTCCTTGAAGCCGCGCAGGCTGTCGATCTTCGAACGCGTCGCGGCCTCGGTCAGCACGCGGGTCGTGTCCTGGAAGCTCGCCGCGCTCAGGAAGCTGTCGGTTTCCAGCGACGCCTTCGTGATGCCGAGCAACACGGGTGAGGCCTCCGCCGGCTTGCCGCCCTTCTTCTCGACCGATTCATTCTCGGCCTCGAATTCGAGCTTGTCCACCTGTTCGCCCCAGAGGAATTGCGTGTCGCCCGTCTCGGTGACGCGCACCTTGCGCAACATCTGGCGCACGATGATCTCGATGTGCTTGTCATTGATCGTCACGCCCTGCAGACGATAAACTTCCTGCACTTCGCCGACCAGATGCTCCTGCAGTTCCTGCGGTCCGCAGACATCCAGGATTTCGTGCGGATCCATCGGGCCTTCGGTGAGCTGCTGGCCTTTCTTGACCATGTCGCCCTTGAACACGATGACGTGCTTGCCGATCGGGATGAGGTGCTCCTCTTCCAGTTGCGTGACCGGGTCCTTGATGAGCACGCAGCGCTTGCCGCGCACGGAAGCCCCGAAATCGACGATGCCGTCGATCTTGGAGATCTCCGACGCGTCCTTCGGACGGCGCGCCTCGAACAGTTCCGCCACGCGCGGCAGACCGCCCGTGATGTCGCGGGTCTTGGCCTGTTTGCGCGGCGTCTTCGCCAGCAACGTGCCGGGAACGATCTTGTCCGCCTCGCTGACGACGATGTGCGCCCCCGACGGAATCGGGTAATTCGCCACCACTTCGCCCTTGTCGTCGCTGATGATGATCTGCGGATGCAAATCTTCCTTGTGGTCGATGATGACCATGGACTCTTCGCCCGTGGCCTCGTCCACTTCCTGCTTCATCGTGACGCCGTCGATGATGTCGTGGAACTTCACCTTGCCGGCCTTCTCCGAGAGAATCGGCATGTTGTGCGGATCCCACTGCACCAGCGTGTCGCCCTTCTTGAGCATCGCGCCGTCTTTCACGGAGATGATCGCGCCGATGACGATGTTGTGGTTTTCCAGTTCGCGGCCGTCGGGGTCCAGGATGGACACGGAGCCGTTCTTGTTGAGCACAATGTTGTTGCCGTCCTCGAGCTCGACCACGCGGAGTTCGTTGTAACGAACCAGACCGTCGTGCTTCGGCTTGATGATCGGCTGCTTGAACCCGCCGGTCGCGACACCGCCCGTATGGAACGTGCGCATCGTGAGCTGCGTGCCCGGTTCGCCGATGGATTGGGCGGCGATGATGCCGACCGCCTCACCGAGCTTGACCATCGAGCCGGTCGCGAGATTGCGGCCGTAGCAGCGCTGGCAGATGCCGTGCTTGCTTTCGCAGGTGAGCACCGAGCGGATGCGCAGGCGGTCGATGCCGGCGCTGTCGATGCGCCTGGCCTTGACCTCGTCGATCTCCTCGTTCGCCTTGATGAGGAATTCCTTCGGGCTCGTCGGATTCACCATGTCGTCGCAGGCAAAGCGGCCCACGAGGCGTTCGGAGATCTTGACGACTTCGTCTTCGCCTTCGAACACCGCGGAAACCCAGATGCCGTTCGTCGTGCCGCAGTCCGCCTCCTGGATGATCACATCCTGGGAAACGTCCACGAGCTTGCGCGTCATGTAGCCGGAGTCGGCCGTCTTCAGCGCCGTGTCGGCCAGACCCTTGCGGGCGCCGTGCGTCGAGATGAAGTATTCCAACACCGACAGACCTTCGCGGAAGTTCGCCAAAATCGGCTTCTCGATGATTTCGCCGCTGGGCTTGGCCATCAGACCGCGGAGACCCGCGAGCTGGCGGACCTGCTGCTTGTTGCCGCGGGCGCCGGAATCAACCATCAGGTACACCGGGTTGTATTCCTTCTTGCCCTGGTTGGCCTTGAGCGTGTCGAACATCACGCCGGAGATCTTGTCCGTGCAGTGCGTCCACACGTCCACGATCTTGTTGTAACGCTCGCCGGAGGTGATGACACCCTTGCGATATTGTTTCTCGACTTCCCGGATGAGCTTGTGCGCGCCTTCAATCTCCTCGTCGCGTTCCTTCGGGACGATCATGTCGTCGATGCCGATGGACACGCCGGACTTGGTCGCTTCGCGGAAACCAATCTCTTTGAGCTTGTCGAGCATGACCACGGTCTTGTCGTGGCCCGCGTTCTTGTAGCACTTCCAGATCAGGTCGCCGAGGTCGGACTTCTTCACCGGCTTGTTGTGGAAGCCGAGTTCGGTGGGCCAGATCTCGCTGAAGAGCACGCGGCCGACGGTCGTATCGATGACCTTCTTGTCCGCGACGCCCAAAACGGTCTGCTTGCCGAAGTCGGGGTTCGCCAGGCGGATGCGGTCGTGCGTCTTCACGCAGTTGTCGCTGTACGCGTAGATGACCTCTTCCTTCGAGCCGAACAACGGCAGCGTGTTCAGGTCCGTCGGGACCGCCTTGCGCGGTTCCGCCGTGACGTAATAGCAGCCGAGCGTGATGTCCTGCGTCGGCGTGATGATCGGCTTGCCGGAGGACGGCGAGAAGATGTTGTTCGTCGCCATCATGAGCAGCCGGGCTTCCAGCTGCGCCTCCACGGACAACGGCACGTGCACGGCCATCTGGTCACCGTCGAAGTCCGCGTTGTAAGCGGTGCAGACGAGCGGATGAATGCGGATCGCCTCGCCCTCGATGAGCTGCGGCTCGAAGGCCTGGACGGACAAACGGTGCAACGTCGGCGCGCGGTTGAGCAGCACCGGGTGGCCCTTCGTCACTTCTTCCAGCACGTCCCACACTTCCTTCGTCTGGCGCTCGATCATTTTCTTCGCGCTGCGGACGGTGTGAACGTAGCCCAGCTCTTTCAAGCGGCGGATGATGAACGGCTCGAACAAAACGAGCGCCATCTTCTTCGGCAGACCGCACTGGTTCAACATCAGTTCCGGTCCGATCACTATGACCGAGCGGCCTGAATAGTCCACGCGTTTGCCGAGCAGGTTCTGGCGGAAACGGCCGCCCTTGCCCTTGAGCATGTCGCTCAATGACTTCAGCGAGCGGTTGCCCGCGCCGGTCACCGGACGGCCATGGCGGCCGTTGTCGAACAACGCGTCCACGGCTTCCTGCAACATGCGCTTCTCGTTGCGGATGATGACTTCCGGCGTCTTGAGCTGCAGCAGCGTCCGGAGACGGTTGTTGCGGTTGATGACGCGGCGGTAAAGATCGTTCAAGTCGGACGTCGCAAAACGGCCGCCTTCGAGCGGCACCAGCGGGCGCAGGTCCGGCGGAATCACCGGCAGCACCGTGAGAATCATCCATTCCGGACGGCTCTTCGACGAATGCAAGCCCTGCAACAGCTTGATGCGCTTGGCGAGCTTCTTGCGGATCTGCTTGCTCTTGGTCTCCGTCATCGCGATGGCCAGTTCATCGGCCTGCTTGACGAGGTCCACGCGTTCGAGCGCTTCGCGCACGGCTTCCGCGCCCATCTTGGCGGTGAACGCCTCGGCGCCGTACGTTTCACGGGCTTCGCGGAGTTCGACCTCCGTGAGCAGTTGATGCGGCTTCAGCGGGGTCGTGCCCGGATCGATCACGAGGTAATCCTCGTAATAGATGACCCGTTCCAAATGGCGCGCCGTCATGTCCAGCGCCAGGCCGATGCGCGAGGGCATGCACTTGAAGAACCAGATGTGCTGCACCGGCACGGCCAGCTCGATGTGGCCCATGCGTTCGCGGCGGACGCGTGACAGCGTCACTTCCACGCCGCAACGGTCGCACACGATGCCGCGGTGCTTGATCCGCTTGTACTTCCCGCAGGAGCATTCCCAGTCCTTCACGGGACCGAAGATGCGCTCGCAGAACAGGCCGCCTTTTTCCGGCTTGAACGTGCGGTAGTTGATCGTTTCAGGATTCTTGACTTCGCCCTTGCTCCAGGAGCGGATGGCGTCGGGCGAGGCCAGCGTGATGCCGACATAGTCAACCTGGTTGACTTTTTCGAGGCCGAGCAGCTCGCGGGCGTTTTCTTTGGAAGTGGTCATACTTTTTCTTTCAGCAAATGTTTCGGTTAGACCGCGGCCAGCGTGGCGGCGGCGGCGGTGGCGGCGTTGTCGCCCTGGTTATGCTCGATCGGGTTGGAATAGCCGACCTTCACATCGAGACCGAGTGACTGCATTTCTTTGACAAGCACGTTGAACGATTCGGGGATGCCCGCTTCCAGCGAGTTGTCGCCTTTGACAATGCTCTCGTAGATGCGGGTGCGACCCTGCACGTCGTCGGACTTCACGGTCAGGAGTTCCTGCAACGTGTAAGCCGCGCCGTAGGCTTCCATCGCCCACACTTCCATTTCGCCGAAGCGCTGGCCGCCGTATTGCGCCTTGCCGCCCAGCGGCTGCTGGGTGACGAGCGAGTACGGTCCCACCGCGCGGGCGTGAATCTTGTCCGCAACCAAATGGCCGAGCTTCATCATGTAGATGTAGCCGACGACGATCTCCTGGTCGAACTGCTCGCCCGTGCGGCCGTCGATCAAGTGCGTCTTGGCATGTTCCGGCAGGCCGGCCTGCTTCAGGTAGGCGCGGATGTCCTTTTCCTTCATGCCGTCAAACACCGGCGTGGCGAATTTCAAGCCGAGGAATTTCGCCGCCCAGCCCAGATGCGTTTCCAGCACCTGGCCGACGTTCATGCGGCTCGGCACACCCAGCGGATTCAATACGATCTCCACCGGCGTTCCGTCCGCGAGATGCGGCATGTCCTCTTCCTTCACGATCTTGGCGACGACGCCCTTGTTACCGTGACGGCCGGCCATCTTGTCACCGACGGACAATTTGCGCTTCGAGGCGACGTAAACCTTCACCGACTTGACGATGCCCGCTTCCGAGCCTTCACCGGCTTCGGCGCGTTCCATCTCCTCGTCGTACTGCATCTGCAGATCATCGAACTTCTTTTTGAACTGCCCGATGATTTCGCTGATCTTGTTGCGGATCGGCGACGGATCAATCTCGATGCGGTCATAGACCGTCGCGAGCTTGCGCAGCAGCGTCTTCGTGATCTTGCGGTTGGCCGGGATGATGATCTCGCCCGTCTCGCTGTTCACGACGTCGAGCGGAATTTTTTCACCGAGCAGGATGTTGCTCAGCGCTTCCGTCAACTGGTCCTGCAGCTCACCGAGCTTCTTCTGGTGGTCGGACTCGATCTGCTTCGCATGACGCTTCTCTTCGCTCGTCGCGGAACGGCTGGTCTTCTCGCCGTCCTTCTTGGACGAAACTTTCACGTCCATGACGATGCCGTAGGTCCCGGACGGAACCTTGAGCGACGTGTCCTTAACATCCGCGGCCTTTTCGCCGAAGATGGCGCGGAGCAGACGTTCTTCCGGCGCGAGTTCGGTCTCGGACTTCGGGGTGATTTTGCCGACGAGGATGTCGCCGGGCTTCACTTCCGCGCCGATGCGGATCACGCCGTCGGTGCCGAGGTTTTTCAACGCTTCATCGCCGAGGTTCGGGATGTCGCGCGTGATTTCCTCCGGTCCGAGCTTCGTGTCGCGGGCCGCCACTTCAAACTCGTCGATGTGGATCGAGGTGAAGATGTCGTCCTTCACGATCTTCTCGCTGATGAGGATCGCGTCCTCGAAGTTGTAGCCGTTCCACGGCATGAACGCCACCAGCACGTTGCGGCCGAGCGCGAGCTCGCCGTTCTGCGTGCAGGGGCCGTCGGCCAGCACCTGGCCTTTTTTCACATGGTCGCCCTTCGCCACCAGGATCTTCTGGTTGATGCAGGTCGCCGCGTTGGAACGCATGAACTTGCGCACCGGGTAAACGGAGATGCCGTTCGCCGGGTCATGCTTGATTTTCTTTTTGCCTTCGGGCAACTGGCCGTTTTCGGTGATGATGATCTGGTTGCCGTTCACGGAAGCGACTTTGCCGGCTTCTTCCGCGACCAGCACGGCGCGGGAATCCCGCGCCACCCGGTCTTCCATGCCCGTGGCGACGAGCGGCGCCTCGGTCACGAGGAGCGGCACGGCCTGGCGTTGCATGTTGGAACCCATCAATGCGCGGTTCGCGTCATCGTGTTCCAGGAACGGAATCAGCGAGGCGGCGATCGAGACGAGCTGCTTCGGCGAGATGTCCATGAAATCCACCTTCGCGGGTTCCACGTCAATGAACTCGCCGCGTTGGCGGCAGACCACGCGGTCCGTGGTGAAATGACCTTTTTCGTCCATCACCGAGTTCGCCTGCGCCACGATGTACTGCTCTTCGCGGTCGGCGGTCAGGTATTCGACATCGGTCGTCACCCGGCCGTCCTTGACCCGGCGGTAAGGCGTTTCCAGGAAACCGAAGTCATTGATCCGCGCGAACGTCGCCAGCGACGCGATCAGACCGATGTTCGGTCCTTCGGGCGTTTCAATCGGGCAAATGCGGCCATAGTGCGACGGATGAACGTCGCGGACTTCAAAACCGGCACGGTCACGCGAGAGACCACCGGGTCCGAGCGCCGACAAGCGGCGTTTGTGCGTGAGTTCGGCGAGCGGATTGATCTGGTCCATGAACTGCGACAACTGGCTGCGGCCGAAAAAGTCGCGGATCACGGCGGAGAGCGCCTTCGGATTGATGAGCTTCTGCGGCGTCATCGATTCGACGGTCTGATCGAACAGCGTCATGCGTTCCTTCACGAGACGTTCCGTCCGGGACAGGCCCACGCGGCACTGGTTGGCCAGCAATTCGCCGACCGTGCGGATGCGGCGGCTGCCTAGGTGATCAATGTCGTCCAGCGAGCCTTCGCCCTTCTTGAGCTTGAGCAGGTACTTCGTCGCGGCGACGAGGTCATCCTTCGTCAGGATGCGGCCTTCGGCCTTCATGCCCAGCTTCTGGTTGATCTTGTAACGGCCCACGCGGCCGAGGTCATAGCGTTTTTCATCAAAGAACAAACGCTTGAGCAACGCGCGCGAGTTCGCCGCCGTCGGGGGATCGCCAGGGCGCAGGCGGCGGTAAATATCCTTCAGCGCCTCTTCTTCATTTTTTGCCGGATCTTTCTTGAGGCACTTGATCATGTTGCCCTCGTCCACCGAGGTGTCCACGACCTTGATCTTGGTGATGCCGAGTTCGGCGATCTGCTTGACGACGGCCTTGGAGAGCGGCTCAAAGGCGCGCGCGACGACGAGACCCTTCTCTTCGTCCACGGCGTCCTGCACGAGCACGCGGTTCTGCAAATCCTCGATCTTCTCCGCTTCCTTCACCGACAGATCTTCGATGGTGTAGAACAGCTTCAGGATCTCTTCGTCCGTGCCGCGGGTAAGCCCGCCGTTGTCCTTCGCCTTGCTGCCCTTTTCCTTGTCCTCGTGGTCGAGGAAGGAGAGCGCGCGGAAGAACGTCGTGGTCAAAAATTTCCGGCGGCGTTTTTTGCGGTCGAGATAAACGTAGAGCAAATCGCTCGTGTCGAACTGCGCTTCATACCAGGAACCGCGGTCCGGGATGACGCGGAAGGAATACAGCTCCTTGCCGTTCGGGTGCTGCGTCTTTTCAAACGCGATGCCCGGCGAGCGGTGCAACTGGGAGACGACGACGCGTTCCGCGCCGTTGATGACGAACGTGCCCTGGGGCGTCATCAGGGGCAGTTCGCCCATGAACACTTTTTCCTCCTTGGCGCTCTTGGCCTCTTCCTTGAGCAGGAAGGTGACATAGAGCGGCGCGCCGTAGGTCAGGCCTTCGCGCAGGCACTCCAGCCAGTCGATCTTCGGTTCACCGATCTCGTAGGAATCATAGTCGAGCGTGACCTTGCCATCATAGCTTTCGATGGGGAACACCTCGCGAAAAACTGATTCGAGGCCGTTTTGACGGTTGCGCTTTTTGGGCGAAGCGTCGGCCTGCAGGAACTCCACATAGGAATTCGTCTGCAATTCGATCATGTTCGGCGGAATGACGATCTCTTTGATTTTGCCGAAATTGATACGTTCTGTGACTCGCGATGGCATTTTGATTTTCCTTTCGGGGGGCACGGCAACACGCCGCACCGGCAATTTTTATTTAACGACACAAGGCAAGCCCGTCGCCTTTCGCGACAAGCCTGCCAGACCCACTACCGACATTACTGCTGCTTGAGACTTCAACAAAATTTTATTTTCCCGTAGAGACGGGAAGGGGGCGGCGGCCGCGCTTTGGCGCAACCGCCGCCCCGGACGGCAACACTTACTTGATTTCGACCTTCGCGCCGGCTTCTTCCAGCTTCTTCTTCGCGGCGTCGGTATCGGCCTTGTTCGCGCCTTCCAGCAAGGGCTTCGGCGCGCCTTCGACCAAAGCCTTCGCTTCGGCGAGACCCAGACCGGCCTTGATTTCACGCACGGCCTTGATGACGGCGATCTTCTTGTCCGCCGGAACGGAGGCGAGGATCACGTCAAAGGTGTCTTTGGCGGCGGCCGGAGCAGCGCCCGGAGCGGCGGCGCCCGGAGCGGCGGCGGCGGCCACGGGGGCCGCGGCGGACACGCCCCATTTGGTTTCAAGTTGTTTGACCAAGTCAGCGGCCTCAATGACCGTGAGCTTGCTCAGTTCTTCCACTAAGTTAGCGATTTCTGCCATACTATTTTTATCTTTCTGTCGTCTCGTCGTCTGCCTCGGCCTCGGCAGTTTTCAGTCCACGGCCTGCGAACCGACGATTTACGTTGTTGTTGTTGGTTGGTTCCCCGGCCTGGATTTGACCCCAAACCGGAAATTATGTTCAGGCTTATTATTCGGCCTTCTCGGATTTGGCCTTGAGCACCTGCGCCAGCATCGTCGCCGGCGTGTTGATCAGGGTCACCAGCTTCGTCGCCGGGGCGTTGAACAGGCCCAGCAGCTTGGCGCGCAGCACATCGAGGCTCGGCAGGTCCGCCAGCGCGAGGATCGACGCCTCTTCGAGGCGCTGATTGTTCAAGTAACCGAACTTGAGCTTCAGCTTGTCGAATTCGGCGGCAAAGTTCTTCACGGCCTTCGCGGCGGCGGAGATGTCCTTCTGCCCGGTCACGACGGCCAGCTGGCCGGTGAGCGACCCGTTCAGGTCCGCGACCCCCGCTTCCTTGGCCGCGATCCGGAACACCGTGTTCTTCACAATGTGGATTTCCGCACCCGCCTTGGTGAGCCGCTTGCGCAGCTCGGTCAGATGTTCCACCTTCAGGCCCTGGTAGCCAACCACGATGAAGAACGGCGAGGCGTTCAACCGAGTGGTGTATTCCTTCGTCAGTAATTGTTTTTCAGCACGCATGGGAAAAATTGGTTAAATTAATTGTTTGCGAATTCGCGGACGTCCACGCGCACCGCGGGACTCATTGTCGCCGAAAGCGTGCAGGAATGGATATAGGTGCCCTTGACGCTCTGCGGACGCGCCTTGGAAACGGCCTCGATGACCGCGCGGGCGTTTTCCTCGAGCTGTTCCGGCTTGAAATTGGCCTTGCCCACGATCACGTGTACGTTGCCCGCCTTGTCGGTCTTGAACTCAACCCGGCCGGCCTTCACTTCTTTCACCGCCTTCGCCGTGTCTTCGGTGACCGTGCCCGTCTTCGGGTTCGGCATCAGGCCCCGGGGTCCGAGCACCTTGCCGAGCTTGCGGACTTCGATCATCGCTTCCGGCGTGGCGACCGCCACGTCAAAATCAGCCCAGCCGCTCTGGCACTTGGCGATCATGTCTTCGAAACCCACGTTTTCCGCGCCGGCGGCCTTGGCGGCGTCCGCCGCGTTGCCTTTGGCAAACACCAGCACGCGGACGGTCTTGCCGCTGCCGTGCGGGAGCGGAACCGTGCCCCGGACCATCTGGTCGGATTGTTTCGGATCAACCCCAAGATGGAACGCGAGGTCAACGGTCTCGTTGAATTTCGCCTTGGGGAATTTGGCAAGGACGCCTACGGCTTCCTTGAGCAGATACGCTTTTTTCGCATCCACGACTTCGAGTGCTTTTTTGAATCGTTTGCTGGGCATTTTATTTGGTGCGGTGCATGCGAGCTTTTGGCTCTCCCGCGTTTGTTTATTGTAACCGATTAACCGACAACTTCAATCCCCATGCTGCGCGCCGTGCCGGAGACGGTGCGGAACGCGGCTTCTTCGCTCGTCGCATTCATGTCCTTGGACTTCATCTTCACGATGTCCAGAACCTGCTTGCGCGTCACCTTGCCGACCTTGTCCTTGTTCGGGACCTTGGAGCCGGCGGTGATGCCCGCGGCCTTCTTCAGCAGGATCGATGCGGGCGGCGACTTGGTGATGAAAGTAAACGACTTGTCTTGATACACCGTGATGACCACGGGGATCACCAGGCCGGCGTCATTTTTCGTGACCGCGTTGAATTCCTTGCAGAAGCCCATGATGTTGACGCCGTGCTGACCGAGCGCGGGACCAACGGGCGGTGCGGGATTGGCCTGGCCAGCCGCAATCTGCAACTTGATCATTCCTGTAATTTTCTTTGCCATAAAATTAAAATATTAAGATTTTTCGACCTGCCAGTATTCGAGTTCGACCGGCGTGTTCCGGCCGAAAATATTCACGGTCACCTTCAATTTGCCGCGTTCCGGATCGATTTCCTCGATCACGCCGCTGAAATTCAGGAACGGGCCGTTGTTGATCTTCACCGTTTCGCCGACCGCAAAATTCACCTTCGGCTTCTCGGTGTCTTCCGAGACCGAGATCTGCACCTTGATGGCGTCCACTTCTTCCGTGGGCGTCGGCTGCGGCGGATCGCTCAAAAAGCCGATCACACCCTGCGTTTCGCGGATGAAATACCAGGGCTTTTCAATCACCCGGCGGTCGTCATCCAGCAGCACCATGTCCACGAAGACATAGCCCGGCCACAACTTGCGGTTGGACACCGTCTTCTTCTGGTTGCGCACTTCCACGACCTTTTCCATCGGGACGAGGACTTCCTTGATGTAGTCCTGCATCTCGTCGGTCTTGATGCGCTTCTCGATGCTGTCCTTGACCTTGTGTTCCTGGCCGGACAGCGTCTGGATGATGAACCATTGGTTACGCATGAAATTATTAGTGGATGAAAATGGTGAACAGGATGCGATCCACAACAAATACGAACAGGCTCAGCAAGCCGACCGAGACGATGATCAGGATGGTCGAGCCGCGTAATTCGATCCAGCTCGGCCAGGAGCATTTCTTGAGCTCTTCGCGCGTTTCCTGCACATAGACAGAGAGGCGCTGGATTTGTCCCTGCCACCAGAGGAGGCCGAAGACAACGCCAATCACCACCGCCCAGACCGCAATATGTATCCAACTGCTGTTCACAATAATTCTTTCTCTTTGCCCGCTCGCGCGGACTGGCGGAGAGGGAGGGATTCGAACCCCCGGTGGGCTTTCACCCACAGCGGTTTTCAAGACCGCCGCAATAGACCACTCTGCCACCTCTCCACTTAGCAGACTGGCACGGCAGGCAGGACTTGAACCTGCAACCAATGGTTTTGGAGACCACTACTCTACCAATTGAGCTACTGCCGTAACCGTCAAAACCACCGCATTTTCGGACAAAAAGGGAGCACGGAGGTTCAATAATCTCCGCGCTCCCGAAACCTGGTTGCGATTAGACAACGACTTCCGTGACGATGCCGGAACCGATGGTGCGGCCGCCTTCGCGAATTGCGAACTTCAGGCCTTTTTCCATCGCGACCGACTTCTGCAGCTCAATGTTCACCGAGACGTTGTCGCCCGGCATCACCATTTCCACGCCCTGCGGCAGCGTGAGCGTGCCCGTGACGTCGGAGGTGCGGAAATAGAACTGCGGACGGTAGTTCGTGAAGAACGGCGTGTGCCGGCCACCCTCATCTTTGGTGAGGACGTACACTTCCGCCTTGAACTTCGTGTGCGGCTTGATGGAACCCGGCTTGGCCAAAACCATGCCGCGCTCGACTTCGTCCTTGGTGGTGCCGCGGAGCAGCACGCCCACGTTGTCGCCGGCGCTCGCCGAATCCAGCAGCTTGCGGAACATTTCAATGTCGGTGGCCACCGTCTTGCGGGTGTCCTTCAAACCGACGATCTCGACTTCTTCCATCTTCTTCAGGATGCCGCGCTCAACGCGACCAGTGACGACCGTGCCACGGCCTTCAATGGTGAACACGTCTTCCACGCACATGAGGAAGGGTTTGTCGACTTCGCGGACCGGGTCAGGGATGAAGGTGTCCAAGGCTTCGAGCAAATCGGCAATCGCCTTTTCGCCTTCGGGCTTGCCCGCGAGCGCGGCCGTCGCCGAAGCGCGGACGATCGGGGTCTTGTCGCCGGGGAAACCGTACTTCGTGAGCAGTTCGCGGATTTCCATTTCGATGAGCTCGAGCAGGTCGGCGTCAGCGAGGTCGACCTTGTTCAAGCAAACGATGATGCTCGGCACGCCGACCTGGCGGGCGAGCAGGATGTGTTCGCGCGTCTGGGGCATCGGGCCGTCGGCGGCGCTCACCACGAGGATCGCACCGTCCATCTGCGCGGCGCCCGTGATCATGTTCTTCACATAGTCAGCGTGGCCGGGGCAGTCAACGTGCGCATAATGGCGCTTGGGAGATTCGTATTCGACGTGCGAGACCGAGATGGTCACGGTCTTCGTCTCGTCGCGCACGGTTCCGCCCTTGGTGATGTGGGCGTAATCGATCAAGGGAGCCATGCCCTTGCGGTTCTGCACCGCCACGATGGCGGCGGTCAACGTGGACTTGCCATGGTCAACGTGACCGATGGTGCCGACGTTAACGTGCGGTTTCGTTCTTTGAAATTGTTCTTTGGCCATGTGATCTTGTTGTTGTTGCTGTTCTCGGTTGCTGCGTTTTTTGTTTAATGGAGCCCATGATCAGGATTGAACTGATGACCTCGTCCTTACCAAGGACGTGCTCTACCAACTGAGCTACATGGGCATCCAAAAATCTTTCATTCAAACCCGATTCGCAAAACGACAAAAAACCACCCCTCTCACGTTTCTTACGAAATTTAAGAGGCTGGCAATCTTCAATTTTGCGGCTCTGACAAACATAAATTAAGAAACAGACATTTTACTGTCAACAGCATTTTAATTTTAATTTTGGTCAAGCCACCCGCCAAACCCATCCATTCGATCAGCTTCCTGGGCGTGCGCCACCAATTCCATGATTAGTTTCGGACGCGGATGATGCTTGTCCATAGATACATGAAACATTGTGGCCGGCCTGCTGCCGGCTGCGAACGGGTCATTTCTTCCCCGTGCCGGTTGTGGACGGCGCATTCAGAATGGTGCTGGCGTGCTCCAGCGCGACCGCCAGTTCCTTCCGGACTGCTTCAATTTTCTGTTTCTCCACGAGCAACGGATCGTTCGCGGACGCGGGCGCGGGCGGGAGGCCAAGAATTTCACGGGAACGCGCCAAGGAAAGCTGGATGTTGGCACAAACGTTTTCCCGGCCCAACCGGTCCAAAAAGCCGGCCTTGTCCATCATGAACAACGGCTGGGTATGCGGTCCGCTCAGGATCAAATGTTTCCCCCGGGCATGCAGTTTCTCGTAAATGTCCTCGAGCGCATTGAGCCCGGTCGCGTCGATGGCCAGAACTTTTCTCATGCGCAAAATGAGCACTTCCGGCTCCTGCCCCGAGCGCTTGAGGGCCGTTTCCAGCTTGTCCGCCGCGCCAAAAAAGAACGAACCGAAGATGCGGTAAATCATGACGCCCCGGGGAATGTTCTTGCCGACCAGGGAATGCTGCGGCCCCTCGGTTTCGCTCGCCTCATCCACGGCGGTGATCTGCGTGGTCTCGGACACGCGTTTGATGAACAGAATGGCGGCCAGCACCATGCCGATCTCCACCGCCACCGTCAGATCGATGATCACCGTCAGGCTGAAGGCCGTCAGGAAAACCACCGCGTCGCTGGCCGGCCACCGGGACAGCCGCTTGAAATTGTGCCATTCACCCATGTTCAGCGCGACGTTGACCAGCACGGCGCTCAACGCGGCCAGCGGAATGAATTTCGCCAGCGGCGCGGCGACCAGGATGATGCCCAGCAACACGATGGCGTGGACGATTCCCGCGACGGGGGTGCGCGCGCCGCACTTGATGTTGGTGGCCGTGCGGGCGATCGCGCCCGTGGCGGCAATGCCGCCAAATATCGGGCTGACGATGTTGGCGAGGCCCTGCGCCATCAACTCCTGGTTGGAATCATGACGGTCGTCAATCATGCCATCGGCCACCACCGCGCAGAGCAATGATTCAATCGCGGCCAGCAGCGCGATGGTGGTCGCGGGCTGGAAAAGGTGCTGGATGTTTTCCCACGATAGCGCCGGAATATGCGGCGATGGCAGCGCCTGCGGGATGCCGCCGAACTTGCTGCCGATGGTTTCAACGCCCGCGGTGACATCCAGGTGAAACAACGCGACCGCCACCGTGCCCAGCACCAGGGCGACGATGGACCCGGGCACACGCCGCTGCCACGATTTCGGCCAGCAGAGAATGATCGCCAGCGAGGCCGCGGCCAGCGCAAGCGTGGGCCATTGAAGGGTGCCGGCGTGCGCAAAGAGCACCCGCATCTTCTCAAAGAATTCCGAAGGCACCTTCTCCACGCTCAACCCCAAAAAATCCTTGATCTGCGTGCTGAAGATCAGCACCGCGATGCCGGAGGTGAAACCCATCGTCACCGGATACGGGATGAATTTGATCATCGTGCCCAGCCGCGCCGCGCCCATGATGAACAGGATGATGCCGGCCATGATGGTGCAGATGGCCAGGTTTTCCGCCCCGTATTTTGCGTAGATGCCGTAAAGGATGACAATGAACGCGCCCGTGGGACCGCCGATGGCGACCTTGGTGCCGCCCAGCGCCGAAATGATGAAGCCCGCAATGACCGCCGTGAAGATCCCGGCCTCCGGCTTGACCCCGGAGGCGATGGCAAAAGCCATGGCCAGCGGCAGCGCGACGATGCCGACCGTCACGCCCGCCGTGAGGTCCGCAAAGAAGGCCGGCGCCGAATACCCTTTCAGGGTATCCACGATCTTCGGACGGAATGAAAAATCGATTTTCATGATTCACATCAGGAAGGAAAATTTCCTGAATCATATGCTATGATGCATGGGCGGGGATTCAACCGAATTTACTTTACATAAATTGCCATGCTTTCCCCGTGCAAGCTTCAAGCGTGCGGGCGCTCGGCGGCGCAAGTCATTTTCACTCTTTGAGTTGTGACGCGGCCCGGATCCAGCCCGGCGGCGCTCAGGCAATCCTTTTGCCAGCCGCTTACTGCACGGTTGGATACCGATCAGGAAGGTCGTGCGGCGGGTCGCTGGTCGCCAAAGAACAGCGTGGGGTGTGGCCGACGTACCAATTGGCGATGTCGTAAGTGCCGCCCGCCGGGCACATCGGGATGGCCCCGGCCGAGTTCAATTTGATGTAGGGCGTAAGATCATCCACCCCACAGGGAGCCCCGGTTGACTTGCCTTTTTCGAGCGCCCATTGATTCACCGCCGAATCGATCTGGCGTAAATTGTTGATGCAGGCCCGGGCTTGGGAGGTGGCGCGCGCTTTCACAAAATTCGGCACGGCGATCGCCGCCAGCAGGCCGATGATGGCCACGACGATCATGATTTCGACGAGCGTAAATCCCCGCACCGGGATGGTTTTGTGCCGCGTCATTTCATTTCTGAATTGCCATTTCTGAACCGGAAAACGCCTTCCGAAAACCGATGATGAATCAAACCCCGGCCGGCCGTCGATGGAAAAATCAATGGCCCCGCCGCCCGCCTCACGCCCGGGGATGCGCGGCATCGTATGCCCGCTTCAGCCGTTCCGTGGTCACATGCGTGTAAACCTGCGTGGTGATCAGATGCGCGTGGCCGAGGAGTTCCTGTACGCTGCGCAAATCTGCCCCGGCATCCAGCAGATGCGTGGCGTAGCTGTGCCGCAGTTTGTGCGGGGTCAAACCCGGATCGAGCCCGGCCGTGACCAGGTAATTTTTCAGGCGCCGCGAAAGTTGCAACGGGCCGAGCGGCCCGGCTTTTTCCGTGTCCACCCGGAACACCGGCTGCGCCCCGAACGGCGCGGACGCCAAAATTCCCCAGTACTCCTGGATCGCCTTCAGCGCCGGCTGGCCGATGGGCACGAGCCGTTCCTTTTTCCCCTTGCCGCGCACGCGGACGATCTGCTCGCTCCAGTCGATGTCATCCACGCGCAGCCCGCAAAGCTCGCTCACGCGCAGGCCGCAGGAATAGATCGTCTCCAGCACGGCGATGTCACGCACGCAGGCTTCCGGCGAGAGGGGGCGTCCCGGGCCCTTTCGCTCTTTCTGTGACGCGAGCAGTTTTGCCGGGGCGACGAGCAAATCTTCCATCTGCTGCTTCGTGAGGAATCTGGGCAGCCGCTTCTCCAATTTCGGCAGCGAAATATTTTTGATGGGCAAACTTTCCACGATGCCGTGCCGGATAAGAAACCGGTAAAACGTCCGCAATGCTGAAAAGCGCAGTTGAATGGCCGAACGGCTCAACTGGTTCCGGCCCAGGTAACGCAGGTAGCTGCGGAAATCATCCCGTTGCAATTTCTCCCAGGCGGCGGCGGCCTTCTGTTCGGTCAGATGCCAGCGCGCAAACTCGATCAACGCCTGCTCATAATTCCGCTGCGTATAAATGGACGCGCCCCGGTCCGTCGCCAGGTGCGTCAGAAACTTGGCAATCCATTTGTCGTGGATTTCCAGCGGCATTTCGGGTTGTTTCGGCGCGTCCATGGACCCAAGCCTATCACAAAAAATCCAGCACCAGCCGCACAAATTCTTCCGGCGCCTCGGCATGAACCCAGTGGTTCGCCGTGGCGATGGTCTGGATCTTCACCGCCGGAAACCGCCGCCGGATTTCCACCTCATCGGCCGCGGTGATGTAATCTGATTTGCCGCCGCGGATGAACAGCGCCGGCCCGGCGAACGGCTTTCCCGCGCCCAGAACTTCGCCCAGCCGCCCATAGTTTTCCGCCACCCCGCGCACGTTCATCTTCCAGAAAAATTTCCCGTGCGGGTCGCGCCCCAGGTTTTTCAACAGGAACCGCCGCAGGTTCAGCGACGGGATTTCAGGTGCCAACACCGCTTCAATCTCTCCCCGCGTTTGAAACTGCTCCAGGTCCACGGCCAGCAAGGCCCCGAAAATGTGGTCATGCACGCGCCGGTAAGCCCGCGGTGCCATGTCCACGACGATGAGCTTTTTCACCCGGGCCGGAAAATCCAGCGCGAACTGCATCGCCACCTTGCCCCCCATCGAATGGCCGATGACCGCGGCCTGCCCGAGCTGGTGCGCGGCGAAAAACTCCTCCACGTCGGCCGCCATCAGCGGATAATCCATTTCATCGTCATGCGGCGACTGGCCGTGATTCCGCAGGTCCAGGATGAAGACGTGGAATTTTTCCGCGAGCTTGGGCGCGACACCAAACCAGTTGTCCGCCGAACCGAACAACCCGTGCAACAGGACGAGCGGTTCACCCTGACCAAGTTGTTTGAAATGGAGCTGCATGCTTCGGTCAAAAAATTCCGGCGCTGTTTTAACAGTCACGAGGCGGTTGCTCAATGCTGGAAATCAATCTACGCTCGTTGGAAGACGTATTTATGATTTCATTCCCCGCTGGAACCGCACCCCGCCAGTGCGCGCTGCTGCTGCTTTTTATTTTTGCAGCGGTCCGCCTCGCCGCCGCGCCCGCCGGCCCGACCTTGCAGCTCGACTACGGGCACGGCACCGCGCCGGCCAACCCCATCAGTGAGTTCATGTATTTCGTGCCGCTCATCTCGCCGGACGCGGTTTCCATCGTCACCAACGCCGGCAATACCCAGATCGCGCGCATCCAGTCCTTCAGCTGCCAGACGAACGACGCCACTTTCCTGGCCGTCTGCGATTTCGAGTTCACGGGGGAGGGCAGCTTGCAAAATATTTTGGACCACACCGCCAAAATCGAACGGCGCCAAAAAGAGCTTGCCGCCGGCGAGACGCTAGCCCACCAGCTTGACTCGATCAATGTGGAAGGCTCCGGCGAAGGCAGCGTGGAAATCACCGGCACGCTCACCAATGGCCAGCGGGTGGTCACCGAAGTCCGGCTCCAGTTCAACCGCCACGGCCATGCCAGTCCCGTAAGCATCGGCCTGGTGGACATCCGCCAGCAGGACGGCAAGGTGCAGTTGGAAAACGCGACGACCGCCCGGGTCAATACCCTCGTATTCCGGCGAAACACCGGCGCGCCGAAAATGGAAGTCACCCTGGCCTCGGTGAAACGCAAGGATGCGGGCGACGGGCTCTGGTCGAATTTTATCGGCAGCCTCAAAGGTGTGGCGGTAAACCTGTTCCTTCCCCCGCTCTCAATCGAAGCGGGCGGCCAGCAGGCCATGCTGGATTTTGGCCTCGCCCTCGCCACGGAAAAACCGGCCTTCACTTTTCCACCGGCCACCCGGCTCAAAAACAGCGCCACGAAGACGCCGTAAAATCACTCGTCGTCGCGCGACGGGAACTCGAAGGTGATCTTGCCCTTCTTGTCCATCACCAGGTATGCCGGAAACGGCTTGCCGGACTTCGAGATGAATTTTTCCATCACATCGCTCTTTTTCGTCTCCAGAATTTTCGCGGCCTGCACCGCGTCGATCGGCTGCTCCAAAATTGTCTTCCCGATGGGCTTGAAGGTGCAGCGCTTTTCCAGGCGCTGCGAATTCTCACAAACATATCCCGCCTCGGTATCGAACACCTGGCCGCCGCATTTCGGGCATTTGCCCACGACGGCTTTGCCGGTGAAATCGATCTTCGGCGGCGGCTCGGAGGACTTCGTCCGCCCCTTGCCTTCGCGCGGCGGGAAATCAAACGCGGTCTTGCCGTCCTTCACGATCAGGAACGCCTTGAACGGGCGGTTGTTCTTTTTGGAAATGAATTTCGTGAGCAGGTCGGTCTTGCCCTCGGCCAGCAGCTTCTTGATCTGTTCCGGCGAAATCTCCTGCTGCAAAATAATTTTGCCGGAGCGGAAATCGCACGTCGGCGTGGGGCCGGTCTGCTTTTCGCAAACGTAGTTCATCCCGTTGTCATAAACATTTCCGCCGCACTTCGGGCATTTGCCGAGCGATTCCTTGCCGGTGAAATCCACCACGGCCGCCGGCTCGCCGTCTTTGCCGCCATTGCCGAAGTCGAACTCGACCTTGAACTCGGGCGTCAGCTTGAGCACGGCCGCAAACGGAAATCCCTGTTTGCTGCGGAAGCCTTGCAGCGGCCCGACCACCTTGTCGGTGATGATCTTTTCAACTTCCTCAGGCTCAAACATCCGGCTGCACAGCGTCTTCCAAAAGGCGAAATCGCATTTTTCGCACTGGAATTGCTTGTAACGCTCATGGATCTCCCCGCCGCATTTCGGGCACGGAACCTTCAGCACGCCAAAATCGCCGGGAATGGTGTCATATTCGTATTTCTTGGCGCACTCGACGATCCGGCGCGTCATGTCCGCGATGCCGGACATGAACTGCTCGCGGCTGATCTTCTTCCGCTGCATTTCCTTCAACTGGAATTCCCAGTCGCCGGTCAATTCCGGCTTGGTCAGCTCCGGGATGCCCAGGCCGTTGAGCAGTTCCATCAGCGAAAACGCCTTCGCGGTGGCCTGCAATTCGCGACCGTTGCGGTGGACGTATTCTTCGTAGATCAAGCCTTCAATGGTCGCCGCGCGCGTGGCCGGCGTGCCCAGCCCCTTCTCGCTCATCGCCTCGCGCAATTCGTCGTCATCAATCAGCTTGCCCGCGCCCTCCATCGCGGAGAGCAGCGTCGCTTCCGAATAGCGCGCCGGCGGTTTGGTGATGTTTTCCTTCACCTCAACGGCGCTGGTCTTGACCGTTTCGCCGGCGTTCACCGGCGCGAGGCTCGGGGTCTCGTCGGAGTCGGATTGCTTGCCGTAAACGGTGAGCCAGCCCGGGCTCACCAACACTTTGCCCGCGCTCTTGAACGGCTCGCCCTCGACGCGCGTGATGCGGTTGGTTTCCAGAAATTCCGCCGCCGGATAGAAAATGGCGAGGAAACGTTTGGTAACCAGGTCGTAAAGTTTCTGCTCCGGCTCGCTCAAGGCCCGGGGGGCGAGCATGGTGGGGATGATCGCGAAGTGATCCGAGACTTTCGCATTATTAAAGATGCGTTTGTTGGGATGCACCCAGCCGCCCTTCAATATCTGGTCGGCGAAAGTCGAATAGCCCGTTACTGCGCCCAGCATCTTCAACGTGTCCTTGACGGTGTTGATGTAATCTTCCGGCAGGGCGCGTGAGTCCGTTCTCGGATACGTCAGCACCTTGTGCTTTTCGTACAGCGCCTGCGCCAGGCCCAGGGTGTTTTTGGCGCTGAACCCGAAGCGCGAGTTCGCATCACGCTGCAAGCTGGTCAAATCATAGAGCAGCGGCGACATCGAGGTCGTCGGCTTGCTTTCCTCGGTGACGATGCCGGGCTTGCCGAGGCATTTGGCGCGGATCGCTTCCGCCTTCGCCACGTCCCAGACGCGCTCCGCCTTGAGTTGTTCGTCCTCGTCGGATTTGGAAAATTTTTCATCGAACCAGCGGCCGGTGTAATTTCCCGCCGCCGCATCGAACGTGCCGATGACTTCCCAGAAGCCGCGCGGGATGAATTTCCGGATCTTCGCCTCGCGCTCCACCAGGATCGCCAGCGTCGGCGTCTGCACGCGGCCCACCGTCGTCTTGAAAAAGCCGCCGAGCTTGGAATTGAACGCCGTCATCGCCCGCGTGCCGTTGATGCCCACGAGCCAGTCGGCCTCGCTGCGGCTGGTCGCGGCGTCGGACAGCGGCTGCATGGATTCATCGCTCTTCAAGGTCGCAAAACCTTCGCGGATGGCCGTCGGCGTCATGGATTGCAGCCACAGGCGCTGGATCGGCTGCTTCGCTTTTGTGTATTTGACGATGTTGCGGAAGATCAGCTCCCCTTCCCGCCCGGCGTCGCAGGCATTGACGAGTTTGTCCACGTCCTTGCGCTTGATGAGCTTGGCCAGCACTTTCAGGCGCTTCTCATTCTTCTCGATCGGCGTGAGATCAAAGTGCGGCGGGATGACGGGCAGGCATTTGAAAGTCCACTTGCCGCGGGCGGCCTCGACGCCCTCCGGCGGCACGATGGTCAGCAAATGACCGACGGCCGACGAGATGACGTAGTCGTCATTCTCGAAGTAATCTTCGTGTTTCTGAAACTTACCGAGCGCCTTTGAGATGTCGCTGGCGACCGATGGTTTCTCGGCGATGATGAGAGCTTTGCCCATGCGTTGCGCTCTTCTTTAAGCCGCGAGGCACGGGTTGCGCAACATAAATTTTTTTCCGGGACAAAATAATTTCAACCGGGAACGGACACAACTGGACACGGATCGGAGAATAAACGGACAATATTTTTCAACGGTTAAACAGGTTTTTCCGACCGGCGGACGAAACGCAAAGGCGCGGAGAAAGCGGCGGGTGGCGGAGAGGAAATCACAACTTTGGGTTTCTCTGCGCCCGCGGCGTCCCTGCGCTTATCCGCCCCTCTCCGTCCCGCTTTTAATCCGTGTTCATCCGTGCCCATCTGTGTTCAAGTTGTTAGAACCCGCATAAATAAAGGGTTTCTTGATGCGATGGACGGCCACTGTCAGCGGAACTGTCAGTAAAGCGGTGAGTGCTTAAACAACTCGCCACCACTGGCTAGAACTTGCTGAAACTTTGCCACCACTGGCGTTAAAAAACGCCGCCGGTCACAGTCTGTTTTCTCGTTCAGACGAACGCACTATGAAAACGAGATTCACACTATTCCGGCGCAACGGCGTATTCTACGCACAAGACGCCAGCAACGGCAAGCAAACCAGCCTGCGCACCAAAGACGAAACCGAGGCCAAGAGCCTGTTGGAAGCCCGCAACGCGGCGCAACGTCAGCCCACCTTAAACTTGCATCTCGCCCGCGCCTACCTGACGGCCAGCGACCCCGCCTTTGTGGAACGCACATGGCAAAACGTTATGGAGCAGTTGCAGAGCCGGGGCAAGGACAGCAGCCGGGAGCGTTACGCCAGCGTGTTCAAATCGCCGTCCTTTAACGGACTGCGGAATAAAAAATTGTTGGAAACGACCGCCGACGATTTTTTTGCGGTGTTCAAAGACGGCAAGGTTGCCATCACCTACTTTTTGAAACGGCTGCATAACTTCGCCCTGAATCTTGGCTGGATTGCCATCCCGATAGTTGCGCCCTACCTTTGGCCCAAATACGAGGCCAAGGCCCGGCGCGGCATCACCCACGACGAGCAGGAGGCCATCCTTGCCCGCGAGAAGAAAGCCGAGTGGAAACTGTTTCTGGAATTGCTTTGGGAAACCGGGGCGGCGCAGAGCGACGCCACGGCCATGACCGCCGAGGACATTGACTGGCAGAGCCGGACAATTACTTACTTCCGTATGAAAACCGGCTCGCGGGCGCAATTCACGATCAGCAAGAAGCTGGAAACCGTCTTGAGCCACTTGCCGACCACCGGCCCGCTGTTTCCGAACCTGTCCAAGTTCACGGCCAACGACCGGGCCAGCCGGTTCCGCCGCCGTTGCCACAAGGCGGGCGTTACGGGCGTGACGTTGCACAGCTACCGCTATCCTTGGCGTGACGCACGAGACGGCAACGCCGGAGACGGCAACGGTTTGACTGGTCAAAAAAACGCAGCGGCTGAACCTCTGACGGTTCAGCCGCTTTTTTCATTTTGGGCTTTGCGCCAGCCCAAGCCCGGCGTCAAAGGCATGGCCTCTGAACTCCCTAGTTCGCGCTGACATTCCGCGTTGTTGAATTTTTAACCTTTTGCGTGTAAGACAATCCAACAAGGCGGGGAGGTTTGATTTGATTGTCACAGTAGCAAGTTTTAAGGGCGGGCAGGCCAAGACCACCACCGCCGTTCATTTGACGGCGTTGCTTAACCAGCACAGCCCGGCTTTACTGGTGGACGGCGACCCCAACCGCAGTGCCACCAGTTGGAACCGACGCCGGGGCTTCCCCTTCAAAGTCGTGGACGAAAAGCAGGCCGTCCGCTTTGCCAAAGACTTTGAACACGTCGTCATTGACACGCAGGCCCGGCCCACCGAGGAAGATTTGAAGGCACTAGCCGAGGGGTGCGATTTGCTGATTGTGCCGCTGACGCCCGACGCCTTGAGCCTCGACACACTGTTTCTATTCACAGACGCGCTGACCAAACTAGGCGCAGACCGTTTCAAAATCCTGCTAACCATCGTCCCGCCCAAGCCAAGCCGGGACGGGGATGAAGTATTGAACACCTTGCGCGAGGCTGGACTGCCGTTTTTTCAAACCGTCATTCGGCGTTACAAGGTGTTTCAGAAAGCGGCACTGGACGGCGTGCTGGTCAAAGACGTGGCCGATCTTCACGCCGCCGACGCATGGGCAGATTACAAGGCGATAGCCGGGGAGGTGTTGCGATGAAGGAGAAACCAAGCAAGTTTGCGGATATGCTCCGCACCCGCAAGGACGAGGAAGCACCGGCCAAGCGAGGCCGACCGGGAGGACAGGGCAAACGGGGCAATCCCGATTATTCCCAAGTGACGGCCTACATACCCAAGACCTTGCACGATGAAACCAAGGTAAATCTCATCCGGCAGGGCAACCGCGAATTCAGCGAGCTTGTCGAGGAATTGCTGACTGGCTGGAATTTGAAGCAGGGCAAGTGAATGTCCGGCCACGCGGCTTTTTGGGTTGCTAAATTGTCAGGCAAATCTGCCGCCCGTCACGGCGGCGAAGAGTGACAGGAGCCAAGTCTAACTTTGAGAGTGCGCGTTTCGCGCTGGATAAATTCACACCCTAAAAGCCTGCCGGAGAAAACCACTGTCAGTAAGGACTGTCAGTGAAAGTGTCAGTTCAAGGGATGAAAAGTAGTGAAAAATAATGATGCGTAACGGCGAATTTCCCTTTATTTTACGGGGGTTTATGCTATTTTATTGGTGTTCTGATATGGGTTTGCAGACCGTGTCCTTCTGTGGTTTAATTTCCCGCGCATGAGCAAGCCGGCCAAATCGCAGTGGGATTTTGGTGAATTATTTTCACCGGAGGAGACGCGCAAGGTCTTGTCCGTCTCGGAACTCACGGGCAAGGTCCGCGCGCTCCTGGAGAAATCCGTCGGCTCCGTCTGGGTCAGCGGCGAGATCACCAACCTCCGCGCGCAAAGCTCCGGCCACATGTATTTCTCGCTCAAGGATGCGGGCGCACAATTGAGCTGCGTGCTGTTCAGCCGCGAAAAAGTTTCCCAGCGCGAATTGCTGGCGGACGGTAAAAAAGTCCTGCTCCAGGGCGACATCACCGTCTATGAGGCGCGCGGACAATACCAGCTCATCGTCCGCGCCGTGGAACTGCAGGGCGTCGGGGCGTTGCAGATCGCCTTTGAAAAATTAAAACAGCGGCTCGCGGCGGAAGGTCTGTTTGCACCGGAACGCAAGCGTCCCCTGCCCCGTTTTCCCCAGCGCATCGGCCTCGTCACTTCGCCGACCGGCGCGGCCATCCGCGATGTCCTGCACGTCATCCAACGCCGGAACCCCGCGCTGGAGATCATCCTCGTCCCCGCCCGCGTGCAAGGCGACGGCGCGGCCGGGGAAATCGCTGACGCGGTTAAATTGTTAAATCGTTGGAGCGCTGGAGCGGATCCGCTTCAACCTTTCAACGCTTCAACGCATCTCGATTTGATCCTCGTCACCCGCGGCGGCGGGTCGCTCGAAGACCTGTGGGCGTTCAACGAGGAACCCGTGGCGCGCGCCATCTTTGAATCCGCCCTGCCCGTCGTGTCCGCCGTGGGGCACGAGATTGATTTCACCATCGCCGATTTTGTGGCGGACTTCCGTGCCGCCACCCCCAGCGCGGCGGCGGAAATCATCACCGAAGGCGTCTTTGCCAGCCGCGAATTTGTGGCGGAAGCCCCCGGCCTCCTGCAACGGGCGGCCCGGCGCGGTTTGGCCTCGGCCATGGATAATTACACCCAGCTTGGCGCCCGCCTGTCGCGTCTGCACCCGCGCCGCCGGCTGGATGAATCATTGCAGCGGCTGGATGACCTGCAATCCGGGCTGCTGCGCGGATTGAAATCCACCGTGCGCTCACGCGGCCTGATCCTCGAAAATCTCGCGGGCCGGTTTTCGCGCGCCAAGCCATCGCAGGCGATAAAATCGCGGCGCGAGGCGCTGCGGCAGCTTGAACGCCGCCTGAATTCGCTCGGCCCGGAGCAGGTTTTGGCCCGCGGCTACTCCATCACCACCGATGCCGCGACGGGGAAAGTTCTGCGCGACGCGGCCAAAGTCAAAGCCGGGCAGAAGTTGAAGACGCGGCTGGCCAAGGGTGAAATCAAAAGCGCGGCGGAATAAAATTCCACCGCGCTGGCGTTTAGAGCGGTTAAATAAAAACTGTGGCCCTTCGGCTGGGAAAGAGTGAGGGCGGTCTTTTTGGGTTTTGGCTTCGTTTCGGCTCAGTCACGGGGTTATGCAAACCCGCTCCTTCGCCAAAGCCTCGCCAAAACCCAAAAATCCTCGCTCCGAATGGCCGCAGTTTTTCCTTAACCGCTCTAATTCAAAAACTTCCGGCTCAGAAGCCCACCGAGGAGCGGGTGCCCTGCTTGCCGATCTCTTTTTCACCTTCCCACACCTGGACGCCGGCCTTGGTGTCATTCAGGGAAAGCTGGAAGCTGTAGGTGGTCCGGCGGGTGCTGCCGGCCCGGTCAACCGTTTCAATGATTTTACCCGACAACGTGAAGTCCGGCAGGCGGGTGGACTTCTGATCGTTCAAGAATTCATTTTCCTGCTGCAAGCCGGTGGCCTTCGCATCAACGCTCTTGGTCACGGCCTTGCCGCTTTGCAGCAGCGCGATGCTGATTTTTTTGGTCAGCAGGTCGGTGTCGACCTGCTGGCTGGTGTTGTTGACAATGCGGCTCAGCTCCAGCAGCGCCGGCGGATTGGCCACATGGTCGAGCGCGCCGGAAGCCAGCAGATCCTTGATGGCGTCGTTGGCGGCGGTGGCGTAGTCCTGGATGTTGATCTGCCCCAGGCTGACAATCTGTTCCTTGTCGCCGGTCTGGACATAATGGGCGTCGGTGGCGCAGCCGGTGAAAAATGCCGGCACAGCGGCGAGGAGCGGGAGGAGGATGAGTTTGGTTTTCATATGTTGCGATGGATGATCAATTGGCTTCGATGAATTTTACACGAAAATCCCGGCAGTCGGGATTGGGGGCGACGCTGTAGATAAATTTGCTTTCCTTGCCCTCGATCTGTTCGGGAACCGAGGCGGAAATGATGTTGTTGACCTGCATGCCGTTGGCGTCAAACCATTCAAAATGATAGAGGAAATGCTGGGTCGAATGGGTGT
Source organism: Verrucomicrobiia bacterium (assembly GCA_031290985.1). Taxonomy (GTDB): domain Bacteria; phylum Verrucomicrobiota; class Verrucomicrobiia; order Limisphaerales; family UBA11358; genus UBA11358. The sequence continues at coordinate 44,442 of JARLJW010000098.1, read as the reverse complement.
GGTTTTCGATTTCCACCTGCGCCTTGAGCAATCCGCCCGGCGTCATCGCCGAGTTGACGCCCACAATCGCGACCTTGCGGGCGAGACTGGTGTCCGTGATGACCCGCTGGTCGGAAATCATGTTTCGCTGCCCTTCTTTCTGGGCGTTTTCCACCGTATTGACCGTGGTGCAGCCGGCCAGCGCCAACAGGCCGGCGGCAACGGAGAGCAAAAGTGTTCTTTTCATTTTTTTTATTTCAACTTGAATTGACTGACCAGCAACGGGGTCTGGCCGGTGATGGATTTGACATAAACCACGTTCACCGTGCCCTCACCGATGGTCACTGATGTTTTCATGCCATTCGGCGTGGTCAAATCAATTTTGCGGTCCGCCGGGGTCGGCACGCGGGCAACTTGGAATTCCTTGGGCAGGGTCGTCCAGGTGCGTTCATCCGCGATGTTCACGGCGATCTGATAAACGGCGGTGGCGGCCTGGGTGAGCAACCCGGCCAGGTTGTTGCCCAGCCCGACATCACCGCCACCCGACTGGCGGGCGGCGTCATTGATGGCGTAGGCGGCCACGGCCTTGGTGACGGTTGAAACTATGGTTTTGGTGATGATCACCGGCAGTTCATTTTTGAAATCCGTCGCCACCACCCCGTCAATGCTGGCCACCAAGGCCGTCGCGGCATTCGTGCCGCTGGTGGCGACGGTGAGGCGGTTTGCATAGTTGCCGTTCAACTTCAACGTCGGAAACGCCGCCCCGACATAAGACACCTTGGAAACGATGATGGGGATGTCGATGCGCACCTGGCCGCGTTCGGGCGCGCAGCCGGTCTCGAAAATCACATAAGTCAGCGCCGGCAGCGGCTTGCCCCGGATCAGATCATCCACCGTCGCGAGATCCTGTTTGACATAATCATTGTCCTCCGCAAACGCCGTAACCCGCTCCAGCGACTTGTGGGCGCGTTCCAAATCCGAGGCGTCGGCGGCATTGGCCATGAAAAACAGGCCGTCCAGATAGACCGTGAACGGATTGACATAATCCGCATAGGTTTTCACCGGGGTGAGATTGCCGGTGGTCGTGGACAACTGGTTCTGCAAAACCTGGTTGTTCTGCGCCTTTTCAATGACCGCCTTGTCCTTGCTTTTTTCCGCGGCATCCTGGGCTTCCTGGATCCGCTTTTTATTGGCTTCGACGGCATCCTGTTGCCGTTGGTAGGCATGGATGATCTCCGGGCGGGCCTTGTCGGTTTGGCCCAGCGCGAGGTAATTCAGCGCCTTGTAAGTGTTGAGCATGATGCCATCGTAGGCCCGGCCTTCATAATCAAGATTGGCCTGGTTGGAGAGCAGCGCGCCGGCTTCCTGCCCGACCCGCACCTTGGCTTTTTGGGCGTAATCATCAATTTTCCCCTGCGCCTGGTCGAACGCCAGATTGCTGTCGTCATACTTGCCGGCGGCCCGCAACACCGCCCCCTGCTCCAAACGCCAGATGATGGCGTCCTTGTTGTTGGCATTTGCGTCCGCCAAAACCTTGGCATCGGCCGTGGCGGCGGCCAGGTTGCCCGCCTGCCAATCAGCGATGACCTTGTTTTTCTGCTGATAGGTTTGGCACCCCGTGCCCAGCAAACCGGCCACCGTGGCGAGCAATCCCAGCCGGATGCCCGTTGCCAACCCCATGCTGCCAATCGATTTCATTTTTTTCCTCTGATTTGAATTAACGGCGGTTCGGAAGCCTTATTTGACTTTACGCAACACGGCGCCGGCGGTGATGCCGGTGTCTTCGAGGATGTCCGCCTTGGAAAATTTCGGGTCGACTTCCGAAATTTTGACCTTGCCCACCTTCACTTCTTCCCGGCCCAGGGATTCCTTGGTGTCCGGGTCGATCATCTCCTCGCCCAGCGCAAAAACATTAAAGGTGTCGCCCACCGCCACCCCGGCGCCTTCACCCCGGTTGATGGTGACCTGCGTATCGCGCTTCACCATGACTTTCGCCGGAAAGATCACGTCCGCCACGCGGTTGGCGATTTTTTCCGCCAGCGACCGGGAAACCGCCACCATCATTTCATCGCTCAGCTCACCGTCCTTGACCGAGTAATTGCGCTCCTGCTGGATCTGTTTGAACTCGTCATTGCCGGTCTGGAAATTGGCCGACTCCAGCGGCTTGCCGGTGCTGGAATCATAAATTTTCCCGATGATGGAGAAGCGGAACACCCGCTTGGTGGCCGTGTGCCCCGTGCCTTCAAACGTGGCCTTCTCAACGTAGTCTTGAAAATCATCCACCGTGGCCACCAGCAGATATTTCGCGCCGGCGAGCTTGCCGGCCTTGGCGGCGGTCTTGGCGTCCACATTGCCGGAAGCGCCCAGGTCCTGTTCCTTGATGACCTCGTTCAAGTCGCTGCGGCCCACCACGTCGAACTTCCGGGTGGCATTGATGCGGTCGATCAACTGGCTGTCCAGCGATTCCACGATCCGGTTCAGTTCCATTTTTTTGTCCGGCCGGGTGCTGTCCGCCAGCGAAGCCGTGGGTTTGATGGACGAAACCCCGAGGGTGGCCTTGTCCTGCGCGGTCACAAGCAGGGGCAACAGCAGGGCGCCCAAAAGCACCAGGCCGGTTTTACGGAGGCTGAGAATTTTCATGGTGAGGATGTGATATGGTTGTTGCTGGATCAAAAAAGGCTTTTATAAGTAACGTGGACGTTTTCCTTGGTGTCCACCCGGTAATGGCTGTTCTTGAAAAATTCGGCGATGCCCTCGATGCGTTTCACCTCGGCATCCGTGAGTTTGCGGTTCGCATCCAGCGTGGCCAGAAAATCCGTGGTGTCCTTCCAGCGCGCATAACCGGCCTCGCTCATCTGCAGGGCCACCCGCAGATTCTGCCCCTCGTAAACGTTGATCGTGCGTTCCCAGGGGTCAAACCCCTCGCGCGACAGGCGGATTTTATGGAGGCCGGGCCGGCCCTGCAAAGTGCCGGGGGCGGAGCCGAGCGCCACGCCATCCAGCTCCACCGTCACATCCATCGCCTGGACGGCAACCGGCTGGTTGGTGGTCACGATCTTGTTGTCCGCCGTGATGCCAATGGCCGAAATCAAAATGGGCTGCTGGCGGGGGTCGGTCATCGTGCAGGCCACGTTGAAATTGACCAGCGCCGCCTTGGCCACTTCCACCGGCAGGGATGCCGCGTTTGACACAATCGCCGCGGCCAGTTGATCCGCCGCGTCGTCGAGCAGTTCATTGATCACGTCGGTGTCTTCGGTCTGCAAATCCGCCGTCTGCCGGATGTTTTTCTCCGAGGTGAACGCCCCGCCCTTCACCGCGCCGCCCTGGTTCGCCTCCACGATTTTATAGCTCACCCGGAGCCGGTGCGTGATGTTGAGCGTGCTGATGCCGTTGCCGTTGTAATTCTTCTTCTCCGTGCCGAGGCTGACAATGGAAGGCACCAGGACATAGTCCGCGCCCAGGTTCTGAGCCAGCCGCAGCGCGGAACTGTTATCCTCCAGCGAACGGTCCATTGCCCCCAGCTCACCGTTGGGGTCCTTGCCGTTGGCGTAATTCTTCATCGACCGCGTGACATCGTCCCGCGAGATGACCGCAAAGCCCTTGCCCGCCACCCGGCTGGCCACCAGGTCTTCCAGCACCGGAACTTTTTCATTCAACCCGGCCGCGGCGCGGTTTTGCACGATGATGGCGATTTTGCGCTGCCCCTCGCGCGGGGTATCCTGCTGATAGGTCTTGGTGGTCTCGATCACCTTGCGCTCGACCACGACGTGCGTCGTGCTGTCCTTGAGGTTGGCATCCGTTTCAATCGGATTATTTTGGGCGTGGAGGGCAACGGGTAAAACCGCCGCCAGCGCCGCAAGCAAACAGGCATGAATGATTTTTTTCATAAATTCTCCGGGGGGGGAAAACCGCTGCTCCGGCTAGGGGGAGGACGACTTTGCGGGTGACACCGGGGAATTGCCCGTCGGGGCCGGCATGGCCACCGGGCGGCCGTATTTGTCCACCAAAATATCCACCGGCACTTGAATGACCCGTCCGTCCGAAGTGGTTTCCGTGGTCCAGTGGCGCACCATGTGGTAGCTCGGATCGAACGGCGCGGCCGCCCCTTTGACGGCTCCTTCCACCACGCCAACGCCGGCACCGGCGACATTGCCCGCCACCACGCCCGCCGCGGTGCCCACCGCCTGCCCCACGACCGGGCCGGGATGATAGGGGCTGGTATGGCTGTTTTCCGTACTGGCGCAGCCCACCAGGAGGAGACCCGCCGACAATGAGGCAACCTCCGCCAATGCAAGCCGGTATGATTTCATATCCATAAAAACCTTTTGCTCCATGTCTTGACTGAACAGGAGACCGTTAAGCTGAGATAAGAGATATTTGATTCGACCAGCCAGTCAAGAATATTTGCTTACTATAAAAACGTTGCCGGCAACGCCGCCGTTGGCGCCGGTGAAAAGCCTGCCGGCAGACTCGCCATTTCCTCCATGCGGCGAGGCCCGGCCGCCGCTCATTCCGGGCCGCGCCCCGCTCACTGCGCAACCGCCCGGTAGAATTTTTGCGGCGCGGAGAGGTTCGTTTCGCCAAACGGAAACGGCGGAGTGTTGGTCAAAAGCGGCACCCAGTTCGTCGCTGACAGGTTGGTGGAACTTTGCACCACGTAATTCGCCCCGACGCTGCCTGTGACGGTGAATGCAAATTGCCCGCCGCCCACGGCCGGCGACATCAACACCGCCGGCCCGGCGACGACGAAGGACGTGCCGGACACGGTGACCATGTCATAGCGCATCGTGCCCGACGTTCCGTAAGTTGTGCCGGCGGCGACATAATTGGCATTGCCCGTGCCGATGGCGGTGCTTTCAAATTCCGCCACGAAACGGAATGCGAAATTGGCGTTGTTGTTGACGCCGGAAACCCCGGCCAGACTGTTGGTCTTCACCGTATAAGTCGTGCCGTTGATGAACGGCGCCGGGAAATCCACAAAATCAACGCCATTGGTTGAATATTGCAACCGCCCGTACTTGCCGCCCGTGCTGCTGGATTGCGAAGTCCAGCTAATGACGATGTTTTGCTTGCCGGCGGTGCTGACGGCGAATTGCACACCGCGCGTCTTGTTGCCCGTTCCCTGGGCCGGATACGTCGCTGTGTTCCAACCGGAATTGTCCGTGCTGCCGGCCGGATCGTACGCGGCATCCCCGCCGGCAAAACTGGCCGTGGCTCCGCCAACCAGTGACGCCGTGCCGCTCCCAATGGAGGGCACGGTCGAACCGGTGGAAGTGCTGCTATCCGGCGATACGCTGTTGAAATTCCACTGCGCGAAAACCACGGGGTTGGTGAAAATGATCGCCAGCGCCGCCGGCGCACTGGTCACGCTGCCGGCAAAATTGCTGACGATGACGGAATAATTTCCGCTGTTCGCCGGCTGCACATTCACCAGCACCAGCGGATTCGTCGTCGCCCCGGACAGGTTCGTGCCGTTGAACAGCCACTGATAATTCAAGAGCGGCGTGCCGCTGGCGGTGACGCTGAAGGTCGCGCCCTGACCGGCCAGGACCGACTGGCCCTGCGGTGGCGTCACGATGGCCGGCGGCGCGTTCGTGAGCAGCAGCACGGCAATGGAACTGGTCGCGCTGCCGAACAGATTCGTGACCACCACCGAGTAATTTCCATTATTCGTCAGTTGTGCGCCGGGAATCACCAAGGGATTGGACGCCGCCCCGGCAAGGTTCGCGCCGTTGAACAGCCATTGGTAGTTCAACGTGCCGCTGCCGGTGGCGGTGACGCTAAATGAAATCGTTGTGCCCACGGCGTTCGTCTGGCCCGACGGCTGCGCGGCGATGGCCGGCGGATTGGTGGCCGGGCCGGCGGGAATCGAAAAATCCTTCATCACCGCCATGTGCTGGGCGTTGGTGGAATCGGCAAACTGCACCGGCGCGACATCGCTCAACGGCGTATAGACGGTGGAATCAAACACCAGCCCGTTCGGGAACGCCTGCGATGGCAGCACGGTTGCGGTTTCAAAATTGGTGAGGGCGAAACTGGGCAGGACGTAATCATGCGGATGGTTGCGGTTCTGGCTGGTGAAGGAATTGCCGAGGTTATCCACCGGCACGGGAAAATCGCTGAGGTAGCTGTCACAGGTGGTCATGGTGGTGGATTCCGTCCGGCTGTCGGTGTTGAAATCGCCGGCCAGGACCACCCAGGCATTCGTGGGAAAATTGGATTGGATCAAGGTTTTCAGGGCCGCGGCCTCGGCGGACCGCGCGCTGGCGCTGCTCGTCAGCAGATGCACGCTGACGACATACAGGGAATTGGTCCCGGGCAACTGGATTTGCGCCCAGGCAAAACCGCGGTTGGGCTGGGACTGTTGCGCATCCGCCCACGAGCCGGCGCTGACGATCGGCCAGCGGCTGATGATGCCGTTGGGAATGTTTCCGCTGCCGTTAAAAGGCTCGCGGTAATAAACGAAGTTCGTTCCCAACGCCGTGTCCAGCATGAAGCGAAAATCGGCGGGGGTGTTATTGCTGTAATTGAATTCCTGGATGGCGACCACATCCGGCTTCAGCCCCTGTAAAATACGCAGCGCAAACGGCTGGTAGCTCTGCGTGTTGCCGTTCAGGTTGGCGGCCATGACGCGGACATTGACGTTGCTCTGGGCCAAGGCGGAGGTCAGCAGAAATATTCCGCCCAAAAGCGAAAGCAAAAGACACTTCATGCCGTTCGAACAGTCAGGAATGATCCTCATTATCTTCGCATTTTCACCCCGCCGCCCCCCAAACGCAAGCCGGCTTTTCCAGATGAATGTGAACTGGACTAGTGAAGCAATATTCCTTATGATTACGCCGTGCCTAACCACACCAAAGGCGCGGGACAGAACACTCCCGCAAAAAACCCGCCGTTTGAGGAAGCGTTGCAAAAGCTGGAAACTGTCGTCGAAGCGATGGAATCTGACGATTTGCCGCTCGAAGCATTGCTGGCCCGGTATGAGGAAGGCGCCAAGCTGGTCAAGATCTGCCAGGAAAAACTGGCCGAGGCGGAATTGAAGATCCAACAACTGGAAAAAAACGCCGCGGGCGAGATGAAATTGAAGCCCGTCGACTTGACCGAAGAATAATTTAATATATGAGTCGTTACCTAGACATGGTTGACGCGCCCGAGCACGTCAAAAAACTCACCATTCCGCAACTCCAGGAACTCGCCGCCGACATCCGGACCGAGTTGATCGAGGGCCTCGCCAAGGGCGGCGGCCACCTGGGCCCGAACCTGGGCGTGGTGGAGCTCACCATCGCCCTGCACAAGGTGTTCAGCACCCCCAAGGACAAGTTTGTCTGGGATGTCAGCCATCAGGTCTACGTCCACAAGATCCTGACCGGCCGCAAAAGCCGCTTCCGCACCATCCGCCAGACGGACGGCCTGAACGGCTTCGCGCTCCGCACCGAGAGCGACCACGATTGCTTCGGCGCCGGGCACGCCGGCACCGCCCTGTCCGCCGCGCTCGGCATGGCCGCCGCCCGCGACAAACGCGGCTCGGATGAGAACGTCGTCTGCATCTTCGGCGACGCCGCGTTGACCAACGGCATTTCCTTCGAGGCCATGAACAACGTCGCGCACACGACGAAGAAATTCATCGGCATCCTCAATGACAACGAATGGAGCATCGCCAAAAACGTCGGCGCCATCTCCGGCTATCTCAACAAGCTCATCACGCATCCGTCCTACAACAAGCTCGCGAAGGAGTTTGAAAGCTTCGTCCGCAAGCTGCCCAAAGGCAATGTCGCCATGCAGCTCGCGCATCGCGCCGAGGGCGGTTTCAAGGGCGCCATCAACAGCGTCGGCCTGCAGCAAACCGCGCAGGCCATCGATACCGACGGCCGCGGCGGCCACGGCAGCCCGGTGTTCTTTGAGGAGATGGGCATGCGCTATCTCGGCCCGATCGACGGGCACAACCTGCCGCTGCTCATCAGCACGCTCGAATTCGCCAAGCAGTGCGATCATCCGATTGTCATCCACATTTTGACGCAAAAGGGCAAGGGCTTCGAAGCCGCCCTGAAATTTCCCGAGAAATTTCACGGCCTCGGGTCTTATGACGCCAAGACCGGCGAAACGCCCGCGAGCAAGCCCGGCACCCCGCCCGCCTACCAGGACGTGATGGGGCAGACCATGGTCAAGCTCTGCAAGCGTGATGAAAACATCGTCGGCCTCACCGCCGCCATGCCCACGGGCACCGGCATGAAGCATCTGGAAAAGGCCATGCCCGACCGCTATTTCGACGTCGGCATCGCCGAGGAACACGGGGTCATTTTCGCCGCCGGCATGGCGACCATGGGCTACCGCCCGGTCGTGGCGATCTATTCCACCTTCCTCCAGCGCGCCTATGATTGCATCCATCACGATGTCTGCCTGCAGGATCTGCCGGTGATCTTCGTCATGGATCGCGCCGGGCTTTCCGCGAACGACGGCCCGACCCATCACGGCCTGTTCGACATCTCCTACCTGCGCTGCTTCCCGAACGTCATCGCCATGGCCCCGGCCAACGAGGACGAGCTCGCGGACATGATGCTCACCTGCACGACCATCAACCACCCCACCTTCATCCGCTATCCGCGCGGCACGGCGGAAGGCGTGCCGATGAAGCCCGAGCCGCAGCTCATCGAAGTCGGCAAGGCGCAGATCGTCCAGACCTTCACCAACAACAAGAAACGCAAGGTTGCCCTGTTCGGCCTCGGCCCGATGAACACCATCGCGCGCAAGGCCGCCGCCCAGCTTGCGAACGAAGGCTTTGATTGCGCCGTCATCAACCCGCGCTTCACCAAGCCGATTGATGTCCTGGCCCACGAAACTTACGGCCACGAAGCCGACCTCGTCGTGACGCTCGAAGACCACGTCCTCATGGGCGGCTACGGCTCGGCGGTGCTGGAAGTGTTCAGCGACAAGAACGTCACCACCCCCGTCATCCGCATCGGCTGGCCCGACCAGTTCATCGAACACGCGACCACGCAGGACGAACTCCGTTTGAAGTATGGCCTGTCCGTGGAAAACACCGTCGCCCGGGTGAAAGCGCAGTTCGGTGACACGACGGTGAAGCCGGTCAAACAACTCACCGCCGTGTAACGCTCCATGCCTCCGCGCCCAAAGATTTTGGTCGTGGCGCTGGAGCTGTTTTGGGTGGGGATCGCGCGCCTGCCGAAGGCGCTGCAAGCCGCCGGCTTTGAAGTCGGCGTCCTTTGTTTCAAGGACAGCGGCCTTGCCGCCACGCGTTTTTGCGACTGCCGTTTTTTCTGGCCGGCCAGCCGGCGCGGCGGCGCCCTGGCCGGGGCGCTCCAAGCGGTGGTGCAAGCGTGGCAGCCGGATTTTTCGGTCGCCGGCGATGAATTGACGGCGGTTTTTCTTTCGCGCGTCTTTGAAAAGTCCCACCCGCGGGGCGAACTGGCCCGGCTGCTGAAATCATCCCTGGGCCGTCCGGCCGCGCTGCGCGAGGCGACCAGCAAACGCCTTACGATGGAAACGGCGCGCCGGCTGGGGATCCGGGTTCCCGCCAGCCAGTGGGTTCAGGCGGAGGAAGAAATTTTCCAGTTCACCCGCCGTTCCGGTTTTCCGGTCGTGCTCAAAAAGTCGTTTGGCTGGGCGGGTACCCAGGTGGCGGTCTGCCGGGATGAGGCGGAGGCCGCCGCCGTTTTTGGCGGTTGGAGCCGGCAGCCGCCTTTGAGACGCCGATTTCGTTCCTGGCGGAAGGTCCTCCAGGGTCGCGAACTGGCCACCCGCTGGCTGCCGGCGGACCGGACCATCACCGTGAGTCAGTTCATCCCCGGCCGTCTCACGATGTCGCAGGCGGCCGCGTTTGGCGGCGAAACGCTCGCCATCATTACGGCCGGGAAGGAACATGGTTCGCCGGAGGCGGGCCCCAGCAGCGTCGTGCGCTTCATCCACAGCCAGGAAATGCGCCGGGCCACCGAAAAAATGATCGGCGCGTGGGGCTTGTCCGGCTTTATCGGGTTCGACTTTATCCAAGGTGCGGATGGCTTTCCCTGGCTCATTGAATGCAATCCGCGCCCCACGCCCATTGCCCATCTCGGCGCGCGCGTCGGGGAGGATGTCTGCCGGGCGCTCTATTGCCGGCTCACCGGGGAGTTGCGGCCACGGCTGGCCCAGGAGGCCGGCTTGGTGGTCGCGCACTTCCCCCGCGAACAACTGCGTGATCCCAACAGCCCCTATCTGACCAGCGCCTTCCATGATGTGCCGGTGGATGATCCCGATTTGCTGCAAAAGCTTTCCGAAAGCCGTGGTTGAAACCGCGACTCAAAACCTGCGCGAACAATTGTCGTAGCGTCAGGCCTCCCGGCTTGACGACCGGGCCGGATTCCAGTTTATTGCCGCCATGACAGTCCAGCGCACTGCCAAGGAGAAGCCGTTTATCACCAACACCACCATGAAAAATGATTTGCCCCGTCGAAATGCCAAACAACCTGCGACGAGATAATCCTTAGTGCCACGTCGCCCAAAAATTTTGGTCGTGGGGCTGGAAGCGTCCTGGCCCGGCATTGCCCGCCTGCCCAAGGCGCTGCAAGCCGCCGGGTTTGAAGTCGGCCTGGTTTGCTTTGAAAAAAGCTATCTCGCCACGACGCGCTTTTATGACCGCCGCCGCTTTTGGCGCTCAACGTTGCGCGGCGGCGCACTGGCGGGTTTTCTCAACCGGGTGGTCCGCGACTGGCATCCCGAATTTTTGGTGGCCGGCGACGAATTGACGGCGGTTTTCCTTTCGCGCGTCTTCGAAATCTCCGACCCGCAGGGTGAACTGGCCCAACTGCTGAAATCATCCCTGGGCCAGCCGGCCGCGCTGCGCGAGGCGACCAGCAAACGCCACACCATTGAAACCGCGCGCCGGCTGGGCCTCAAGGTTCCCGCCAGCCAATGGGTTCGCGACGAGGCGGAAATCTTTCAATTTGCCCGGCGCTCCGGTTTTCCGGTTGTGCTCAAACAATCTTTCAGTTGGGCGGGCGCGCATGTCGCCGTCTGCCGGAACGAAGCGGAGGCGGCCGCCGTTTTTCGCAACTGGCGCCGGCAATCGTCTTTAAAACACCGGTTGCGACACTGGCGGAATTCCCTCATGGGCCGCGCCCTTGGAACCCGCTGGCTGCCGGCGGATTTGACCATCACGGTGAATCAATTCATCCCCGGCCGGCCCGCGATGTCGCTCGCCGCCGCCCATGGCGGCGAGATGCTGGCCGCCGTGATGGCCATCAAGGAACAATGTTTTCCGAACGAACTGGGCCCCAGCAGCGTCGTGCGCTTCATTCATAACCCGGATATCCGGCAGGCATCGGAAAAAATGATCCGCGCGTGGGGTTTGGCGGGTTTTATCGGATTCGACTTCATCCTCGACCCCGCCGGCGCCGCCTGGCTTATCGAATGCAACCCCCGCCCCACGCCCATTTCACATCTGAGCGCCGGCGTCGGGGAAGATGTCTGCCGGGCATTGTACTGCCGCCTCACCGGGGAGCCGCCGCCGCCGATGGAACCGGCCGCCGGCCTGGTCGTGGCGCACTACCCCCGGGAACAACTGCGTGATCCCAACAGCCCCTATCTGACCAGCGCCTTTCATGATGTGCCGGTGGATGATCCGGATTTGCTGCAAAAGCTTTCCGAAATCCGTGATTGAAACCGCGATTCAAAACCTGCGCGAACGATTGACGTAGTGTCAGGCCTCCCGGCCTGACGTAGAGGGCGGCATCCCTGCCGCCCGGAAAAATCGTGACCCTGCCAACAACTCACGAACATTCCAAAGCACGCAGCCTTGCGTGAGGTTCTATCCGCCGCGCTGGAAGCGCTGGCTCTACGGCAGACAGGATGCTGCTTTGTAGAAAACTTTTAGCAAAGCAAAGGCGGGTTGAGAAACGGCGCTGTTTGGTGTTCACGAAAGGAGGTTGGGAGTGCTTTTGAAGAAGCAAGCCCCACCTCTCCCCAGCCCTCTCCCCCGTTGCACGGCGGAGAGGGGGCCGGAGGCGTCAGGTTTAATAAAGGTTGCTACAGAGCAGCAGGATGCCTGCCCCTGCATTGCCGAGAATCTTCCGGCCGGCTTGAGGGCTGTATTTCCCGATTTCCCCCGCCTGCGCAAGTTTTGTCCGGAACCGTTCAATCAATGGTTGGTTTCTATCCTTGATTTTCCATGCGCCGGGCGTTTTCATTACGTTTTAATTGAAACATTGAAATAAAGGATATGGCCTACACAACCTGCACTGTTCCCGCTGGCGAAAAGATCTCCATCACCGGCGGCAAACTCACCGTCCCCAACAATCCGATCGTCCCCTTCATCCGCGGCGACGGCACCGGCCCGGACATCTGGGCCGCCAGCGTCCGCGTCATGGATGCCGCCGTCGCCAAGGCCTACGGCGGCAAGCGCAAGATCGCCTGGATGGAAGTGTTCGCCGGTGAAGAATCCTTCAAGAAATTCAACAACTGGCTGCCGGATGACACGGTCAATGCATTCAAGGAATATCTCGTCGGCATCAAGGGCCCGCTCACCACGCCCACCGGCGGCGGCATCCGCTCGTTGAACGTCGCGCTGCGCCAGATGCTGGACCTCTACGTCTGCCTGCGCCCCGTGCAATGGTTCACCGGCGTCCCCTCGCCCGTGAAGCATCCGGAAAAGGTGAACATGGTCATCTTCCGCGAGAACACCGAGGACATCTACGCGGGCATCGATTTCGAGGCCGGCAAGGAAATGGCGCTCAAGACCATCGAGTTCATCAAGACGAACTTCCCCAAGGAATTTAAGAAGATCCGCTTCGGCGAAACGCCCGAGGTCGTCGGCATCGGCATCAAGCCCGTATCCAAGACCGGCACGCAGCGGCTCGTGCGCTCCGCCATCGAATACGCCATCGAGCAGAAGAAGAAATCCGTGACCTTCGTCCACAAGGGCAACATCATGAAATACACCGAAGGTGCCTTCATGCAATGGGGCTACCAGCTCGCCCGCGAAGAATACGGCGCGGAACTCATTGATGGCGGTCCGTGGTGCAAGATTCCCGAGGGCAAACGCGGCGCGGGCCTCGTGTTCAAGGACAGCATCGCCGACATCACGCTCCAGCAAGTGCTCACGCGCCCGAACGAATTCGAAGTCATCGCCACCCTCAACCTTAACGGCGATTACCTCTCCGACGCCCTCGCCGCGCAGGTGGGCGGCATCGGCATCGCCCCCGGCGGCAACATCAACAACGTCTCCGGCCACGCCATCTTTGAAGCCACGCACGGCACGGCCCCGAAATATGCGAACAAGGACGTCGTCAATCCCGGCTCCGTGATCCTCTCCGGCGAAATGATGTTCCGCTACCTGGGCTGGAACGAAGCGGCCGACCTGATCCTGAAAGGCCTCAACGGTGCCATCGGCTCCAAGAAAGTCACCTACGACTTCGCCCGCCAGATGGAAGGCGCCACGGAGATCAAATGCTCCGCCTTCGGCGACAATATCATCGCCCACATGTAAGCGAATCTGAAAATACAAACGGCGGTGGTCATGATGACCACCGCCGTTTTGCTTTTTCAATAGTCATTTACGGCCCTTTCAGCGTCTGCGTCCGGCCGGAATCCGGCAGCGTGAGTTGCACGATGGAATTAAACGGCCCGCCCGGGAAACGCCGGCCGCGGTCATCCACCAGGTTCCAGACCACGTTGAATTCGCCGTTGCTCGTGCTGCCGGTCAGCGTGGTCAGATGCGCGCCGTTGGTGGTGACGCATTCAATGGAAAAATTTCCATTCTTCTCCGGCAGCCGCGCGTGGAAGCGCGCGCCAACCGCGGCATCATAGTTCGCGCAATCGAGGCTGAACTGGCAAAGGTTGCTGGTGGTCACGGCGACGGGCGGGCCATTGATGTAGAGGTTCCCTTCGCGTTTGTCTCCCAACACAAAATAGGCCTGCACGGCGTGCGGACCCGGAGGATCGTAGATGGTATGCCAGACAAACAGATAGTCACCGTTCGTCGCGCGCTCGCGGTCATAGGCATTTCCTCCGGCGTCCATGGGAAATTGCTGCTCCGGATCCGCATCCACAACCACTTTCAGGAGGTTGTCGTCGTTCGTCATAGCCTCGTAGCGGATGGGAAATTCAAACGTCATATCCTCGGGCTCTTTGCCGGTGATGATCTGCGTGGGCTTGAGCAAAGTGGGGAGCGAAAGATTTGTCCCGTATACCGCTTCATTGCCAACCAGTTTTTCGATGCTTTGCCCATTGAACGTGGGTTCGTCGGCACCAACCGCCCAATTCATCGCCAAAATTTTAGCCACCCTCGACTGCCGCGCGGGTGAATCCTTCCATTCACGGTCGGAAATGTCGGTCAGATAGCGCTTTGCCGCCAATTCCCTGGCCTTGGCGGCCGCTTTTCTGGCGTCGGCCTGGACTTGTTCCTCCTCTTGCAGGGTGGCGGAGCCGGGCGGACGCGGCCAGACAATGTCCGCTTCGGGCGCCACCCCCGTGGCCCGGCTTTCCCGCAAAGCCTGCATCCGCTGTTGGCGGGTCTGCATCATTCCGCCATTGTCCACGCCATCCAGCCCCACGGAATAAAGGAAAAAATGGCCATCGCCCGTCACCCGGTAGCGCAACGGCCGGCCATCCATGAAATCCACCGGCGCGGCCTTGAGAAATTCCGGCGCGAGTTCCGCGAGCGTCGGCGGATACGCGCCATGCTTACCGTGATAACGTTCGAGCGCGATGGCGGTGATGAGAATCCGCCGCCGCGCCTCGGCCTCGGCGGCGCGGGCGAGCAGACCCACATCCCGCCGTTGCACCTGCATCGCGATCTGGCGCAGGTTCATCTGGATTTGCAACCGCGACTTATACGGTGATTGGAAAACCGCCGTGTTGGTGACCCCGGGAAGCTCGCGCATCTGCAACCAGGTGGGCGCCTGCACCGTCGTGCGCAGTTCAACCTCGCGGTCGCGGTAGAAGAGCAGCAGATTTTTTTCATCCTCGTAACTGCCGTGCCGACGATAACCGCCCTGGTCCCAGTAACTTTTCAGCTCGGACAAGGTGCTTATCGGATAGTGCGCCGCCTGCTGCAAAAATTCGCCCACCGTGGTTTCTCCTCCGGGAAGCTCATCCCGTGTCCGCTGGCACATCGCCACGAGGCCCGCACGCTTGAAGGCGACCGTCTCCGGCAGATCCTTGAAAAAATCAACCCCCTCCCATTCAGTCTGCAAGCGCGCGAGCTGGTCATCCGTCCAGCCCTCGCCTTGCAGCGCCTGCCAGGTGGCGTTGTAGGCCAGCCCGGCGCAGGCGTACCGGACCAGGTGCACGATCTCCACCGGCTCCACCTGCCAGGCTGTGACCAGCCGGGTTTCCGCCAGCAGGTTGGTCCACGCGGCGGCCCGGTTGCCATCGTGCAATTCCAGCACCGTTTCGTCACCGGCGGTCTGGGCAAGTTTTTTCATGCCCGCCAAATGTGGCAGCCGGATGTCGTTGCCACCCCGGGCATCCAGGTTGAACCGGATGGGCCCGGCCAGAATCGCGGCATACGCGGCGTCCAGTTGCGCCTGGTTCCCGCTAATGGCACCGCGAAATTCACTCCAAGAGTAGCTGTCGCTGTCGTCCAGCCGCGAAGCGGATGTTTTTTTCACCGCGTCCTGCTTCCAAACGATGACCGCGGAGTCTTTGCCGATGGGTTCCAGCAAATTCGGATGATCCTGAAACGGCTCCTGGCTCGTGCCGTACTCGGTGTTTTTCAAAACCGCCTCCCGCGCCTGCAGTTCGGGGGAAGTTGAGAAGTCAAAATCAGCCAGATCCGTCTTGAAGCCCTGCTCGCGCAAACTTTGCCGCGTGGCGGCCACCGCCCGCTGCGCGCCGGTGTCCGGGCGCGATGCCAAGATGACGCCCACGGCTCCAACCGTGACGAGAACCACAACGGTTTTCCATGCCCAGCTCCACAAACGCTTTTTCATCGGCCGGTTTCCTTCGAGTGCTGCTCTCTTGACTTTGCTCCTTTTCAGGCGGTTGGCGAGTTTTTTTCGGCGGCCATTCAGGCCTAGCAAGTGTCAGAACGAACCTCCAGGCCCTTGGTTAATCCCAAAACTTCAGAACTTCACCTCCGTGCCATTTGGAACAATAAACGGGCCGCAATCTTCAAACCCGCTTCCGCCCCTCAATTGGCTGGGGTCAAGCTTTCTGACAAATGGAACAAAAAAACGTGCTGCGCGCCGCCTGGACGATGCGTTTGATGGGTGTTTTGCAGCGCCAGCACGGCTTTCCCGCCCGGTCATAGACCAGCAGCCGTTCCTCGTAATAATCCGGCACGCCCGGGGCGCGACCAAAATAAAACAGCCCGTCCGACTTTTTGCCGGCGGAAAAATTCAGCGGAATGGTGCTGCCGCACTCGATCGCCTCCGCCAGCACCTCGCGGATGGTCCCGTGCAGTTTGGTGACCTGCGCGAAGGTCAGGCGGTTCGCGGCGAGCCTCGGCGAAATTCCGGCACGGTACAACGCCTCGCTCGCATAGATGTTGCCGACGCCGGCGACGAGCGATTGGTCAAGCAGTTTGACCTTGACCGCCTGGCGGGAACGTTTCAGTTCGCGGGCAAAACCGGCGGGTGAAAAATCCTGGTCCAGCGGCTCGGGGCCGAGTTTGTCGACGGACGACAAGTCCAGGGTCATCCGCCCGAAGTAGCGCGTGTCCTCGAACACAAACACGCCCCGGTTCAATTCAAACACGACGGCCGCGTGTTTGGGCAACGGCTCATCCTTGCCCGCCACGAACATCCTGCCGGTCATGCCGAGATGGCCCAGCACGGTCACGGTTTTGCCGGCCGCCTTCGACTGAAAATTAAACAGCAGGTATTTGCCGCGGCGGGAGAGCGCTTTGAATTTTGCGCCGGTGAGGGCGCGCTGCAACTGTCGTTCCGAGGTCGGGTGGAGGACTTTGGCGCGGTTGACGCGGACGTGGCGGATGACCTTCCCGCGCAGGACCGGGCGCAGGTGCCGTGCGAGCACTTCGACTTCGGGGAGTTCGGGCATGCAATCCGGCTAGCTGACGATCGTGCCGATCTGTTCGCCCATGACGACGCGCTTGAGATTATGGGGCTTGAAGAAATCGAACACCATGATGGGCATCTTGTTGTCCATGCACAGCGAGAAGGCGGTGGAATCCATGACCTTCAACTGCTTCTGCAGGCAGTCGAGGTAGCTGATCTTGTCGTAGCGCACGGCCTGGGGATTTTTCTTGGGATCGGAATCGTAGATGCCGTCCACCTTGGTGGCCTTGAGAATCACCTCCGCGCCGATCTCGTTCGCGCGCAAGGCCGCCGCGGTGTCGGTGGAGAAATAAGGGTTGCCGGTGCCGCCGCCGAAGATGACGACGCGGCCTTTTTCCAGGTGCCGCACGGCGCGGCGCCGGATGAACGGCTCGGCGACCTGCGACATGGCGATGGCGCTCTGCACACGCGTGGGTGCGCCGAGCTTTTCCAGCGAGTCCTGCAAGGCGAGGGAGTTGATGATGGTCGCCAGCATGCCCATGTAATCGCCCGTGGCGCGTTCGATGCCGCGCTCGCTGCCGGTGAGGCCGCGAAAGATGTTGCCGCCGCCGACGACCACGACGACCTGCACGCCGAGGTCGCGCACTTCGCGGATCTGTTTGGCCATGTGCAGCACGGATTCGGGGGAAATGCCCATGCCGTTCGCATCGCCCAGCGACTCGCCGCTCAGCTTGAGGAGGATGCGGGAAAATTTGGGTTTCTTGGCCGTGGTCATAGGAGTGGAAGAACGCAAAACATCGCGCAGATTTTTAACAGCCGGAGGCCATCAGGTCAAACCAAAGCCGGATCAAATCCAGTCTTCCACTCTCAACCCGGGAACCCGGCGAAACTCGCCAAGGTTGTTCGTGATCAACATGGCATTCAAGCTGCGGGCATGGGCGGCAATCAAGGTATCCAGCGGACCGATGGGCGTGCCGGCTTTTTCCAGATGCGAGCGGATGTCCCCGTAATGCCGGGCGGCGGCGGCATCATAATCCAGAATCTCCAAAGGCAAAAGAAACTGCTCCAAGGCTTCGCGGTTGCGTTGCGGTTGCAAGCTTTTGGCCGCACCGCATTCCAGTTCAGAAACGGTGATGATGGAAACACCAACACTGCCGGGTTTCATGCGCTGTAAACGCGCCAAGGTTCCCGGTGCGCGACGCCGGATGATGGCCACACAAATGTTCGTGTCCAACAAATGCGTCAATCCCATGATTCACGTTTGTCGTTGGACTTCGGTTGATTGCGTTCCGCCATGAACTCAGGCGAGAACTGATCCAGACTGGAAACCAAGGTTTGCCACGAATCTTTTTCCGGCAACAGCACCACCGCATTCCCGCTTTTCTTGATGAAAACCTCGTGGCCCTTGAAACGAAATTCCTTGGGCAAGCGCACCGCCTGGCTTTGGCCGTTCTTAAAGAGTTTTGCCGTATCCATAAATATATATACTTAGTATATACCCGCCGCAAAGTCAAGCAAAGGCATCTCCGCCGGTTTGAAACTGCTATTTCAACTCCGCCGCAATCTGTTCGCCGAGCAAGGCGGCCTCGGTCACCGGGCGTTTGGCTTCGCCGCGCTTCACGGTTTCGTCGCGAAAGGAGATGGCCTTGAGTGAAATCTGGCCGCCGGCTATCACCGCGTGCGCGCCGACGGGGCTCTGGCAGCCGCCGCCCATGCCACGCAGAAACGCGCGCTCGGCCGTCACCGCGTGAAACGTGTCCGCATGATTCAACTTGGCTACGATCTTGGCGATGCGCTCGTCTTTGTCCCGAATCTCAATGCCGATGGCCCCCTGCCCTACGCACGGCAGCATCACTTCCAAATCGAGCACCGTCGCCAACATGCCGGCGGGAACGGCCTCGCCGCTCAAGGTGCCGTCGGCGTTGATCTTGAAATTCAGCCGTGTCAATCCAGCCAGGGCTAAAATTGTCGCGTCCAGTTCCGGCTTGTCCGCGACCTTCTGCATCCGAGTGGAAACATTGCCGCGAATCTCGACGATGTTCAAATCCGGCCGGACGGCGAGCAGCGACATCTTGCGCCGCGTGCTGCTGCTGGCGATGGTCGCGCCGTTCGGGAAATCGGCGAGCTTCGCGTGCGGCTTGAACCCGCGCGCCTTGCCGCCAGCGGCGCGGTAGATCAGAACATCGCGGACATCCTCGCGCTTGGGCGTGGCCCCGAGGATCAGGCCGGCGGGCAGTTCGGTGGGCAAATCTTTGAGGCTGTGGACGGCCAGGTCGGCTTCGCCGTTGGCCAGGGCGATTTCGAGTTCCTTGGTGAACAGACCCTTGGGCAGGCTGGGGTCGGTCTTGGCCATGGAGGCCTTCTGCAGCTTGTCGCCGGTGGTCTTGATGATCTTGAGTTCAAACGTCATGCCCGGAAAAGCGGCGCGGCATTGGGCGGCGATCATATTCGCCTGCGCGAGCGCGAGCGCGCTGCCCCGGGTGCAGATGATGATGGGACGTTCAGCAGCCATAAATTTCTGGCCACAGGTTCCCACGAATTGGGCCGGATGAAAAGCAAACACCGTGAACGTAATTTGCCTTTGTCACCGCAAAATTTGTTGTGTCGAAATAATCCGTCTGGGATTCCCGGCGCGCTGCGGTTTTTTTCCGGGTTCAGCCCGCGGTAAAAACCCGGCCATGGCGGGGTTGACCTCGCGCGCGGCTCTGGCAGAATCGCTTCACAAAATTTCACACCTTATGCCAAGAACTGTCACCCTCTTCACCGGCCAATGGGCCGATCTCTCCCTCGCTGAACTCCTGCCGCTCGTCAAGAAAATGGGCTACGACGGCGTGGAACTTGCCTGCTGGGGCGATCATTTTGAAACCGACCGCGCCCTCGCCGAACCGGATTACGTCAAAAAGAAATGGGCGCTGCTCGCCAAGCATGGACTGACCTGCCATGCCATCTCGTCGCATCTCGTCGGGCAGGCCGTGTGTGACCTGATTGATGAACGCCACAAGGCCATCCTTCCCGCCGATGTCTGGGGCGACGGGAAGCCGGAAGGCGTCCGCCAACGCGCGGCGGAGAAGATGAAGGCGACGGCCAAGGCGGCGCGGAAATTTTTTGATGCCCGACCGGCAAAACTCGGTGGCCGTCCGCAAGGACCCGCCATTGTGAACGGCTTCACCGGCTCCAGCATCTGGCACGCGCTCTACGCCTTTCCACCGACGAACCAGGAATTTTTGAACAAGGGTTATGACGACTTCGCCAAACGCTGGCTGCCCATCTTGGACGTGTTTGAAAAGGAGAATGTGAATTTTGCGCTCGAAGTACATCCCACGGAAATCGCGTTTGACATTGCCTCGGCCAAACGCGCGCTGGAGGCGGTGAAGCAGCATCCGCGTTTCGGCTTCAATTACGACCCGTCGCACCTCGGCTATCAGGGCGTGAATTATGTAAAGTTCATCCGCGAATTCACGTGCCGTATTTTCCACGTGCACATGAAGGATGTGTGGTGGGGCCACGGCGACGGCACGGTGGGCGTGTTCGGCGGCCACACGGATTTTACCGATGCGCGCCGGTTCTGGGATTTTCGTTCACTGGGCCACGGCGACATCAACTTTGAGGAGATCATCGTGGCCCTGAACGATGTCGGCTATCGCGGCCCGCTCTCGGTGGAATGGGAAGACGGCCGCATGGACCGCGTCCACGGCGCCACGGAGAGCTGCGCGTTCGTCCGCGACCTGGATTTTGCGCCGAACCAGGCGGCGTTTGATGCGGCGTTTGCGCGGAAGAAGTAATCAGCCGTTTGGCCAATGGAATATCCGTGAAGCCAGCACCCCAATGGACGGCGGCTGTGGCGGAGCCCAGCCGCAGCGCCTGGCCCGCCCGTGACTTTAGAAAACCCGAACCATTGCAGCAAATACACGCGCTGCGGCTGGTCTTTCAGACACAGCCGCCGTCCGTTGGAATTCCTGGCTTTCGCAGGCATTTAAATAACAGCTTGTGACGATTTTATAACTTGATTCAATGGCGGCGTGAATGAGCCCGCCAGACCACGACGAACCGGCTTGCCACACAACCCCGGTGTGCGTGAATTGATCGCGAACAAGCGCCGGTATTCTTCACCGCCAACACAGGCAGACGCCAAGCTGGGCTTCAACGGTTGGAATGAGTCAGGCTACCTGCCTCACCGCGATGAACCCGGACTTGTTCAATTCGTCACTTTTCGCCTGATAGATAGTTTTCCTGAATCGCTTCGCTCTGAATGGGCGCATCTTTGGAATATCGAAGATGTTCTGGACCGGCGGATGAAACTGGAAAATTACCTCGATAAGGGACATGGAGAACGTCATTTGCGCGCACCTGAAATCGCCAACATCGTTGAGGCTGCCTTAAGAATATTTCATGGCGCACGTTATGATCTCCGCGCGTGGGCCATCATGTCCAACCATGTCCATGTTCTTTTCAAAGTGGACCTGGTGCCGATGGCGGAAATCATTGAGTCGTGGAAAAAGCACACCGCCAACAAGGCGAATCGTACATTGAAACGACAAGGTGCATTTTGGGCCGCCGGCTATTTCGACACTTACGCGCGCAACCTCAAACATGAACAGACAATCGTGCGCTACATCGAAAATAACCCGGTGAAGGCCAGGCTCGTGACTAACCCGAAAGATTGGGCGTGGAGCAGTGCCAGGTTTCGGGACAAGTATGGGCGGTTGTGCCTTTAATGGACGGCGGCTGTGTCTGGAAGACCAGCCGCAGCGCGTACGAACGTTGGGACGCGTCAGTTTTCTCGAATGTTTTCAGCATTGCCGGGCGCTGCGGCTGGGCTCCGCCACAGCCGCCGTCCGTTGAAATTCAGACCTTCCGCTCCCAGCGGAATTTACGGTCGGTTTGTTGGAAATATATTGCCAACACCAGCCGAGCAAAATGGCGCGTGCCGGCGCTGCCAATGGACGGCGGCTGTGTCTGAAAGACCAGCCGCAGCGCGTACGAACGTTGGAACGCGTAAGATTTCTCGAATGCGATCGGCATTGCCAGGCGCTGCGGCTGGGCTCCGCCACAGCCGCCGTCCGTTGAAATTCAGACCTTCCGCTCCCAGCGGAATTTACGGTCGGTTTCCTTTATCGGCAGGTCGTTGATGCAGGCGAAGCGGCGTTGCATGTAGCCGAGTTCATCAAACTCCCAGTTCTCGTTGCCATAGGAGCGATACCAGTGGCCGGAGTCATCGTGCCATTCATATTCGAAGCGCACGGCAATGCGGTTGCCGGTGAAGGCCCAGAGTTCCTTTTTCAGGCGGTAGTCGAGTTCACGGTTCCATTTGCGGCGGAGAAATTCGACGACCTGTGCGCGGCCGCGGATGAACTCGGCGCGGTTGCGCCATTCGGTGTCCTCGGTGTAGGCGAGCGCGACGCGTTCGGGATCGCGGGAATTCCAGGCATCTTCGGCGGCCTGAACTTTCTGGCGGGCGGATTCCTCGGTGAACGGCGGCAAGGGCGGGCGTGGGTTCATGGCTTAATTGTCTTTCTTGATCTGGGCTTTGAGTTCGGCGATGCGTTCGCGGAGCGGCGCCATCGCCGCTTCGACTTCGGCGGCAGTATAGCGCGGGGTGATGTATTTGGGACAGTTCCAATCGAACGAAATGACGTCGATGAAAAAGAACCGTTCGACGATGCGTTGCAAGGCCGGGTCGGCCAGTTGCTTGACGAGTTCCGGATGTATCCGCGCGTCCTCGACGCGGGCGTGGCCGAGGATCTTCAGGCGTGTGCGCTGCGGGTAGTCCATGAGGAACAGGCAGACGCGGTCGTTCGCGGCGAGGTTGCCGGTGGAGAGCATCTGGCGGTTGCCCTTATAATCAGCAAACGCGAGCTGCGTGGGGCTGACCACGCGGAGAAAGCCGGGCGGGCCGCCACGATGTTGCAGGTAAGGCCAGCCCTTCTCGGTGACCGTCGCCAGGTAAAAACTGTCGCGCGCCTGGATGAACTGGGCCTCGTCATCGGTGAGCGCATCGCGTTCCGGCGCATCGACGATGCGCTGGGAATTGCCGAAGTATTGCTCCTGCGCTTTCAACACCGAGTCGGTGAAGGCAAGTTCGAGAAATTTGATGGCCATAATATTCCGTGGTTGGCGGCGGGCGACGATTGGCATCATCGCCCGCCACATTGTTCCGGTCAAAAAATCAGCGTCGACCAGCCTTCCGCCAGATAGCGTCGCAGGTTGGAGATGCCGGGCGTGCCAGCCAGCGCCTTGTCTTTGAGCAGCGGCACACCGCAGGCTTCCACACCCTTGCTTGCGCCAAACACCGCAGCGCAGCCACAGGATGCGCCTTTGACGGTTTCCCGCACCGCGTTGTAGACCCCGTTCGCCGGATGCGTGACCTTCGCAAGTTCCTCCGGCCAGCGCGTGCCAGCGCCATTGAAGATGACTTCGACTTCGTCGCCGGATTTCAGACATTCGTCGGCGAGCGCGAGGGCGTTGAACATGCGGCCAAGGGCTTCTTCGCCGGCTTTGGGGTCGGACAGGATGATGATGGCAGTTTTCATTTTCGTTTTTCTATTTTAATGTTGTGATTATGGTTTAATGCGCCGGCACCGGGGTGTTGGCGACGTGGATGACATTGCATGACTTTCGCGAAACGCGATAGCGGGCAGAAAAACGTGGGGTACCCACAAACCGGTGTAAATTTATGACTGACAACGACAAAAAATTTCTCGCCATCATGCCCAAACTGAACTCGCGGCGGGTGGACCTGCTGCTGGAGGATGTCCTGGGCTGCCGTTGGACGATCAGCGTGCTGCGCGCCGTGGGTCAGGGCGTGAACCGGCCCGGCGCGCTGGAACGCCATATCGAGGGCATCAGCGCGAAGGTCTTGAGCGACCGGCTGAAGCAGTTCAACCGCGCGGGCCTCTTTGAACGCGTGCAGTTCCCGGAAATCCCCCCGCGCGTGGAGTATCACCTGACGGACTTCGGCAAAAAGTTCCTAAAATTGTTAAGGGAAGTGGAACGGTTGCAAGCGGACATTGATGGCACCGCCCCAGCCAGGGCAAAAACCTCCGGCACGAAGCCGGCAAAATATGCATGAGGCCCGGAACGGGCCGATCACCGCATAGACCATGAAAGATCGCCCGGACGTTGACGGTTTGCGGGCGCTGGTGATCCTGCCGGTCAGGGTGACGTTTTTCTGACGGCTTAGCCGGAACAATTCATTTGAACCGCAACTGAGCCAAGACCGGAAAACCAAACTGCTGAACTTGACGCACACAACTGGGGAATTTGCAGGGGGTGCGGGCGGTGGGTTACGGGATGAAGATTGGTCCGCGTGCGGGCGAAAGCGGTGTCGTCGCTCCGCTTTGCCACCGCGGCCCATGACGCGGGTGGGCTGGACCAGGTTGCCGGTGTGTTTTAAGGGAACAAGCATGGCAGCGCGACAGGCTTCACCAGCCACGGGTCGCACAGCGATCCGGTTCACCTTGAGGGCGGGCGGGGTTTATGGGAGTTGTGCGGACTTGGTCGGGGTGAAATTGCGATGAGGAATGTCCGGGGCATTCAAACTCGCGACTTGTTTCGAGCCGGCGGTTTCCCTAGCTTGGCTCTTTCCAGTCTGCCTTTCTCTTTGAGTATGGCAAAACGCAAATTTTGTTACGGCCGGTCGGCGACGCAGTCAGGCCACCTGATTGTGTGGCGATTATAAGATAACGAAGAACCAACAGCTCAGTTCAAACTAAACCATCATTTATGACAAACAGACCTCTTAACGTTGGATTGGTCGGCGGCGGCAAGGGCGCGTTCATCGTCAATCCGCATCAAAAAGCCATCCACTTTGACGGCACGCGCCGCGTCGTGGCCGGGGCATTGTTTCCGGATCCCAAGATCGCGCTGGAGGAAGCCGCCAACTGGCCCTACCCGATCAAGGGCTACGGCTCGTACGACGACATGATCGCGGCCAACAAGACGTTGCCGGAAAATGAAAAGCTGGATTACATCCTGATTGTCACGCCGAACTTTGTGCATTTTGACCCGGCGATGAAAGCCATGAAGGCGGGGATCGCGGTGTTTTGCGAAAAGCCGCTCTGCCTGAATCTCAAGGAAGCCAATGAACTTGTCAAAACCGCGCACAAACTGAACGTCCCCTTTGGGGTGGCCCACACGTATCTCGGCCACTGGATGAGCCGTTTCAGCCGTTATGTGGTGCAGAGCGGCTTGCTGGGCGACGTGCGCTGGGTGGACAGCTATTATCTGCAAGGCTGGCTGGCGACCAAGCTCGAGGCCACCGGCCAGCAGCAGGCCACCTGGCGAGTGGATCCCAAGCGCGCGGGCGGTTCCGGCTGCGGTGGCGACATCGGCACGCACGCGCTCATGCAATTGCGCTATGTCACCGGCCTGAACGTCACGGAAGTTTCCGCGCAGATGGAAACGTTTGTGGAAGGCCGCCAGTTGGACGACCACTTCACGATCTACTGCAAATTGAGCAATGGCGGCCGGGCGCTGGTCCGCGCATCGCAAATTTGCATCGGCTCCAAGAACGACCTCGGCATCGTCGTGGCCGGCAGCAAAGGGACGCTGCGCTGGCGTCAGGAGGAACCGGAAAGCATCACGATCTGCCTGCCCAACCAGCCGGATCGCATCTATTGGCGCGGCGCGGTGACGGGCGGCGACGGCTTCCTGCCCAAAGATTTGCCGGCCGACCTGATGGCCGAGCCGACCATTCCGGCGGGCCATCCGGAAGCGTTCCACGACGCCTTCGCCCGGCTGCATCGCTGCTTCGAAGCGGACGTTCGCAAATGGAAGTCCGGCGGGAAGTTTTCCTGCGACGGCAGCAAATACGCCAACATCGAGGACGGCTGGACCGGGATCGCGTTTATTGAAACCGCGGTGAAGTCGGCCGCGTCCAACGGCAAATGGACCAAATTTCCCAAACACTAAAATGAACATGAATAAAATCCCCCTGGCCTTTACGGTTTTGCTGGCCGCCACGCTGGCCGGCTGCTCCACACGGGTGGAACCGGTAAAAGCAACCGCCGCTTCACCCAAACCGGGAAATGTGGAAGTCACCATTGACGGCGTCGCCGGTTTCCAGGACACGCCGCTGCAGCCGGACGGCAAATGGCATGTCCACGATCCCGCCCGCCCGCAACCGCCCGTGGTCACACCGGGCAGCGCTTTCAGCGAGCTGGCCGCGCCGCCCAGCGATGCCGTGGTGCTCTTCGATGGCAAAGATTTAGCGCATTGGCGCGATAAGAAGGGTGCGGCGGCCCCGTGGAGGATCGAGGACGGCGTGATGGTCTCCGCCAAGAGCGACATCGAGACGACCGATAAATTCGGCGACATCCAACTGCACCTGGAGTTCAAGGAGCCGTCACCGGGCAGGGGCGAAGGCCAGGGCCGCGGCAACAGCGGCGTGTTTTTCATGAGCCAGTATGAAGTGCAGGTGCTCGACTGCTACCAAAACAAGACCTACGCGGACGGCGCGACGGGGGGGCTTTACGGCCAGCATCCGGCGCTCGCGAATGCCTGCCGCCCGCCCGGCGAATGGCAGACCTACGACATCATCTTCACCGCCCCGCGTTTCGGCGCGAACGGCGAGGTGGTTTCGCCCGCCTATGCGACCGTGACGTTGAACGGCGTGGTGGTGCAGAACCATCAGGCGTTCCGCGGCGCAACCAACTGGAAAAGTCCCGGCAAATACACCGCGCACGCGGCCGAAATGCCGCTGGGCTTGCAGTACCACAACAATTCCGTCTCCTTCCGCAACATCTGGGTGCGCCCGGTGCCGCTGGTGGACGAGCCTTGAGAAATTTCAACTTTAAAAATTAAAATGAAAAAAATCATCGCCCTCCTGGCCGTGGCGCTGCTGGCCGTCACCGTACAGGCCGCGCCCAAAAAGCTCCTCGTGGTCACCACGACGACCGGCTTCCGCCACGCCTCAATTCCCACGCTGGAAAAGGTGCTGGCGCAGCTCGCCAAGGACAGCGGGGAGTTCACGGTGGACTTTGTGCGGCAGCCGCCCGGACAAGCGCCGGCCGGCTTTCCGGCGAAGCTGAAAAAGGACGCGACGCCGGAGGAGGCCAAGGCATTTGAAGAAGCCAAGGCAAAGTGGACCGGGGCCTTGCAGGCGGAATTGCAAAAGCTCTCGCCGGAAAACTTGAAAAATTACGACGGCGTGGTTTTTGCCAGCACGACCGGTGACCTGCCCCTGCCCGACAAACAGGGATTTTTGGACTGGATCAAGGCCGGCCATGCGTTCATCGGCATTCACGCGGCGAGCGACACGTTTCACGGCTACCCGGATTTCATCGCGATGCTGGGCGGCGAGTTTGACCATCACGGCCCGCAGACCGAGGTCGTCTGCCTGAACCAGGACAAGGCGCATCCGGCCACGGCCGCCCTGCCGGAGGCGTGGACAATTTCGCAGGAGGAGATCTACCAGTTTAAGAATTACGACGCGGCCAAAGTCCATGACCTGCTCATCATGGACAAGCACCCGGAGCACAAGGAGCAGACCGGCCATTTCCCCGTGAGCTGGTGCAAGGCTTACGGCGCGGGCAAGGTTTTCTACACGTCGCTGGGTCATCGCGAAGACGTGATTGATGCGGACCCGGAATTGAAAGACCGCAGAAATTCCGTGGCGATCAGCAAGGCGTACCAGGCGCATGTCCTGGGCGGCATTGAATGGGCGCTGGGATTGAAAAAGTAAATCAATCCAAATCAGGCATTGAATCTGCGCGGCGAACCGGTATGATTCGTCCTCCAGTGGTTCGGGGTGTAGCGTAGCCTGGCTAGCGCGCTTGCTTGGGGTGCAAGAGGTCGGGAGTTCAAATCTCCCCACCCCGACCATTTTTAAAGGATTTTCTTTAGTCTAGCGAAGAAACCCCCGTTCAGAGAACGGGGGTTTCTTCGCGATCCGGCCAAACTCAGAACAGCCAATTTCTCAGAACAGCCAATTTATATCGGCCATGATGTGGATCATGGAACTGGTTTTATGGTCAGGAACGAACGGGTCGGCTTGCAGGCCGTTGAGGCTGATCAGGTCGTTGATGTAGCAGGTCACGGTGAACGTCACGGAGTCCGTGAACGAATAGTTAAATTTGACCAGGTGCCCCTTGATGTTCGTGCCGCCGTAAGTTCCATAGCTGCTGTTTGCGCCCGGGTAGTCGCCCGGATAGAACGCCACGTTGTCGTCATCGACGAGCTGATCGTACCAGGCATCCGATTGCAGATATTCGTAACGGTAAGAGATATCCCAGGTCTTTTTGGTGCCGGATTTGCCGAACTGCACGCCCACCCAATACCCGGTGTTGTTTTGGGATGTGCTGACGTTGTTCATGTATTCGCCGCCAACCTTGATGGGGAAAGCCCCGTTGTATAATGGGAAGCTGTCCAAAGTGTAGGTGGCACTGGCATCGGCAATCACGGGGGTGTATTTATTTTGCAAAACATACATGGTTGGCGAGCCCGGGGGCCGGGCCGGCGTAAATGGAATCCGGGTATTGCCTTGGTTGATATACGGCACGTTGGCGGTGGTGAGCTGATCCTGGTTGACGATGGCAAATCCGCCCACGCCCAGGGTGGTCGACAGTTTATCCGTCCACTTGGCTTTCCACAAAAATTGCCCGCCGTACATGAACGGGTCATGTACCGAGCCGGATTCTTCATCCAGCACAAACGCCCCGGCATTGAGTGACAAGGTGTGGTTATCGTTGATGTTCCAGGCCGATTGGATTACCGCCCCTTCCGGCGTGAGGTCCTGGTCCAGCACCATCGGCGTGAACGAGAACGGGATGTCCATCTTCCCGACCGTGGCCGACACGAGCCAGCCGCCAGAATTCACGGCCGTCCATTTGCCATACGCCGTATCGATGAAAACATCCTTCTTGCTGAAATTATCCTGGAACGTGCTGCTGTTCGAGAGGGGCGTGGCGGTGTTATAGCCCTTGGCCACGTCGCCGCTGCCCAAACGGAAGCCGGCTTCGAAGTTGTCCAGCATGTTCATCGTTATACCGAACCGGAGCCGGTAGCGGATTCGGGTCCGGTCAACCATCGCCTGGTTGTAACTGGAATACTGTTCAAACCGCCCGCGAAAATCGCCGCTCAACTTGTAACCGGTCACCCAGTCCGGCATGCCCATTTTGGTCTGGAACGCCGTGGTGAAATTCTTGTCCGACTCGTCGCGCAGATCTTCCGCCTCCTTTGCCGTCAAAATCCCCTTGGCCACCAGCTTGTCGATCAACGCATCCGCCGACTGCGCATGCGCCCGGCCGCTCGCAAGCATTGCCAGCGTGGCAGCCCCGGCAATCATCGCCTTGGGCAGCGGATTGCCCGGACCGGCGTTGCTGTTCCTGCCTGCATTCCGATGCTTTGTCTCTTTTGAGGTATTTATCATTTTCAGTTTAACGATTTCGAATTCGCACAAAACCACCAAGCCGGACTTGCGAGACCGCATTTAGCTTTGCTGGTTTATGGCCGGTTCTGTTGTCGGCGGCAGACTTTGTAACGAATTCATTAAAGTAAGATTGAACGAAGATTAAAATTCATTCAGGAAGTTCCCATCCGACCCGCTTTGTTACAGAGTTCAGCAGGCATGAAGCGCCCCGCTTTAAACCGGTGAATCCGCCAGTTTTAAGGGCGTGAAAAGGCCGGTTTTAAGACAAGAAACCCGGGGAAGTTACAATTGCGTGTCCAACATGTTACGCCCAGCGATATTTCTCATGATTGCAACCGCGCTCGCCGTGGGTTTGGCACACGGAACCTTGTATTCCGCAATCCAATCCGGTCAGCCGGTCAAATTATACGATGACGGAGTCATGGTGCGGGTTCCCGTATCGGCCTTCGGGCGGACGCTTTATTTCTTGCTGGATACCGGTTTCACGCTTTCCGCCATCGACTCCAAGTATCAGCCCTATCTTGGTAAAACTGCCACGCCGATCAATGCCCAGACACCGCTGGGAACCAACGTGCTTCAATCCTATTTCCATTGCCCGGACATTTCCATCGCCGGGAAACCGCTGGGCTTGCGGAATATCACGAGCTTGGATCTGAAGATGGCCCGCCTCATCAGCGGACAGCCCTGCGACGGCATCTTGGGCATGGATTTTCTGTCCAAAAACATCGTCCAAATCGACTTCGACCGGCAAACGGTTTCATTGAGCAGCGAAGTGCCGGCCGTGGTAAAGAACACCTATGTCGCCATCCCGCTCAAACGGTTTGACCACCACTACATGGTGGAAGCATCAGCCAACCACGCCGGGCCGATCGACTTGCTGGTGGATACCGGGGACAACAGTTCCGTTTCACTGAATCCTGAAGAGTGGCAGAAGGTGTTTGCGGCCGCTGGAGCCAATGGGTTCAATGCCACGGTTGCCGGAATGGGAAATCAGACGGCTCAAAGTAAAATCGAGGTTTTGGACAAGCTGGCCGTCGAAGGGCTGGCGTACACCAACTTGCACGCGACCTACATCCGCAACCCGGCCGATCCATCCCATCTTGGTCTTGGCTTCTTCCGGCGGCATGCCGTGGTGTTCGATTTTCCGGACCAGATGCTCTATCTCGAACCCGGCCAAAGATTTTCAACTCCCGACAAGGAGGATATGAGCGGCCTGCATCTGCTCCGGCAAGGCGATACGACCATCGTGTATTCCGTGGATGAAAACAGCCCGGCGGCGGCCCAGGGCATCAAGCCAGGTGATGTCATTGAGGTTGTGAACGGTCAGAGCGCGGCGGACATGACCATGAGGGCGATACGCCGAATGCTGAAATCCAGCGACGGGGATACCGTCACGTTGCAACTCAAACGCGGGGAGGAAGCACTACGGATTGAGCTCACCTTGAAACAGGCCATTTAGGGCCGACGGACTTCATTCTGAAGACGCCGCAGTCGCGCCGCTCCAACCCACCGCTTCCCCATCGGGGAGATGGATCAGGCGGCCGGCGGGAACATTGGCTGGTGGAAACCAGTTCCGATCCAGATGAACAACCGTGGTCTGGCCGGCTTGAATGACCACCGGTACGCTGACCTGTCCACAACATGCCGACTCGGCCACGATGCTGTAGGTGCCGGCGGGCAGAGCGACCTGATCCGGCCATTCATCCATGTTGGAAGCGTGGTTTGGCACAAAGCGGACGGTGCGACCGGACTCGTCATGGATGTCGTACCCCGAGTGGAGGTTGAAAAATGTAGTGTCATCACTGGCAACCGGGGGTGATTTCTCCGTCGCGCTGAACACCTGCAAATAGCCTTTTAAGCTTTTCGCAG
The DNA here is from genome assembly GCA_031290985.1 of Verrucomicrobiia bacterium. Classification (GTDB taxonomy): domain Bacteria; phylum Verrucomicrobiota; class Verrucomicrobiia; order Limisphaerales; family UBA11358; genus UBA11358. The sequence continues at coordinate 13,278 of JARLJW010000098.1, read as the reverse complement.
CGTGGCCGGCCGGCTCCGGACCGACGGGCGGAAGGACGACCGGAGTGGAGTTGCAACCCATCAAGAGCGGCAGGCTGGCTGCGCCCACAAATACCGTGTTCGGGAACCTCATATGTATGGCTGGCTTGGAGATGTAAGTTTAATCACGTTTATTGCGATGACTGTGCGGTCGCACCACTCCACCCGATGACTTCGCCATCAGGCAGGCGAACCAGGTCGTTGGAGGCAACGTTTTTTGTGGCCTCCCAGCGGCGGTCAAGATGGATGACCGTTTTGCGGCCCCCTTCAATCACCACCGGCACGGTGACCCGCCCGTAGGCCGAGGACTGGGCCACCACGTTATAGTCCCCCGCTGGCACGGCAACCAGGGTGGGCGACTCATCCATGTTGCCAATATGGTTGGGCACAAATTTTACGCGCGCCCCGCTTTGATCATAGATGTTGTAGCCGGTGTGCGGATAGTAAGGCAGGCCGTCACCGATGACGTGCGTTTCCGTGTCACTATAAACCTGCAAATAGCCCGTCCCAGCCGTAACAACATGTTTTTCCGGTTCCGGGCCAACGGGTGAAACCGCGACCGGCGGCGACGCGCACCCTGCCAACAACGCAATGCCACCGGCGCCAATAAGAGTGAAAAATATGGTTTTCATGATGGTACAATTTAGTCGCGTGCCATTAAAACGTCTTGAACGCCGGATTAAAATCCGTTCAGAAATTTGGCCAGGCAAACTGCATCAGCGCAGTGCGCCGACTGCGTGATTCAGATTGGCCTGCTGGATGAGCACGTTGTAGCGGGCATTGGCATCGGCGATTTGAGCCGAAGTCAGGCTGAGCTGGGCCTGGCTCAATTCCACGATGGAACTGCTGCCGATTTTATAACGCGCCTCGGCCAAGTCATACGCCTCGGCGGAATTCCGGACGAGTTGTTCCGTGGTTTGAAGCTGCTCCAGGGCGTTGTTCACATTCAACCAGCCAATATGCACATCGCGCACGATATTATCCTCGGCGGAGCGGAGCAGTTCATCGTCGGACTGCGCCTGGTATTCCGCCGCATGCTGCCGGGCAGTGTATAAACCTCCTGCAAACAATGGCAGGCTCAGTTGGATGCCGCCCGCGGCATAATGATCCGGCAGGTGGCTGTCATGAGAAGGCGCATCGCCCATCACACCGACGGCCGAAACGGTTGGCAACCGCGAGTCCCGTTGTGACCGGGCAAACCGGAGCGCGGCATCGTGTTCGGCCCTGAGGCTGAGCAATTCCGGTCGTTGCGACAGCGCGGTTTGGACCAGCCTGGAGACGTCGTTGGTGATCGAAAAGTCGGTGGGTGATTGCTCGATGAGTTCAAATTGTTTCGGCTCGTGCAAACCAAGCGAGGTCGAAAGCGAGGTCATGGCGGCGCGGGCATCATTTTGCGCCCGCTCCATCAGCAATCTCCCCTCCTCCAAGGCGATGCGGGCGAAGCTCACATCAAGTTCAGATTTGAGTTTGTTCGATGCCAGCAGAGTCACCTGATCGGAGAGCAATTGTCGCGTGTCAAAAGTCTTTTGCGCGACCTGCAAGATCGCCTGCGCCTCCAGTGCGCTGAAATAACCGACCTCCACCCGCAGCAATACATCTTCGCGCGTGGCGTTGGCGTTTTCGTTCTCCGCCTGGGCCTGGAATCGGGAGCTGGCTGCAAGATTGGCCGTGTGTCCGAAATCGGTGATAAGCTGGCTCACCGCCAGCCCGCCGGCAGTCCGGTCGAAAACGCTCGGATTATTCAGGCCGCCGGCCAGGATGCGTGTATTATCCGAACCCGCCGCCACACCGTTCGCATAAAGATTAGCGTTGGGAAAGAATCCGGCCCGCGCCTCCTTCACCGCTTCCCGGGCGGCCAGCACCCGATAATTTGCCGCCGAGATTTGCGGGTGATTCTGCAAGGCCAGTTTTTGGGCGGCTTCCAGGGTCAGAACGGGAAACGCATTGGTCGCGCCGCCGGCATAAAGGCTGCCGGCACAAGCGACGCAGATTGCCAGGACTGGGAGGAATCGTTTCATGCAAATATTCTTCACGGCGAAATTGCTTTTACCGCAGGCTCCCGGCGGCGATACAAAATGAAATACGCCGCCGGCACTATGAAAACGGTGAGCACCACCGAGACAGCCAACCCGCCAATAATGGCGCGCGCCAACGGCGCGTACGCTTCGCTGCCGGTCCCGAGTTTGGCCGCCATCGGGATCAAACCGATGAGCGTGGCCAGTGAAGTCATCAGCACCGGGCGCAGACGCACACGGCAGGCCAGCGAAACCGCCTCGCGCAGCGGCCGGCCCTCTTCGCGCAGCCGGTTGGTAAATTCCACGATGAGGATGCTGTTCGAAACCACGATGCCGACCATCATCACAATGCCCATCAGCGACATGACATTGAGCGTGGTGCCGGTGGCAAAAAGAATGATCAGCACGCCGGTCAAGCCGGTTGGCACGGCGAGCAAAATCAGCAGCGGATCCATGAACGATTTGAACTGCGCGACGAGGATCAGATAAACCAGCACGGTGGCCAGAATCAGGCCGAGGCCAAAGCTGCGAAACGAAACCTGCATGGCGTGAGCCGAGCCGCGCACAACCACGCGGACATTCGAGGGCAGCTTCATCTCCGCCACGATTTTATTGACGCCTTTCAAAACCTGGCCGAGGTCCTCGTTCTTGGGCGAAACATAAACATCCATTTCCCGGCGCAATTGATAATGGTCGACCTCGGTCGGCGCGGTGCGGTGATGGATGGCGCTCAACGTGTCGAGCCGCGTAGGATGCGCCGAATTTTCGCCGCGCACCGGGATGGACGACAGGTCGGCTAAATTCTTCACGAAACCTTCCGGATACTGGACAGTGAGCATGTAATCGTTGCCGCTTTTAGGATCCACCCAAAAGCTGGGAGCAATCATCTGGTCGGAGGTCAGCGCCGTGATCACGTCACCAACCACTTCTTTTTCGTTCAAGCCCAGTTCGGAAGTACGCAGCCGGTCAATATCCAGTTGCAGCGCGGGATAATCGATGTCCTGCGGCACCAGCACGTCGCTGACCGCCGGCAACGCCAAGGCTTGGCGGGCGATTTCCGCCGCGATCTCGTGCGTGGCCTCCAGATTGTTGCCGGCGACCTGGATGTCCAGGGGCGCAGGCATGCCGAGATTCAGGATCGCATCCACCAACCCGCCGGTCTGGAAGTAGGCGGCAACCTGAGGCAGCTCCTTTTTCAGCCGCGCCCGGACGAGGTCCATGCATTCAAAACTGCTCAAATGATGGCCCGCATTCAGTCCGACTTGAATGAACGCCGTGTGCGGGCCGGAATTTGGAGTGTAGATCGAGGAGAAACCGGGCGTGACGCCGATGTTTGAGACGATGATTTTCAAATCATTCGTGGGCACGCTTTCGCGGACGATTTGTTCCGCCTGCTGCACCAGTTGGTCGGTGAGTTCGATCCGCGTGCCGGTGGCGGCCTTGAGGTTGATGACAAACTGGCCGGGGTCGGTGCGCGGGAAGTACGCCTCGCCGATGAGCGGATAAAGACCAAGGCTTAAAACAAAAATGCCCGTGATGCCCAGCACCGTGGCCAGCGGACGCAGCAGCGCCCGGTTCAAAACGCTTTCGTAGCGATTCAACATCTGGTTGAACTTGTGGTTAAACCACACGTTGAAACGTTCCAGCCAGCCCAGCGGTTTCGATTCGCCAGTTTCGGAATGCCCGACCTCCTTGTGTTCCTGATGGCCGCGAATCAATTTCGCGCAAAACAACGGCACCACCGTCATGGCGACCACGTATGAGGCAAACAGCGAAAGGATCACCGACGACGCCAGCGCCATGAACAGGAATTTGCTCACGCCGTAGAGGAAGATGACCGGAAAAAACACAATGGCCGTCGTCAGCGTGGCGGCGAGCACCGGCAGCGCAACTTCCCGGCCGCCGCGTTCGGCGGCGACTTCGGGCGCCTCGCCCATTTCCAGGTGGCGGAAAATGTTTTCAAGCACGACGACGGAATTGTCAATCAGCCGCGAAAACGCCAGCGCCAGTCCGCCCAGGATCATCGCGTTGATGGTGCCGTTGCCCATGGACAGCGCGATGAATGCCGCGAGCGCGGACAGCGGAATGGAAAGAAACACCGCGAGGGTGGCGCGCAGGCTGCCAAGAAAAACCAGAATCATCAGGCCGGTCAACACCAGTCCGATCAAACCTTCGTGGACGAGATTTTCAATGGCGTTGCGCACGAAAACCGACTGGTCAAAAACCACCTTGGACACGAGTTGTTTCGGCACGTCAAACAAGTTGGCGACCGCGGTCTTGATGCCGTCCACGACGGCGATGGTATTGGCATCGCCGCCTTGTTTGAGGACCGGCAGATAAACGGATGGCTGGCCGTCCACCCGCACGACGTTGTATTGGATTTGCGAACCATCCACCGCGTGGCCGACATCGCCTACGAGCACCGAAGCATTGCCGATGGTTTTCAACGGAATCCGGTTGATGTCCTTCAACGCGTCAATCTGGCTGTTGACATATAGGTTGTAGTCGTAAGGCCCGATCTTCACGTCGCCGGCGGGCAGAATCAGGTTGGCGTTGTTCACCGTGCGGACGACGTCCATGACGCTGAGCTGGTGCGATTCCAATTTTAGCGGGTCCACATAAACCATGATCTGCCGGTAGCGTCCGCCGAACGGCTGCGGCACCGAAGCGCCCGGAACGTTGGCGACCTGGTTGCGCACGTCAAACTGGCCGAGGTCGCGGAGCTTCGCCTCGTTCAGCCCTTCGCCCTTCAGCGTGATCAAACATACCGGGAGGCTCGAGGCATCAAATTGCAGAACGACCGGCGGCAGGGTGCCGGGCGGCAGTTTACGCAAGTCCGCCATCGCCAGGTTGCCGATGCTGGTCACGGCGGAGTCGGCATTGTAGCCGGGTTGAAAATAAATTTTGATGAGGCTCACCCCGGGCAGTGAACGGGATTCGATGTGATCCACCCCGCTGGCGAGCGTGAAAAAACGTTCAAACCGACCGGTGATGTCCGTCTCAATCTGCTCGGGCGGCATGCCGTTAAAAAAGGTCGCGACCACCACGACGGGGATTTTGATGGGCGGAAACAGATCGACCGGCATGCGCACCAGGCTGGTCACCCCCACCACGCAGGTGATAAGGCAGATGACGATGATGAGATACGGCAGGCGGATGGCAAAGCGTGACATGAAGGCAGGTGGTTAGCAGCGGTCGTCTGCGATGGCGGCCCGCAGTTTTTCGATCGAAAAGTCCTTGGACTGGCAGAGCGAAATCAGCTCCTGCTCCCGGGAGACGATTTTCGCGGCGGCGAGCGGGATTTCCCGGGCAATGGCGGCGGGTATGGATTGCACGCCGTGCAGATCGCCGTGCAACAGATCGCCGGACTGGATTCTCATGCCGCCGATTTCGACCGGCGTGCCGAATTCCACGATGTGAACGTAGGCATGCGAGACGGAGACGCTGCCGGCAAAAAGCTGGAAGCCGAGATTTTCGGCGGCCGGCAGATCACGCACCGAGCCGTTGGTCACCGCGCCCGCGCAACCCAGGGCCCGCAGGATGTTGACATGCACGCCGCCGAGCAACGAACCCAGTCCAACTTTCGTCGCCACGTCCTGAACCACCACGACGCGCGGCCCGGGCAGGGTCGAAATATAGTCCCACCAGTCGGTCCGGTCGGCGTAGCGCCGGTCAGCCGTTGGCGGTGCGGAGCCGCGGACTTTCACGGTGGCGGCATAACCCAGCATGGGTTGCAAGCGGGGGAACAGACAACGCACCGAGTTGTCAATGAACCCCTCGTTGCGCAGGCGAACATGAAACGTCTCGATGGCGTTGGCCAGCGTACAAGCATCCAGACGGCGGAGAATCTCGAACTGGGTGGGGTTCAACAAGACATTCATGGCATCATATCGTTTTACGCGCGCTGCGGATCCTCCTGGGCGGGCACTTCCCTAAAAAACGTTGATCCACTCTGGCCCCTGTCCGGTGCGGTCTGCCGGGCACGAAACGAATCAAAGGAGTAAAACGCACGCGGTCGTCAAAAGGCTTGATCTCAATTATCATCTCGCAAGGAGAGTTGAATGAGTTTGGGCTCAACTTTTTGTCCGGACTGAAAACCGGCATGACTGCCGATGACCACCAGGTCGCCTTCGTGCAAGCCGGATAAAATTTCGTATCGGTCGGCAGTTTCCAGCCCCAGTTTGACCGGATGTTCCTCGATCTGGTTGTCGCGGTTGACGACATAGACCACGGGCGACTTTTCACCGGCCACGGCTTCGATGGGCACGGCCAGCGCCTGCGGGTGTTTCTCCACCTTCAAAAGAACTATCGCGTACATGCCCGGAACCAGTTCCAAGTTCGGATTGGGCACCTCAATTTCCGTGATCATGGTGCGGGTATCTTCATCCACGTGGTGCGTAAAGCGGGAAATGGTGCCGGCAAATGTTTTACCATTGGAGGATTCCACGCGGACCTCGACGGGATCCCCAAGTTTGACATCCTTCACATAGTCCACTTCGACGGGGAAATCGAGGCGCAGCTTGTAATTGTCCGAAACGCGCACCAACGGCAGCGCCTGGGTGTCGGAGGAGGTTCCGGCTTGGATAAGGGTGCCCGGGTCGGCATAGCGATGGGTGACCACGCCGTCAAACGGCGCGGTGATCTGCGTGTAACCGACCATGGTTTGATACTTCTCGACGTTGGCCTTGGCGGCGGCGATGGCCGCAGCGGTGGTCTGATCGTTTGCCCCCGCAGTATCGAGATCCTGTTGGGCGACGAGATTGGAGTGCTCTTGGTTGACCGCCAGCAACCGGGTGTAGATCAGGTGTGCGTTGGTGTTGTCCGCCTCGGCCTTCATTTCCGTCGCTTGTGCGTTGGCCAGTTCCGACTGCAACTCTGGAACTTCAAGCGTGGCCAGAAGTTGGCCGGCCTTGACGGTGTCACCGAAATCCACATTCATTTTGCCGACGTAACCGGATACTTTTGCGCTTAACGCGACCTCTTGATAAGGCCGGAATTCCGCCGGGATGGTCACCTCCTTGAAAAGATCTTCCCGGGTCACTTTGGCCACCCCAGCAGTCGCGTTGGCCGGGTCCGCAGTTGTGGCCGACTGGGCTTGCGCGCGATGCGCCGTCCACGCGAGGCCAAGACCGACCACCAATAGCCCGGTCAAGGTGGCGATCAGGCCGGATTTGGAACAGAACGGCAAATTTGGAAATTGGAATTTCATGAAACAGGGAATGACCTTTAATTTTTTGACAGGGGCAGCCGGACGCAAAAACAGCTACCCTGCCCAGGAACACTGTTCGCTTCCACTTCCGCCCCGTGCGCGGCGCAAATCGATTTTACAATGGATAAACCAAGCCCGGCGCTCTCAGAGCCATCGGTGCGCATCTGGTCCACGCGATAAAACCGTTCAAAGACATAAGGCAGCGCGTCCGGCGGAATACCGATGCCGTTATCCTCCACTTCCAACATGACGTGGCCGTTGACCCCATGAACCCGCAGCTTAATGGACCCCTTCTCCGGGGTGTATTTAATCGCATTATCGAGCAGATTGACGACGACTTGCTTGAGCCGCACCCGGTCACCTTCAACGGGCATCGGCTGGCTGGCATCACACACGATGGAGATGCCCTTGTCCTCCGCCAGCAGGCTGAGCTGGTCGGCGGTGGTTTTGGCCAGTTCGCTCAGATCGAAACGGGTCCATTCGGCCTGCGCTTCGCCGGCATCCAGCCGCGAAAGCGTGAACAACTGCTCCACAATCTTGCTCAAATGCACCGCCTCCTCCAGCATGCTGGCGGCGCGTTCACGCACCTCGCCATCCACCCGCGTGTCTTCCGCCATGTTTTCGAGTTCGCCACGCAGAATCGTGAGGGGCGTGCGCAGTTCGTGTGAAGCGTCAGCCACAAAACGCTTGGAGTGTTGAAAGGCGTCGTCCAGCCGCGCAATCATCCGGTTCAGTGAAACGGACAACCGCTCCATTTCATCGCCGGTTTGGGCGATGGGCAGCCGGTCGCTCAGGTTGTGCTGGGTGATGCGCTCCGCCGCCCGGGTGATCTGCTCCACGGGCTTCAAAGCCCGCTGCACCAGCAAATAACCGCCGGCCGTGATGATGATGACCGCCAGCGGCAGGCCCAGGATCAACTGCAATAGAAGGTGGTCGAGCATCGTGTCAACCGGATCCAACAACTGGCCGAATTCCACCAGATAGTCAGGATTGCCCGGCGATTTGTAATTGAGCGAGGCAATGAGAATGTTTTTGTTGCCCGGCAAAGCCAGTTTGCTGAACGATTCGGTTTTGGACGGGGGCGGGGCGGAAATCTGGGCGGGGTCAAAACTTCCATCATGGGGCATGCCGGAGGCATAAACCAAAGTGCCGTCGGCGCGGGTGAGGCGGATGAAACGGTCATTGACCTCGGGCTCGTACCAATCCTTCACCTGGCTGGCAACATATGGTTCGCCGGATTGTTTGACGTGCGCCAGCAGGGCGTCGCCAATCTGGTGCGCCCGGCGCAACTGTGAATCGCGCAAATCGCCTTCCAGAAAGTGCCGCAGGTCGAGGTACAAGAGCGCGCACAGCAGGAGAAAAATGACCGCGAGCCAGCCGGCATACCAAGCCACCAACCGGAAGCTGATGGAGCGGGTGTTCATGGCTGGGATTCGTCATTGAGGCTGTAGCCAACCCCGCGCACGGTGCGGAGCAGCTTGATCGAAAACGCATCATCCACTTTTTCCCGCAGGTGCCGCACATAAACATCGACGATGTTGGTCAGGCCCTGGAAACTTTGGTCCCAGACGTGTTCGATGATCATGGTGCGGGAAAACACGCGGCCCGGATGGGTGGCCAGATATTCGAGCAGCGAATATTCCTTGGCGGTAAGGTCGATCTTTTTACCGCCACGACGCACATTCTGCGAGAGCCGGTCAATCTCCAGGTCCGCCACGCGCAGGACGCTGGAACGGTTCACCGGTCCGCGACGCAGCAGCGCCTTGATGCGCACCAATAATTCGGCGAAGGCAAAAGGCTTGGTCAGATAATCGTCGGCCCCGGCTTCAAAGTTTTTAACCTTGTCCGCCATGGCGTCGCGGGCGGTGAGGATCAGGATGGGCACGTGTTGATTTTTGCGCCGGATCTTCTCCAGCACTTCCGTGCCGGTCAGTTTCGGCAGCATCAAATCGAGGATGATGAGGTCATAATCATAAGCCTCGGCGGTTTCCCAGGCGGCCTGGCCGTCGGGGCAGATATCCACGGCAAAACGTTCGGCCTTGAGGCCGCGCAAAATGATGTCGGCGACTTTCTTTTCGTCCTCAGCCAGCAGAATTCTCATAATGTTATGTAACTTCGACAATTAAGTAGACCATACGTTGATTAAAAGGTTGTAAACGTTCGATTAAAATTCATTCAGAAAGCCGCCAGACCGGCGGCCACCCAAATTTAATGAGGAGTTCACGCGGTTTTAATCTTTTGACCGTCAATTATCTAGGACGGGCAAAACATCGCCGGGGTAACGCCAGTCCGGCAAAAAATGTATCCCTGGCCCAAAGAACAAATGCGTATGTCAAAATTATCAACTGAATCGAAAAAGCAGTCGGCTGCGGGAAAAGCAATTCAACAACTGGCCGGCGCTGCCGGCTCACCCCGTTGCGAAATCGACTTCGTCCTGGAATGCGACGGAGCACAACAAGTCTATGTCTGCGGCGATTTCAACAACTGGCAGCCGACCAGCCTGCGCATGATCGGCAACCCGGATGCAGGCCTGTGGGAAAAGCGGCTGCCCCTCGCCCCCGGCCGATATGAATACAAATACTTTGTGGATGGAAAATGGGTGCACGATCCGGACGCCTTGGAAAACGTACCGAACATTTATGGTTCGCTAAACTCGGTTTTGGAGGTGAAGCCATGAAAATGCAACCGGCAACTTGGATGCGGCGGGTGGAGCAAAACGAATTTACGGTTGACGAACATCTCCGGTTGCATCGCGAGATTGAAGGAAGTGCATACCGATTCTGGCTGGCTAACGGCTGTGACTGGAACAAACCGCTAACCGACTGGCTTAAGGCTGAAAATGAGGTGGTGGTGGAATTTTTAAGCCGACGATCAGGTCATGCGCCCGCCCGCCCGGCTTCGCGGAGGGCGCGCACACCAGCGACCATCATTTCAGCCCTGCCGCCAAAGGTTTCCGTTCGTGCTCCCGCCATATTGAATGGAAAATCAATTTCCACCTGTGAACCCAAATACAACTTATGAACCACAACGTACCCGGCCTGCAAGTCCATATTCACAAAGTGGATGGCACCACCACGACGTTTGAGCAAAACGCCGCCGACGAGGCAAGTGCGATCATTGATGGTTTCCATCCGGCGCAGGTCTTTTACCAAGAAATGATCGCCATAACCGACAAGGATTCCATCACATCAGTGCCGGTTTCAAAAATCACACGCATCGAACTGGTTTGCGATGAATTTTCGCACTTGGTTTTCCCGGTTGGAATAGTGGACGCAGTTGAATTAACCGAGGAGGAATTCCTTGCATTAATCCACGATCCGGTGATGCGTCAACAGTGGGAACAACTGGTCACACAAGATGCCTCCTTGGTCACGTTTATGGAAATGCAAATGACGGATGGCACATGCTTTTTTCTAGCAACAGAGAAGCCGGCTGAGGTGCAATCGCAATTATGGACGAGCAAAGGGATTGCATTGGATGGATCGGGCTTGTGTTTCCGCATGCGAACTGGAGGGGTAGCCGTGTTGAATCTGGCCCACCTGACCCGCTTGACGTTCTACCCCAAACCCACACAAACCCCGGCAAACGCCTGGCGCGCCCAGCGAATCCATTCACCACAACCAACGGCGGTCAATCCACTGCCGCCAATCACGCCTCTGCACCACCGTGCAACAACTTAAACGCCAAAGAAATGATGAAATGAACCAAGATGAAAACGCCTCAAAAATGGAAAGAAAGTCCTACCGAAAAATTATTCTTTATGAACACCACACAAAACAGTCCAGATCACGGACGGTATTCCGCCCATAACACACGAAAGCCGGTCAATTTTTATTGCGCCGCGCCCGCCGCCAGGGCAGTCGAACTCGCGGGGGATTTCAACCACTGGCATCCGCTGCCAATGCAACGGTCGGTGGACGGCTGGTGGTCAGCCCAGGTGGAAATGTGTCACGGCCATCACCAGTACCATTTTCTGGTGGATGGCAAACGGATGCTCGATCCGCATGCGACCGGCGTCGTACGCGACGAGCATGACGAACAGGTTTCGCTCATTGCCGTGAGTTAGGAACCTGTTTTCACCTTCAAAACGCCGCGGCCGCCTCAAATGGCCACGTCACCATTAACGGCAAATGAAGCGATGATTAAAAAGAATTCAGAAACTTCAACCGGCGCGAACCCTCGGCGATATTTGGCAATATTATGAAATCGATATTCTATCTGTTACCCGTCGTGACCGGCGTGCTTTTGTCCGGTTGCGCCAGCGGCAGGAACGGCATGGCGCTTGAAACGGTCGGGCCGCAACCACCACAATCGGCGGTGATCAGCCCGGCCAACGGCACCCTCGTGGTTTATTCCGCCTATGAAGCCGGGGCGGAATTCAACAGCCGCAACGAATTTGGCCAGAGCCATTCTGATTATCGGCTATTATCCGGCGACGGAAAGCTGCTCCAGAAAGTGCATAATGACACCGGAACCATGCTGCAAAACCCCGCAGCAGTGCAATTGCCGCCGGGCAAATATCAAGTTTTGGCGCAGGCGAATGGATATGGATGCGTGACCGTCCCGGTCATAATCGAGCCGCAGCAAACCACCATCATCCACCTCGAGGGCGGCTACGCCTGGCCGGATGAGGGAGCCTTCAACCAAACGAACGCCGTGCGTTTGCCTGATGGATTGGTCGTTGGATGGAAAGCAGGATCGTGATCCACCAGGTGGCCGCGCCGCGCTGTTGCTGGAGTTTGTGCTCCGCTTTTACCTGAGCGCTTCCGCGCCAATCCACGCCATTTTGACGATCCATGCCAATGGTGAAAGTGTGCGTTCAGTTGCAAAAAACAGTGACATTTGGGTCATTCTGGCTTAACACTGTGAGACATTTATTATGGCCAAAGGCAATCGCAGTCAGAAAAAAGAAATCAAGAAGCCGAAAAAAGAGAAGCCGAAGGCCGCGCCCGCGACCCGTGCTCGCAACTGAAAGTCGCGAGCATCTTGATATCTTTGGCAAAGCGCCATTATTAAGGCTCGCGCAATACGGTGATGGCACCGTGTCACGGCATTGTGCGAGTCTCAATAAGTCAATTAAAGGACAGGCACTAGCTGCAACGCAGACAAGTTTTTCAGCCTTTTCCATCGTCTAAAACTTGTTTTGCCGCATTTTTGCTGCGTCTTAATGGAATTGCAGAAGCTCATAACATCATTCATTTCATGGCCTGTCCGGTGCTTTCAAGGGTTCCGAGAAATTGCCCGACCGGGTTCAAATCTCCCCACCCCGACCATTTTTTAAATCAGTGTCCCGGGCCGGATGGCCCGCTAAATTGCCGGCAACTTATCCTCTATTTTACCCGCCATCAGCCCGATGAACCGGTATAACCGGGCCAGCCGGCCGCAGGTCCATCATATAGGCTTTCGCCACCCCTTATTTTTCTATGGAAATCTGATAATATATGTCTATCATGAACCCACCTATGAGTAATCTATTATCTCTAAGTTCCACTCAACTTAAACGTGCCGCCGCCATCAAGGATCAGATTGAAGATTTGAACCGCGAACTGGCCGGCCTCCTTGGTTCCACGGCGGCCGCCGCCAAACCGGCCAAGGCTTCCAAAAAAGGTGGCATGAGCGCGGCCGGCCGGGCCCGGGTCGCAGCGGCGCAGCGGGCGCGCTGGGCCAAGATCAAGGCGGCCAAGCCGGCGGACAAAGCCCCGGCCAAAAAGAAATTCACGATGAGCGCGGCCGCCAAGGCCAAGATCGGCGCGGCCGCCAAGGCGCGCTGGGCCAAAATCAAAGCCGCGAAAAAAGCCTGATCCAAACCAGCCCTTTAATCAAACCAGGTGCAGCCCGAACGGGCTGCACCTTTTTATTTGGTTTAATCGGGCGGGATGGAAGCCGGGTTCCAAACCCGGCCCTGGAGTTTGGCTGGGATCATGTCATTTGATGCTTAGAAAGATTGCTGATTCGAGAGGGTGATCGCATTTTATGCCGTTCTGGTCGGGCTCGGTTTTTGGGGAGAAGCCGGTAAAATGGGTTTGGAGGGTGGCG
>JARLJW010000097.1 GCA_031290985.1 Verrucomicrobiia bacterium | reverse complement strand
TTCTTCGCAAACTCAATTCGTTGGTCCATAGGTTCGTTCATTTTCCAAGGCATCCCAAAGCCTACTGGCTTCATTCTGCCTCTCGAAGTGTTACCTATGTATTGAACCATCTCCGTTACCTATGTTCTGAACCTGCACCCGCAAAAACGAGGCCGATTTTGGCGGGGTAAATAACTGAAAAAGGCCAATGAAAACGCAAAAAGTCCGATGCCGGACAGGCCATCAAGTTAAACCAAATTAAGGTAAATTAAACCAAGTTAAAGTACTGGCGTACGGGTGCGATGCCGCACATGCCATCATATGAAAACCATATTATCGATGCGTTTTATGGCGGGGGGCAACCTCCTCATCTGCCCTACTGGCACCTTCTCCCCCAAGGGGGCGAAGGGCGGGTGGCGGACGCTCGTGGGTGGAGAATTGAGGATGGTGGATCGAGGGTTGTTAATCTCTTCGTTCCCTTCGTTTCCTGCTGTAAAAAGTTTCGCCCCAGCCAGGACGCGGCGGGTTCATGAAAGCGCTCTTTCTTTTGGATGTTGCTGCGCCCGGGGACGGGCGCACTCTGCCTCAGGCGTGGCCGAAGTGGCGCAAGGTCTGGTACACGATCAACGCGGCGAAATACGCCAGCCCGGTCATGTACGCGATCTGGAACAGCGGCCATTTCCACCCGCCGGTCTCGCGCCGGACGACCGCCGTGGTGGAGAGGCATTGTGCGGCGAGGATGTAGAACACCAGCAGGCTGGCACAGGTCGCCACGTTGAAGATGGGGGTGCCGTCGCTGCGCTTGGCGCGGCGCAGGGAGTCGTAGAGCGAAGTGCGGTTGTTCTCCGCCGCGTCCTCGCCCACGCCGTAAACAATCGCCAGCGTGGAGACGATGACTTCGCGCGCGGCGAACGAGCTGAAGATGCCAATGCCAATCTGCCAGTCGTAACCGAGCGGCGCGATGGCCGGCTCCAGCACGTGGCCGATCTTGCCGGCGAAGGAGTTTTGCAGGGAATGTTGCGCGGTCAAACGGCCGGCCTCGGCGCGCAGTTCGCCGGCCTGGGCGGCGTCGCCGGTCTTTTCCACCTGCGCAGCCTGCGCGGTCAAGGCCACGGCGGCGGCGGGCGGCGCGGATTTGGGATAATACGAGAGCGCCCAGAGGACCAGCGAGATGGCGAGAATGATCGTCCCCGCCTGCTTCACGAAGATTTTGGCGCGGTCGAACGTGTGCAGCAGCGCCACGCGCAGGCCGGGCAAACGGTATTGCGGCAGCTCGATCATCAACGGCTTGCTGCCGCCGGGCAAAATCGTGCCCCGGAAGATCAGGGCCATCACCAGCGCGGTGGCCACGCCGAAGGCATAGGCGCCCGTGAAGACCAGCCCGGCCTTCAATGGCGAGTTCGGGAAGATCATCGCCGTGACCATCGCATACACCGGGATGCGCGCGGAACAGGCCATCAACGGCGTGATGAGAATGGTCACCAGCCGGTCGCGCGGGTTCTCGATGACGCGGGTGGACATGATCGCCGGGATGGCGCAGGCGTGCGCCGAGAGCATGGGCACGAACGCCTTGCCCGGCAGGCCGAAGCGCCGCATGATCTTGTCCATCACGAACGCCGCGCGCGACAGGTAGCCGGTGTCTTCCAAGATCGAGAGCGCAAAAAACAGGATGCAGATCTGCGGCAGAAAAACCAGGATGCCCCCCACGCCGCCCACGACGCCATTCACAAGCAGGCTTTGCAGATCGCCGGCGGGAACCAGCGAGCCGACCCAGCCGCCCAGATGACTGAACAACTGGTCAATGAGGTTCATCGGGATTTTGGCCGCCCAGAAAATGAGCGCGAACACGAACAACATCACGACGTGGAAAACCACGACGCCAAAAACGGGATGCGTGAGGATGTCATCCAGCTTGTCCGTCCACACGGAACGTTGCACGGCGGCGGCATCCACGACGCGCGTGGAAATCTGCTCGGTCCATTCGTAGCGCGCCTGGAAGGTGCAACCCGTGCAGCCGGCGCAGCCCGGGTCGGCATGGTCCAGGGCCTCGGGCATCGCGCCGGTCACCAGGCGGTCCAACTCGGTTTTGAGTTCCTCCACGCCCTCGCCATTGCGGGCCGCCACGGGGATCACCACGCAGCCCAGTTCCTTGCGCAATTTCGCGACGTCGATGCGGATGCCGTCGCGCCGCGCCATGTCCATCATGTTCAGCGCCACGATCACTGGGCATTTCTTCAGCTCCAAAACCTGGCTGACGAGAAAGAGGTTGCGTTCCAGATTCGTGGCGTCCACGACGATGAGCGCGGCGTCGGGCGCGGTGTGCTCGAGCTTGCCCTGCAAGGCATCGGCGGCGAGTTTTTCATCGGGCGATTTGCTGTCGAGGCTGTAGAGGCCCGGGAGATCCACGACGATGACCTGCTTGTGGTTCAGGTGGAGCCGGCCGACCTTGCGCTCGACGGTGGTGCCGGGGAAATTGGCCGTCTTGGCGCGCAAGCCGGTCAGCGCATTGAAAAGGGTGGTCTTGCCCGCGTTGGGATTGCCGACCAGCGCCAGGGTGAAGGAGTGGTGCAGCGACGGCGCGGGTGCGGGATCGTGACACGCGCTCATGCGCCCTCGTGCTCTTCCTTCAACGCGCAATGGCCGGGCTGGCAGATTTCCACGCGCACGCGCCGGGCCAGCTCGGCCGAGATACCGAGGCGTGAGCCAAAGATTTTCAAGATGAGCGGATCGCCCACGCGGACGAGTTCCACGCGCCGGCCGAGGCAGACGCCCAGCGCCTTGAGCCGCTGCGTGTCCTCATCGTCCGTCTCGACCTGCCGCACGACGGCGCACACGCGCGGGGGCAGTTCATCGAGCCGCACGGTGGCGGCGGGTTGTACCATGGTTGTCACGGTGATTGCAAAATACGGTTTCTGGCGCACAAGTCAATCACCCCACAGCGGAGGGTTGACAGGACTATTAAACAATATCATGCGTTCGCGCCCATCACTGCCGCCGGCTTGCGATTTGTTAGCGGTGGTTTGCACAACAAAATGCGGCAAGATCGTGGATTTGCCTGCCGCTAACGATATAGCCTTGGTTTCCGTTGAAAAAAAACGGCAGGTCAGGCAGTTTGTCCGCGTGAATTTCAAATGTCATCTGGCCCTGCTGCTCGCGGCGATGCTCTTCGCCGGTTGCACCAAGCCCACCGCGCCGGCACCTGAGCAGGCCGCCGCGATCTCCCTCGACGACATCCTGCCCAAACAGGCGCAACCCAGGTTGCGCACGATGAAAATCTATCTTGGGCCCGAGACCTTCGACGCCGAACTGGCCCTTACCGAGCAGGAAGAGATGACCGGCATGATGTTTCGCACCAACATCCAGGAGACCGATGCGATGCTCTTCGTGCTGCCCTCCACGCAGCGGGCAAATTTCTGGATGAAAAACTGTCCCGAATCCATCTCCGCCGCCTACATCAACCCCGATGGCATCATCGAAGAAATTCATCATCTCGAAAAGAACGACACCAACGGCGTGAAGGCCGCCAGCGAAAACATCCGCTTTGTCCTCGAAACCCAGGACGGCTGGTTTGACAAACATCACATCAGCCCCGGCACCCCGGTCACCACCGAGAAAGGCTCCCTGCGGATTACCTTCCTGCAAGGCGCACCATGATTCACTTGCATTCACTTGCCGGCGACGAACGCATCCAGCCGGGCTTTCAGCTCCGCCTCCGTGGGCAGGCCCTGAAAGCGGCCGGCCACCTTGCCGTCCTTGAACAGCAGCATCAGCGGCAGTTCCCCCGCGTGAAAGTTCTGGGCCAGCCCCGGCGACTCATCCACGTTGATCTTGATGAACTTGAGCTTGTCCGTGTAACCGCCGGCCAGCCGGTCCAGCATCGGCGTCAGTATCTGGCACGGCCCGCACCACGTCGCATAAAAATCCGCCACGATGGTGTTGGTCGCGCGGGTGACCTCCGCCTCAAACTCCGTCTGCGTGATGTGCTTCACGTTCGCCGTGGACTGGTTCAGCGCCGCCGCATGATCACAGCCCGTGACCAGATAAAGGCCCGCGGCCAGCAGACCCAACGGCAAAATCTTGACGCACGCACGCAAATTCATTCCCCTGAATCTACCGCCGGCAAACGTCCGTGCAAAACTTTTTTCGCCGCCAATCTGTTGGCGGAAACGCCCGTTCTCCCGTACGATGCGCCCATGCTCTCGCTCGAACATCTCGCCGGGTTGCTCGAATCGAACCGCGCCGCCGCCGGGGCCGGGGTGCAGTCCTTTGCGCTGGGCGGCCAGCAATTCGCCGCCGGCTCGCCCCCCGCGATCATGGGCGTCGTGAACCTCTCCGCCGACTCCTGGTATCGCGAAAGCATCTGCCTCAGCGCCGACACCGCCATCCAGCGCGGCAAAGTCCTCGCCGCCCAGGGCGCCTACATCGTCGATGTCGGCGCCGAATCCACCCTCGCCCACGCCGCGCGCGTCGACGATGCGATGCAGCAATCCCGGCTCATCCCTGTCATTCAGGGCCTGCGCGCCGAAAAAATCCTCGTCTCCGTCGAGACCTACTCCCCCGCCATCACCCGCGCCAGCCTGGAGGCCGGCGCCAACATCCTGAACCTCACCGGCACCGCGGCCTCCGATGAAATCTTCCAACTCGTCGCCGCCCACGATGCCGCCGTCATCATCTGTTACGTCGCCGGCAAAAACGTCCGTGAAGTCGGCGATTTCGACCTCAGCGCCGACCCCATCCCCCTGCTGCGCGAATTCTTTGCGCGCCAGATCGAGACCGCCCGGCGCAACGGCGTCCAAAAAATCTTCCTCGACCCCGGCCTCGGCTTCTACTACCGCAACCTGCAGGACAGCGCCGTGCGCGTGCGGCACCAGTTGAACGTCTTCCTGAACACCTTCCGCCTGCGCGAACTCGGCTTTCCCATCTGCCACGCCCTGCCGCACGCCTTTGAATATTTCGGCGAAGAAGTCCGCTGCGCCGAACCGTTTTTTGCCGTGCTCGCCGCGCTGGGAAAAACGGATCTGCTGCGCACGCATGAAGTCCCGCGCATCAAGGCCGTGCTCGACACGATGAAGGTGTATTAACCGCCCGCAACGAGGCGCGGCGCCGGCCGGGGTTAAACCTTGTTGCTCACCCGCTCACCTCACAAATTAACCAACTCATTGCCTGCCCCCGGAGACACGCCTTGACCTCAAGGAACACTCACCCTAAAGTCGCCTCCAGCCCACGCATCCCATATCCCTATGCAAGCCCTGTTCAAGTACCATGTGCACTGGCGGCATCAGGACAAGCTGTATGTGGATGAGTACTCTGCCGCCTCCGCAGTTGCGGCCGTGGATTATTTTAACGACCATAAACGCTCCGATGTCTTCCTCGTTCGCGTCGAACTCGTCGGCCCGGACGAGGGCGGCCTCCGCGAATTCGCCCGTTCCCCCGATTCCCCCTTCGGCCCCTTGATGGCCCGCCGTCGGCTGGACCAGGACGAAGACGCCCGTTGACCGGAAACTCCAACAACCGGAAGAAATTTTAAAACCATGTTCAACTCCCTCAACAAATTGTTCGGTCGCCGCGAGCCCGAGCCCAATCCCACCGCCGCCTGGCCGCCCTCCGGCCGGCCGGAACTCGTTTACGACCTGAAAGCCCGCACCCTCAATGGCCTGCCGCTGGGCGGCACCTTTGCCGCCGCCCGCCCGTTCGGCCGCTGCGATGATTTCGAACGCCTCGATGAATATCTCGACCTCTTCTACAACCAAGCCGGTCTGAGCCTCCAATTTGCCGGCGATAAATTGATCGGGGTTGTCCTCGCCGTGGCCAGCGGTTTTGATGAGGGCAAGCAAAGCAAACTCGGCCCGGGCCGTCCCGTGATCATCACCCCGGACGGAAAACGACATGCGTTGAACAGTTCCAGCAACCTGCCGGATCTCATCGCTTGCTTCGGTCAACCCCTCGAAAACAATCCCGGTGACGATGGCTCGATCCAGACCTTTATCCTCCACAAAAACGTCGTGGACGCCTTCCTCGATGCCAAGACGCGCCACCTGCTGCAACTTGAGATTTGTGAAACCAATGACGCCTGACCGGAGCGTGCATTCAAAATCAAAACCCACGGTTGACGGAGTGCGCCTGCCCGTGCGGCTCGCACTCCTCGGGCGCAGCAACTGTCGTCAATCAGGCCGCGTGAAATGTACGCCAGCCCTGCGCACTTTGAAAATGGCTGCCGCCGGGACGGCCGCACTCCGTATTTTGAAAACAAGTCCTAAGGAAACTGCTGCTGGATCGATTTGTTCCTCATCGCAAAGCGCGTCACAAAAAACCAATACAACGCCCGGAACGGGTAGAACGGTATGGAGCGCACATACATCATCGTCATCCGCAATGCACCCAGCAATTTCTGTTCATACGGCTGGTTTAGCGGCTCCAGGCTGAGGCCGAATTTCTGCATCAGGTAGGCTTCGCCCTCCAGATGGCGTTCCCAGGCCTGCTCCGGCGTCAGGCCGGGGAAAGATTGCTTGTAAACGTTCGGCCGCGCCGGAAACATCCCCGCGTTCCCGCTCGTGCTGGTTTCCAAGTACGAGTCCTCCCGAAAATTGCTCGAGATTTCATAGGTGATTTTTTGCTGGTGAAAGTGGAAGGCAAAAAATCGCGTGGCACCTCTTTGCTGAAACACCGCCGTTTGGACGATGCCAAATTGAAAACAGGTCAGCCAGTCCAGGTTCTGCGAATCCAGCCACGCCTTGTGGCCGCCGATGAACTGTTCCTTCGACGGCCCCAGGCCGCGCTCGATCGGTTTGAGCATCTTTTCCGGCTCGCTCATCTTCCGCACCAGAAAATAAATCTGGACGACCAGCAGCAACGGGAATACGACTAAAAATAAAAGTATCGGGTTATCCATAAATCAACTCTGCGACGCTTGTTCCAGCCCCGTTTTTCCCATGTTCCGCCAGCGCCTGCCGTAAATTTGCCGCCAATTTTTTACAAGGCTGTCGCAAACGCCATTCGTCAGTCGTGCTTCGTCATTGGCGCTTGTGCGCCCCCTCACCCCGGCGGCCACTGCATATGCCGCCCGCCCAAAATATGACAATGCAGATGCGGCACCGTTTCGCCGCCATCCGGCCCATTGTTGATCACCAGCCGGTAGCCGGTTTTCGCCAGGCCGGTTTCCTCCGCCACGGCCGCAGCCTTCAACAGCAGATGCCCCAACAGCGCCTGGTCCTCCGCCTCCGCCTCCGCCATCCGCGGGACGGGCTTCTTCGGCACGATGACGATGTGCGTCGGCGCCTGCGGATTGATGTCGCGGAACGCGATCACAAAATCATCCTCATACACGATCACCGCCGGAATCTCCCGCGCGGCGATCTTCTCAAAAAGGGTTTTCATGGAGTTTTAAATTGTAAATTTCAAGGGTTTGGTTGAAAAGCCAACCGGGCGGCAGGGCTCAACTTAAAATTAAAAGCTACTCCACCACCAGCGCGCATTCATTCTGCTCCGGCTCCGCCACCAGGCATTCGCGCAGGTAATCCACGATCTGCTCCTGCATCCGCTCGCACCGCGCGCTCCAGCGTTGCGCGCCCGCCAGTTGCTTCGCGCAGCCGCGCAACCCGCGGAACCGCACCACCCGTGGCGAATGCCGCAGTTGCGCCCGCAGCACGTCCCGCAGCCGGGGAAAAAAGAACAGCTCCAGATTCTCCGCGTTCTCCCGCGCAATCTGGTCCAGGTTGGACTCCCGCGTCTCGCCGTCCCCCACCGAGTGGTCCGCGTACAAGGTCATGCCCAGCCCGTGCAGCGCCTTCTCCAGCGCCAGCGCAAATTCACCCACCGTCACCGACTCCCGCTCCAGCTCCACCTTGAAATAATGGAACACCGATGCCGCCGCGTGCCGCAGCGTCTCCGGATCCAAGAACCCCTCCGAATTCCCGGCGATCTCGATCGTGATCATCTCCGCCGAACACGGCACGCATTCCCCGTTCGTCAGTTGAAATAAAAGATGGTCGGATTGGAGCGCGATCATTTGTTTGCCTCCAGTTTTTGCACCTCTTGCACAAAATCCGTCGCCTCCTGGAACCGCCGGTACACGCTCGCGAACCGCACATACGCCACGTCATCCAGCGCCCGCAACCCGTCCATCACCATCTTGCCGATGGCGTCGCCGGGCACTTCGCTTTCGTATTTGGCGGTCACTTCAGCCACAATGTGATCCACGAGGTCTTCCATCTGCTTCAGGCTCACGGGGCGTTTCTGGCACGCTTTGCGGATGCCCGAGAGCAGCTTGTCGCGGGAAAATTCTTCGCGCCGGTGATCGCGCTTGAGCACCATCAACCCTTCGTGCTCAACTTCCTCGTAGGTGGTGAAACGATGGGCGCAGCCCAGACATTCGCGGCGGCGGCGGATGGTCGCGCCTTCTCGGGAGGCACGCGAATCAATGACCTTATCTTCCTGACAACCGCACTTGGGGCAACGCATAAAACCACTGGTAATAGTGGTCACCAGTTTGTAACACACATAATTTTGTGGTGTCAAGGAAGGGTTATTAACCAAAAACACCAGGATGAGCCCGCCTTTTGCCCGGCTTTTCCTGAAAACGGCTCTTGCCTTCGCTCCTTTTTAGGTTATTTTTTGCGGCTCGCATCGCGGTCAAGAACTTCCGTGAGCGCAACTTTATCGTTTAATTTTTATGGCAACAGCAAGCGACCTCCGCCGCGGCATGGCGATCAACTATAACGGCGACATCTCCGTCGTCCTCGACTTCCAACACCGCACCCCCGGCAACCTGCGCGCCTTCGTCCAGGCCACTCTCCGCAGCATCCGCACCGGCAAAACCTCCGACGTGCGATTCAGCTCCACCGAGAAAATCGAGCCGATCCCGATGATGACCACCAAGATGGAGTACAGCTACAAGGATGGCCAGGACTACGTCTTCACCGATCCCGAAAACTACGAGACCGTCACCCTCGCCGCCGAACTCGTCGGCGAAGCGAAAGATTTTCTCGTCGAGAATGCCACCGTCACCGTGACCTTCGTCGATGAAAAGGCCGTATCCGTTGAAATCCCCTCCAGCGTAATCCTCACCGTGACCGACGCCCCGGAAGGCGTCCGCGGCGACTCCGCCAACAACGTCCAGAAAGCCATCATCCTCGAGACCGGCATCACCGTGCAGGCCCCGCTCTTCATCAAGACCGGCGAAAAAATCAAGATCGACACCCGCACCCGCAAGTACATGGAACGCGCCTGATCGCGCCCCTGATTTCTGTTTCTCCAAAGCCCGCCCCGTGCGGGCTTTTTTATTTGCCACCTCCCGCACTATTTGGCGCCCTCTGCTCCGAGTGCTTGTCACCAGTATTATTTCGTACTTTCTCATGGAATTGCTTTGCAACCCCGGTCGCTTCGGTTATCTCTGTAAAAACGCCTATGTCAACGCTGCCCAAGGGCGAAAAGATATACCACGGCATTGCCGTGTCGGCTGGTGTCTGCCGGGGTAAGGTACTGGTACTGCATCGCGCCCGGCACATCATCGCGCGCCGTGAAATCGCCCCCGACTCCGTCCCTTCCGAGGTCAAGCGCTTCGAGCACACCCTCGTCCGCACCCGCACCCAGATCAAGGAAGTCCAGCGCCGCGTCTCCGAGAACATGAGCGATGCCGAGGGCGACATCTTCGAAGCCCACCTCCTCATGCTTGAGGATCGCGTGGTCATCGACGAGGTCATCCGCATGATCCGCGAGCAGAAGGTCAACGCTGATTTCGCCTACCACACCGTCGCCGACCGCTACATCGCCGCCATGGAACAGGTGGAGGACGATTATCTCCGTGAACGCGCCGCCGACATGAAGGACCTCACCGGCCGCGTCCTCGACAACCTCCTCGAGGTCAAGGATGCCTTTGACCTCAAGCATCTTTCCGAGCCGTGCATTCTCGTCGCGCATGATTTAAGCCCGTCCACCACCGCGCAGTTGAACAAGCAGTTCGTGCTCGGCTTCGCCACCGACATCGGCGGCAAGACCTCCCACACCGCCATCATGGCGCGGTCGCTGGACATCCCTGCCGTCGTCGGCCTCCACAACGCCAGCGATGAGCTCGAGACCGGCGATTACGCGCTGGTCGATGGCTACAACGGCACCGTGGTCATCAACCCCACGGACAAGACCCTCTTTGAATATGGCCAGCTCGAAAAGAACAAGGCCTCGCTCGATGAAAAACTCCGCGAGATCCTCTGGCTCCCTTCCGTCACGCTCGATGGCAAGGCCATCCACCTCTCCGCCAACATCGAGGACCAGTTCGATGTCGAATCCGTCCTCCAGCACGGCGCGGAAGGCGTCGGCCTGTTCCGCACCGAATTTCTTTTCATCAACCGCGAAAGCCTCCCCGGCGAGGAGGATCAATACCAGGTCTATCGCCAGGTCGCCGCGGCGTTGAAACCGCAGCAGGTCATCATCCGCACCCTGGACCTCGGCGGCGACAAATTCGCCTCCACCCTCCAACTCGCCAAGGAAGTGAACCCCTTCCTCGGCTGGCGCGCCATCCGCTTCTGTCTCGCCCAGCCCGAGATGTTCCGCGCCCAGCTCCGCGCCATCCTCCGCGCCAGCGCCGAGGGCAACATCAAGATGATGTATCCCATGATCTCCGGCCTCGATGAATGGAACCGCGCCACCACCCTGCTCGAACAGTGCAAAGCTGAGCTCCGCACGGAAAAAATCCCGTTCGACGAGAACCTCGCCGTCGGCGCCATGATCGAGATTCCCTCCGCCGCGCTCATTGCCGAAGCCCTTGCCCGCCGCGTGAAATTTTTCAGCATCGGCTCGAACGACCTCATCCAGTACACCCTGGCCGCCGACCGCACGAACGAAAAAGTCTCGCACCTCTACGAACCCACCCATCCCGCCATCCTCCGCCTCATCAAGATGACCGTGGATGCCGCGCACAACCACGGCCTTTGGACCGGCGTCTGCGGCGAGATCGGTGGTGACCCCGTGCTCGTGCCCCTGCTCATCGGCCTCGGCGTGGATGAATTAAGCTGCGCCCCCGCCGGCATCCCCGAGGTGAAATACATGATCCGCCGCATCAAGTTTGACGAGGCGAAGGCCCTCGCCGAATTCGCCCTCCAATGCGAATCCCCTTGGGACATCTATACCCGCTGCCTCGAACTCGCCCGTGCCTCCGCCCCCAGTCTTTTTGAGAACAAGACCGAATGACGGAACACCGGCGGGCCGCATATTCTGGTTAACTGCCACTTCTTTTACCAACCAACGGGAATAGGGGTAGGGATGCGCCATGCGCCACCCCTCCCGCCAAACCGGACGGGCGGATCTCCCGCATTCGACTTTCCAGTCAGTGGGTGCTCTTCCGAGCGGGAGCGGCTCTTCGCCTCGTCCCCAAGCTTGCCGCCCAGACTTTCGGTGCCAGCCAAGTCAATTGCCCCAAGTGCCCGTTGCCCGGCAAACGCGTAGAGTTCTGGAGTGCGGTCGCTTCAGCGCCGCTTTCGACCACACCGATGACCTGTTCCGCCAAAATCTTCCAGTCGAACCGCCGGCCATCTTGCCAATCCTGTTCCTCCCGTCCCCAATTTCCCCGACGGCCTGAGGTGTGTTTTCAAGATCAAATCCCGACCAGCGCCGGATGGCACTACCGAAAATAGCCCACGTTGAAATCGTGGGTAGCCTTCCCCAGCAACGATCAAGCCCCGGATGGGGCGGCAGAAACCCCCGGCTCGCAATCACCGCCCTGACTTCAGCCAGAACCAGCGCCGCGAAGTTCCCTCAACGAGAGCGTTTGAAGAAATACTCCAAGTCTAAACCACTGCCCGCCAGCCACTTTTGCTCCACTCGCCCGGTTTCTTCAAATAATCCCCGGCGCGCGGGTCTGGTGGCCGTACGCAAGTGCCCCGCAGAAACGTTACCCGCACCCAAACCCCGCTCCTTCAACGCCAGCCTCCGCCTCCCCATTCGGCATTATGGTTTCGTCATGCGTCATTTTGCTGTGCTCCCTCCGACCGATTTCTTCTAATAAACCCCCCGCTCCCGTGTCGTAACCTATGAACACGATGTCCTTTTGGGATTGGACCAGTGATAATCATCCCAGCCTGACCATGGAGTTTTGCCAAGAATGGCCGTGATGCGACCAGACGAAGCCAGCGCGGAATTGCCCGGGTGGGAAACGATCGAAGAGCTGTTCTCAGCTCTGGAGTCTCCCCTGTTGGCTTACGCGCTCCGTTACACCGGCGTACGCGCGCAGGCGGAGGATGTCGTGCAGGAAGCGTTCATGAAACTGCATGCCCAATTTGAATCGGTCGAGCAGCCGCGCCCGTGGCTGTATCGCACCGTTCACAATCTGGCGCTCAACCAGCGGCGCGCGGCGGGCAAAACCGTCTCGCTCGAACCCGTTTCCGAAAATGATGACCACTCCGCCCCCGCCGAACCCGCCGACTCCGCCCTCCCGCCCGATGCCCAGATGCTCCGGCTCGAGGGCATCGGGCTGGTCCGCATCAGCCTCGCCGCGCTGGACGAGCGCAGCCGCGAACTCGTGCGGCTGAAATTCAATGACGAGCTGTCCTACAAGGACATCGCCGCGCGCACGGGGCTGACCCCCGGCAACGTCGGCTTCATTTTACATCACGCGCTGAAAACCATCGCCGGCGAGCTGGCGAAAACGGGGGTTGTATCATGAACCCGGATAATTCCTCACGCGCAGACCTCGAATTGCGCATCACCATGCTGCTCCTCGGCGAACTCCCCGCCGCGGAGGCCGAACAGTTGCGCCAGACGATCGCGCAGGACGCCGCGCTGAAGAAGCTCCACGACGAACTAAAATCCACCATCGGCCTCGTCCGCGAAGTGGAAAAAAATCCGGCGGATACAACGTCTGAAGATTCCACTCCCTTAAAACTTTCCGACGAACGCCGCCAGAAACTCCTGGCGCATTTCCAGACCCCGCGCCCGCAGGAATCGTTCTGGATCCGGCCAATGAAGCTGCCGCGGCTCATTCCTGTGCTGGTCACCATTGCGCTTGTTGCCGTGCTCGCGGCGATGCTGCTGCCGGCACTATCTGCGGCAAAAAAGAAATCATCTCGGATGGCCGCGTTAAGTGAGGAACGGCAAAAAACCTTGGAAATACAGTCACAATTGGAAAACCGCACCTGGTCGGCGGATAACAATGAACGCGATTCTATATCCGCTCCCGCTCGGCCCCCCGTGGCCGCACCCGCCGCACCTGTCGATAGCGCGCCCGCCGTCGTAACCGTTGCCCCCGAACCCGTCCTGGCCCCACCGCCGGTGTCGATTGTGTTGCCATCGACGGAAACGCCGGCCCAAACCACCGCCACCACCGGTTCGCTTGCCGAATCCGGAAAAGACTGGTGGAATTCACAGAATGTTGTTAGTTACGGAATCCACCCCTCCTCCACCGGTACCCAGCCCGTGACCTTGGGCGACCGCCCTTTCTTGGGACAGGTCTTTGCCAATGGCGGCTCGCAACCCACTAGCACCGCCGGCGGTGGCGGTGGCGGTGGTGGCGGCGGCGGCGCTGCTGGAATCAGTGGTGTTGGTGGTCAGTCGGCTCCGAACGGCCCCACGCTGGCCTGGGATGATTCCTCCGGCATCCGCTCACGGCTCCAAAACAAGCCAGGCGCGCCGGGCGAAGCATCTAAATCTGAAGCCGCCGCCATTCCCTTGTCCGGCCTTCCCATCGCCAATGATTTCCCCGCCTCCGCGCCGGAAGAAAAATTCCCGGTCGCAACCGGTGCCGCCGCTGCGGAGCAAGTCACGTCAGAGAAAAAATTTAGCACCGGCAAGGAAGTCGTCCGGGGCGCAGCCCAATTGCGCAGCACCGAACCCGTGTCATACAAACACGGTTTCTACAAAGTTACTCCTCTGCCCGGTCACAGCGCAGCCGTTGGCGGAGCTGAAACCGAGGCCGCACCCACCGCCACGGCCGAACCCCTGCTGGCAAAATCTGCGCCCATCGTGCCGCCACCAACTGAAGCCCCTGTCCCACAAGCTGGAATACCTGCCAGCGTGGAGTACAATTTCCAATCCGGCGCGACTGCATCCGGTAATCGCGCTGGCGGCGCGGCTGACACCAAGTTTTATCGCGATACTCTCGCGGAAGAAAAGAACGTCACGGTCGCCCCCGCCCCGCCGGTGATGACCCCCCCGGCATCGGCCCGTGTTGCCGGGGAAGCGGACAAATCCGATCGCATGGAACTGGCATTAAATGGCGTGAACGCCGGCACCAGCGGAACCACCTTCGCCTCCAGAGAGCAGGCAACGGTCACTCTGGATTCGTTGCCCGCCGGCGCGATCAAGAAAGACGCCGATGGCGAGCGGTATCTCATGATCACCAATGCTGGCGCGCTGGCTGATGATCGGGCACTGTCGCGGCAAGCGCAGGTTCGGCCGGGTAAGCCGTTGGTGCATGCGTCATTGCTCGCACTCACCACCACGCCCGCTTCTTCAGAGGCGGACCAGCAGTCGTACGAAACCGAAAAGCGCAAACTTAAAGACTTGGAAAAAACGCACAAGATGCTGAACCTGAAAATAACGGCGAGCAGCATCGATTCGAGAATTCCGACGACTTCGATGGTGCCAATCACCGACGAAGCAGAGCCCAGCACCAAACAGACGTTCTGGCAAAGCCTGCGTGGTGAATATGCCAGCACAGCCAAGATCAAAGTGCAACCTGACGGCGGCATCATCTCCGGTTTCAACACCTCTGCCACCACGTCACAGCCCTACGATCCCTACTTCATTCAGACCACGTTTGAAGTCATGCAATCCTCGGCGGTGCTCGGCAAGGTGGTTGATGGATTGAACTTGCAGACGGCTTGGGCAAATAAGAAAGGTGGCCAGAAACTTACCAAATCCGAGGCCATCGCCCGGCTCAAATCTCAACTGAGCCTGCAGCCGGTCAGGAACACCAAGCTGGTGGCCATCAGTGTGACCAGTGATAAGCCGGAGGAAGCAGCCCAGCTCGCCAATGCCGTCGCTCTGGCCTATCAAAACTACCGGGTTCAGAACAACCAGCAAACCGCCGCCAAGGGTTTGGAAGTTTTGCGGCAGCAGTACACGAACGAAGAAATCGAGATCATTCAGATCCAGTCGAACTTGGACAAACTGGCTCCAAAGGCGGTTGAAACTGTCCAACCCGTCCAGCCAGTCGAACAACCCGATGTGCCCGTGCGCCAGGCACCCACCAATGCGCCCGTTCCCCAGCCGGAAATTTTGACCAGTGAAAATGCGTTCTCCACCTTCTCGCTCAATGTCAGCGATGTGTCCTTCAAGCTCGCGGAAGCCAGCCTGGAGAAAGGCCAGATGCCGGATGCCGCGGCCATCCGCAGCGAAGAATTCATCAACGCCTTCGACTACCGCGATCCGGAAGCGGCGGCGGGCCAGCCGCTGGCCTTCGCCTCCGAACGTGCCCGCTATCCCTTCGCCCACAACCGCGAGCTGCTGCGCTTCTCCGTCAAGACGGCCGCCATGGGCCGGCCCGCCGGCCGCGCGCTGAACCTCGTTCTGCTGCTGGACAATTCCGGCTCCATGGAACGCGCCGACCGCGTCGCCATCATCCGCGAGGCGTTGCGCGTGCTCGCCGGGCAGTTGCAGCCGTCGGACACCGTGAGCGTGGTCACCTTCGCCCGCACCGCGCGGCTCTGGGCGGATGGCGTGGCCGGCGACAAGGCCGGCGCTACTTTGTCGCAGGTCGGCGACATCACGCCCGAAGGCGGCACAAACCTGGAAGAAGCCATGCGGCTCGCCTACGAAACCGCCCGCCGCCATTACCTCGCCAACGGCCTGAACCGCGTGGTGCTGCTCACCGATGGCGCGGCCAACCTTGGCAACATCGACCCCGCCGTCCTGAAGCAAAAAGTCGAGGCCCAGCGCAAACAGGGCATCGCGCTGGATTGCTTCGGCATCGGCTTCGAGGGCTATGACGATGACCTGCTCGAACAACTTTCGCGCAATGGTGACGGCCGTTACGCCTTCATCAATTCGCCCGAAGAAGCCGGCAGCGAGTTCGCCGCCAAGCTCGCCGGGGCGCTGCAGATCGCCGCCTCGGACGTGAAGGTGCAGGTGGAATTCAATCCGCAGCGCGTCATCTCGTACCGCCAGATCGGCTACGCCAAACATCAGCTCACCAAGGAGCAGTTCCGCGACAACACGGTGGACGCCGCCGAGATCGCCGCGCAGGAAGCGGGCAATGCGCTCTACACCGTCGAGACCAAGCCCGACGGCACCGGCCCGGTGGCGACCGTGCGCGTGCGTTACAAGGTTCCCGGCACCATGGATTATCAGGAACACAGTTGGGACGTGGCCTATGAAGGCAACGTGCCCGCCCTCGCCCAAGCCAGCCCCGCGATGCGCCTCGCGGGAACCGCCGGCGCCTTCTCCGAATGGCTCGCGATCAGCCCGTTCGCGCAGGAAGTCACGCCGGACGACCTGCTCAAGGTCATGAGCGGCGTGCCGGAAATTTACGGCGCGGATGAGCGCCCGAAAAAATTGGAGTGGATGATCCGCCAGGCGAAGAGCCTGTCGGGGAAATAAAAAGTGGCGCAGGCGTCCCGCCTGCGTTGCTTGCTTTGACAACTTTTTTACAAACCTTTGACCCGCGTCTGACAAAACGCCGGCGCATTTGCCGGCAAACTAACTCGTACTATGAAAACGAACATTGCGTTCCATCGCCTTCCCCTCACCCCGGAACAGTCGCGCATCGCACCCATGAACCCGGCCGCCACCGTTTTGCCAAAACGCGGCAACCGTTTCTCCCTCTCCCTGGGGGAGAGGGCGAGCGTAAAACGAATAACCCCAGAAACTTTCACTCGCATTGAGACACATTATTACCCGCGTTTGACTCAGCGAATTCATGGGAAAGTGAAACGCAGCGCACTTTTCTGTCAAGCCCGCCGCTTCTTCGCTGCCATCCTCCTGTTCCCCGTCCTCGGTCTTTCCGCCCACGCCGCCGGCATCACCTTGTCGGACTTCAAGCTGACCGGTGATCTCGGCGGCGACATCGCCGCCTTCACGCTCACCGCGAACGCGAAAGTCGAGGATGCCCACGGCGGCGCGCTCGAACTGCTCTCCGGCCCGGTCGCGCTCACCAGCCTTGGCGCGAAATCACGCTGGTCGATGGATGTTGACCAGGGCCGCTTCCTCGCCCGCTTCGACCGTGGCGGCACGTTTCCCATCGAGGTGCATTTCAATGCCGCCGTCAGCACCAGCAACGCCTGGCGCGCGGTGAATTTCCGCGTGGCGCGGAGCGTGTTGCAGCCCGTCGTCCTGCAAGGCCTCGCGGCGGACACGGAATTTCAATTCGCCAGCGCCGCCCGGCCCGAACGCGCCGGCACCAATTTTGTGAGCTACCTGCCCGTGGACGGCGCGGTGAATTTTTCCTGGAAACAATCGCGGCCCGAGGCCGAAGGAAAATTGTTTTACGCGGCGGAGATGATTTCGCAGATCGGTGTCAGCCCCGGCTTGATGCGGCAGACGGCCCTGGTCAGCGGCAAGATCATGCAGGGCGAGATGAACCGCTTCACGCTCCGCCTGCACGGAGCCGGCGAGGTCACGCGCGTGCAGGGCGACGCCGTGCTCGCGTGGAACGTCGAGCCCGCCACCAATTCCGAGGACCGCCGCCTCGTCGTGCAGTTCAACCAGCCGCAGAAGGACGTCTTCGGCGTGACCGTGCAACTACAGACGCCGCTCGGTGCGTTCCCGCAGGCGGCGGACGCCATGCAGGCGCGGCCCGAGGGCGCGACGCGCTTCGCCGGCAGCATCCGCGTGGTGAACGACGGCGCAGTGCGGCTGGAAGTTTTATCCGCCAGCGGCCTCTCGCAAATTTCGCCGGATCAATTTCCCGAGGCGAACTTGTTTCACGCCACCGGCAGCCAGCGTTTCGCCTACCGCTTTTCCAGCGCGGACTTTGCGCTGCGCGTCCAGGCGGACCAGATTTTGCCGGAGGTCGGCGTCTCGCAAATCGTCGCCTACAATCTTGGTGAAAATGAATTGTCCGTGGACGCCGAGATTGAGCTCGATATCCGCGAAGCGCCGTTGCGCGAGCTGTTGCTGAACATCCCGAAGGGCTATGCCGTCGCCAAGCTCACCGCCTCGGGCATGAATGATTATTTCACCAGCGAAACGCCCGACCACAACGGCGCGGAACTGCGGCTGGTCTACGGCCAGCCGGTTTCGGACCGGCAGGTCGTCCAACTGCGCCTCGAACGCAACCAGTCGCTCGGGGAAACGAACTGGACCCTCCCGCGCATCGAGGTCGCCCGCGCCAAATCCGTCCGCGGCTTCGTCGGCGTCTCGGCCGACAACGGCTTCCGCCTCACGGCCGAACGCACCCAGTCATTGACGGAGATCGCCACCGCCTTTTTTCCGCATCCGCTGGCGGGCATCCAGTCCGCCTTCCGTTTGAGCGAGCCCGACTGGTCCGCCACGCTCCGCATCGAACGCCTCCCGCAGACCGTTTCGGCGGATGTCTTCAATCTTTTTTCCATCGGTGAAGGCATCGCCTACGGCAGCAGCGTGATGAACTACGTCGTCAGCGGCGCGCCCGTCTCCGTGTTTCGCGTGGAGCTGTCGGATGAATATTTCAACGTCGAGTTCACCGGCAAGGACATCCGCAACTGGGAAAAAACCACCAACGGCTGGCTCGTGCAATTGCACACGCCCGTCTCGGGCGCATTTACGTTGCTCGCGACGTATGAGCGCCCATTCAAGCCCCAGGGCGAGACGCTCGCCTTCACCGGCGCGCGCCCGCTCGACGCCCAGTCCGAGTCCGGCCACACCATCATCATCAGCGCGTATCAATTCCAGGTGAAAGCCGCCGATGTTTCGCCCGGCCTGCTCGCGCTCGAACCCGGCGAGGTGCCGTCGGAATACCGCCTGTTCTTCGACCAGCCCGTGCTCGCCGCCTATCGCTACTCCGCGCGGCCGTTCAACCTGAACCTCGCGCTGAGCCCGCTGGTGCAGGGCGATTCGCTCGCCCAGGTCGTGGACCGCGCCACGCTCACCACGCGCATCTCGAAGGAGGGCCAGGCCATCACCGAGGCGCGCTACTTCGTGAAAAGCCGCGGCAACCCGAACTTCCGCGTGACGCTGCCGGAAGGCACGCAGCTCTGGTCCGCCACGGTCAACGGCGCCGCCGTCGTGCCCGTGATGGACGATAAATCCAACCTCATCCCGCTGCCGCAACACGCCGACCCCGACACCGTGCTGACGCTCGACCTGAAACTCGCCGCGCGTTCGCCGGACGCCAAACGTGTCACCGTCGCCGCGCCCGTCGTCGCCGCGCCGGTGATGCTCGCGGAATGGAAACTGGAACCTGATGAAGGCCAGCGCCTCATTTACCAGTCCGGCACGTTGACGCCGGCGGATGGTACAACGGATGCCTCGGGCTTCGCCCAACTCGCGCAGGTTTTCCGCACCAACCGCGCGCTGGAGGCCGTGAGTTTGTTCGTGGCCGCGCTGGCCGGCTTAGCGCTCGCCCTTCTCGCCGCGCGCTGGGCCACGGGCGGCGGCGCACATAAATTCAGCCCGCGCCATCTCCTGGGCGGCGCCATCGGCGTCGGTGCAGTTGTCTTTGCCGGCGTTTCCCTGCTGCATCTGGCCGGTGTGTTTGAACCCATACCCAACGACATCGCCAACGACGTGACCTTCCTCGCGCCGGTGCAACAGGCCGCCAGCGCGCTCACCGCCGAAGTCGCCAACGTACCGGTGAACACTTCAACCTTCGCTTACGGTGGGTCGCTCACGCTCGCGCTGCTCGCGGTCGCCGTCTGGGTTCTCGGCGCGGTGCGTGGGCAGAAAGCCGTGTTTGGAATTGTCGGCTGGACGCTCCTCGCCTGGGCGGCGTTGCGCCTGCCCAATGGCGCGCCCGCCGCGCTCGCGGTGCTGGCGGTCTTCCTCGTCTTGCGCGTCGTGCTTCCCGCGCTGAAACAGCTCTGGCGCGTGTCTGCGAAACCGAAGACCGACCTGCCGCCGCTCCAAACTGAAGCGCCGCCCGTTGTCACCGCGCTGTTCATCGGCCTGCTGCTGCTTGGCGGCGCGCTGAATGGTCACGCCGCCGCCGCCCTGCCCGAATCCGTCACTCAGCAGATCCGCGTCGACGACGGCTTTGCCACGGCGACGGCGAAAATTCATTGGCACGCGGAAAAGGGCGAGGTGATGCCGCTGCTCTTCGAGCCCGCCGTGCTGACGCATGTGAATTATGCAAAGTCGTTGCAACTCGAGGCGTCGCCCGCCGGTTCGCGCAGCGCGCAGCAACTGGTCGCCCAGTCCGCCGGCGATTTCGACGTCGAGGTGCAGTATCAGCTTCAAATCGCCCGCCGCGACGCCGACAGCGGTTTTGTGCTGCCCGTCCTGTCCGGCCTCATCAACCGCGCCACCATCACGCTCGTCAATCTGGACGTGGATGTGTTCTCGCCCATCGCCGTCTCCGTGCAACGCAGCGCGACCGGCAGCAACACCGTCGCCACGCTCACGCTCTCGCCCGGCGGCGCCTGGGTCGGCTGGAAGCCGCGCAGCCGTGACGTGAAAAACGAGAAGGCGGTTTTTTACGCCGAACTCTCGCAGCTTTACATCCCCTCGGCTGGCGTGGTCGAGGGCGTGCATCAGGTCTCCATCCGCCCGGCGCAGGGCCAGCTCGGCGAACTGGTTTTTAACGTGCCGCCCGGCGCGACCATCACGGACGTGGCCGATGCCGGTGCCAAATCAAATGATAAAAATCAAACCTCCCTCGTCTCGCTCTGGCGCTTTGATCCCGATGCCCGGAAGTTGCGCGTCACCTTGAACCCCGCGCAGTTCAAGCCGTTCGCGCTGGTCATACGCTCGCAGGTGGCCACCGGCACCCTCCCGTTCGCGCAGCCCGTGGGCCTGATTTCCGTCGAAGGCGCGGCCAACCAGATCGGCCTCCTGGGCGTGGCCACGGGCAATGACGTGCAGCTCGATGATGTCGGCGCGGAAAAGTTTTCCGTGATCAACCTCGAGGATTTCCCCGGCGGCATCGCCGATCCGTTGGCCGCGCAATTTCCCGGATTGACCGTGCGCCGCGCCTTTCGTTATTCCGATACGCAGGCAACCGCCCTGCTCAAGGCCTCGGCCGTCGAACCGGATGTGCGCGTCGAAACGCAGGACACCTTGTCGCTGGGCGAGGATCGCACCGTGCTCGCGACGACGGCGGATGTGAACATCACGCGCGCGGGCATCTTCAAGCTGAGCTTCGTCATGCCGGCGGGCTTCGACGTGGAATCCATCAGCGGCGCGGCGCTGAGCCACTGGACGGAATTGAAGTCCGACGCCGGCCGCGTCATCACGCTCAACCTCACCGGCAAGACCGATGGCCAGCAGCAGTTCATCCTCAGCCTTTCCGGGCCGGGCGTAAAAACAGCCGGTGCGTGGGACGCGCCAAAAATTCTTTTCCGCGAGGCCGGCAAACAGCGCGGCACGTTGCTCGTCGTGCCGGAACAGGGGATGCGCTTGCAGGTCGCCACGCGCGAAGGCGTCACGCAGCTTGACCCGCAGAAATCCGGCGTCCGCCAAAAGGGCGTGCTGGCGTTCCGCGTGCTGGAGACGCCGTGGCAGCTCGCGCTCGACATTGAGCAGGTGGACCCGTGGATCCAGGTGACAAGCCTCCAGCACGCCACCGTCAACGAGGCGCAGGTGAAGATCGCCGCGAACCTGCAATATCAGATCGAGAACACCGGGCTGAAGGCGTTTCACGTCATGCTCCCCACCAATGCGGAGGGCGTGACCTTTCATGGCGACCAGTTGGCGGATTATCTCGCGATGGACGGCCCGGCGACCAACGGCCTGGCGACGTGGGAAATCAAATTGCACCGCCGCGTCATCGGCCAGTATCTGTTGCAGGTGAATTACCAGACGCCGGTCGCCGGCCAGGCGGGCGAAACGATCGTGCGCGGCGTGCTGGCCGGGGACGTGAATCTCCAGCGCGGTTTCGCCACCGTGCAGGCCGCCGGCCGGTTGCAGGTGCGTGTGGCTGACCTGCCCGCGACGCTGCAGCCGACCGAGTGGCAGGGCATTCCGCACGCGCTCATGAAGGATTTGGACGCCGCCTCGGCCAATTTCGCCTATCGCCTGGTTGAGCCAAATTTCCAACTCCCGTTGAAACTGGAACGGCACGAAGCCACCAAGCTGCTGCCCGCGCGCGTGAACGAAGTCACGTTCACCTCCGTGATCTCCGATGCGGGCGTGATGCTCACGCAGGCCAAGCTCAACATCTTGCCGGGCGACAAGCGGCTGCTCCACTTCACGCTGCCCAAGGGCGCGAGCTTCTGGTTCGCCTTCGTCAACCAAAACGGCGTCTGGCCTTGGCGCGAAGGCGAGGAGATTCTGATCCCGCTCGAACAGCAGTCGCGCGGCGACCAGCCGGTGCCGGTGGAGATATTTTTCAGCAGCGCCGTCGGTGAAGCCGGCGGCAAGGCGGGCGGCAGCGCGTTGAACCTCGCCCTGTTCGCGCCGAAGTTCGACCTGCCGCTGGAAAATCTGACGTGGCGCGTATTTTTGAACGACCGTTGGCAGTTGAAAAAATGGAGCGGCGCGTTGCAGTTGCAACAGGAGGAGCTCGTGGCCAACGGCGGCGCGCTCGATGTGGAAAACTATCTCCAGACGGAGTCCAGCATGCAAAAGGACAAGACCAAGCAGGCCGAGGAGATGCTGGCGTTCGGCAACACCGCCTTGCAGAACGGCGAACCGCAGCAGGCGCGGCGCGCGTTCGAGTCCGCCTACGGCCTGTCACGCAACGACGCGGCCTTCAACGAAGACGCGCGCGTGCAGCTCAACAACCTGAAATTGCAACAGGCGCTCGTCGGCTTGAACGTCCGCCAGGCCACCGTCAACGGCGCGGCCGGCGGCGCAAACGGAAAACTGCTCGAGCTGCGCAACAACAGTGACGCGAACTACACGCAGCAGGATGCGAAGCAGATCATCGACAACAACAGCGCCGATGAAAACGCCGCGTTGATGAAGCTCGCCGGCCGGCTCATCCAGCAACAGGACGCGGCCGTGGCCAATCCCGCCGTCATCCGCGCCAACATCCCCGAACAGGGCCGGCTGCTCACCTTCAAGCGCGCCGTCGTGGTGGACAACTGGGCGGACCTGGCCATCAACCTGCAAACCCGCATCGTGAGCGCCGCCTCCTGGAGCCTGCGGCTGGGCGTGCTGTTTATGACCGCCCTGGGCCTCGCCGGCCTAGCATGGCTCGCGCGCCGCCTGACGCGGATTCAACCGGCCTGACGCCGCCGGAGGGATTTCAGCTCGTCCGGAGAATTGCAGTTCACGAAATAACGGGCGGCAGAATCCGGCAGGTCGGCAATCAAAACGAGCGAGGCCTGTTCACAGCGTTCGGCAAAATTCTTCACCGCGAAAGAATTTTGCTGCAGGAGAAATGCGGCCAGCGGCAGCGCGGCTTTCGGATAAACCGCTGCGAGCGGTTCCAAGTTCCCCTTGAGCCGCGGCACCATCCCGGTATGGTCCGGACAGCCGACGGCCAGTTGCCGCAAAAAATCCGCGGTCATCCCCGGCAGATCCACCGCGAGCACCAGCAGCAGCGGCGAGATCGTCGCCTCCAGGGCGCTGTGGATGCCGGCCAGCGGCCCCGCATCCGCAAATTTATCCTCCAGCACGCGCAAACCGTACGCGGAATAATCTGCCCCCGTCCGGCCGGAAATAAAA
Organism: Verrucomicrobiia bacterium; assembly: GCA_031290985.1. GTDB lineage: Bacteria > Verrucomicrobiota > Verrucomicrobiia > Limisphaerales > UBA11358 > UBA11358. Next base: position 22,943 of record JARLJW010000097.1, on the reverse strand, counting down.
ACCTTGGCCGCGCCGGCGGCGCGAACGACCTGGATTTGCCGGGCGAGCAAGGTCTGCCCGTCCACTTCCATGAACGCCTTGTCGCTTCCCATCCGTGAGGACTTTCCGCCGGCCAGGATGACCGCACTGAAGTTCATGCCTCCACGCGCAGCTTGCCGTCGGTCAGGACCTTGGCGCGCAGCCCGCCGCGCTTTTGCAGAAAATGTTCCGCGCCCGGCGCAAACGCCCGGTCCATCCAGTGGCACGGCGAACATTCCGCCATGCCGCGAAATTTCACGCCTTGGATCTCAAACTCCTGTCCGACCAGCGCATTCAGGTCCACGCCCGCCACCACGATGTTCCGCCGCGATTCACCGGGCGCCTTGCCGGACAATTTCAATTCCGCGCAGAGCGCCTCAAAGGTTTCCAGCGAGAAAAATGTCACCTGCCCCTTGTGGTCTTCCTTGAAGTCGAAGAACCGGTCGCCCTTGATGCCGCGCCCGGCCACGCACTCGATCTCCGGCACCTCCAGGGTCGGGTGATTGCCGGGCGGCCCGCCGTTGTGGCCAAAATAATTATGGCCGGGCGAAATATAAAGATGGCGCACTTTCACGCCTACAACATGACAGCTCACGGCTATTTTTCAATTTTAGAATCAGCGCCGCCCAGCCGGGCGAAAAGTTCGTTGATATGCTGGCGCTGGCTCGCGGTGAACGGCGCGGATTTTGGCAGCACCGGCGCGCCGCGGCCGTTGACCTGGTAGTGCTGCGAAACCCCGGTCATCAGGCTGCGCAGGAAATTTTTCTGCTCCGGCGTGAAGTCACCGGCGGCCTCCACCTCCACCTTCGCCAGCGCCACCGCCGAGAATTTGAACTCCGGCTGGAGCGAGATGTCGTCGCACGCATCATTGGTCGCCGCGTTGACACATAAATTCTCGCCATACTGGTCGTTCCAGTGGATCGGCGCAAAACAGTCGCCGGGACGGACCCGGTTGGTGATTTGCGCGGGATAGATCGCGAAGCCGCGCCGCGAACCCACCCGGACCAGCGCGCCGTTTTCAACCGCCAGCCGCCCGGCATCCTCGGGATTGATTTCCACGAACGCGCCGGGATTCAGCTTGTTGAGCGCGGGCACCTTGCCGGTCTTCGTAAGCGTATGCCATTGGTGGGCCAGCCGGCCGTTCGTCAACGCAAACGGATATTCCGCGTCCGGCATTTCCGCCGGCGGCAGGAACGGTCGCGCAAAAAAAACCGCGCGTCCGGAATCCGTGGCGAAATGGAGGGTGTCCTGCCCGCGCTTGTGCGCCAGATAGCGGATCGGCTGCCCGTCAGTTTCGTCCGGCGCGCAGGGCCATTGGCGCGGGCGTTCGGATAACTTTGCGTAGTCCATCCCGCGCAGGTCGTACCCGGTTTTTGAGTTACAGGTCCGGCGTATCTCATCGAACACCGCGGCGGCATCCGGATAATTAAAGCTTCCACCAAAGCCGAGCAGTTGCGCGACGCGGGCGATGATCTGCCAGTCCGGCAGCGCCTCGCCGGGCGGCGAGACGGCTTGCGGCATCAAGGTCACGTTGCGTTCGGAGTTCACCATCGTACCCTCGGCTTCCGCCCACAGCGCGCCGGGCAGCAGGATGTCCGCGTAGCGCGACGTCTCGGTGGGATGATACGCGTCCTGCACAATGACCAGTTCCGCCTTTTGCAAACCGGCGATCACGCGCGCGCGGTTCGGCATCGAAGCAACGGGGTTGGTGCCGATGACCCAAACGGCCTTCACGTCGCCCGCCTCCATTTTTTTGAAAAGCGCCACGGCATCCAGCCCCGGTTCCGGCCGGATGCTGCCGGGCGGCACGTGCCAGATCTTTTCAATCGCGGCGCGGTCGGCGGCATTCGTCACAGCGCGTTGTCCCGGCAGGCCGTGGCTCAGGTAGCCGACTTCGCGACCGCCCATCGCGTTCGGCTGGCCGGTCAGCGAGAACGGCCCGCTGCCGGGACGGCAGATTTTTCCGGTGGCGAGATGGAGGTTGCAGATCGCGTTCGTGTGCCACGTGCCGTGCGTGCTCTGGTTCAGGCCCATCGTCCAGAAGGTTGTGAACTCCGGGGCTTCGCCGATCCATTTCGCCGCCGTGCGGATGTCCTCCTCCCGCAACCCGGTGATGCCGGCGACGCGCGCGGGCGCATAATCTTGCAACAACAATTGCAACGCCTCCCAGCCTTCCGTGTGCTGCGCAATGAATTTGGAATCCACACGACCGTTTTCGGACAGCAAATGCAGCAGGCCGTTTAACAGCGCCAGATCCGTGCCCGGTTTGATCTGCAAAAACAGGTCCGCCTTGTCCGCTGTCGGTGTGCGGCGCGGATCCACCACGATGAGTTTGGCCCCCTCCTTTTTCCGGTCGAGCAGCCGCAGAAAAAGGATCGGATGACACTCCGCCATGTTCGAGCCGATGACGAGGGCGCAATCGAGCTTGTCAAAATCCTGGTAAGAGCCAGGGGGTGCATCGGATCCGAGCGAGAGCTTGTAACCGCTCGCCGCGCTCGACATGCAAAGGCGCGAGTTGGAATCGATGTTGTTCGTGCGGAGAAATCCTTTGAACAGCTTGTTGCCGAGATACTGCGCTTCCGTGGACAACTGGCCTGAAACATACAACGCCACGGCATCCGGACCATGTTGCGCAATGATTTTTTGCAACCGCGCTGCGGTCTCCTGCAAGGCGGCGTCCATCGACACCGGTTGCGGCTCGTCCTCCCGCCGGGCGCGCATCCGGGCGAAGGCGAGCCGGTCCGGCGCGGTGAGCGGTTCCGCGCAAGTGAGGCCCTTGGAGCAAAGCCGTCCAAAATTCGCCGGGTGCGCCTGGTCACCGCTGACCTTGGTCACGCGCCCGCCCTCGACGTGCAGGACCAGTCCGCAGCCGACCCCGCAGTACGGGCACACGGTGCGGATTTTTTTGACGGCCTTGGTCATGGGCGGTTCAGCTTTCGCCCAGCAATTCCTGCAGCCTGCCAAGCTCGTGCCGCGCGGTGAACTGGCGGAAGGTTTCGCCCGCCTGCCGGTGCCGGAGAAAATTCTTCAACAGCAGCTCCAGCGTTTCATTCAGCGAGGTTGCGGTCACACCGGCAAGAAGCTGCCGGCCGACCGACTGGTTCGCGCCAAACCCGCCGCCGACAAAGACATGGTAACCTTCCTCCCCGCGCACCTTGGTGCCCAGCAGGCCGATGTCGCCCATGTAATGCTGCGCGCAGGAATTCGGGCAGCCGGTGAGATGGATGTTGATGGGCGTGTCGAGCGTGATGCGCTTGTCGAGGTAATCGCCGAGCGCCGCCGCCGCGCCCTTGGTGTTCGACTGCGCAAACTTGCAGTAGGAATTTCCCGTGCAGGCAATGATGCCGCCGCGCAGCAAACTTTGCTGCGTGTCGAACCCGACCCGGCGCAACGCCTTCTTGACGGTCTCGACGTACGCGTCCGGCACGTTCGGGATGATGAAATTCTGCCAGACCGTCAGCCGGATTTCGCCGGAGCCGTAGAGGTCGGCGATCTCCGCGACGCGCAGCATTTGTTTTGGCGTGATCTGGCCGACGGGCATTGCCACGCCAATGTAATTCAATCCTTTTTGTTTCTGCGGATAGATGCCGAGATGCGTGTGCGGAAATTTGGTCTCACCGTATTCCACCATCGGCGGGGTGGCCGCGCGCTGGAGTTTGTGGCCGAGCAGCTTCTCCGTCTCGGCGAGATATTTTTCCAGCGACCAGGTTTCGAGGAGATGCTTCAACCGCGCCTTCTTGCGGTCGCCGCGATTTCCGTTGGCGATATACACGCGCACCATGGCCACGATGACCTTGTTCAGCTCTTCCGGCTTCACCAGCACGCCGACATCGCGGGCGAACGCCTTGTGGCCGGTCGCGCCGCCGAGGGCGATGCGGAAGAAAATTTCGTCCCCGACCTTCACCGCCTTCGCGCCGATGTCGTTCGTGTCCTCGACCGTGCCGATGAGGCCGCCGCCGTCGAAGGCGATGTTGAACTTGCGCGGCAGGTCGTAAAACGAACGGTCGTTGATGATGATCTGCGCCAGTTGCTGGCAGAACGGCTGTACATCGATCAACTCATGCGGGTCGATGCCCGCCGTGGGGTTGGCGGTGAGATTGCGGATGTTGTCCGCGCCCGCGCCGCGCGTGTGCAGGCCGACCGTCTGGACGCGGCGCAAAAATTCCGGGCAATCCTTCGGCTGGATCAGCCGCATCTGGAAATTCGCGCGCGTGGTGATCTGCACATAGCCGCTGGTCAACTCCTTCGCGATGCTGGCGAGTTCACGCAATTGAAAAGTCTTCAGCACGCCGCCGGGGATTCGCAGGCGCGACATGAACGCCTCCTTGTTCGGCGACAGGAAGAACAACCCGTTCCATTTGAAACGGAATATCTCCTCCTTGTCCGGGGCCTTGTTGTTGACGGCGTTCTCGACGATCTGGTCGTAGGCGTCGAGCGGATGCAATTCGCGCTTCACGCGTTCCTCGAAAATTAAATCATCCAGCGAGGCCTTTTTCTCCACGGCGGGCGCGGGTTCGACATCGCCGAACGAGACGCCGTGCGCGGCGAGGCCGGCGAAATAGCCTTCGAGGTATTTCCGCTGCTCGTCATTGAGCGGATCGCCGTTGACGTGCTCGAGGGGAATCTGGATGGTGCTGCTCATCTCAATACACGTCGCGCTGGTAGCGCTTGTCTGATTTCAACTTCGCGACGTAAGCCTTGGCATCTTCCGCACTTTTGCCGCCGGCGCTCTCGATAATCTTGTGCAACGCGTCGTCCACGTCCCTGGCCATGCGGCTCGCGTCGCCGCAGACATAAAAATGCGCGCCGGCCTCCAGCCACGCCCAGAGTTCGGCGGCGTTTTCGAGCATCCGGGTCTGGACGTAAATCTTCTCCGCCTGGTCACGGGAGAAGGCGGTGGACAACTTGGTGAGGCGTCCGTCCGCCAGCATCTTTTCCAGTTCGTCGCGGTAATAAAAATCCGTGGCGGCGCGCTGCTCGCCAAAGAAGAGCCAGTTTTTGCCGGTGGCCCCGGTGGCGCTGCGTTCGTGCAGGAAGCCGCGGAACGGCGCGACGCCCGTGCCGGGACCCACCATGATGACCGGCTTGCCGCCATCCGCCGGCGGACGGAAACCGTGCGCGGTCTGGATGAAGACCGGAACGGGAATCCCGTCGTTCACGCGGTCCGCGAGGAAGGTCGAGGCCGCGCCCTTGCGCGGACGGCCCAGGCTGTCGTAGCGGACCACGTTGATGGTGAGGTGCACCTGGCCGGCGTGCGCCTTAGGACTGGAGGAGATGGAATACAGGCGCGGCGCAAGCGGCTTGAGCAGCGCGGTGAATTCCTTCGGTGACAGTTTCACGCCCGGATTTTCAACGAGAAAATCAACCACGCCGCGGCCCCAGAGAAATTTCTTCAGGTCATCCTTGCGCTCCGGCGTCAGCAGCGCCGCGAAGGCGGGATTGCGTTCGCTGAAAAATTTCTGCAGTTCCGCCGCCGGCCGGCTGACATCGTAAAAGCTGGTGAGCGCCTGCCGCAATGGCAGTTCACCTTTCGCGGTGGGCACCGCTTCCTCCCCGTCGCAGCCGAGCGCGGCAAGGATTTCCGCGACGAGTTCCGGGCAGTTATGCGGCCAGACGCCCAGCGCATCGCCGGCCTCGTAATTCAAGCCGGAGCCCTCCAGCGAAATTTCAAAGTGGCGCGTCTCTTTTTGCGAACCTTCGCCGTTGAGCTTCCGGTTGGTGATGAGTTTGGCGGGAAATGGATTCGTTTTGGAGTAACCCTCCACGGCCGCCGGTTTGATGGCTTCCGGGCTTGCCGCCGGGCCGCCCGTCGGTGCGAACGCGGCCAGGGCGCCAGCGCTCCACGCCTTCACCTTCGCCTCGTAATCCAAGTCGCAGACCTCCAGCGGATGAATCCGTTTCGCGCCGAGCGCTTCGAGCCGCGCGTCGATCTTTTTGCCGGCGGCGCAGAATTGTTCGTAGTTGGTGTCGCCCAGCGCCAGCACGGAAAAATTCAGGTGCGTGAGCGATTTGGCGGCGTCGGTCTGCAGCCAGTCCCAGAAGGCCTGGGCATTATCCGGCATGTCACCGTCACCGTAGGTGCTGGTGACGATGAGCAGGTTGGTTTCCTGGCTCCAGTCGATGCCGGCATGAGCGCCCGCCTCCAACGCCCGTCCGTTGCAACCGCGCGTCCTGGATTCTTTTGCCAGTTGCTTCGCAATCTTTTCCGCCGTGCCGGTCTGGCTGCCGAACAGGATGACCAGCGGCACGGTGGCCTGCGCGCCGCCATTCGCCGCACCCTTGAGGATGGCCGGGGGGAAATGTTTCCCCGCCAGCAGGCCCGCCATGTAGCCGTTGAGCCATAGGCGCTGACCCGCATCGAACGGCGCATTCTCCGGAATAAAGGTGGCGACGGGCTGGTTCATTTTAACGTTTCAATCACTGGCCGGAGTGGATGCGAACTTCGTGCCACCGGGCGGTCTGGGGACTCCAAATCCGGCTCATAGTTTTCATTTGTTCCATGAATGTTATTCATTGACCGGCGATGACATGGTGAACACTGGATAAATGATCCATCGCGCCGGAAACGCCTGGCGGACCAAAAGCCGCCGTGGGCGCCATTCGCCGTTCGGTTTTGCCGGACCAGTTGCACAATACTTTTCAGACTGGCGATTTCCATCCACCCGCGTCCAAAAGGGACGCGCCCCATCACTGGATGGGGCGCGGCGACGGGAGGAACGGCGTCGCGGCTAAAACTTGAGCGTGGTCTGCACATAAAACCAGTCCGCATCGCGGCTGCCACCGACACCCGCCACGGACTTGTCGATATAACTCGCGGCGAAGAAATGGCCGTAGCCGGTCTCCAGCACCGAGTTGCGCGTGAGCGCGTAGCCCACAATGCTGGTGAGCTCCGAGCCGACGAAATTGCCGTAGCCGGGATTGACGCTGTAGCCGCCCGTGGCGCGGGGTGCGCCGCCGACGTTGTAAAAACTGTCATTTTTGTTCGCGAGCCAGAAGATGTTCCCCATCAAGGCCACGCTCAGACGTGAGACCGGCTTGAGGGTCACGTTCACGCCGACATCCTGGATGTTCTGGAGCGAAACCAGATCCATTGAACCGTAAAACTTGTGGTTTGTCGGAAACAGGTTGTCGAAGGTGCCATGGACGCCGTCCTTGGAATTGTCATCGCCGGACCCGTAATCGAATTCCGCCCCGAGCCGGGGCGTGGCCCAGAGGTCGGCAAACGTGTAGCCGGCCAGGGCCGTGAACATGAAGGCGTCCTGGCGCAGCCGCCCGCTGGTGGCCGTCGCGGCAAAATCACCGAACTGGTAGGCGCCTTCCACCGTGTAGTCGATGTTGCCCAGCTCGCCCGGCTTCGATTTCAAACGGCCGCCGACCGTGTAGATGTCGCGCGCCGTCGGCTGGGGAAACTGCGGGCTGGCGAACTCATTGATCGCCCCGCGCTGCGAGTTGCGTGCCAGGAAATAGCCTTCCACGATGGTCTTGGGAACCTTCAGGGTCGTCGCATAGACGCCGGAGAGGGTGTCCTTGGTGTTGGAATCATCAAACGTCTGGTCCTGCGGCACCACGGGCCAGCCGGAGAAAAAGTCCGCGGCAAACCATTCCGTCTGCCAGCGCACCTTGGCGGCATCGAAGGAGCGGCCGATGTTGTTCCAGCCGAAGCCGCCGATCAACCGCTCGTCACCGTAGCTCATCTCCTGCCGCCCGGCCTTGAGCGAGAGGGGAAATTCCTTGTGGTTGCCGAGGGTGACGTAAGCCTGATGCAGGTCGATGGTGTCCGACTCCGGGCCGTTGCCGACGAACTTGGTGGTGCCGGCGACGGCGGGAACGTTCGCGTAGGCGGCGCGCAGGTCGCTCTTCTCGATGCTGCTCTGGGGTTCCACATAGGCGCTCCACCACTTGTCCGTGTAACCGGCATGGAACCGGAGCCGCAGGAGATAGTAGTCGTTGTTCACCCGCACCCCGTGGTTGCGGAAATCCACCGAGCCGGCCGTGCCTTGGATGGCAAAGCCGTCCTTCACCTCGTAACGACCGCGCAGTTCGCCGCCGAAATCCCACTGGTTGGCGTACGGATCCCGGGCGCGGAGGGCTTCATTGATGAAGCCCTGGAAGGGCGCGGGCGGCGGGGGCGGCGTGTATTGCGCCCGGGCTTCATTGAGCGCGGCGAGCACCAGCGCGCCGGCGGAGAGGGTTTTCAGGTTGGGTTTCATTATCTGGGTTGGGTTTCAAGCCGGGTTCAACCGGGCCTTGCTAAATTTTTCAGCGTCCGCCGACGGGGGGATTTTCTCCACGGGCGGTTGCGGCGGGGAAACCACCGGGGCAACCGGCGGCTTCGGCCCGGCCTGGGCGGCGGGCTGGCGGTGTGCGCGGACTTCGAGAAACTCGATCAACTGCTCGCGCAGCCGGTAATAATCCGGATGCTCCATCACGGCCTTGCGTTCGCGGGGGCGCGGAAAATTCACCTCCATGATCTCGCCCACCTCCGCCGCCGGGCCATCGGTCATGCACACGATGCGGTCGCTCAGGAACAGCGCCTCGTCCACGTCATGCGTGACCATGAGCGCGGTGATCTTGTTTTTGCGCCACAGCTCGATGAGCACCTGCTGCAGTTCGTAGCGCGTGAGCGAGTCCAGCATCCCGAACGGCTCGTCGAGCAGCAGCATCTTGGGCTTGAGCGCAAAGGCGCGGGCGATGCCCACGCGCTGGCGCATGCCCTGCGACAATTCCGCCGGCTTCTTGTCCATCGAATCCGCCAGGCCCACCACCGTCAGGTAGTATTCCACGATCTCGCGCCGCTCCTGCTTGCCCGCGGTGAAGAACACCTGCTCCACGCCCAGCATCACGTTCTCAAACGCCGTCATCCACGGCAGCAGTGACGGCGATTGAAACACCACGCCGCGGTCCGGCCCCGCGCCGGAAAGTTCGCGGCCCGCCAGGATGATCCCGCCAGCCGAGATGTCATTCAGTCCGGCGAGCATCGAGAGCACCGTGGATTTGCCGCACCCGGAATGGCCGATGAGCGTCACGAATTCGCCCTTCTGGATCTTCAGGTTGAAATCCTTGACGATGACCGCATCGCCCTTTGGCGTCGGATAAACCTTCGAGAGGTTCGAGAGTTCGACGTAGTTATTGCTCACGGCTTCACCTCCACGGCTTCTTCCTTCAATTCACCCTTGCGGATGGGCGTCTTGCGCCAGCCCGTCATGGTGCGCGGCAGGTTCAGGTCTTCCGGCTCGATGTCGGGCAGGACCAGTTTTTTGGTGATGGCCGTATGGCGTTCCGTCTTGGAATTCAGCATGAATTCCACGATCTCGCGGCGGAGCTGCTTGAAATGCGGGTCGTGGTTGATGGACTTGCGGTCGCGCGGCCGCGGAATCTCCACGGTAAAGGACGGCCCGAGCGTCGCGCCCGGCCCGGCGGTCAGCGGGATGATGCGGTCCGCGAGATAAATGCCCTCGTCCGGGTCGTTGGTGATGAGCACGACGGTTTTGTTCGTCTCGGCGCGAATCCGGGAGATTTCATCCTGCAATGTGGCGCGGGTGAGGGCATCGAGTGCGGAAAGGGGTTCATCGAGCAACAGGATCTGCGGATCCATGGCCAGCGCGCGGGCGACCGAGACGCGCTGTCGCATGCCGCCGGAAAGTTCGCCGGGCTTTTTATCGCGGGCCGGGGTGAGATTGACCATGGCGATGTGTTTTTCGACGTGGTCTTTCCGTTTCTCCGCCGACCAGTTCGGGTTGACCGATTCCACGGCGAGCAAAATATTTTCAAACACCGAAAGCCACGGGAGCAGCGAGTAGTTTTGAAAAACAATCCCACGGTCCGGCCCGGGCCCGGTGATTTCCAGATCGTTCAATTTGAGCGTGCCGGCGGCGGGCTTGAGCAGCCCCGCAATGAGTGAAATCAAGGTGGTCTTGCCCGCGCCGGAGAAACCGACAATGGCGACGAACTCGCCCCTGGCGACGGACAGATTGATGTCCTTCAGCACGGGGGCGCCGCCGAAATGCTTCGAGACATTGTTGAGTTCAAGAAAAGCCATTTCAAAAATTCCTAATGACCAAGCACCAATGACTAAATAATTCCGAAGCGCGAATGACTAATCCACGCACGGCATCCGGGTGTGTTTGCGTGTCATTCGGCATTGGTGATTGTTTAGTCATTATGATTTAGGGTTTCGCAATTTCCCGTCAGGCGGTTTTAAAGCGTTTCTCCACGAGGCTCATCAGGCGGTCGAGGATGAAGCCCACGACGCCGATGGTGATGATGCAGAGAATGATGTGTTCGTAGATGGCCGAGTTATATTCCTGCCACAGGAAGCCGCCGATGCCGGGACGGCCGATCAGCATCTCCACCGCGACGATGACCAGCCAGGCGATGCCGAGGCTCAAACGGAACCCGGTGAACATGTAGGGCAAGGTCGCGGGGATGAGCACCTTGAACAGCGTTTTGGTGCGCGAGAGCTTGAGGACTTTTGCGACGTTCAGATAATCCTGCGGGATGGCGCGCACGCCGACCGCCGTGTTCAGGACCGTGGGCCACATGGAACAGACGGCGATGGTGAACAAGGCGCCGAGTTCCGAAGCGTTCCTGCCCGCGCTCAAAAAGAGCATCAGGCCCAGGGGAAACCAAGCCAGCGGTGAAACGGGGCGCAACACCTGGATGATGGGATCGAATATCTTGGTGAAGGTCGGGGAAAGCCCCAGCATGAATCCGATCGGCGTGCCGATGATGAGCGCGAGGGTGTAACCTTTGGCGACCAGGATCAGCGAATACCAGATGAAGCGCAAAATGCCCTGGTCCATCTCACCGCGCTTGGCGAACGGTTCGGCGAGATAGGGCCGGCTGACTTCCCACGTTTTGGCCGGCGTGGGCAGGTCTTTCGCCCAGGTCAGCGAGGAGATTTCCCAAAGGCCCAGGACGGCCAGCATCCCCAGGAGCGGGAGAATAATCCAGTCGAGTTTGAAAGTTTTCATATCAACCTTTCACGCTGTTGACGGCAAAACTTTTCGCATAGGCCTCCAGGTCGCCGGCCGGGTCGAAAGTCGCCCCGTCAAACAGGGTTTCCTTGTCGTTGTTCAACCCGCCGTGCGTGTAGCCGATCTCCTTCATGGCTTCCTCGTAGATATCGGGGCGCATGACCTGCCTGGCGACGCCTTCGTAATCCGGCGCGCCCTTGACCAGGCCCCAGCGGCGATATTGGGAGAGGAACCATTTGGCGTATTTGGGCTGCGGATAATTGCAGTTGCGGCGGCTGAAGATCATGTAGTTCGGATCTTCCTTGGTGCGTCCGTCACCGTAGTCATAATGGCCCTGCAGGCGGCCGAGGATGGTTTTGGCCTCGCAGTTGATGTAGGTCGGCCGGCTGACGATGTCGCATTGTTCGGGCCGATTGTCCAGGTTGTCGAGCCACACGCTGGCTTCATGGAGCGCCTTGAGCACGGCCTTGACGGTCTTCGGGTTTTTATCGGCGAATTCGGCGGTGAAGGCGCAGGCTTTTTCGGGATGGTCCTTCCAAATGTCCTGCGTGGAGACGGAGGTGAAGCCGATCTTGTCCGCAATGGAACGCGCGTTCCAAGGTTCACCCACGCAGAAGCCGTCCATTTTGCCGATCTTCATGTTCGCCACCATCTGGGCGGGCGGGACGGTGATGAGCGAGACATCCTTGTCCGGGTTGATGCCGCCGGCACCGAGGTAATAGCGCATCCACATGGCATGGGTGCCGGGCGGAAACGTCATGGCAAACGTCAGCGGTTCGCCCAGCGCATTGGCCTTTTCGACAAATGGCCTGATGGCCTTGGGATCGGCCCCAACTTTGCCGTTCCATTCCGACTTGAGCGTAATCGCCTGGCCGTTGCGGTTCAGCAACCACGGGATGATCATCGGCTTCTTGGGCGAACCGGCGAGGCCCATGGTGGAGGCGAGCGGCATGCCGATGAGCATGTGCGTGGCCTGGATGGTGCCGGTGGAAAGATTGTCGCGGATGGCGGCCCAGTTCGCGCCTTTCGTGACGGTGGAATCGATGCCGTATTTTTTGAACAGCCCTTTTTCATGCGCGATGACGATGGGCGAACAATCGGTCAGCGCGATCATGCCGAAGTTCAACGTGGCGGTTTCCGGCGCATCGCTGGCGCAAGCGGTGCCGACCCAGCCCTTGGGCAGGCCGGCGAACAGGGCGGTGAGCGTGGCGCCCTTGGCGGCTTTGCCAAGGAACGAGCGGCGGGAAAATTTAGGCGAGGATGGTTTGTGATTCATGTTCTGATGCGGTTGGGGTGGTGTGACGCAAGGCGGCGGCGTTTTCAAAGAGGTCGGGACGGAAAATTTTCTTCGCGAACGCAAAGCTGAGCGCGGACGGGTCGGGGCACAGCCCGCTGTCGCGCACGAGTTGCAAGGCCCACGCGGCCTTGTCGCCGGACGGCTCGTTCGCGCCATTACGATGGAAGATGCAGAAATCACGGACGGAGCGTTCCACGCCGTGGCCAAAATCAATCACCCCTTCGATGCCGTGGCGCAGCGCCTCTTCGGAAACACCGACGAATTGCGGACGCGCGAGCGTGGCGATGATCTGCGCGTGATTTTCCGGCTGGTCGCAGAATTCGCACGCCTCCAGCAATGCGGCGACCAGGGCGAGGTGTTCTTCGCTGCGTTTCGCGGCAAAATCGCTGCGCACCATCAGGACTTTTTCGGGATGCAGCGCGTCGAGTTCGGAGCTCGTCGCGGCGATCCAGCCGGCGCGGGCCTGGACGGCCACGGAATTCCAGGGTTCACCCGCACAGAAACCGTCGAGGTTGCCGGCCTTGAGGTTGGCGACCATCTGCGGCGGCGGCACGACAACGATGCGCACGTCGCGATCGGCATCGATGCCCTGCGCGGCGAACCAGTGGCGCAGCAGATGGCGGTGGGAAGAAAAGGGGAACACCACGCCGAACGTGTAAGTTTTTTCGCGGCGCGAGCGCAGGATCTCCTCGCGCAGGGTCTTGCCGTCACGCACGCCGCGTTTCCACAGATCGTTCGAGAGGGTAATGGCGTTGCCGTTGAGGTTCAGCACCAAGGCGGTCAGGCAATCGCACGGGATGGAGCCGAGGCCGAGCGTGGCGGCGATGGGCATGGCGGCCAGCGCATGGGCGGCATCCAGTTCGCGGTGCGTGACCTTGTCGCGGATGGTGGCCCAGCCGAGTTCGCGGCTCAGCTCGACGCGCAGGCCGAATTTTTTGTACAAGCCGAGTTCCTGCGCCATGACGAGCGGCGCGCAGTCGGTCAACGGCACGAAACCGAGCCGCAAATTTTTGTGGGCGGCGCGAAAACTGGGGACTGGCGATTTTTTATCCATAAGCGGGTGATTTCACCCTTGGCTTGGTGATTTAGCCGCGAACGTGCCAAAAAAACCAGTTGGCGCGATGACTGCTTCTCTTAATTCAAATGGCAAAGATGAAAAGGATTCATACGTGAGCGCACCGCTCGACAGCCGACAGCTTCGGGCGTTCCGCGTGCTCGCGCGCACGGGCAGCTTTACGCAGACCGCGCGCGAGCTGCACCTGACGCAATCGGGCATCAGCCACTCGATGAAGGCGCTGGAGTCGGAAACCGGCTGTCGCCTTTTAGACAGGCTGGGTAAAAAAGTTGTGCTCACGCAGGCGGGCGAACAACTGTTGCAACATGCGGAAAAAATTTTATCGGAAATGGAGGCCGCGCGGGAATCGCTCACGCAGCTTGGCAAATGGGGCAAGGGCCGGCTGCGGCTGGGCGCGAGCACCACGGCGTGCCAGCACCTGATCCCGCCGGTGTTGCGCGAGTTCAAGGAAAGTTTTCCGGATCACGCCATCTCGCTGGAGCCGGGCGACACGCCGCAACTGGTGTCATCGCTGTTGAAACAGCGCATTGACCTGGCGCTGACGCTGGAGGCGGAGAAGGAGCCGCAGCTCGAATTTCATCCGCTGTTCAACGACGACCTGCAGTTTGTCGTCTCCGCGCTGCATCCATGGGCGCAGGCGAAGCAGGTGGAGCGCGCCGTGATCCCGCGCCAGAATTACATCCTGTACAGCAAGAGCAGCGTGACGTTCCGGCTGATTGAGGATTATTTCCGCCGGGAGGAGATGGTGCTGAACACGATCATCGAGGCGGGCAGCATCGAGGCCACGAAGGAACTGGTGAAGCTGGGCCTGGGCGTGAGCATCCTCGCGCCGTGGGTCGCCAGAAAGGAGCTCGAGGAAGGCTCGCTGGTGGCGCTGCCGCTGGGCCGGAAAAAACTGGTGCGGCGCTGGGGCATCCTGCAATGGCGCGGCAAACGGCTGAACCTGGCGGAGGAGACGTTTATCGGGTTGTGCGATTCCGCGTGTGCGTCGCTCCGGCTGGCCGGCTAGTTAGCGGCAATGGGTGCGAATTTTTAACGGCGCGACCCGCGGAAAGGAGCCGGCTGGATGGATGCATCCAGCCGGCCTTTTCATTGGCGCGTTCACTCACTCATTCAGGCCACCATGCAGCCAGAAGCCGGGGGAACGCAGCGGGGCGTTGGCGCGGATGGCCAGGTCTTCCATGAATCTGGCGGAGCGCTGACGGGCGGCCCGCATTTGTCGCCGGGTGGCGCGGCCGGGCGGGCCCAGCACGCGTTTGGTCATTTCGATACCGCGTGACTGGACGGCGGCGGCGAAGGCCAGGGTGTTGGACGGCAGGTCGGCCAGCGATTTCAGGATGATTTTCGTTTTCATGTTTTGATCTGTTTTAATGTTTCGGTGCGTTTGGTTTGGCGGGGCGCGTGCGTCACACGGCGCCGCTCCATTGGCCGGCGAGCCGGCTGAGGCCGCGGTCCTTGAACCGGGATTGCTGGCGGGCCTTGCGCCGCTGGAACTGGTGGCTGAGTTTCTGAGCCAGCTTGCGCCAGGCGGCGGGCAACGTGTGGTCGGTGGCCTCGGCATGGACATCGGGCCCGGGCACGGCGAGGTGCGCGCGGACGCGATAGGCCGGCGAGCCATCGCGCTGCTGTTCCAGGACGACGTGCGCCGTGGAGATGGGCAGCAGGCGGCGGAGGGCCTCCAGGCTTTGCCCGATGAGTTGTTCGAGCCGGTGGTTGCTGTGCAGGCCGCGATATTGCAACTGCAGTTTCAGGGATTCAAATTTTTGCATAACGGTATTCTTTCTTTGGTTAAAAGTTCTTCGAAGTTCACAACCGGGCGGACGTCAGTGTCCGCCGGTTTTATGTCGGAGGGGCAGTCAGAAGCCGGGGCCAGCGCGTCACAAGACGGTGCCCGCCGGGCGACTGCTTACGCGAGGGATGCGGGGGCGCGGGGAGAGGCGGCGGTGCGCCAGAGGAACTGCCAGCGTTGCTGGAGCAGACTGGACGGGCCGGCCAGGGGAACGGCGGCGATGACCTGGGGCGGCGCGCTGGGACGATTGGTGGGAACCAGGCCGCCGGGAGTTTCTTTGTCCTGGCTGCGGCCCGGGAAAAGGCGGCGGGCGACGTGACGGGTCTGGTCATTGGCAAACCAGCAGATGTCGCCGGATTCCGGGGCGGCACCACTGGTGGAACGGCCGGCCTCGGTGGGTTCAGCCAGCCGCACGCCCGGCGAGGACTCGAAGGAGACATAGCCGACCGTCACCAGCCAGACGACTGGCAGCAACACGACGACGGCTTGTTTCATCCGATCCATGGGGATGAGACAGGGTCGGGCGGAAAGGGTTCAAGAAATAATTTTATGGAACAAGTTTTTTACAGGAGCAAACCGAGAAGGGGGTGAAGAATTGAGGCGATTTCGGAAAGCGATGCCACCCGCCTTCGCCACCCGAGGCTGGCGCGGCCGCAGAGTGTTCAGGATGTGCAGATGCAACCGGATCAGCCACGCCTCAAGGTGCCCGCTGCGCAGGCAGAAATGGTGGCAGCGCGACCATTTCACCTTTGCATGATGATGAATGCGTATTGCGGGGGGCGGGCGGGGACGATACTTTTGGCGGGTGTTCCGACTGGTCGCCTCATTGAAAGCCTCGCCGCTGCTGTTGCTGCTGCGGGTGAATGCCATCCATAGCTGGCGGCGGCTGCTGTCCATCCGCGAACAATCCCGGCTGCTCTCGAGCATCATCACGATCTTTGTGCTGGGCTACCTGGTGCTGGCGTTCGAACTGTTCTACCACGGGATGCGGTTCGTGGCCAAGTTTCCGGGCCTGGGCGCGGTGCTGACGGAACGGCTGCTGTACACGTTGTTCGCCTTTTTGTTTGCGCTGCTGCTGCTGAGCAACCTGATCATCAGCTACACGAACCTGTTCCGGAACCGGGAGACGGCGTTTCTGCTGACGCTGCCGCTGTCGCGGGACACGATCTTCCGCTGGAAATTCATCGAGTCCATGATCCTGGCGTCGTGGGCGTTCATCTTTTTGATCGCGCCGCTGCTGGTGGCGTTCGGGCTGGTGCGGGATGTGCCATGGGATTTCTACCTGCTCACGGCGGTGCTCATGAGCCTGTTCATCATCCTGCCGTGCGTGCTGGGCTCGGCGCTGGCGATCGGGATCGGCCGGCACCTGGACCGGAAAACGTTTCAAGTGGTGCTGATGGTGATCGCCGTGGTGCTGCTGGCGTTCGTGGCGTTCTGGTGGAAGACGAACCCGGTGGATGACGACCTGCTGGACAAGCGCACGCTGGAGGCGCTCGACCGGCTGCTGGCCAAGACGCGGTTCACGCTGTTCCCGTTCCTGCCGAGCTACTGGCTGTCGTCGTCGCTGCTGCAATGGGCGGAGGGCATCACCAGCGGCGCGATCTTCTTCGCCGGGGTGTTGCTGAGCCACACGCTGTTCTTCGGGAGCATCGCCTTCACGCGGTTTGGCAATATTTTTTACGACACGGCCTCGGCGGTGCAGAGCCGGGCGCCGGGCGGCGGCTTTCAATTCAGCTTTCTGAGCGCGGAGAAACATTCCCGCAAGCCGGGCCTGCTGGAGCGGTGGTTCGACAAGATCCCACATATGCAGCCGGACACGAAGGCCATCGCGGTGAAGGATCTGCGGATGTTCTGGCGCGACACGACGCAATGGGGCCAGTCGGTGATGTTCTTCGGCCTGCTGGGCGCGTACATCATCAACCTGCGCAACTTCACGCACCAACTCACGAGCCCGTTCTGGATCCACGCGGTGGCGTTTCTGAACCTGGGCGCGTGCGCGTTTAATTTGGCGTCCGTCACCACGCGGTTTGTGTTCCCGCAATTTTCGCTGGAAGGCCGGCGGCTGTGGATCGTGGGGATGTCGCCGATGGGTTTGCCGCGCATCGTGATGACCAAATACTGGCTGGCCAGCCTGCTCTCGCTGGTGGTCACGCTGGCGCTGGTCACGCTGTCGTGCTACCTGCTGAAGATGCCGTGGGACGACGTGGCGTTTTTCGGGGCGGTGGTGACGGTGATGACGTTTGCGCTGAACGGCCTGGCGATCGGGCTGGGCGTGCTGTTTCCGAACGTGAAGGAGACCAACCCGAACAAGATCGTGAGCGGCTTTGGCGGGACGCTATGTTTCGTGCTGAGTTCCGTGTACATCATCGCCTCGCTGGCCCTGCTGGTGCTGGGCGGCGGCGGATTTCACTCACGCAGCGACTGGGTGATCACCAGCATTGCCGCGTTCGTGGTGCTGTCGGTCGTCATCGGCTGGCTGCCGATGCGGATCGGGCTGAAGCATCTGAAGGATTTCGAGGTGTAGGGCGGGCCATTGATTTCTTGCATCCAAAGATTTGGCCACTAGCATCGAATCATGAATCCAAAAGGACGTGAATTTTTCGCGCCGGCTGGTTTTTTTGGCAGACGACTTCTTCCATGGCTGTTTCTCGCCCCGGTCTGCGCCCTGCTCACCGGCTGTCCGCACAATGACTACACGGTGGAGTTGAAGCCCACGGCGCATGGGGTGGAGCGGACGCTTACGTTTTACCGGGTGGACGGCAATAGTTCCAATGGGGTTCCCAACTATCAAGGGTTTCCGTCCAATGAACTCGTGGCCATTACAAAGGCATACCCGGCAAACACAGTGATACGGGATGGTCAACGGCATATCGCCAAGGCTGAATTTTCCGGGGCAATGCCCAAGGACGTGGGCGGTGCCGGTGCTTACACGAATTATGTCACGAGCCTGGGTGAATCCGGGTTTTATTCGGAACGGTTTCGGGGCGATGACGATCTGGCGGGACGGACGCTCAAACAATTCCACGCGGCGGACCAGCTCACCGACCTGGTCATCGGCTGGAGCAAAACCGAGTTCGGTCACGAGCGCGGCTACAAAAAGCTCCGCAAGTTTTTAGATGAGGATTTCCGGCACGACCTCAAGAACGCCGGGGAATATTTTAAAATGGCGGCCGCCAGCAACCTGTCGGACACGAATACGCCCGAGGAATTTACCGTGCGCTTTTTCCAGTATCTCGTTGAGCGTGGTTATCTGAAGCTTTCGGACTTGCCCAAATTACCCTTGATCGCCAGCAGTGCCGAAGCTGATGAGGTGCCAAGGCTGATTCAACGGTTGGTGGCGGAAAAGATGGAAATTCCCGCCGCCGGGCCGATGCCAAAATCACTGGGCATTCTTACCAACAATTCCGCCCTCGAAAAATCATGGGGTCAATACATGGCCCGGACTGATCTGTATCGCGCCCAACGCAATGCCTGGGAGGAAAAAAGAAAAAAAGACCCCGACCTCAAAGAACCCAAGCCGGGTGATGCGACCGAAGGCTTGACCTCGGATCTGCTGGGTATTCCCGGTGATCTGGGCGGGGAAACGGACCACCTGACCGTCAAGCTGGCATTGAAACACGCCCCGGATCATTCCAATGGCAAATGGCAGGATGGACGGGTTGTCTGGGAAATGGACCTGGAGCATGACCGCCCGCTGCCGGTGTTGTGCTACGCGAGCTGGAACGATCCCGATGAGACATTTCAGAAAGCACACTTTGGCCGCAGGCTGCTGGAGGGGGATGAATTGGCGCACTACAATCTTTGGCGGAGCGGTCTCAGCCAACCGGGCGGCGAAGCGTGGGATAACTTTTTGGCGGGCCTGCAACCCGGTCCCGGGCTGAAGGAAAAAATTCAAGGTTTCCGGCTCACCAACGATGCAGAGCCTTTAGACGTCGGGTGCAATTTACTGACCGATGCCTTGACCTCCAATGCGACGGTTCCCCCGGCCGGCCCGAGCTCAAAGTAGGCGGCCGGTCATCGGCACAAAGCGCACCGGAAACCGGGCCTGTTCCACGAGCCGCTGGTCACGTTTTTGAAAAATGAACAGGTCTTGGTTGCCCGGCGGGCCGACGGGGATCACCAGCCGGCCGCCATCCTTGAGCTGCGCGATGAGCGGGGCGGGGACGTGTCCGGGGGCGCAGGTCACGATGATGCCGTCGAACGGCGCGGCGGCGGGCCAGCCGTCGTAACCGTCGCCGGTGCGCGTGTGGACGTTGCGGCAGCCCAGCCGGTGCAGGGTGTTTTGGGCGTGTTCCGCCAGGGCTTCGATGATTTCGATGGTGTAAACCGCCGCCACCAACTGCGCGAGCACGGCGGCCTGATAGCCGCAACCCGTGCCAATCTCCAGCATACGACCATCCGGTTGCGGAGCGAGCGCGGCCGTCATGGTGGCCACGATGAACGGCTGGGAAATGGTCTGGTCGAGGCCGATGGGCAGCGCGATGTTTTTGTAGGCCCAGCCGCGGCTTTTTTCAGGGACAAACTCGTGGCGCGGCACCTGGTTCATCGCCGCGAGCACCCGCGCATCGGTGATGGCGCAGCCGGGCCCGGCCAGTTCCGCCACCAGGCGCTGGCGCGCGGCGGCGAAAAGGTTGTCCGGGCTGGTCGCGTTGTTCATAAGCGGCAACTTCAATGGCGGTTCCTGGCAAAATTGGCCCCGGCAGGGCACATCACTGCCGCGTGCCGTCGCGGTGAAGCAGCGCGCGTTGGTTGGCAATCGCGGCGGGCAGGGGACTGTCCGCCCTACCTGCCGCGGTGCCAACATTAAATTTAACTGCCATAAACGGGCGGGCGAACTTTTGGTTACAGCAAACCCGGATGTCCGCTCCGGGAACACCTCATTGAGGCGCGCGGGCTTTAGCCCGCTTCAATGTCCTAAACGCCAGGGTGCCGGGCGTTTTACGCGCGCTGCCGCTTTGGACATTGAAGCGGCGTAAACGCCGCGCCCCGCTCGCGCCGCCGCCGGGCCACTGCACTGTACCAGCCTCAATAAGGCTCCCTCAACCGGGTCCCTGCTATCAGAGTGCCGGCAGGGGGACGCCGTCGTGCAGGGCCTGCTGGTAAATTTCGGCCGCATGTTTCTCATTGCCCAAAAGTTTTTGCGCCCAGTACTGCTCCAGCACCAGTGATGCATTCGCGGGGCTGGACTGGAATTCCAGATCATCCACCAGCCGCGCGCTTTCGTTTTGCTGGTAGCGGTCGCCGGCGAGGGTGGCGACCTCGGGCGCCTGGTCGGAATTCAAGATGTTTTCGAAAGCGCCTTGCAGGCCGGCGCGCGCGGCGGCACTGGACGGACCGTTCAGTTGCTGGCGATAAACGCCTGCGGCCGTCAGCGGCTGGCCGGCCTGCATCAGCCCGGCGGCGCGCTTGATCTCCTGCTGCGCCTGATAGGCCGGCGAGGATTTATGGATGTCCCAGCCCACGGCCAGCCCCACGAACAACAACAGGCAGCCCATGGCCAGGTTCCACGAACGGGCAAAGCTGGAGAGCGGTTCCTTGCCGAGAAAATACCAGCGGTTTTGCGTGGCATCGGCGACCCGGTAGGCATCCACCGCGAAGACGGGGATGAGCAGGGCGCAAAGGCACCGCGTTTTGACGTAGGTCTTGGTTTCCTCGTCGAAATCCCGCCGGCCGTAAACCCGGACGCCAAAGCCGTTGACGGACACCATGGATGGCGGGCCTTTGATGGGCTGCAGGTGGGGAAATTTGATCCGTAATTGATCGGGAATGCCCGGCTGATTGTCATTCATGGTGGACCCTTTGAGTTTGGTTTCCGAGGTGCCTGTATCACGAGCATGGAATCATGGCCGGGAATTTTGACAAACTCTTTTTTGGGAATTATTCACCCCGGGTCCGGGCGGGTTGGCGGCCGACGATGCCAAACAGCCTTGGGGCGCAGAGCCAAGCTCCAGCAGCGCTCCGTCAAGTCAGCCGCGCGCGTCCACCTGGGTGCGGGTTTTGGTGAAGCTGGCCGCACGCCGGGCAACGCCAGCCGTTCTTCCATGCTTGCAAGGGGCTTTGGCAGCGGCCGCAAAAATAGCCCGGTTTGACCGGATGCCGGTAAAAACCATAATCCGCCAGGTATTCAAAAGCGGCCTCCGGGCCGCTTGCCGCGGGCGGCCCGGCGGCGGGAGCGGCCAGCGTAACGGACAGCACCCCGGCCAGGATCACGGCGAAGGTAATGAAGATCAGCCCGGAGGGGATGTTTCCGGTCAGCATGATGACCAGCCCGGGGAAAAAGAGCGCCGCCAGGCCGGCCATGAGCAACCGGGCAAACCCCGCGCCCACCCGCTTTTGCAATGCCTCATAAAATACGTTCATGCGTTTATCCCTCGCGCCGGACGGGATGCAAAGTCCTTCCGGCATTATCTGATTCTAAAAAAACCTGGTCCGCCAGCGCCGCTTTCCGCTCAAGTTTCCTGCGGCTGATCCTGCCTAAAACAATTCCCGCTCTAAAACAATTTTGACTGGCCGCCGGCGGACGGCTTAAGCCCGAGTTTTTTGTAGCTCAGCTCCGTGGCGATGCGGCCTTGCGGGGTGCGATTGAGGTAGCCTTCCATGATGAGGTACGGCTCATAGACTTCCTCGATGGTGTCCGGTTCCTCGCCGACGGCGACGGCCAGCGAATTCACCCCCACGGGTCCGCCGCCGAATTTCACAATGATGGCTTCGAGGATGCGCTTGTCCATCTCGTCGAGGCCGTTTTCATCGATCTCGAGCATCGCCAGCGCCTTGTCGGCGACGTCGGCGGTGATGCGGCCGTCGTGCCGCACCTGCGCGTAATCGCGCACGCGGCGGAGCAGGTTGTTCGCGATGCGCGGCGTGCCGCGGCTGCGCCGGGCGATCTCATGGCCGCCCGCCGGATCGATCGCGACATTGAGCAGGTTCGCCGAACGCATGACAATTTTGTCCAGGTCGGCGGCGCAGTAATAATCCAGCCGCTCGCGCATCCCGAAACGCGTGAGCATGGGGGCGCTCAACAGCCCGCTGCGCGTGGTCGCGCCGATGAGCGTGAAGCGCGGGAGGTTCAGGCGCACGCTGCGGGCGTTCGGCCCGGAGTCGATGATGATGTCCAGTTTGAAATCTTCCATCGCGGGATACAAATATTCCTCGATGGTCTTTTGCAGGCGGTGAATTTCGTCGATGAACAGGACGTCGCCTTCTTCCAGGTTTGTCAGCAGGCCGGCGAGGTCGCTGGCCTTTTCGATGGTGGGGCCGCTGGTGGCCTTGACGTTCGCGCCCATGGCCTTGGCGAGGATGTTGGCGATGGTGGTCTTGCCCAGGCCGGGCGGGCCGGAGAGGAGGATATGGTCGAGCGCCTCGCCGCGCTGGCTGGCGGCGGCGACGGCGATCTCGAGGCGTTCCTTCACCTTGGGCTGGCCGGTGAAATCGGAAAAGAGCGACGGCCGCAGCGTCATTTCGAGCGCGGCATCGGGTTTGTTCAAGGTGGCAACCGGACGTTCGGACATCCGGGAAAGCTTGCGGCAGGCGGCGCGCAGCGGCAAGCGCGATTCGTGATGAGCGGTTGACTTTTTACAGAAGGGAACGGAGGGAACGAAGGGGCGGAATTTTTTACCACGGATGGACACGAACGAATGAACACGGATGAAAAGCGGAAAGCGGTAAACATTTTCAACATTCAACATTCAACATTCAACATTCAACATTCAACATTCAACATTCAACATTCAACATTCAACATTCAACATTCAACATTCAACATTCAACATTCAACATTCAACATTCAAC
>JARLJW010000096.1 GCA_031290985.1 Verrucomicrobiia bacterium | reverse complement strand
TCCGCGCGCGCCGACGTGGCAAGACGGGACGGGTTTAACATGTTTGAGATGTCGTCAGGCTTTGGCTGGCAAATGAAGTGTTTGGACATGAGTTGGAATCGGTTGCAGACGCGGCGCGCGCGGAGCGACGCGCCCTGCCACCTGGGTTGCAATACACGGTAAAGCGCCTTGAGCGCCGCGGTCCTGATGGCGGGCCCGGGTCGCAGCGCGACAAACTCCACCCTCTTGGATGGGGTTGGCCAAAGCCAGCAGGCCGTGCCGTTTTAAGATTCATTCCCGCGGGCAAAAATGGTTTCATGGGGCATGGTGCCGTGCGTCATCTTTGAAGACGAACACCTGCTGGCGGTCCACAAGCCGGCGGGGTGGAACACGCATGCGCCCGGGCCATACGCGGGGGAAGGCATATATGATTGGCTGCGCGCGCGGGAACCACGCTGGGCGTCGCTGGCCATCATCCACCGGCTGGACAAGGAAACGAGCGGGATTTTGGTTTTTGGAAAAACGGCGCTGGCCAATAAATCGCTCACGGAACAATTCACCGCCCGGCAGGTCCACAAGACGTATCTGCTGCTGACGGACAAGCCCGTGCCGGGAACAGAACTGATGGTGAAGACCACCCTGCTCCGCCTCGGCGAAAAATATGCGAGCCGGCCCGGCGGTGAAATGGCGGAGACGAAGTTCACGCCCATCGTGGATGCCAAACACGCCATCTCAGGTTTGAAGATGGTGCGCGCCGAGCCGTTCACCGGACGCACACACCAGATCCGCGTGCACGCGGCCGAGAACGGGTTTCCGATTTTAGGCGACACGCTTTATGGCGGCACGGCGTCAGCGCGCGTTTATCTGCACGCGGGTGAAATCGAGTTCAGGCATCCGGCCACGAATGCGCCGGTGAAATTGTCCGCGCCGGTGGATTTCGACCGCGAACCGCGGCTGGCGTTGCGGTCGGCCATCATCGACCCGGAGGCGACGGATGCGTTCCGGCTGGTCCACGGTACGAGCGATGGCTGGCCGGGGTGGTATGTGGAAAAACTTGGAGATTTTTTGCTGTCGCAGGCTGAAGGTCCGCTGACGGCGGCGCAACAAGCCGAGCTGGCGCGGCTGGCGAAAAAGTTTTCGGCCCTTGGGGCGTATCACAAAATGTTGTCGCGCCATGTGCGGCAGTCCAAGACGGGCGAGGTGTCACCGCAGCTCGCCTGGGGCGAGCCGGCACCGGAGCGGTTTGTCATCCAGGAGAACGGCGTCCGCTATGAGCTGAGCTTTAACGAGGGCTATTCGGTGGGGCTGTTCCTCGATCAGCGGGACAATCGAAGACGGTTATTGACTGGGCATGTGGCGGGAGATTTCCCACTTTTTAATGAAAAATTAAAAATTAAAAATACAAAACCGGAAGTATTGAACACGTTCGCTTACACGTGCGGTTTTTCGGTGTGCGCGGCGCTGGCCGGGGCGCGGACGACGAGCCTGGATCTCTCGAAAAAATATCTCGAATGGGGCCGGCGCAACTTTGCGCACAACGATCTCGACCCGGCGGCGCATGATTTTATTTACGGCGACACCTTCGACTGGCTGCGCCGGCTCGCCAAGAAAGGCCGCGCGTTCGATGCGGTGGTGCTGGATCCGCCGACGTTCTCGCAGTCGAAGGAGAACGGGGTGTTTCGCGTGGAGAAAAACTTTGGTGATCTGTTAAGCGCGGCGCTGCCGGTGCTCAAGCCGGGCGGCGTGCTGCTGGCCTCGACGAATGCCGCGGACTGGCCGCCAGAGACATTCATGGAAACAGTCGCGACGGCTGTTCATGGGGCGAAACGAAAGATGGGGAAGCAGCATTATGTGCCGCAGCCGCCGGATTTTCCGATTAGTCGCGAAGAGGCGGCGTATCTCAAGACGATGTGGGTCGTGGTGCAATGACGAAGCACGAATGACGAATGGCGGGCGCCAAGCGGTGAACTTTTAACCGCGAACCACGGCGAAAAGGAAAGTGGCCGGAAACGTTTTCACGTTTCCGGCCGGTGTCCCGTGGAAAATTCCACGGCCTGCTCCGATCAAATCCCGCCGTCCACAAACCAGCGGCGGGTGCGTGCGTCCCGCTTGAGGGAGAGGTTGAATTTTTTGGTCTCGCCGTTCTTCAGTTTGATTTCATACGGCACGAACTGCGCCCCGCTGATCAGTGAGATGGCCGAAGTGAAGTGCGTGCCGACGCTGATGACCTGGAGGCCGCCGAGGGATTCTTTTTCTTGGGCCGTAAGCGGATCGAAGAATTTTGCGGCTTCGGTCCAGTCTTCCCGGCTGCAAGCCTCCAACAAAGCACGGGCGGCCTGCTCCGGGGTCAGGGTGGCATATTTCTCATTGTCAGGCAGCATCTGCATCTGCCCCGCCCATTTCACGCCGGCGGGCAGTTGAAGTTGAAAGAGGCCGGAATCGACCGGCTGGTTGTAATCGATCTGATCCAGTTCAAAGATCAATTTATCACCCGAAGCGGCGTGGAGATAGATCTTCACGGAATCCAGGACCTCGGTCTGGTCATCGAACACATAAACCCGGCGCGTGTCGGCCGTGCCGAAAAACTTGTTCTTGAGGTAGTCGCCGGTGAGCAGACCGGACGTGGCCTCAACAGTGATCACCGACTTGGGTTTACCATCGGCACCTTGCACATTGGCAAGGGTCACCGGCCAGCCGTGGGCCTTGCTCGCGCCCAATTCGTCGGTGAGCGTCTGGCTGAGGTTGGCCAGTTCGTGCAGCCATTGCGTGTCGAACGCACTGGACGACGGCCGCGGGATTTTCAAGGCTTCGTCCGGTTTGATGAATAGCAGCGTGGACTGTCCGTCCATGACGGCAATGCGCCCGGGCTTCTCCACCCGCCATTTTGGTTCCGTCCCAAATTGTTTCCATAATTCCACCGTGACAAAATCCGCGTCGGGGTTGATGGCGCTGAAGTTGTCCGCCGGCGGGGTGCGCAACTGGCCGCGCAGGTGGATGCTGGTGAGTTTGGCGGCGGCTTGTGCGCCCTTGGCCATGACTTCGGCGGCGGCGGCCTGGATTTTTGAGGTGCCGAGGAGGGAGATCGAGACGACGACGGCCGCGAATCCGGCGGCGCCCAATCCAAATCCCCAACGATGTTTCAATATTGTGCTCATAATAGTTTCTCTTTCCGGTTTTGACTGCTCCCGCTGGATGCGCCGCATGACCGTTCCCACCAGGTTCACCTCCGAGGCGGCCTGACCGCGGGCGACGAGCCGCTGTTGCAGGCTCGTGACCGCGGTGTATTCCGCCCGGCAGGCCGCACAGGTTTGCAGATGTGCCCGGCATTGCTGCTCTTCACTGTGATCGAGCAGGCCTTCCGCGCAGGCGACCAGATTGTCCCGACATTCGGCGCAGTTCATGGTTGTTCAGTTTGGTTGACTGTTTGTCCGGCGCGTTCACGGGCCTGGAGGTCCTGCCGCAGCAGGGCGTAAGCCCGGGAAAGCGTCTTGGTGACCGTGCCGAGCGGCAGGCCGAGGCGGGTGGCCACTTCCTGACAGGAAAGCCCCTCGTAATACCGCAACAGGATCACCTGACGATGACTTTCAGGCAGGACCGCAATGGCTGCTTCCAACGGATACGCTTCCGCGCTGTCTGAGATGGCCGGCATCAAGGCCTCGGCCACAT
Organism: Verrucomicrobiia bacterium; assembly: GCA_031290985.1. Classification (GTDB taxonomy): domain Bacteria; phylum Verrucomicrobiota; class Verrucomicrobiia; order Limisphaerales; family UBA11358; genus UBA11358. The sequence goes on along the minus strand of JARLJW010000096.1, from coordinate 50,655 downwards.
CCGGGTCCGGCTGATGGCGAAGCCCGGAGCGGAATTGTTCCTTGGCCACCCGTCCCGCAATGCCCAGCAACCAGCAATAAAACGATTCCGGTTTGCGGAGCTTCTTCAGGGACAGGAAGGCGCGGACCATCGATTCCTGCGCCGCCTCCTCGGCTTGCGGGAAGTTTTCGACCCGCGAGGCCAAGAAGGAGAACAAGGGTTTCTGGTAGCGTTCCACCAGCCGCCCAAAGTCCTCGGGATGACCATCACGACAGCGTTCGACGTATTCTTTGTCAGTCAAGTCCATGTGATGTCCTGCTCAATCGTATTTGCATCGTCATTGATTAGTGCGGCGGCGGGACGATTTGCGACACGGGCGCGAAACTATAAGCGGCCCTGACCTTCTAGGTTCGCAATATTGATACGCCGGGAAAGGTGGATTGGACTAAACACGAATTGGCGGAAAGCAACTGCGCGTTGCTGGTGGTGGACTGGCCAGAATCTATTGGACTTCATCGTGCCGCATGGGTGAATCTTCTCCCCATGCCGGTACCGGAGACAACTTCTGCTGAAGCTTTCGAACGCTACGTGGGCGGGAAATGTTTGCGGGCCGGGCGTGGGACAGCGTGGCGGGACATCCAGGCCTGGGTCATTGCCCCGCCGCGGAAGGTGGACAGGGTGTCGCTCCCATCCGTCAGCGAACCATTCCTGGCGTGGAGCGTTTCGGGCGAAGCTGAATTTCAGGAACGGGAGGGCAAGGGCCCCTGGGTCACCCACCGCATCAAGCCAGGCTCTTTCTTCCTCACTTCGGGCGGCGCGCCCTATGATTGCCGCTGGCGGGCCGTCGGTGCCGAGCCGTTTCTGTCCATGGCCGTGTTTATCGCGTTACCCGTCCTGCAACGCGCCTTGGAGGAGGTTTTTGGGGCCGATGCGGCGCACGCCCGGCTGCGGGATGTTTCCGCTTTCACCGATGCCGCCTTGAATTCGTTGATGGAACAGGTGCACGCGGAGTTGATGCGCCGGCAGGCGAGCGCGCTGTTCCTGCAAGGCATTGCGCAGGCCATCGCGATCCATCTCGCCCGGAACTATGCCGAAACCGTCAGCGAAGCGCGCAGCGGCAGCCCGTCCCTGCCCGGCTTCAAGCTGCGCCAGCTCACCGATTGGATGACGGAAAATTTAGCCGAAGAATTCAACCTGGACCGGCTCGCGGCACAGGCCGGCTTGAGCAAGTTTTACTTCAACCGCCTCTTCAAGCGCGCGACGGGCATGTCCCCATCCCACTACCACATGACGTTGCGGATGGCTGTGGCGAAACGCCGGCTGCGCGAGACGAAGCAAAGCGTGGTGGACATAAGCCTCGACGTGGGCTACGCCAACCCCAGCCATTTTGCGCAGCGCTTCCGCCGGGAAACGGGGCTTTCGCCGAGCGCTTATCGCCGGCAGAGATGAAGCAGTTTGCTTGATAGCAAGGAGGCGGAGGCGCAAGGAGTCTGGCCGAAACGCCGGGAAGACGGAAACCACACCTGCCCGGCCAATCCCGGGCCCCGGCTGGACGGGTTGGAAGATCAACTCCCGCCACCGCCCTCCATTTGCATTCTGATGGCCGGCCGGGCGGCTTTCAAGATGTCGAGAAACGCAGACCGCGCCGGGTTGTGGTCGGATTTTTTCCAGGCGACGCACAAGGCGATGCCGGCCGATTTGGGGTCAATTGGGCGGATCACCGTCCGGGGCCGGGCCAGACCACGCACGCAACTGGGAATGAGCGAGACGCCCAGCCCGCTTTCCACCAACGTCATGACGGTGGCCATGAAATTGGGTTCGTTGGTGACGCGCGGGGAGAAGCCGGCGCGGCGGCAGGTGGCAATGACTTCATCAAACAAGCCGGGCGCGCCTTGCCGATGAAATTGCACGAAGGCATCCGCCGCCAGGCTTTTCAGCCGGATGAGTTTCTGCGGGGCGAGCCGGTGGCCGGGGGGCAGCGCGAGGGCGAGGCGGTCGGTATAAACCAGCTCTTCCTGAAAGTCCGCCCGCCGCTCCGCTGGCAGCGGGCGGGAGAAGCCCAGATCAATGCGCCCGTCGTCGAAGGCGGCGAGCTGCTGGTCGGGATTCAACTCATGCAGGTGCAGTTCAACCTCGGGAAATTTGCGCCGATACGCCTGCACGAGCGCCGGCAGGATCGGCGCGGTTGCGGATCCAAAAAAGCCGACGCCCAATTTCCCCACTTCGCCCCGGGCCGCACGTTGCGCAAGCCGTTTGGCGGCTTCGGCCTGAAAGAGGATTTCGCCGGCCTTTTGGAGGAACACGACGCCGGCGGCCGTGAGCTGGACGCTGCGCCGGGTGCGGAGCAGCAGCTTGACGCCGAGTTCAGCCTCCAAATCCAGGACGGTCTGGCTGATGGCGGGCTGGGCGACGTGCAGCCGCCGCGCGGCCGCGCTGTAATTCAGGTGCTGCGCCACGGCGGAAAAGTAGCGGAGATGCCGGAGTTCCATGCGGAACAGCTTATCGTTTTTTCCGCTTACTGCAAGCAGATCATACGATTTCCGCGATTACTAAAACCGTGCGATAAAGAAGCTGTCAACGACGGAAGCCGCTGACAAGCAACCAACCACCAGAAACGAAAATGACCATGAATGCAAAAAACCTGTTTACTCCGCTTGAATTGGGGCCGCTGAGCCTGCCAAATCGCATCCTCATGCCTCCGCTGACGCGGATGCGGGCGCACATGCCGGGCAACATCCCGTGGGAGCTCAATGCCGAATATTACCGGCAGCGTGCCTCGGCCGGCCTGATCATCACCGAGGGCACGCCGGTTTCACCGCGCGGGCACGGGTATTACCACACGCCCGGCATTCACACCGCCGCGCAGGCGGCAGGCTGGCAGCTCGTCACCGAAGCCGTGCATGCAGCCGGGGGCAGGATCTTCCTCCAGCTCTGGCACGTCGGGCGGCAATCACATAACGACCTCCAGCCCGGGGGCGAAGCACCCGTGGCCCCGAGCGCCATGGCCGGCAGCGGCCAGGCTTATGTTGCTCCGGGCGTCCTGAAAGATTATCCCGTGCCGCGCGCCCTGACGACGCGTGAAGTCGCCGCCACGGTTGAGGAATTTCGGCACGGGGCCGAGCTCGCCAAACGGGCGGGCTTTGACGGCGTGGAATTGCACGGCGCCAACGGCTATTTGATTGAGCAGTTTTTGTCCGACAATTCGAATCAGCGCACCGACCAATATGGCGGGAGCCTGGCCAACCGCACCCGTTTTCTGCTGGAAGTCACCGAAGCGGTCACCTCGGTCTGGCAGCCGGATCGCGTCGGCGTCCGGCTGTCGCCGGCCAACACCTACGGCGGCAGCGCGCCGGGCGACCGGCCCGGCACCTACCGCCACGCCGTGCAGGAATTGAACCGCTTCGGCCTGGCCTACCTGCATTTCGTTGAACCGCGCGTCGCCGGCAACAAGGACCTGCTGCATTTTGATGACGCCTTGAGTTCCCGCCATTTCAAATCCCTGATCACGGGCGACACCAAATTATTTTCCGCCGGCGGCCACAGCTTTGAAAGCGGACAAGCGGCGGTGGCGGCCGGCGAAGTTGACGCGGTTGCTTTCGGGCGATCGTTTATTGCCAATCCCGACCTGCCCCGCCGGTTCGCCACGGGCGCGCCGCTCAATCGTTATCACCGCGAGACCTTTTACGGCGGCGCGGAAGCCGGCTACACCGATTACCCTGCGCTTCCGGCGCAGGCCGCCAGGGCCTAAGGAGCGCACCATGAAACTCTTTGGCCTCGACTGGCTGGCGATGCTGCTCTCGCTGCTGGCACTCTATTTGATCGGCAACCGAAACCGGTTCGGGTTCATCAGCTTCATGGCGGCGAACCTCAGTTGGATTGCCGCCGGCCTGATGTTGGATAACCTGGCCATCACCATTGGCAATCTGGTTTTCTTCATCTACAACTCACGCGGCTTTTTAGAATGGAGCCAGCCGCAGAAGGCAACCGGGAAAAAGCCGTGAGAACCATTCAAGCCAGCGCGCGGCCACATCCGCCTGCGGATGAAGGAGGCGCGCGCCTGTCCGCAAGGCGGAGCGTGGTGACAATCGGCCGCAACGCGGGCAACGCCAATCCCAGCCATTTCGCCCAACTCGGAACTTGGGGGTAACACCGTATGTCTTCACCCATCCCGGCTGATATCATCGGGGCATGAAGGATCAGGTTTTCGCCTGGTCGCACTTCTGAGCAATATCAGAACAGGTGGAGCAACCCCATGGGCGACAGGTCCGGTCATCCGGGGTAAAGTCACTGTAACATTTAAATATAAAGCTTGAACTTATGAACACGACCAAGACCAAAGCCTACGCCGCGCAAAGCGCGACTTCACCGCTGGCCTCCGCCACGATTCCGCGTCGTAAACCAACTCCGCGCGACGTGAAGATGGAAATCCTCTTCTGCGGCATCTGCCACTCCGACCTGCATTACGCCCGCAACGAATGGAGCAGCGTGATGCAAACCGTTTATCCGTGCGTGCCGGGCCATGAGATCGTTGGCCGGGTCACGGCGGTCGGTTCAGCCGTGACCAAATTCACACCCGGCGATCTCGTCGGGGTCGGCTGTCTCGTGGATGCCGACCTGTCCTGTCCATACTGTCGCGCGGGCAACGAGCAGTTTTCACCCACCCAGGTCTGGACGTATGGCGGGACGGACAAACACCTCAACCTGCCCACTTACGGCGGCTATTCAGAAAACATTGTCGTGGACGAGCACTTCGTCCTCCGCGTGCCGAAAAATCTTCCGCTGGCCGGGGTCGCGCCGCTGCTTTGCGCCGGCATCACGACCTATTCCCCGTTGCGCCATTGGAAAGCCGGCCCGGGCCAGAAAGTCGGCATCGTCGGCCTGGGCGGTCTTGGGCACATGGGGGTTAAATTTGCCCGGGCCTTCGGCGCGCACGTCGTGGTGTTCACGACCTCGCCCGGCAAGAAGGACGATGCAATCCGCCTCGGCGCGCATGAGGTCGTCCTCTCGCGCAATGCGGACGAGATGAACAAGCACGACGGCAGTTTCGACTTCATCCTCGATGCGGTCGCGGCCGCGCATGATGTTAACGCCTATCTCAAGCTGTTGAAGGTGGACGGCAATCTCACCCTCGTCGGCGCGCCGGAGAAGCCTCACGCGATCTCCGCCTTTTCGTTGATCATGGGCCGCCGCAGCCTGTCGGGTTCGCCCATCGGCGGCATCGCCGAGACGCAGGCGATGCTCGATTTCTGCGGTGAAAACAACATCACCGCCGACGTCGAAGTCATCCCAATCCAGAAGGTGAATGAAGCTTACGACCGCATGGCCAAGGGCGACGTGAAATACCGGTTCGCGATTGACATGGCTTCGCTCAAAGCTGAGTGACCGGCGGCATACTTGACGAAGAAAACACAAAGCAAAGGAATTCAATCATGCAAAAGCGCAAACTGGGAAAAAGTAATCTGGAGGTCTCGGCCATCGGGCTGGGCTGCATGGGGATGAGTTTTTCCTATGGCCCGCCCAAGGACAAACCGGAGATGATTTCATTGATCCGGTCGGCGGTTGAATTGGGCGTCACGTTCTTTGACACGGCCGAAGTTTATGGCCCGTTCACCAACGAGGAACTCGTGGGCGAAGCGCTCGCGCCAGTTCGCAAGCAAGTGGTCATCGCCACGAAATTCGGCTTCGATTTGAGCGGCGGCGACAAGCGGCCGGGCGCGGCGGGCTTGAACAGCCGGCCGGCGCACATCCGGGAGGCCGTCGAAGGTTCGCTCAAGCGGCTTAAAGTGGAGGTCATTGATTTGCTCTATCAACATCGCGTTGACCCGGACGTGCCGATTGAAGAGGTCGCGGGCGCGGTGAAGGAATTGATTCAGCAAGGCAAGGTCAAGCACTTTGGGATGTCCGAAGCCGGCGCGCAGACCATCCGCCGCGCGCACGCCATCCAGCCGGTGACGGCTCTTCAGAGTGAATACTCGCTGTGGTGGCGGGAGCCGGAAGCGGAAGTGTTGCCGACGCTGGAAGAATTGGGCATCGGATTCGTTCCGTTCAGTCCCCTGGGTAAGGGCTTCCTCACGGGCGCAATCAACGAAAACACCCAGTTCAGCAGCGACGATTTCCGCAATAAAGTTCCACGATTCAGCGAGGAAAACCGGAAAGCAAACGGGGCGTTGGTGGCGGTGATGGAAAAGTTCGCGGCCCAAAAGCAGGCGACACCCGCCCAAATCGCGCTGGCCTGGCTGCTGGCGCAGAAGCCGTGGATTGTTCCCATTCCCGGCACGACCAAGTTGAATCGCTTGCAGGAGAATTGTGGCGCGGTTTCCGCTAAACTTTCGCCGGAAGACCTGCGCGAACTGGAAAGCGCGGCCGCGAAGATCAAAGTTCAAGGGGCGCGCTACCCGGATAACCTGCAGAAACTGGTCGGACGGTAAAACAAACCAGCTTTGCTACCATGACCAATATATGGAAATAAAGCGAAACGGCTCCCAGCCATCGAACAAAGGCCCGGCAGATTGGTTCACCGGCACGGTGCGCATTGACTCGGCGTTCAAGGGCAGCGAACCGGCGCGGGTCAACGGCGCCATCGTCACGTTCGGGCCCGGCGCGCGGACGGCGTGGCACACGCATCCGCTGGGCCAAACCTTGATCGTGACCGCGGGTTGCGGACGGGCGCAGCGCGAGGGCGGGCCGGTGGAGGAACTCCGTCCTGGTGACATCGTCTGGTTTGCGCCGGGCGAGAAACATTGGCATGGGGCCGCGCCGACCACGGCCATGACACATATTGCCATCCAAGAAGCGCTCGACGGGAAAGTGGTTGAGTGGAGGGAAAAGGTCAGCGACGAACAATATCAGGGCTGAGCAGACAGGCGCTCTGAAATCATCGATTGATTATTGTGATGGGTCGTTATAGAGAGGCCAACCCCCTCATCCTAACCTTCTCCCCCAAGGGGGCGAAGGAATCCGCGCCGGGCCGGTTGAGAGCGCACGGCCGCAAGTGGCACATCGGTTTTGATCTTTTCTATTGAGCAATACCGTCAAGCCGTCGCTTGACCGCCTGTGGGGTTGGGGCACACTGAGGTCATGCCGACGAATGTTTTGGGCGGAGAATTAAAATCCTGTTGTCAATCGCCCGTGACGGGATTTTATCGCGATGGTTATTGCCGCACGGGGCCGGAGGATCGCGGGCTGCATACGGTGTGCTGCCAGGTCACCCAGCCATTTCTCGACTACCTGGCAACGCAAGGCAACGACCTCATCACACCCCGCCCCGAATATGATTTCGCCGGTCTGACGCCCGGCGACCGCTGGTGCGTTTGCGTACGGAGCTGGGCGCAGGCGTTTGAGGCGGGTTGCGCGTCACCGGTGGTGCTGGACGCGTGCCACATCTCGGTGCTGGAATTTGTGGACCTAGAATCGCTGAAAGCCCACGCGGTCAAGGATTGACCCGTTCACCACACTTTGCCAGATGCGGTTGGTTTGGCGAACTGGCGCCGAAATGAAGAAATGAAATTAAGCGCGCGCTTGCTTAAGGAGTCAGGATTTCAATGTCTGGCGCCACATGCTGAAAGTGTGACGGGTTGCGCGTCACGATCTGGACCGCCTTTTTGCGACGGGCAAAGGTCGCGTGCAGGGAATCGTAGATGCCCCCGCCCATGACTCCGCGGCTGCGCGCCTCGCGAACGGCCATATCGTAGTCCGCCAACGCCAACGCCTCCACCACGACGACATCCCGCAGGCTTAAAGTCAATTCGGTCGCCGCATCCGTTGGAACCTTGTAAAAGCCGGTGAGCGTGGCGAAAGTCTCCGCCAATGCATGAGCGTCCGTGAACGGCCGGACAGAATCTTCCAGCGCCTCGAGGCAGGCCTCGTGTTCCGGATGCGACTTCAAGAGCGCTCCAACCATTATTCCGGTGTCCAGGAAGGTCATCGGGTGTAGTGGCGTGATTGTTCAACGGCCTCCTCAATCGGCGTGGCGGGAACGGCCCCGGTCCAGACCTTGAGCTTGCCGCGTTTAACTACGCGACCGGAAGGATTGGCCGCCATTTCCAAAACGATGCGTCCCGGCGTCGCGTAAGCCTCCAGTTTTTGTTTCCGGGGAATGCCGGCCGCCCGCCGCAGTTCCCGCGACAGGACGATCCGGTTGGAGGCATCGAGAGCAATGGTTGTTTTCATGGCATTACTATGGCGTGGTCATGGCGTGTTTTCAAGTTTTTCATAGTACAAGCAGACGACGAGAACATCGGGGCGATGATCGTCAACGGGGCGAAACCGGATGACGTGACGCGAATTTCACGAATTGGCACGAATAACAATATGCCGAGCCGGCAATTCGCCCAGGTCGACGACAGCCCCGGCATCATCACCCGCCGCCAATGATGAATTGACCGGGCTGCGTGGCCCGGGTTGCCGGGGCATGATCGAATTGCCGGCAGTCGTACGTGCCGGCACTCACTTCTGGCGAAAAATTGCGATTTGCAATGCCGTTCCCGGCCTCAGCCGACAGATTGCATTAAATCCGCCGCTGATCAGCACTGACCCATGCGAAAACGGACTTTAACAGACGTTGGCAGGCTTCAAGCTAAATTTAAATTGAATCTGTGATCAAAATGATCCCGCACCACGGATTCATCCGATCTGAATCAACCTGTGAAAATGACCATTTCATTCCCGACACTATGAATGCAACCACCACCTTACGTTTTGCCACCCGACCGGCCCTGCGCCTGAGCCTAGGCTTGCTCGCCGCGCTGCTCTTGGCGGTGCCCTGTGCCCGGGCACAACTCACAGCCGCTGACATAAAATTCCTCCACGCCGCGGCTCAAGGCGGCATGACCGAGGTAAAGCTGGGCGAAGTCGCCATCAAGAAAGGAACGACCGACGCGGTCAAGGACTTTGGGCGGAAAATGGTCACCGATCACGGGGCCATGAACGAGGAGCTGAAAGCGCTGGCCGCGCAACAGAGCGTTACCCTCCAAGACCATGTCTCCGTTGCCGGAAAAGAGGAAGATAACAAGCAGAGCAAATCCAAACCCAACGAACCTGTGATCGCAGTACCGGCGTGTTGAATGGCTCGCTTTCGGGTTCGGCCCGTTTTATCGTGCGGCTGACTGCTTCTGGACCACGCCCGATTTTCGCCACGAACCGGCCAGGCTGGCCGCACGGTGCCTACGCCGGTTTAAAAATGCAGAAGGACCGGGCGGATGGTTCAGTCAGCAGTGGTTCCGCGGTCTCCGCGCACCGTGAATGCAAACCTGAAAGCACGCAGTCGAAAGCAGTTTCTCTGGCCTGTGGCGGGGCTGGTGCTCGGAATAATCGCCGCCACGAACCCGCTGCAGGTAAAGCCCTTCGCGCTGCATGCCGGCATCGCCGCCGGGTTGGCTGATGCTTTGCTCGTTCTGGTGCTTTCCGCGAATTTAACCGGCGCGCGCGTCGCGGTGCTTATGGCCGGGCTGTTCATGGCTGTTCCCTGCTTTGTACGGACAGCCCCTTTGTATGGTCTTTTGCTGGCGGGCTTCCTGTGCGTGCCCTTCCTGGCGGCCGCAGGGCTGCTGATGGTCCTGCCGATGGCCGGCTGGCGGGCGCGACTGGCGCACTTATGCGCCTGGTCGGACACCTATCCCTTGCAACGATGCACGCGCAGGTTCGATGCGGCAGCCTTGGTAAATCTCTTTTTGGCAACGGCGGTTTTGGCGGCCGCTATCGCGATCATCAAGACCGTCGCCGCCCATGGTCTTGATTTGCCCGTCCGCTGGCTCGCCGGCGGGATCGGAGCGCTCGCGCTCGGCGAGATGGCCACGGCCGGTCCGAACTGGGTGATGGCGGCCCTGGGCATCAACGTGCCGCCCTTTTTCCAATCGCCATGCCGCTCAATTACGATCAGCGAGTTCTGGAGTAAACGCTGGAATCGCGCGGCGGGGGAGTTTCTGCGCCGGTGTTGTTTTGCGCCACTGGCGCGGCGTGGTGCCGGGTTCGCGATGGGCGCAACTTTCGCCATCAGCGCGGTTGGTCACGGACTCATGGTTTTTTTCGTGCTGGGAAGGTGGAAAATGGCCGTGATCTTCGGGGCTTTCTTTCTGGTGCAGCCGCTGCTCATCGCCACCGAACGCCGGCTCGCGGTGAGGCGGTGGCGGCCAGCCGCGGGGAGGGCGTGGACGCTGACCGCTCTGGCGGCAACATCGGCACTGGTTATTGAACCAACGCTCCAATTTTTAGAGGGGTCTTGGGGCGGCGCACAGGTCAGTGCGCTGTGGCCGACACTCGCGGTGCTTGCCTTTATAATCATCCTGAGCGGCATCGTTTCATTGGTTTCGCTCGCCGCCTGCCCGGCTGCCACCAGCGTCCAGGCCACCGGACCAGGCCAGGCAGCGAACGGAAGCCAGCAACCGGGGAAAAATTGACGGGGAGGTGATGCTGGCGGACGGTCGCCGACGGTTTCCCGCTGTTTTCGGTGGAATGAGGTTGTTCGCAGAATGTTTTGAGTGAGGTGGCAGCACTGGCGGCCGGCCCTCCGAAGAATTTTTTCGAATGACGCAGTCGAAATTTAGCTGGACAAGACGGGTGGAAGATTTAGTATCATATACCGCATTGCGCGGCAACAATGCGGTATGTGCTATTTTCTGCTTTGATTTATTTCAGATGCTCCAGTGCTTGCGCTAGGTCAGAAACGTTGAGCGAGCCAATCCTTTGGCCCCTTTCGTCCTGTCACCAAATACAGCGAACCTCGCCGACAGGCGCATGGGCTTGATGTTGTTTAATTTACGCAGGCCAGACGGGTTCGATGATTTTTTTGAACGAATCGGCCGGGATGGCGTCCAACATAAGATTGAATTACTGACCTGAAATTTTTCGGCGACGGCGACGGCAATTCGCTGGAAAGTTTTTCATCATCAACGGGGCGGCGTCGCCGTCCGCCCCGACACTTTCTCCGGCATCAGCCGGGCGGCCACAGGCAGCACCTCTCAGTTATTTCCCTCGCCGTGCGAAAATATTGCAGTTCCTGGTAAAATTGGCACGGGCTGGCGCCACTTCATTCTGTGTGTCGTCGCGGTGAATCAGGGCGCGTTGGTTGGCAATCGCGGCGGGCAGAGGACTGTCCGCCCTACCTGCCGCGGTGACAATATTAAGTTTAACTGTCATGGTTCGTGGTTCGAAAGAATTGTTCCGTTTGAGCACCGAGCGTACAGGCCGTGCCGGAGGCCGGCGCTCCGAAGATTAGCGCCAACTCGCCGAATCGGGGTTCGGCGCTCCAACGGCATGGGCCGCAGAACGAAGCCAAAACGAAGCCAAATTTCGAGGCTAAAACAGGAGCTTTTACGGATAGATAAAATACCGTAAGCTGCTTTACTATAAAGTTTTATTAATTTTTTTGGCGCGAGGCACGGGGTTGGCGCAGGCAAGGGGAAATTACAGAACGAAGCCAATTTTAAAGTGGCGAGTGGCGGGTGACAGGTGCCAGCGCAGTGGCATCGTTTCTTGAGCAAGGACGCTCTGGTTGCAGGCGAAAGCGGTGTCGCCGCTGCGCTCTGCCACCGCAGTCCAAGACACGCTGGCGCGACTGCGGGAGCGCACAGAACCAAAAAGGCTTCGGCGTGACAGGTCCGCCATCGGCAAAAAACTTTGTTCCTTCGTTCCTTGGTTGTTCAAACCCTGTACCGGGCACGAGGACGAGAACGAGGACGAGGAGGATTCCCTCAACCCCCTCCCCGTCCGGCACCGGACTTGGCGAAGTTCCTGCTTAACTCCCTCGGACGGCACAAAGTTGCCGCCGGTCGCCGGGTGGCGGCGCGTTAAAAATTTACCAGAAAAATTGACATGGGCTCTTTAAGCGACAGGATGCGGGGGCTGCTCAAACACGGCGATTTGTGGCTGATTTTCGGGCTTTTTGGCACGATTCTGCTGCTGATCCTGCCCGTGCCGCCGTTCCTGCTGGACCTGCTGTTGACGGTGAGCATCGGGCTTTCGTTGCTGACGCTGCTGGTCATTCTTTACCTGCGCACTCCGGCAGAATTTACCGGGTTTCCCACCCTGCTCCTCTTCATCACGTTGTATCGACTGGCATTAAATGTGGCGTCGACGCGGCTCATTTTGCTGGATGGCTACGCGGGGCACATTATTGAAGCGTTCGGAAATTTCGTGGTGCGCGGCAATTACGTGGTCGGCATGGTGGTGTTCGCGATCCTGGTGCTGATCAATTTCATCGTGATCACGAAGGGCGCGGGGCGCATCGCGGAAGTCGCGGCGCGCTTCACCTTGGACGCGATGCCGGGCAAGCAGATGGCCATCGACGCGGAACTGAACGCGGGGCTCATCAATGAATCCGAGGCGCGGAGCCGCCGGCGCGCGGTCGAGGAAGAGGCGGATTTTTACGGGGCGATGGACGGAGCGAGCAAGTTCGTGCGCGGCGATGCGATCGCGGCGATCATGATCACTTTGATCAATATTATCGGGGGTTTTGCGGTGGGCATCATGCAAAAGGGCATGACGATGAACGAGGCGCTGTCGCGCTTCACAATGTTGTCCATCGGCGACGGTCTGGTGTCGCAGGTGCCGGCGCTGATCACCTCGGTGGCGGCGGGTATTCTCGTCACGCGGGCGACGTCCAAGGCCGACCTGGGCCAGGAATTGACCCGGCAGTTGCTGTTTTATCCGAAGGCGTTGACGATGCTGGCGGTGATGCTGGGTGTGATGGCGCTCGTGCCGGGCCTGCCGACCATGCCGTTCCTCACGATGGCCGTGGTGATTGGTCTGCTGTCCTATTCCATCCACAAAAAGGGGATGCCGGACGCGGCGGGGGTAATCTCAACGCAGGGCACGGCGGGCGGGATGAACGGCGGCAAACCGGCGGATCCCAAGGCGCTGCCCGCGGGCGGTTCAGCGACGGCGGCTGAGGCGAAGGCGGCCGACAAGCTGGAGAATCTCTTGAACCTGGACACCTTCCAGATTGAACTGGGTTACGGGCTGGTGGCGATGGCGGACGGCAAGAAGGGCGGCGACCTGCTGGAGCGCGTCACCGGGGTGCGCAAACAGTTTGCGACGGACATGGGGCTGCTGGTGCCGCCGATCCGTTTGCGCGACAACCTGCAACTGGGCAATGATGAATATCGCTTTGTTTTAAAGGGCAATCCCATCGCCCAGGGCAAGCTCATGCCGCAGCACTGGCTGGCGATGAATGCGACGAACAGCAAGACCGTGCTCAAGGGGATGCCAACGGTGGAACCGGTGTTCCAACTGCCGGCGACGTGGGTGACCGAGATGGAACGCAAGAACGCGGAGGTGGCCGGGTTCACGGTGGTGGATGCGCCGTCGGTGCTGATCACGCACCTGTCCGAAACGGTGCGGCGGCACAGCCACGAGATTTTGACGCGGCAGGACGTGCAGTCGCTGCTGGATAACTTGAAACTGACGCATCCGGCGGTGGTGAATGAATTGATCCCGGGCCAGTTGAGCATCGGCCAGGTGCAGCGCATCCTGCAAAACCTGCTGGCGGAGGGCATCTCCATCAAGAATCTCTCGGGAATCCTCGAAAAAGTGGGGGATTTCGCGGCGTTGACCAAGAATCCGGATGAGCTTTCAGAACATGCGCGGCGGGCGCTGGGCGCGCAATTGTCGCGTCCGTTCCAGGGGGAAAACGGCAGCGTGCGGGCGATCACGATCGACCCGAAACTCGAGGCGCAGTTGTCGCAGGGCGTGCGGCAGTCGGCGAACGAGGTGGCATTGATCATCGATCCGCGGCTGGCGCGGCATGTGATCGATTCGCTGTCGCGCGTGATCCAGCAGATGCTGACGGCGGGGCAGCAGCCCGTGGTGCTGTGTGCGCCGCAGTTGCGGCTGGCGTTCCGGCGGTTTTTCGAGAACACGTTCACCGACTTGGCGGTGCTGTCGTACGCGGAGATTCCGCCGCGGGTGCAGGTGCAGAATGCGGCGGTGATCCCGTTCCTTGAAGCATGAAACTTTCCACCTTCACCGCCGAAAACGCCAATGCCGCCGTGCGCCTGGTCCAGGAAAACCTGGGACCGGACGCAGTGATCGTGAGCGTGCGCAAACTGCCGGGCAACGGCCTGGCGCGGTTGCTGCACCGCGAACACATCGAGGTGGTCGCGGGCGTGCCGGACGCGGAAACACCGGCGCGGCGGCATGTGGTGCCGCCAGGCATGGACGCGTACACGCCGTTCAAGGAAGAGGCTTTGGAGCCGGAGCCGTCGCCACGGGCGCCGCATCGCTGGCGCAGCGTGGCCTGGCTGGAATCATTGGGCCTGCTGCCGGAATACGCGGACCGGCTGGAACAAAAGATCAGCGCCGGGCACGGTCCCTTGCCCCCGGCCAATCCGATCGAGGAATGGCATTGGGTGCGGGATTCGCTGGCGACGTTCTGGCGTCCGCATCAGCACGCGGCGGACGGCACGGGCCGGCCGCATGTGTTCATCGGCCCGCCGGGGGTGGGCAAATCGACGGCGATCTGCAAATGGCTGACCACGGCGGTGCTGGGCCACGGCCAGCGCGCCCGGATCTCGCGGCTGGATGGCGAGACGGCGAACACGGCGGAATTTCTCTCGCTGCACTGCGAGATGATCGGCGTGCCCTGCGAACGTTTCTGGAACGACCCGGACGGCTCGGAAGACCTGCTGTTCGTGGACCTGCCGGGAGTGGAGCCGCACAACGCGAAGGCGCTGGCGTGTCTCCGCGACGTGCTTTTCTCGCTGCCGCAGCCGCACGTCCACCTGGTTTTGAACGCGGCGTACGAAACGACGCTGTTGTTCGAGCAGTTTAACGCGTTTGCACCGTTGATGCCGGAAGATTTGATTTTTACGCACCTCGACGAGGAACATCGGCGGGTAAAACTGTGGAATTTCGTGCTCGGCACAAATTGCACGCTGGGCTGGCTGGCCGGGGGGCAAAAAATTCCGAGTGAATTCGTCCGGGCGGACTCGTCACTTTTATTTCCACACGGGAAACCTCATTAACATTGGCGATTTGGATTTTCCAAAAAAGACGGAACGGGCTGGCAAAGGGTTTGCTAAAGGGGTGGTAAGAAGATGAAGGCAATAATGATTCTAGGTGCGAACGCGGGTTTTGTCCTCGGCATGAGCGCCAGCATTTTGGGTGGTTGTTCCTGGGCAACGGCCCTTGGACATGCCGGTGTCGCCGCGCTGGCGGGCGGGATCCTCGGGCGCTGGTGGGGAAAAATCTGGTACACGGAACTGCACTCCGCCCTCGACCAACGCCGGCGCGAGCGCGCCGCCGCCGCCTCGGAAACCAAAAACTCAGTGAAAGCCTGATCCTGAAACTTAATCCGTCATGAACGTCAAATCTTTCAACGAACGCGACCTGCTCCAACGGCATACCCCGCTGGTTTCTTCCGCCGTCAGCCAGTTCACCTCGTCCGCCCAGCCCATCTGCAGTGCCGATCACCTGCATGGCCTCGCCCTGATCGCGCTGCTGGATGCGGCGCGGCTTTACCCGGCGACCAGCCATGTGCCTTTCGAAACCTTCGCCCGCGTGCAAATCCACGGCGCGCTGCTCGGCGAAGTCCGCCGGGCCAAAAAATGGTTCAGCAGCGCCGGTGCCGGCTCCGCTGAAACCTCAACCCCGGCCCTCGTATGAATCCCTGCCCCGCTCCCACCGTTGAAACCGTCGAAGCCGCCGCCCCCCCGGCCAACCAGACGCGAACCTGGGGATGGCACGGAACCGCGCCGCGAATCCCCGCGCCGAACGCGCAGGATCTCTGGAAGCGCTACCACCTGCATTCCGAGAACGACAATGACACGGAAAATGCGCTCGTGCAAAGATACATGCCGCTCGTCAGCGCCGTGATGGGCCGGCTGGCGATGACGCTGCCGGAGCATGTGAGCCAGGACGACCTGTTCAGCGCGGGCCTCGTGGGCCTGCTGCAGGCGTTGAGAAATTTTGACCCCGGCTGCAACACCTCGTTCGAAACCTACGCGCGGGTGCGCATCCGCGGCTCAATGCTGGATGAACTCCGCCGCATGGACTGGGTGCCGCGCACCATCCACGAAAAGGCCCGCAAGCTCAAAGCGGTTTTGCTGGAGCTGGAGCAGAAATTCGGCCGCACCCCCACCGAGGCGCAGATGGCCAAGGCCATGAAGCTGACCGCCAAGGAATATTCCGAGTTGCTCGATGAAGTGCGCCCCGCCGCGTTTGTCTGCCTGGACGCCGTAAGCTCGAGCGACGAGGGCGATGGTGGCGCGCTGTATGAGATCATCGCCGATTCCGGCGGCGAAAGCCCGCTGGACAATGTCTCGAACAACGAGCTCAAGCAGGTGGTTTTTGAACGCCTGAAGGAACTGCCGGAGATGCAACGGAAAGTGCTCGCGCTGTATTACATCGAGGACATGCACCTGCGCGAAATCGCGGAGGTCTTCGGGCTCACCGAGTCGCGCATCTGCCAGATCCACGCGCAGGCCGTCATTTCGCTGCGCGCATTCCTCCAACGTTTTGAATCCGGCGTTTCCGGAAAGACCGCAACCGCTGCCTACAAATGATCATCATCGGGGGGGCCCTCATCGTCATCGTCTGCGTTTTTGGCGGCTTCATCATGGAAGGCGGCAAGATGGAGGTGCTGCTGCACGCATTCGTGAACGAAGTGTTGATCATCGCGGGCGGCGCGCTGGGCTCCCTGATCATCATGTCGCCGAAAAAGGTGCTGCTGGACATCGTGAAGGGCCTCGGGGGCTGCCTGAAAGGTTCGCCCTACAACCGGGCCGCTTACGACGACCTGCTCAAGGTCCTTTATGAGCTGTTCCTGCTGGGCCGCCGCAACGGCATGATCGCCCTCGAGGAACACGTCATGGAACCGGCGAAAAGCTCGGTCTTCAAAAAATATCCCCGCTTCACGAACAACCCGCACGCCATGGAATTTCTGTGCGGGGCGCTGCGCCCGATCATCGATGGCAAGATCAAGCCCGACCAGTTGCGCCTGCTGCTGGACGTGCAATTGGACCGCGCGGAGTCGGAACATCATGCGCCGGTTTCGGTGCTGCAAAAGACCGGTGACGCGATGCCGGGTTTCGGCATCGTGGCGGCCGTTTTGGGCATCGTCATTACAATGGCGTCGATTTCCGGCCCGGTGGAAATGATCGGTGAACACGTGGCGGCGGCGCTGGTGGGCACGTTCCTCGGCATTTTGCTGGCCTACGGATTCATGGGGCCGCTGGCGACGAACCTGGAATTTTTCAGCAACGCGGAACTGGACTACACCCGCTGTATCGCGGCGTGTGTCACGGGTTTCGCAAACGGCATGGCGCCGGTGACGGCGGTGGAGCTGGGCCGGCGCGGGCTGAGCAGCGAGTTCCGCCCGACCGCCGAAGAGCTGGAAGCCATGTTCAAGGCAATGAAAAGCGGCAAATAAATCGTTAATTCGCATGGCCAAAAAAAATCATGGGGGGCATAGCGGCGGTTCGTGGAAGGTCGCGTACGCGGACTTCGTCACGGCCATGATGGCCTTGTTCCTCTGCCTGTGGCTGACCTCGCAGGACCAGAAGATCAAGGACGCCGTCGAACGCGCGTTCCGCAACCCGTTCTCGTCCATCACCAAGGAATCCTCCGGCATCATCCCGAACAAGGAGGCGTCCAGCACCTACCGGCAGCAGGGGAAATTTTCGTCCATCTCCGCCATCGAGATCGAAGCGATGCACCACCTGCACGAAGACCTCGAAAAATTGTTCAAAGACCAGAGCCAGGCCCAGTCGAGCCTGAAGATCGATGTGACGGCTGACGGCCTGAGCATCAACATCTATGACCGCTCCCAGAAGCCCATCTTCCACCCGGACACGGACGTGTTCACGGATTACGGGGCCTGGATCTTCAACACGCTGGCGTGGGAGATCGCGCGCTACAATAATTTCCGCATCGAGCTGGAAGGCCACACGGAGACCAACACCAACGCGGTGAGCGAGGCGACGCGCAAATGGGAATTGTCCACGGAACGCGCCAACGCCGCGCGCCGCAAGGTCATCACCGGCGGCGTCAGCGGCGACCAGATCTGCAAGGTCTCCGGTTTCGCCGACACCGCGCCGATGCCCGAAACACTGCCCGCCGACGAGGTCAACCGCCGCGTGACGGTGCTTGTGAAAATCAAGGAATCCGTCAACGCGCCCGACGTGCTCCAAGCCGACCTGCCCCATGACGCCTCTGCGAACTGAAGCTTTTGTGCCGCTGACCGCCGCGCCCGCGCCGCCGGGACGCCGCGAATTCAACGTGTCCGTGATCCGCCACGACGAGCCGCCGAAGCAGTTCCATTCGCTCGAGCCCCTGCGCGCCGACGCCCCGGCGACCGCCACGTCCGGTGAGAAAAAAATTTGCGAGCCGCGCGTCTCCGTCCAGCGCGACAACGGCCGGGTGACGCATCTGCGCATCCAATGCACCTGCGGCCAGGTGATGGATCTCGCGTGCAGCTACGACGACACGGCGGCGACCGCCGCGTAAGGCTCAGTGCCGCCGCCAAGCCCGTGTCCACAAGTCCCCCGCCTTTTTTGGTGTTCCCCATCCCACGCTACGTTCCAGCCAGACGACCTGATTTTACCGGGCAATTTCTGCTGGCAACCCCGGAAGGATTTTCCTTGAACAAATTACAAATTGTTCAAAACCCCAATAAAACCCGCATGGCATGGTCGTTGCTAAGCATGTCAATGTATGGAAGTCAGCCTTTATTCTGCCGCCTCCGCGATGAATGCCACGGAGCAATGGCAGGATTTGATCGCCGATAATCTCTCCATGGCGAACGTCCCCGGCGCCCGCCAGCGGGAGGCGGTGTTCTCGGCCATCCCCGTGGGCCTCTCCGGCCAGGGCGCTGATCGGTTTGTCATTCCGTCCGCCGGTTCCTCCATCAGCTTCAAACAGGGCGAACTGCTCGCCACGGGCAACAACATGGATTTTGCGGTCGAAGGGCCGGGTTTCCTCTCGGTGCAACTTCCGGACGGTACGAAGGCGTATACGCGTGACGGCCAGTTCAAGCTCAACTCCCAGGGCCAGCTCATCAACAAGCAGGGTTTCGCGGTCCAGAGCGCCAACGGCCCGCTGCAATTTGACCCGGCCAATCCCGCACCCATCACCGTCACGGCGGACGGCCAGGTCAGCCAGGGCGTGGATGTGAAGGGCAAGCTGGCCCTCACCGAATTCAGCGCCCCGCAATCGCTCACCATGCTGGGCGGCGGGCTGTTCCGCAACGACATCCCGACCATGCTGCCGCAGGCCGCGGCCACCACCTCGGTCCGCCAGGGTTTCATTGAACAGGCCAACACGTCGCCGACGCTCGCGATGGCCAGCATGATCACCTCCATGCGGATGTTTGAATCCAACGAAAAAGTCATGGCGATGCAAAGCGACCGCATGGCGAAAACCATCACTGATTTAAGCGGCACGAATTGATTTGAATTATGCTCCGCGCACTTTACGCCTCCGCCTCCGGCATGCAGTCCCAGCAGTTGAATTTGGACGTCATCTCGAACAACCTCGCGAACGTCAACACCACGGGCTTCAAGGAAAGCCGCCCGCAGTTTCAGGATTTGCTCTACGACACCACGAAGGCGGCGGGTTCGCAGCAGGGCGGCGGCAACCAGCTCCCGGCCAGCCTGCAGGTCGGCCAGGGCTCGGTGCCGGTGGCCACGGAACGGATCTTCACGCAGGGCGAACTCTCGCAGACCGGCGGCAACCTCGACATCGCCATCCAGGGCAACGGATTTTTTGAAGTGCAGATGCCCGATGGCACGCTGGCCTACACACGCGACGGCGCCTTCAAGACGGATTCACAGGGCCGCGTCGTGACCAGCGAAGGTTATCCCGTGCAGGGCGGCTTCCAGCCGGTGCCGCCGGGCGTGACGAACATCACCATCACCACCAGCGGCGCGGCGACCTACACCACGGCGAGCGGCAGCACCAATTTTCAGATCCAACTGGCCAATTTCAACAATCCCGGCGGCCTCGATGCCCAGGGCCACAATCTTTACAAGGAGACCCCCGCCTCGGGCACGCCCCAGCTCGGCACCCCGGGCGCCAATGGTTACGGCCAGCTCGAACAAGGCTCCCTCGAGCTTTCCAACGTCAGTGTCGTGCAGGAAATGGTCAACCTCATCCTGGCGCAACGCGCGTACGAGGTGAATTCCAAGGCCGTGCAGGCCGCCGACGAGATGATGCAAACCAGCAACAACCTCCAGCGCTGATGAAAAAGACCCTGCTGGCACAAACCATCCTGCTCCTGCTGCTCCTCCGCGGCGGCGGCTTCCAGCCCGCGGTCCTTGCGGACGAGCCGTCGCCGCTTCTCCTTGGCGCCACCGCGCAAACCGCCGGCGACGGCGTCTTCCTGCCGCAGATCTTCACCTCCGCCCAGCCGCTGCCGGCGATCCGGCTGTGCGACGCGCCGGCTTTTGGCAAGAACCTGGTCCTCACCCGCGGACAATTGGTTGACCTGCTGGCCAGCAACGCGCCCGCCTGGGGCACGAATATTTCCGGCGCGGATTCGGTCAAAATTTCCCGCCGCGCCCGGACCTTCGGCGAATCCGACGCGCTGGGCCTGCTCACGGAAAGGCTGCAGCGCGACTACATCCGCGACAAGGGCCAGTTGGAACTGCAACTGGCGCAGCCATGGAGCGCGCTCGTGCTGCCGGATGAACCGCTCACGCTTGATGTGCTGGAACTGCCCAGCATGGGGGTCACGACCGGTTTCATGATCCGCTTCACGCTGCGCACCCAGCACGAAACGCTGGGCACCTGGACGGCCAACCTCCGCGCGCATGTCTGGCGCGAAGTCTGGGTCGCCAGCACCCAGCTCAAGCGCGGCGACCCGGTGAATGTGGACGCCCTGGCGCAGGAGCGCCGCGACATCTTGAACGTGCGCGAGCCGCTGGCGGACATCTCCGCGAGCACCGATTCCCTGGAATTTGCCGAGGCGGTCCCGCCGGGCGTGCCGTTGCTGGCCCACATGGTCAAGGCGCGGACGGTGCTGCACCGCGGCCAGCGCGCGGATGCGCTCGTGGCGGACGGCGCCCTGAGCATCAAGACCAAGGTGGAAATCTTGGAGGACGGCGCCCCGGGGGAAATCGTTCACGCCCGCAATTCTGAAACGCACCGTGACCTCACCGGCAAGGTGCTCGACGATAAAACCATCCTAATCTCACTATGAAAATGAAATCAGCAACCCGCTTGTTTACGTCATTGCTGCTGGCCCAGGCGTTCATCCGGACGACGGCGCCCGCGCAGTCGCTCTGGCACGAGGAAACGTCCCGCGCCATTTTCGCGGACAAACGCGCCGCGGCCATCGGCGACATCCTGACGGTGGTGGTGCAGGAAAACACCGTGGCCAACAAGAACAACGAGACGAAGACCGAGAAGAACTCCAGCCTGAGCGCGGCCATCACGTCGTTCCTTTATCCTGCCGGCGCCACCAGCTGGCTGACCACCGGCGGCAAGCTGCCGGCCATGGCCTACAACTCGGATCTCAAGCACGACGGCAGCGGCGCCATCAATAATTCCGAATCCATCGTGGCGCACATCGCCGTCAAGATCATCGATGTGCTGCCGAACCGGACCATGCTGGTGGAAGGCAAGCGCGAAACCTCCTTCAGCGGCGAGCACCAGACCATTGTCCTGCACGGCCTCGTGCGCCCGGAGGATGTCAACCCGGACAACACGGTGTTGAGCTACAACATCGCCGACGCGAACATCCAGATCATCGGCAAGGGCACGGTGTCCAACACCCAGAACAAGGGCTGGTTCACCCGCATCTACGACTTCGTCAACCCCTTCTGAACCATGCCACTCGTTCCACGCCTGCTCCGTCCCCGCACCCGCATCGGCACCGATGCGCGCGCGCTGCCGCTTGAAAAAGTGCTGCCGGTCGCCGTGGAAAAAAATTCCGAAGCGCTGCGCAAAAAGCTGTGCCCCCTGCCCATGGCGCTGGGGATTCTGCTCGCGCTGCTGGTGCCCGCCCCGCTCTTCGGCGGCGGCGTGCAATTGCGCGACATGGTGATGATCTCCGGGGCGCGCGACAACCAGCTCGTGGGCTACGGCCTGGTGGTCGGCCTGGCGGGCGACGGCGACAAGGACCAGGTCTACACCAAGCAGAGCGTGGCCAACATGCTTTCCCGCTACGGCGTCAACATCCCGGCGGCGACGATCTCCGCCAAGAATGTCGCGGTGGTGATGATCACGGCCGACATCCCGCCGTTCGTCCGGAACGGCGCGCGGATTGACGTGACCGTGGCCTCGATGGGCGATGCCAAATCACTTTCCGGCGGCGTGCTGCTGCAGACCCCGCTGGTCGGCGCGGACAACAAGGTTTATGCCGTGGCCCAGGGGCCGCTGGTGCTCGGCGGGTTTGCCGCCGGTGAAGGCGGCGCGGGCGGCGCGACCGTGACCAAGAACCATCCGACCACCGCGCAGATCATCAACGGCGCACTGGTGGAAAAAGAGATCCCCTCCCAGTTCGTCCATGACAACACCGTGCAATTGCTGCTGCGCGACCCCAGCTTCAACTCCGCCGCCGCCGTGGCGGTGGCGATCAATGACGTCTTCACCAACTCCGCGCACGCGTTGGATTCCACCTGCGTGGTGGTGCAGATGCCCGAGGGAACGGCCGGCGCCCCGGTGGATTTCATCGCCAAGCTGAACAAGATCGAGGTCACGCCGGACATGCCGGCGCGCATCATCATCAATGAGCGCACGGGCACGATCGTCGCCACGGCCGCGATCCACATCTCAAGCTGCGCGGTGGCCTGCGGCAACATCACCATCAACGTGGCCTCCTCGCTGGATGTCTCGCAACCGGGCCCGCTCAGCAGCGGCACCACCGCCGTGACCCGGCGCACGGACACCACGGTCACGGAGGCGAGGTCGGGCTTCATCCCGCTGCCGGAACTGCCCACGGTGGAAAAAGTCGCCTCCGCGCTCAATGCGCTCGGGGCCACGCCGCGCGACATGATGTCCATTTTCCAAGCCATGAAACAGGCCGGCGCATTGCAGGCCGAACTCATCACCCGCTGATGAATATTTCCGCCATCCAGCCAAAGATCGACACGGCGCATATTCCGCTGGAGTCGCTCGCCAATAACAAGCAATTGACGGAGGATCAAAAAATCGGCGAGGTCAGCAAGCAGTTCGAGGCGATCCTGCTGCGGCAGTTCCTGTCCGAGTCCCAGAAGCCGGTGATCCAGTCCGAGTTCACGGACAACTCGACCGCGTCCGGAATCTACCAGGATTTCATCACCAACCAGATGGCTGACAGCCTGTCGCGTTCCGGCGGCATCGGCCTGGCCAAGACTTTTGAGCACCAGCTCACCCATCATCATACTCCCACCATCCCCACGAAGACTTCACATTCATGAAAGAGCTTTTATCCAATCTCATCGAATCGTTGCGCGAAGAGCTGAAGCAGTACGGCGAAATGCTCGCCCTGCTCGACCAGCAGCAACAATTCGTGATGCGACGCCAGACGGCCGCGCTGCCGGATAACGTCCACAGCATCAACGCGCAGGCCGAGGTGCTCGCCGGCGCGCGACACGAACGCGAACAGCGCCAGCGCAATCTCGCCCGGCTGCTCGAACTGCCGGAGAGCGCCGGCTTCAAGATCCTCATCCCGAAACTGCCCCCGGATTATCAGCCCTTGGTGGATGCGCTGGTGGCGGAAAACAACGAGCTGCTCATCCGGGTGCAGCAACGGGCGCGGCAGAATCACCTGATGCTGAGCCATTGCGTGGATCTGATGTCACAGCTCATCCACTCGATCTTCCCCGCGGCCAAACCGGTGACCTACGACGGCAACGGCCATGCACCGGCCGGCATGATCCCCGCGCAATCCCTTTACCAGGCGGTCGGCTGACCTTTTATGCTCGGCTTATTTGGAACATTGGACCTGGCCCGGCGCGCGATGCAGGCGCAGATGGCCGGCGTGACGGTGGCGGGACAAAATCTCGCCAACGTGAACACGCCGGGCTATTCGCGCCAGCGCGTGGACCTCGCGACCTCGCCGGACCTGCCGTCATACATCGGGCAGACCGGGACGGGCGTGAACGCCACCGGCATCACGCAGATCGTGAGCAACCTGCTGAACGGCCAGATCCAGTCGCAGTCGAGCACGAGCGGTTTTTGGACGTCGCAGCAGACGGCCTTGCAAAGCGCGCAGGACGGGCTGGCGGAATTTTTGAACGGCACGGGGAGCACCACGGACACCACCGGCAGCGCCTCCAGTTCCGGCCTGTCCGGGCAGTTGAGCAATCTGTTTGCGGCGTTTCAAGGCGTGGCCGCTTCGCCCGGCTCAATCCCCGCGCGGCAGACGCTCATCGGCGCGGCGCAGAACCTGGCCACGATGTTCAACCAGGTGGACAAACAGCTCACGAATGTGAAAACGTCGCTGAACACGTCCTTGAGCAGTGATGTGGATTCGGCGAACAAGGTCGCCTCGCAGATCGCCGACCTGAACAAGCAGATTTCGATCGCGGAATTTTCCGGCGGGACGGCGAACGATTTGCGCGACCAGCGCGAGCAGGCTTTGGAAAAACTCTCGGGACTCGCGAACATCACGACGAGCACGGGCACGGACGGCTCGGTGAATGTCAGCGTCGGCGGCCAGGCCCTGGTGTCGGGCCGGCAGGTGCTCGACACGCTCCAGACTTACGACGCCGGCGGCGGGCAAATGCTGGTCAGGACGGCGGCGGGCGGCACCCCGCTGACGCTCACGGGCGGCACGATGCAGGGCACGATTGAGGCGCGGGACGGCGAACTGGGCACGATGCAGACGAACATCAATTCGCTCGCCACCAACCTGATCAACGGTGTCAATGCCATCTACCAACCCGGCTACGGCCTGAACGGCACGACCGGCGCCACATTTTTTGACGGGACCGGCGCGGGGGACATGGCGGTGAACCAGTCCCTGGTGAACGATCCCTCAACCCTGCAGGCGGCGAACGCGGCCACGGCCACCGGCGACAATTCCGTGGCGCTGCAGCTCGCGCAACTGGCGGACACGGCGCAGGCGGGCCTGAACAACCAGACCTTCGGCGATTATTACGGCGCGACCGTGACCGGCCTGGGCTCGGCATTGAGCAACGCCAACACGGAGGTCACCAACCAGCAGGCGGTTTCCAGCATGCTCTCAACGCAGCTCGGCTCCGTCAGCGGCGTGAACATTGATGAGGAAATGACGAACCTGCTGAGCTTCCAGCGGGCATATACGGCCTCGGCGGAATTGTTGAAGACGGTGGACCAGATGATCCAGACCACCCTGGCGATGAAAACCTGATAAACAAAATTATGCGCGTCGCTTCCAATGCCTACACCAACTCGATGTTGAACCAGTTCAACCTGCTGGCGGGCCAGTCGGCCAACCTGCAAAGCCAGGTCTCCACGGGCCTGCGCGTGCAGTCCCCTTCGGACGACCCGGCGGCCATGGCGAACACGTTGAGCCTCGCGGCCCAAAAGGCCGCCAACACGCAATACACGCAGAACATCACCACGCTGCAGGATCGCGGCAACCTGATCTACAACGTGCTGCAATCGCTCCAGACCAAGACCAGCCGCGCGGGCGAGATCGCCACGTCGGCGGCGACGGCCACGGCTTCGCAATCGGACTTGAACGGCTATGCGCAGGAGATCAATGCGATGATCGAGGACACGGTGAAGCTGGCCAACTCCAAGGATGCCACGGGCAGCCAGTACATGTTCGGCGGCACGGCCTCGGGTTCCGCGCCCTTCACGGTGGCGCGCGATGCGAACAACAACATCACCGGGGTGACCTACAACGGAAACAGCACGGTCAACCAGACGGAGATCGGCGACGGTTCCACGGCATCGGTGGATGTGCCGGGCGTGAACAACGGCACGACCGGCGCGCGCGGCCTGCTGACGGACAGCCAGTCGGGCGCGGATTTTCTGAATCATCTGATCTCGCTGCGCAACAACCTCCAGTCGGGAAATAAAACCGCCATCACCAGCACGGACAGCGGCAACCTGTTGAAGGACGAAAACAACGTCGCGTACCAGGTGGCCAGCAATGGCGTGGTGCAAAACCGGCTGACGGCGGCGGCGACTTATATTACGAACAATTCGCAGTCGCTGGACAAGTCCATCTCGAACCAGTCCAGCGCGGACCTGGTGCAGACGATGGTGGAGTTGAACAAGGCCCAGAACGGCTATCAGGCCGCGCTCCAGAGCAGTTCAAAGATCATGCAGCTCTCCATTTTGAATTATATTTCATGAAAACGGCCTTTAACTTCCATTCCCGGCTGGTGACTGGCGGGGAAAATTTGCCCCAAACCATGCAGTTTTTGCCGGGCGGACGGGCCAATACCGCCTCGGACGGCGGCGTTTTCACGACCGAATTGACACATTTGCCCATATTTACGGGGGTTTTAAGTTTTTACCCGGAAAAATCAACCATGGCACAACCGTTGCTAAAAGGAGAACTGCAATGAAATGCGTAGAAACGATGGAACCAGAAATCACGGCACGGACGCCGCACAAAAACATGGTGCGAATCCCGGCCGGACTTTTGGGTTTCGAGCAGATCAAGGACTATGTCCTCACGTCGAATCCCGGCGAGGAGCCGTTCGCGTGGCTGCACGTCGAGGACAACCTCGCGCTGGCCTTCGTGGTCATCGATCCCTTCGTGATCCTGCCGGGTTACTCGCCGGACATCCCGAAGGTGGATGTGGACTTTCTGGAGCTGACCGATGCGAAGGACGCCCTCCTGCTGGGCATCGTGACCATCAATGACGGCACACAGCCGACCGTGAACCTGAAAGGGCCGGTCGTCATCAACCGGCACACGCACGTCGGCAAACAGGTGATCATCGCCAACGCGGCGAATTACTCGGTGAAACACCCGCTGCCCGTGGCGGCGGAATGAGGAAATATTTTTTATGCTGATCCTATCGCGAAAAATCGGCGAAAGCATCGTGATTGATGGACGTATCAACGTCAAAATCATGCGCGTCGAAGGCGATGTGGTGAAGCTGGGCATCGAGGCGCCGTCAACGATCCCCGTGCACCGCCAGGAAGTGTATGAGGAGATCCAGCGCAACAACCAGCAGGCGCTGACCAAGCAGAGCACGGTATTGCCGAAACTGCCGAAGCTGGCGGGCGCGGTCAAGCCGTGACCAAGAATTTTGCGGTGCAAACCGCAGCAGCTGTCCAGTGATTCAAACTGCCACTAACCACGGCGGCGAGACCACTGGCTCCTTCCCCGGGCGGGCCGGATTATCCGGTCCGCCCGGCAATTACAAAAACCCCGCAGGGAGACGGGGGGTCGTTAACGCCGGAACATTCTCAAACCACCCAGCTCAACCATGAAGACCTGCATCCTGACCACGACCATCAACGTTCCCACCCTGCTCCGCGACTATGCGCTCAACGCCCGCGACCATGGTCATGGCGACATCGAGTTCATTGTGATCGGCGACCGCAAGACGCCGGCCGGGGCCGCCGATTTTTGTGCGCAGACGAAACGCGAGTCGGGCTGCCAGCTTTCCTATTTCGACGTGGCGCGCCAGCAGGATTATTTGAGCCGCTTCCCGCAGATCGACCGTCTGGTGCCGTGGAATTCCATCCAGCGCCGGAATGTCGGCCTGCTGTACGCGCTGGAAAACGGCTACGACAACGTCATCAGCATCGATGATGATAACTTTCTCGTGGCGGGCAGCGATTTCGTGGGCGAACACATCACTGGTCTCGGCGTCAACGCCTCCCAAAAAATCGTCAGCACGGACACCGGCTGGTTCAACTGCGTCGGCATGATGCAGACAAATTTTGGAAAGGTGTATCCGCGCGGTTTTGCCTTGAGCAAACGCTGGCAGGAGGAGAACTGGAAATTTTCCGACGCCGTCCGCAAGCCGGTCGTCAATGCCGGCCTCTGGACGGGCGACCCGGACATCGACGCGCTCACCCGGATCTACTTTCCGGTGGAAGCCAAGTTGCCGCTGTCCCACGATTATCTCACGCTGGCGAAGGATTGCTGGTGCCCGATCAACACACAAAACACGGCATTCCATCGCGGGGCGGCGGCGGTGTCATTCGTCGTGGTGATGGGCTACGAGTTGAACGGGCTGAAGGTCGCCCGCTACGACGACATCTGGATGTCCTGGTTCCTGCGCACGATCATGGATCATTTTGGTGACGCGGCTCGCTATGGCAAGCCCGTCGTGCAACAGAACCGCAACCAGCACAATCTTTTCCGCGACCTGCGCGAGGAGCTGCCGGCGATGGAAATCAACGAGCAGCTCATCGAAGTCTGCCGCGGCGCCAAATTCACCGGCGAAAACTATCTCACCTGCTACCGCGAACTGGCGGGGCAGATCGAGGATGCGTTTAAAACCCACAAACAATCCGCGTTTTTCAACCACCTTGCGGAACAGATGGACACCTGGGCGGACGCCGCCGAAACGGTCTGCCGCTTCGACCGCGAACTCACCGGCCAAGTTTGAAAACGTGATTTTTGCCCAAGAAGAAACACCAGTTGGAACACAAGTTTGCCAAAAATATTTAAACCAAATATGAACCGGGAACAAATTATCGCGGAAGCTGAAGCCTTCGGACTTTGGTATCATGAAATTGAATTGGTGCCCGGCTATGTCACCAAGTGCAATATCCCGGGCATCAGCCGTCTCTGGAACAGCACCCGGAAAATCCGCGACCAAATTGACTACAAGGGTAAAACCGTTCTGGATCTGGGAACCATGGACGGACTCTGGGCCTTTGAGGCGGAGAAGCGCGGCGCCGCTTCCGTGGTCACAGCCGACATCTGGCAAGGCATCCCCATGTTGGGAATGAAACGCTTTCTTTTGGCAAAGGAAGCCCTGCGAAGCGGAGTGATCTTGGTGCCCAACACCGATGTCCACGACCTGGTCAAACGGCTGGGATCAACGACGCCGGCCGGCGGTTTCGACATCATTCAAAACTTTGGCATGTTTTACCATGTGCAGAATCCACTGCTGGTCTTGCATCAAATCCGGCGCTGCCTGGCCAGCACTGGCGTGATGCTTTTGGAAACGGCCTGCTGGGTCGGCGGCGGCGACGAACCGGTCAACCGGCTCAACAGTGACTGCGGCATCTACAATGATCCGACCAGTTACTGGATACCCAACGTGCCTTGCCTGATGGCGATGTTGAAAATGACCGGGTTTGAAGTGGATGAAAATCTGGTCAGCGCTTTGGATGACAGCACCGTCCAGCGAATTACCATGGCCACGAGACCCGTGCCAACGCCTCCCGGAGTGGATGCGTGGGGGATGTATTGAACCGTGCCAATTTCCATGGAAACTCAACTTCACTGCTCCCCGGCTAAAAACCGGATTGGTTTCGCCCTCCGCACCAAGGAGCGCGCACAGCTGACGGGGCAGATCACGGAGGCGTTTAAAACCCATAAACAAACCGCGCTATTCAACCAGCTCTTGGAACCGATGAACACCCGGGCGGATGCCGCCGAATCCGTCTGTCGTTTTGACCGAGAACCCGCCCATAACTGAAACACTTTAACCGAACAAATTCATGACTACGCAAACCCAATCCAACCTCCAAACCGCGCCCGCCAATCCGCCACGGATTGGTTTTGCGCTGAGCACCATGGAACGCACCGAGCTCACACGCCAGATTTTGCCCGGTCTCGACTGCGGCGGCTTTGACTTGATCTGGTGCGACGGCTCCCGGACGCCCGAGGGCCGCGCTTTTGCCAGCCGCGAACATTTTAAAAACACGCCGCTCGTGGAAATCCATCACGACGTGCGGGGCGGCCCGGACGCCGCCATCCAATATTCCCTTAAACGGCTGCTGGCGTTGGGCTATGACTATGTCGGGTTGATTGAAAATGACATTCAACTCAAGCCGGGCTGGCTGGCGGCGATGAAGAACGCCTGGCAGGCGGCGGAGAAAGACGGCTTCACGGTCGGCGCGGTTACCGCCCGGAGCGCCGCGAGCCGGGTGCTGACCCGGACGTCGAATTATGTCGCGACCTGGAACCTGGGTGCCGGCATGGCGCTCTTTTCACGCGCCGGAGCCGAGGCGGTGCTGGCGGACTACCAGCTCGCGAGCGCTAAAAAGATCCACGAATTCTATCAATCGCGCCTGGGTGTGGATCTGAAGGACGCCTGGGAATTGTTCATGAACCAGCCGGATCGCGGGCTGGGCGCGGACTGGCACTATGCGCCGTCCATGCTGAAAAGTGGAATGGTTTCGCTCGGAGTGATGCCCAACCACGCGGAGAACATCGACGTGGATTTTGAGGAGGTCTGCGGCACGCGCTTTGTGCGTTCGCTGGATCAGCCCTTGCCCGCGCACTGTCTGCCGCCGGACGAACTGCTGGCGCGCATCACCCAAAATAACGTCGCACCCGCCAAACCCGTCGCCATCGGCAAACCCCGGGTGGCCGGGGATCTTTGCAAGGACAAGGATCTGACCGGGGTGCAGGACAATTCCGAGTTTGAACATTTCCTGCGTGAAATCATCCGCCAAGCCCGCCCGGAGTTCATCGTGGAGACCGGCACCTATCTCGGCCAGGGCACGACGCGCATCATCAGTTCAGCCCTGAAGGAAAACAATCTCACCGCCGCCACGTTTTACTCGCTGGAATGCAACCCGGAACATCACCGGCAGGCGCTGGCCAATCTTGAAAAATCCGGGCTGCTGCCGTTCGTGAAGCCGCTGCTTGGTGTTTCGGTGCCGCGCAGCCTGCTGCCGGACGCGGCGGCCATCCGCGAAGAAACCATCGAAAAAGCCCGCGGCGACATCTTCGTGGATCATCAGGAAGAGAAACGCATCGAGCTGTATCTGAGCGAAACCAACCGCCCGAACCTCGCCGAAGATTTGCTGGGCCGCTGCTTGCGCGAATGCGCGGGCAAGCCCGGCCTGCTGCTGCTCGACAGCGCCGGTCACATGGGCAATGTGGAATTCAACTATGTCCTCAAGCTGTTGCGCGGACCGTGCTACATCGCCCTCGATGACATCCGCCATGTGAAACACGCCCGGAGCGTGGAGCAGATGAAGGCTGACCCGCGCTTTGAGATGCTCGCCGTCACCGAGGAAAAATTCGGTTCGTGCCTCGCCCGTTTCACCCCGGCGGCCGCGGACCTGCCGGTGAATGAAACCCGGCGGATCCTTTTTGTCCGCACCGATTCCATCGGCGATGCCGTGCTGGCCTCGGGGATGATCGAGCCGCTGCGTAAACAATACCCGCTGGCAAAGCTGGCGGTGCTCTGCCAGCAGCATGTGGCGGAATTGTTCACGGCCTGCTCGTTCGTGGATTCTGTGATCTGCTATGACCGCAAGCAAATCGACATCCCCGCGGAGCGGCAGCAGATCCTGGCGGAAATCGCGGAATACAAGCCGGACCTGATCCTGAATTCGGTCCACATGCGCGATGTGTTGTCGGACGACCTGACCCTAGGATTTCGCGAGGCGCGGCACGTGGCCATCGCCGGTGATCTCTCGAACAACACCGCCACCAATCGCGACCGGGCGGCGGGCCGCTATGAAACCATCATCCCCAGCCCGGGTGAACACAAGCCGGAGCTGGCGCGGCATGAAGACTTTTTACGCGGCCTGGGAGTCGAGGTCTCGGGTCTGCAACCCGCTGTCTGGACGACGGCGGAAGACGAGGCCCTGGCCGCTGATTTTTTCAAAAACGAGAAGCTCGATCCGCAACGCACGCTGGCGCTCGCGCCCTTCACCCAGCACGCCATCAAGGATTATCCCGGGTTTGCGGCGGCCCTGAAGGATTTCGCGGGCTGGAACATCCTGCTCCTGGGCGGAGCCGAGGCCTGGGAGCGTTGTGAGTTGCTGGCGAAACAACTGCCGGGCAATGTGCAGAATCTTGCCGGGGGCACCACCCTGCGGCAGATGGCGGCCATCATCCGGCGCTGTAAAATTCTCGTGGGTTCGGACAGTTGCGCATCACACCTCGCGTGCGCGGTGGGTGTGCCGAATGTCGTCTTGGTCGGCGGCGGCCACTACGGACTTTTCCTGCCTTACAGCCCGCTCACGTCAACGGTGTCATTGCCGTTGAATTGCTATGATTGCAACTGGCGTTGTCCGCATCAGCATGCGCACTGCGTAAAGGATGTTTCCACCGGCGTGCTGACCGAAGCCATCCGCCAAACGCTGGCGAAACCCTCCGACCGGCAACGGGTTTTCATTCAATCCGCCGGCAGTTGGACGGGCGGAACCAAGCTGCCTGCGTGGCAGCGGCCCGACCCATTCCTCAACGGAATGAACGTCGAAATCATCGAGATCAGTCCCGCAACCACGGTCAATAAAACACCGACCGGAGGACAGCCGCCGGTGCATCACGCACGCAATGTCATCACGCCAGAGGTTATCCACAAGAATGGAAATCGGGCGTTCCACAATTCAACCAACCAACTCGGTAAAAATGAAAGCACCCGTATTATGAAAGAACTTACACACGCTGAACTGGAAGCCATCAAGGCAGTCAGTTGGTTTCACCGCATCCCCATTGGCCTGGTGCAAGGCGAAATTTTTTACACCCCGGGGGTTGTGAAGCATGGCCCGGATGGCAGCGACTTTGCCACTGAACGTTTTGGCCTGCCGCCGGATCTGACCGGAAAAACGGTCCTGGATATCGGGGCTTGGGACGGCTTTTTCAGCTTTGAAGCCGAAAGACGCAATGCCGCGTTGGTCGTGGCCTCCGACATGGCCTTGACGACGCCCGATAAGAATCGGCTGGAGTGTGGAAATTGGGGCGCCAACAAAGGATTCCGCCGGGCGCAGCACATCCTGGGTTCCAAGGTACGCTTCATTGAATCCAGCATTTTCAAGGTCGATGAGGCGATCCGTCAGGCGGCCATGAATTCTTCCGGTGATCTCAGCGAAATTGCCTATCCGCTGACCTACGACATCACGTTTTGTTTCGGCGTCCTCTATCATCTGACGGAGCCGTTTCTGGCGTTGCAAAAACTTGCCGCCGTGACCGAAGGCATGGCATTGGTTGAAACCGCCATCACCGCGGGTAACAGCGTGAGCATGGAGTTTCGTCCGGGCTTCGATAAAGACGACTCCAACTGGTGGTATCCCACGATCCCCTGCCTGCAGGCAATGCTGCTCCGCGCGGGCTTTGCCCGGACTGAACTCGTCTACAATCTGGACGATATCCGGGCGACTGTGGCCGCGTACAAATAAGTCGCCGGCAACCTTTTTTAAAACAACAGCCAGCCATTTTGACCAACCGCATGAACATCAACCCGGAAAAGGCGGAGGCGGAGGCAGTTGAAACTGCCGCCGCCCAGTTCAAACCTCAGACATGCGGCGAGGTGGCGGACACGCAACCCAACAGCATTTTGGCCGATGGGGATGTTCAAATCATCGGCGATGGCATCCCCAAACCCGTGGTCTCCGTCATTGTAGCCACCTACAATGCGGAAATACTGATCCGGCCCTGCCTGGAAAACCTGGTGCGGCAGACGATGTTTGACCGCTGTGAAATTCTGGTGATCGACAACGGGTCGCAGCAGAACGAACGGGCCATCGTCTTGGAATTTCAACAAAAACATCCGAACATCCGCTACATTTACACTCCGCGGCCGTCGCTCTACGGGGCCTGGAATCTGGGAGTGCGGCTGGCGCGCGGCCGGTACTGGGTCAATGCCAACACGGACGACAGCATGCGTGATGACGCGCTGGAGGTGATGACCGCCGCAATGAAAAAAAATCCGGAGTGCGCCCTCGGTTATTGCGATGTGGCCTGGACCACCAAGCCAAACGACACGCTCCCCTCGGACCACTTCATCAAGACGGTAAGATACCCGGACTACGCCCCAATCCATACCCTGTTTTATTGCATCACAGGCTGTCTGCAATTCTGGCGCACCCGGGACTTGCGCCAACTGGGCGGTTTCGATGCAAACATCCGCGCCGCCGGCGACTACGAGCCCACCATCAAGCTGATGAATGCGCGGATGAACGCCGTGCACGTGCCGGAAGTGATGAGTTTTTTCTATCAAAACCGGACGGGCCTGACGCAGGGCAGCACGCGGTCGGCGGAGGAACATGTGGAACTCATGAATCGCTACCGGGCGAGCGTGGACATCGCAAATGTTTTCCAAACCGAACCCGGCAATCCGGCATCTGCCGCCACGGGCCTGGCGCAGCTGGGTGTCCATGCGATGAAATTTTCCGTGCCCTGGGAGGACACGCCTGTCGAGCACGTTGATTTTGCCTTTGAGTGTTTTAACAAGGCGCTGGCACTGGACCCGGAAAATCTGGCCGCCGGAATAAACGTGGTGGCTCTGAACTACAAGCTGAACCGCCTGAATCAAAGCGAAGCCGAGCTCGTGCGCCGCTGGCCGAAGATGCGCGAATGGATCGCCAGCTTCCGGGCTGGCGAAGGAACACCTCCGCTGACGCTCAAACATGCGGTGCAGGGGCCGGTCTACCGTCCCGGCGAATGGACTCATCGCCCGACCGCCGAACAGCTCGCGCACGAACCGAAGGCGTTGCATCCGTGGATCACACGCATCGAAAGCCGCCATGTTTATCTGAGCGAAGAACTTTTTCCACGCCCGGCCGGGTTGCGCTACCAGGCCCAGGAACTGGAAGCGGCCGCAAAACGCCTGGTCAACCTGCTCGCGGAGCTGCCGCCATTTTACGCGCACATCGGCGGCGCGGGTGATGCCTTGGTGCTGCTCGCGTCGTTTTACGACCAGAAGCCGGGGGCCGTGGTTTTCTCCCATCCCAATGGAGTCGGCGCGGCGAAGGCGCTGTTTGACGCGTTCCCGAAGCTGTCCAAGATCTATTTCCTGCCGCAGCACACGGAGCCGTTCTTCCACATGGTGCTGCGCCACGCCGTTTACGAATTAAAGAACTGCCGCGGGGCCGGCACGACCCCGCAATTCGGCTACGAGGAGGAATGGAAGGCCAGCCTCGACATCACGAAAAAATATCGCATCAACAAATCGCCGGACTGGGCGGCGGAGCGGCGGCAAAATGAAAATTCGCACCGGATTGCGGTCGCACCCAAGGGCAGCCAGACCGGCATGATCGGTTCCAAGCGCAACATCATCCGGACAGAAATCTGGCCCCAGATCATCGCGCACATTTTGGAACGCGGTTTTACGCCGGTCATTTTTGGACTGCCGGCGGAGGCGAAGGATTACCCGTCCCTGCCCGGCTGCGTGGATGCGCGGCACGAAAGTTTTCCCGGCCAGATGAAGCATATTGGCCAGTGCGCCGGGCTCGTCGGGGCGGATTCGTGGGCCAAAACCTTTTCGGCGCTCGCGGAAATTCCCACGCTCGTGTTCGAGCCGGTCAAAGGCGCGGACCTGATCTCGTGGAAAGACGCCTCCGACTGGGTGTTCATTGAGCCGTGGCCCAGCATCAAAATGATCCGCACGCTGGAGGATTTCCGGAAGGCATTCGATGCGCGCATCGCGAAGATTCCCGGCACGGAGAATACGGAAAACCTCCGGCCCGTCATCGCCTGGGAAGGGTCGTTTCTTGATTACGGCAGTTTGTCGCACGTGAACCGTGAACTCACCGCGCGTCTGCCGGAGGTGACGTGCGTCAGTCCAAACATTTTATCGGAACGCGCAAAGAATGACGCGGAGATGAAGCGGTGCGCCGCCAAACTCAACCCGCTGGCACCCGCAAATACGTCCGTGACGGTGCGCCATCAATGGCCGCCAAACTGGTCGCGGCCGGCCGGCGGTCTGCTGGTGGTCATCCAGCCCTGGGAATTTGGCGCGTTGCCGAAGACCTGGGTGGAGCAGGCCGGAAACGTGGACGAGTTTTGGGTGCCGTCGCCCCTGGTGCGGCACATGTATCTGGATTCCGGCATCGCGCCGGAAAAGGTGCGCGTGGTGCCCAACGGTGTGGACACGCAGAAGTTCCGTCCCGGCGTAACACCGTTGAAGCTGGCCACAAAAAAGAAATTCAAGTTTCTGTTTGTCGGCGGGACGATTTTCCGCAAAGGGCCGGATATTCTGCTGGAGGCTTTTTCGAAGACGTTCACCGCGGCGGATGATGTCTGCCTCGTCATCAAAGATTTTGGCGGCGACAGTTTTTACCAGGGGCAGACCGCCGAAGCGGCGATCCAAGCGTTGAAGAAAAACCCCAATGCGCCGGAGATCCTGTACCTGAAGGAAGAGCTGTCCTCCGTGCAGATGCCCGCGCTGTATACGGCGTGCAATTGTTTTGTGCTGCCATATCGCGGCGAAGGTTTTGGGATGCCGGTGCTGGAGGCGATGGCCTGCGGCCTGCCGGTGATCGTGACCGCCGGCGGCGCGACGGAAAGTTTTGTGGCCAATGATGCCGGCTGGAAAATCCCCAGCCAGGGCATGCGCCTGAACGGCCGTGTCGGGGACATCGCGCTGGTGAAGAGCGGCTGGCTGCTGGAACCGAGCAAGCCGCATCTCGGCGCGATCATGAAATTCGCCGCGAGCCATCCGGAAGAAGGTCGCAAACGCGGCGCGAACGGTCGCGTGGCGGTGGAACGCCGTTTTGACTGGGGCGATGTGGCGGCGGCGGTGGCGCACCGGTTGAAGGAACTGGCGGAGTTGTCACCGGTCAAAGGCGTTGCGCCCGTGGCGGACCAGCAGGTCCGCCCCACCACGGTTGCGGTCAAACCGGCAACCAAGGTTGTCATCCCGGCTGTGGCGAAGATCGGGCGGCTGGACGAGGCCCGGGAATTGTTGGCGGAGAAAGATTTTGAGGCGGCGTGGAATGCGGTGCTCGCGGCCATCGCCCAACGGCCCTTCCATCCCGAGGCGTTTTTGCTGCTGGCCGAAGTTGCGCTGGCCGCCGGTGACGGCCAGGCGGCGCGGCAATGCGCCGAACACGCCCGGGCGCTCGCCCCGGGTTTTGAGGCGGCGAAGAAATTTCTGAAACAGAAGTTTAGTCACGGTGCCAGGGCGGGGACAATGAATGTCGCCGCCATCATCAAGCCACAGGCGGGTCCGCGTTTGAGCGTGTGCCTGATCACGAAGAACGAGGAGCAGTTCCTCGCCCGGTGCCTGAAATCCGTCCGCGACCTCGCGGCGCAGATCGTGGTGGTGGACACGGGTTCCACGGACCGCACGGTGGAGATCGCGCGGGAATTCGGCGCGGAAGTCTTTGCGTTCGCGTGGTGCGATGATTTTGCGGCGGCACGCAATGCCGCGCTGGAACACGCCACCGGCGACTGGGTTTTGATCCTCGATGCCGACGAAGAGGTCACCGCCGCGCAACACGCAAACCTGCAGGCGGACATGAAGCAGGCCACGATGATCGGTCATCGCCTGCCGCTGGTGAATTTTGGGCAGGAGAACGAGGGTCGCAGTTTCATCCCGCGCCTGTTCCGCAATGCGCCCGGGGTGTTTTTCCACGGCCGCATCCATGAACAGGTTTTTCAGAGCCTGCTGCCCCTGTGCAAACAGTGGGGTATGCAGACCGCGCTGGGATCGGCCGAGTTGTTGCACTACGGCTATACGAAGGAGATGGTGCGCGACCGGAACAAGGTGGCGCGCAACCTTAACCTGCTGCGCCAGGCCATCGCGGAGAATCCGGCGGATGCGAACCTGGTGATGAACCTGGGCTTGGAACTGGTGCGCTCGGAGAATCTGCCGGCGGGCATCGTGCAGTACCGCGAGGCGTTCGCACTGATGTCCGCGCAACCGGCCGCGGACGTGGTGCCGGAGCTGCGCGAGGCGCTGCTGACACAATTTACCAGCCAGCTTTACAAGGTGCGCGGCCACGAGGAAATTGTGCGCGTGCTGAACTCGCCGCTGGCGAAGAACGGCGGCTTGAACGCGTCGCTGCATCTGGCCTTGGGCCTGGCGTTTTTTGAACTGAAGCGGTTCAGCGAAGCCGCGGATCAAATGCGCCAGTGCCTCGCCAAGCGGCAGAAGCCGGCGCTCACGCCCATCAACGTGGACATCCATGGCGCAGCCCCGTGGCATTGCCTGGCCCTGTGCCTGGCGCGCACGGGCGATGCGAAGGGCGCGGACAGCGCGTTTCAATCCGCGACCGCCGAGACCCGGCGGAACGAGGAGGCACGGCTGGATTACGCCAGATTTTTGCGCAATGAAAACCGGCCGGTGGACGCACTGCAACAGTTGCACCCGGTGGTGGCACGGAATCCGGGCAATCTCGCCGCGTGGAAATTGGGCGGAGAAATCGCCTTGAGCCAGGCGGAGTTCATTGAGTTTGCCTGTGACTGGACGGGCGAAGCCATGACGGCGATGCCGGGAGACGTGGTCATCGCCGGCCAACGGGCGGAGGCCTTGCTGTTGAGCGGCAACACGACGACGGCCCTGGAACTTTGGGAAAAAACCTGGAGCAACGACCGGCAACCGCGTTCGCTCGCGGCGCTGATCATGTGCGAGACCATCGAGGCGCAGACCACGCACGCGCCGGAGGACGGGCGCGACGAAACCGTCACCAGTCAGGCATTCATCGAGTGGTATCAAAAGCTGATCGCTTATCGCGCCAGCGGGACCCTCGACAAGATCAACGAACAGCAGGACAAGCTGGCGCGCGCATTGCCGACGGCCGCGCAGATATTGCAGACGGCGCTGGCGGAAGCGGTGGCGGCGTAAATGCAGGGAAATTTCCGTTAGCTGCCAGCAATTCCACAGTTCCTTCCGGGCGGCAGGGATGCCACCCTCTACGTCAGGCCGGAGGCCTGACTCTGCATCAAATCTTGGTTTTGACGCCGCAGGCGCGGGCGACGCACCAGCCGCTGATGGCTTCGTAGATGGCAAACAAGCCGGCGACCACGAGGATAAGGCCCCACAAGGAGATGTCTCCGGCAACAACAATCCCGGCCACGAGGCAAAGCGTGCCAATAACGCCACGGGCGATGCGTCCTTGCTTGCCGATGTTGGGCCGGAAGAAATTGCTCACGCCCAAAATCTACCACAGCCGTTTAACGTGGCAAGCCGCGCGAAGTTACGGCAGAGTGACGGCATGGACATGCTGAATCTGGATTCGAACACGATCTGGGCCTCGATATTGTGGGGCGGCATCGGCGGCGGCTATATTATTTATGGCTGGCGGCAGCGGTCCGGCATTCCGCTGGCGGGCGGCGTGGTGATGTCGCTGGCGTGTTTTTTACCGGCGCTGCCGATGACGCTGGTTTCCATCGCGACCATGGTGGCCGTCTATTGGCTCATGAAACGGGCGGATTAAGGCGCGCTCCCGCACAGGCATCCTCAAATGGGCAATTGACGGGAGGCGTTTTCAGCCTAAACTTCCGTCCGTTTGGTTGCGGGCGGCATTTCCATCCCCGTCGGCGACCGAGAAACGGAGAGCAATTTTTCCATGTTAATCATTCGCGATCTTAAGATGACGTTTGGCGGACGGACGCTGTTTGAAAATGCGTCGTTCCAGGTGAATTATGGCGAGCGCGTGGCGCTGGTCGGCCCCAATGGGGCGGGCAAGACAACGCTGTTCTCGATCATCCTGAAGGAGCGCGAGCCGGACACCGGGTCAATCGAGCGCGATGAGTGGACCATGGTGGGCCACCTGCCGCAGGAGGGCGAGGCGCTGGGCGATGAGACGGTGCTGGATGTGGCCACCGGGCGCG
The DNA here is from genome assembly GCA_031290985.1 of Verrucomicrobiia bacterium. Taxonomy (GTDB): domain Bacteria; phylum Verrucomicrobiota; class Verrucomicrobiia; order Limisphaerales; family UBA11358; genus UBA11358. The sequence continues at coordinate 11,168 of JARLJW010000096.1, read as the reverse complement.
TGGAGGAACTGCCGCGGCTGGAAAAGCGCCTGCACGAACTGGAGAAGGCCGGCGAGGTTGCGAGCCCGGAATACTTGGAGACGCACGCGAAGCACGACAAGCTGAATGATCCCGAGGTGGAGACAAAGGCGAAGAAGATGCTGCGCGGACTGGGTTACAAGGACGCGGATTTCAACCGGCCGGCGAAGGAGATGAGCGGCGGCTGGATCATGCGGGCGCGGCTGGCGCGGTTGCTGGTCATGGAGCCCGACCTGTTGCTGCTGGACGAGCCGACCAACCACCTGGACCTGCTCTCGCTGCTGTGGCTGCAAAATTACCTGAAGAATTATTCCGGCGCGGTGCTGCTGATCTCGCATGATCGCGTGTTCATGGACGAGGTGGTCACGCAGGTGCATGAGATTTCCGAGCGCAAGCTGATCGCGTACACGGGCAATTACTCGTCGTTCCTGGAACAGCGCGAACAGCGTTACGAGCAGCAACTGGCGTCGTACAAGAACCAGCAGAAGGAGATCGCGGATTTGCAGGCCTTCGCGGACCGGTTCCGGTCGATCCCATCCAAGGCGTCGCAGGCGCAGAGCAAGCTGAAGCAGATCGAGCGGCTGGAACTGATCGAGAAACCGATGGCGCCACGCAAACCGTTCCGTTTCCAGATTCCGCCGCCGCCGCGGGGCGGGCAGCGCGCGATTTCGCTGGAAGGCATCCACATGGCGTACGGCACAAACCAGGTTTATGCCGGACTCGACCTGACGGTGGAACGCGGCGAACGCACGGTGCTCGTGGGGCCGAACGGCGCGGGGAAATCCACGTTGCTGAAAATCCTCGCGGGCGTGGTGGAATTTCAGAAGGGCAAGCGCGATCTGGGGCACAACGCGAAGATCGGCTATTTCAGCCAGCACCGCAGCGCGACGCTGGATCCGGAGAAATCGGTGATTGATGAAGTGCTCGCCTGCGCGCCCGGCATGCGCGAGGACGATGTGCGCGGCATCCTGGGCTCGTTCCTGTTCCGCAAGGATGACATCTACAAGAAGACGGCGGTGCTGAGCGGTGGTGAAAAAAGCCGGTTGAACCTCATCAAGTTCCTGGTGGATCCGCCCAACCTGCTGCTGATGGACGAGCCGACGACGCACCTGGACATCCACACGGTGGAATCGCTGACGCTGGCGCTGGAGCGTTACGAGGGCACGCTGGTGTTCATCTCGCACGATGTGCATTTCATCCGGCATCTCGCGACGAAGGTTCTGCATGTGAATGCGGGCGCCATCACGCCCTACACCGGCGGGTATGATTATTTCCTGGAAAAGACGCACCTGCTGGATGAACGCGCCGCGTTGACGGCCGGATGATCCGCTCATAGCACCGGGATGACCGCCATCGTCGAAATCTTTGTGGGCCTGATGCTGGCAGTGGTGGCGCTGGCGCTGGTGGCGCGCAGGCTGCAGATACCCTATCCGATCTTGTTCGTGATCGGCGGCCTGGTGCTGGGATTGATCCCGGGGCTGCCGGAGCTGCGGCTCGACCCGGAACTGGTCTTTGTTTTCTTCCTGCCGCCATTGCTCTTTCCGGCGGCCATGTTCACGTCGTGGCGCGATTTCCGCGCGAACCTGCGGCCGATTTCGTTGCTGGCCATCGGGCTGGTGCTGTTCACGACGACGGCCATCGCGTGGCTGGCGCATTGTTTCATGGGGCTGCCGCTGGCGGCGGGGTTCGTGCTCGGCGCGATCATTTCACCGCCGGATGCCATCGCGGCCACCGCGATCGCGCAACGGTTGAAGGTTCCCCGGCGCATCGTCACGATTCTGGAGGGGGAAAGTTTGGTGAACGATTCGACGGCGCTCGTGGCGTACCGCTTTGCCCTGGCGGCGATGATCACGGGGACTTTTTCCTGGGCCAAGGCGGGCGAACAATTTCTGCTGGTCAGCCTCGGCGGCATCCTCATCGGGCTGGCGGTGGGCTGGCTGGCGACGTGGTTCCACAAACAAATCGAAGATGCGCCGATTGAGATCACGGTTTCGTTGCTGACGCCCTTCGCGGCGTACCTGCCGGCGGAACACATCGGAGTATCGGGCGTGCTGGCAGTGGTGACGGCGGGTTTGTATCTGGGCTGGAAGCTGCCGGAAATCACCGATTTTCGCACGCGGCTGGAGGCGCGGCCGGTCTGGCAGATGACGGGATTCCTGCTGAACGGATTTATTTTCATCCTGATCGGGCTGCAACTCCCGGCAGTGCTGCAAGGGCTGGCGAACGACAACATTCCCGTGAGCCAGCTCGTCTGGTACACGTTCCTCATCAGCGTGGCGGTCATCGGCGTGCGCATCCTGTGGGTTTTTCCGGCGACGTACCTGCCGCGGATGCTGTTCAAGAGCATCCACGACCGCGACCCCTGCCCTTCGTGGCGGCATGTGACGATCGTGGCGTGGACGGGGATGCGCGGGGTGGTTTCGCTGGCGGCGGCGATGTCCGTGCCGGAATTCATCCACAAAAACGTGCCGTTCCCGAAACGCGACCTGATCTTGTTCCTGACGTTCATGGTGATCCTCGTGACGCTGGTGCTGCAAGGATTGAGCCTGCCGGCCCTGATCCGCTGGCTGGGCATCGAGGACGATGGCAGCCTGGAAAACGAGGAGCGCAGCGCACGGGTCAAGGCGAACCAGGCCGCACTGGACCGGCTGGAGAACATTGCCGAATCCGAACCGGCGAAGATCGACGCGTTGAAGCGGCTGCGCGTGGAGTACGAGGATCACATCCTGCAATTGAAAGCCTCGGCGCCGGGACGCACGAACAAACGGATCCGCCTGTTCTCCGCCGAGTACGAGCGGCTGTCGCAACTGGCGCTGGTGGAGGAGCGCAAGACGATCCTGCAGCTCCGCAACGAGAGCATCATCAGCGACGAAGTGCTGCGCGAAATCCAGCAGGACATCGACCTCGCCGAGGCGCGGCTGAAGCACCACCAGTGAAAGCCGGTTGAAACGCTTCATCCCGCCCGACCTTGGACAATAAAAAACCCCGGAAGCCTCACGACCTCCGGGGTTTTGAATTGTTCCGGCAATATTTGGCGCCGGTCCACCGGCCCGGTCTACCGGCCTACTTGCTCTTCTTCAGCGCGCTCAAGCCCGCGTACACGGCGTTCTTGCCGAGCTGCTGCTCAATGCGCAGGAGCTGGTTGTACTTCGCCAGACGGTCGGAGCGGCTCAAGGAACCGGTCTTGATCTGGCCGCAGTTCGTGGCGACCGCGATGTCCGCGATGGTCGCATCTTCCGTTTCACCGGAGCGGTGCGAGAGAACGGCGGTGTAGGCGTGGAATTGCGCGAGCTGCACGGCGTCGAGCGTCTCGGTGAGCGAACCGATCTGGTTCACCTTGACGAGAATCGAGTTGGCGGTGCCGGTATCAATGCCTTTCTGGAGGAACTTCACATTGGTGACGAACAGATCGTCGCCGACGAGCTGGATCTTGTCACCGAGCTTGTCCGTGAGCTGCTTCCAATGTTTCCAATCGCCTTCGGCGCAGCCGTCTTCGATGGAGACAATCGGGTACTTCGCCACGAGCTTCGCATAGAAGTCCACGAGTTCCGAACCGGAGACCGTCTTGCCGGTGGATTTCTTGAACGTGTACGTGCCGTCGTGGTTGTAGAATTCAGACGCGGCGACGTCCAGCGCCAGGTTGACCTGCTTGCCGGCCTTGTAGCCCGCGTTCTTGACGGCTTCGAGGATCGATTCGATCGCGTCTTCCACGCTGTTAAGCTTCGGCGCGAAACCACCTTCGTCACCGACGGCGGTGGAGAGCCCGCGCTTCTTCAACACACCCTTGAGCGCGTGGAAGATTTCCGTGATCGCCCGCAGGCCTTCGCTGAAGGTGTCGAAGCCGTGCGGCTGGATCATGAATTCCTGGAAATCAATCGGGGCGTCCGAGTGCGCGCCGCCGTTGATCACGTTGGCCATCGGGACCGGCAGAACCTTGGCGTTCGTGCCGCCGATGTAGCGGTAGAGCGGCATGCCTTTGGATTCCGCAGCGGCCTTGGCGGCCGCGAGCGAGACGGCGAGGATGGCGTTCGCGCCGAGCTTGGATTTCGTTTCCGTGCCGTCCAGCTTGATCATGACGGCGTCGATGCCCACCTGGTCGCACGCGCAATGCCCGATGAGCGCGTTCTTGATCTTGCCGTTGACGTTGGCGACGGCCTTGCTGACGCCCTTGCCGAGGTAACGCTTCTTGTCGCCGTCGCGGAGTTCGATGGCTTCATGTTCGCCCGTGCTCGCGCCGGACGGGACGGCCGCGCGGCCGATGGTGCCGCAGCAGAGTTTCACATCCGCTTCGACAGTGGGGTTGCCGCGGGAGTCGAGGACTTCCCGCGCGATGATATCAACGATTTTGCTCATAAATAGATTTTAAATTCTGCAATCCAAACGAACCAGCATGATAAATTGCGACGCCAGCGAGTCAAGAATAGCCTTGCGCTTACAAAGGAACATGCATTGCGCTGATGCAGTTCATCACCGATATGGAGCGCGGCCGCGGTTGCCAGTCCGGCAGCGGTGGCCGACTGCCAAGTCCCCATCCCGCCACCCTTACGCAAATTTGGACTGCGGGAGCAGAGCGGCAGCGGCGACACCGCTTTCGCCCGCACCAAATCGTTCGAATTCCCCACCACCGTCGCCGCACCGGATGGCTTGCCATTTGCCACCCGTCACCCGTCACATTCGAGGTTTAATTTGGCTTAATTTACTTTAATTCCGTTCAATTTGGTGGCCCGTGCGGCCCGCGCTTTATTGGCCGTTTCTCAAATTTTTATGGCGCGAAAACAGGGCCTGATTCACCCGGATAACCCGAAGCGTTCCGACCCCCTCTCCGCCGTGAAACGGGGGAGAGGTGGCGCAGGCCGTAAATTTTTTGGTTGGATTTGGTTGGATTTACTTGGATTCCCAATGTTTTCGGCCTCTTCTTATCTATATGCACCACTGCCCAGTTTTTCCTCGTCACCCGCCACCCGTCACCCGTCACATTCATGGTTTAATTTGCTTTAATCTACCTTAATTCGGTCACCTTTCAGCCCGACTGCCCGTGCGGCTCGTACAAAAATCCTAAGGTCCAACAAAGCCCAACAAAGCCTAACGAACCTTGATTCCCAAGGCCTTGCATAGTCGCACCCGCCATCCTCGATCTTCCACCTTCGATCCTCGTTTTTCCGCGTCATTCACCTTGATTCACCTTGAATCGGCTTGATCCTCCGCGCCAGCGCTCCCGCCGTAACGCAGGCATCTTGCCTGCTGGTACAGGCGGCATCCTGCCGCCAGTGGTTCATCTCAGCCCCCAATTCACTAACTCACTAAGTCACCAACTCACTGCTTGGCTTGATTGGTTATTATTATGTCAAAGAACACCGCCCACACGCGCCCTTCACCACCTGGGGAGGAAAAGGTGCCTTGCCACTGCCCCCGCCCCAAACTCACTCATTCACCAACTCATCAACTCACAAACTGACGACGATTCTCAAACTCATTGCTTGCCCCCGGTGGCCGTACGCCCGTACTCCGTGCGGCATCGAACCTCATCGACTGTATCAGCACTCACGGCGTCCCGACAACCCCCGCCCCGCAAATAAATCCAAGTATTTGATTGAACGTTTTCCAAAAAAAACTGTCGTATACTCGGAGCGTTTGAAAAAATAGTGTCGCCGTTCGGAGCGAGGATTTTTTACAGGCCAGTCCAGCTTGGACTTTTGGCGAGCGGTGCCGATCATCGGCCTTGGCGAAGGAGCGGGTTTGAATAACCCCGTGACTGAGCCGAAACGAAGCCAAAACCCAAAAAGACCGCCCTCACTCTTTCCCAACCGAATGGCTACAACTTTTCTTTAGCTGCTCTAAACCGAAACACCGGACTGGAAAGTCCGGTAAACCGGCAGGCTGGAAAGCCTGCCCTACATCAACGGTGCATCGACTGCAATGCACCGTGACCGCGGTTCCGTTACGGCGCGTGGTATCCGACCAGCCGGCTTACGCCGCGCTGCTATGAAAGTTGGGCAACAAAAAACCCCGCTGGCGTTTAAACCAGCGGGGTTGAGATTTATTAGAGCAGGCTTACGCCCGCTGCTACATTATTATTTCTTGCGGCGGAGGGCGAGGAGCGAGAGACCGCCCAAGCCAGCCAAAACCATCGTGGCCGGTTCCGGAACCGCAACAACCTGGTTCAACACCAAGCCGGAGAGGAAACCATCGCTAGTGCCACCGGGTCCGCCATTGCCCCACATGTTAACGGCAGGCAAGGAGGTAGTACCGCCACCAGCAACGTTCTGGCCAAGCTCGGCTCCGAAATAACCACCAGCAGCGAGGCCGCCCTGAAGGGACGTAAGGAAGGCAGCGTAGGTGGTACCATAGTCGCCACTCCAGCCGATGACTTCAGTGAAACGCGTGTTGTCATACGTAGCACCGGGAGCCGTCCAGCCAGTAGCCGCAACGCTGGTGCCTGAGGTAATCCAGCCAGCATGCAAACCAGTAGCACCCGATGTACCAAACACTCCCGAGTCAACCCAAGAGCCCACGCCCGTGCTTGCAGACGTCGTTGCACCTTGCGAACTGGTGCTATAAAGCAACTCGTAGTAGAACCCAGTGGTACCCGAGCCAAGAGCCTTACCAATAGCACCGAGAGCGGAGTTCGTGGAGACCAAATTGCCGCCGCCCAAGTTGATGCTAACCAAGCCTTGCGCCTGAGAAACCATGGCCCCAAGAGCCACCACAGACGCGATAAGTAGTATTTTTTTCATGTTTGTTTAATTTAATGTTTGAGTTTGAGTTTTCAGGTTGGTGAATTACGGAATGACTAAATTTTGGCTCCAGTTTTCCGTGCTGTTAGGATTTTGAACAAAGAAACCTCCACCCACGTTAACCGCAGGCAGTGGAGTCCAGTAAACCTGATTGACGCTATCATAAACGTCGCCAGGGACGGAGCCAGCAGCACCACCGTTGGGATCCGTATAATCACTCGGGAAGCCAAGACCAGTGCCTACACCAGTACCATTGAATGTATAAGCGTAGTAACCAGCACCATTCCAGATGAAGATGTTTTCACCACCGATGAAGGGCAAATTAATATTCGTGTTCTCGAGACTACCACCGAGCGGGACAGTGGATGCGACCAATTTGAGAGCGTTGCCGCCCGAGAGAACGATTGGAGCAGTATTCGACAAAACAACCGTTCCAACGAACGTGTTAGTAAAGCTCGTATTGGGATTTTGTAGGAAAGCGCCCTGACCTTGATTCAACTGCGGTGGCAGAGTCCAATAAACCTGATTACCAGAATCGTAAACATCACCAGGAACAGAACCAGCGGCACCACCATTAGGATCAGTCCAGTCACTGGGGAAACCCAAACCCGTACCAACGCCAAGACCATTGAATGTGTAGGCATAGTAACCAGCACCATTCCAGATGAAAAGATTTTCGCCACCAGTGAGGCCAGTCAAAACCTGAGCCGCACCATTGGTACCACCCGACCCGATTAACGGGTTGGCAATCATCGTAAGATGGTTGCCACCTGGAAGGGGAGTATTGACGTAACCCACAATATTTTGTGAGTAAACCTGCGCTTGGGAGGAAATGACGCTGGCAGCAAGCGCGGCTGCAGCAATCAGTAGTGTTTTCTTCATAGTAGTGTTGTTGTTCTTTTTACCGTGTGCGGTATCAATTTCGCAGAGGCGCAAGCCAGCGTCAACAATTTTTTAAACTTTTTATTGAACATTTTTTGCTTAAACGCTGTATCTCGCACAAACAGCTCATAATAAACATATTAAGGTCCATTAACCGCATCAAATACCGCATCAAATACCGCATCAAATATCACGCTGGTCAAAGGATTTAAGAAAAATAAGATAGCACCTCTAAAATCCGCCTTCAACCTGCCCAAAGGGGCATATGGGCGGAAAATGCCTGCGGCGAGCTTCCAAAACCCAAAACAGCCTTTGTTGGCAACGCTATTTTCCCGTAGGGCAGGCTTTCTCCCGACAAGTCGGGACCGGTTCACGGGACTTTCCAGTCCCGTGTTCAGGTTTGGAATCAGCTCCCAGCGTCTTGCTTCAAACAGGAACAGGCGACTGGAAAGTCGCCTGCACCGGCAGGCACGAAAGCCTGCCCTACGTCGGACGGGCTGGCGAAGGCCCCGCCACCCCCTCACTTGCCATTTTCAAATTGGCTTCGTTCTGTAATTTTCCCTTGGCCGCGCGTAGGGCTGGCTTTCTCCCGACAAGTCGGGACCGGTTCACGGGACTTTCCAGTCCCGTGTTCAGGTTTGGAATCAGCTCCCAAGGTCTTGCTTCAAACAGGAACAGGCGACTGGAAAGTCGCCTGCACCGGCAGGCACGAAAGCCTGCCCTACGTCGGACGGGCTGGCGAAGGCCCCGCCACCCGCCACCCCCTCACTTGCCATTTTCAAATTGGCTTCGTTCTGTAATTTTCCCCTGGCCGCGCGTAGGGCAGGCTTTCTCCCGACAAGTCGGGACCGGTTCGGGCGACTTTCCAGTCGCCCGTTCATAACTTATTGCGAATGCAACGATGAAAACAGAACAAAACCGGAGCACGGGGCTGGAAAGCCCCGCTCACCGGCAGGCACGAAAGCCTGCCCTACGTCGGGCGGGCTGGCGGGCGATAGGCGCTGCTCCAAGGCCAGTCTTCTGGCCGTGCGCATAGCCGCGCATTCACCGGATTCATCGTGGTGTAGTGGCAGCAGCGGCTTAAATCTTCATCGTCCCGAACCAGATGATCGTACGATTCTCCCTGCCAAAACTCGCCCTGCCGTTTGAGCAGCCGGTTGGCTTCACGGGCGCTAAAACCTTTCCAACTCTGTAGTATCTGGCTCAAGGTGAAACCGGGCAACGGACGCACCACCGCATGAACGTGATTGGCCATCACCACCCAAGCCAGCAGGTCAAATCGCTGGCCGGCGTGGAATCGCAGGGCATCAGCCACAACTTTGGCCAGCTCCGGCCGGCGCAACCAACACTCGCCGTGACCGGCATCCAAATGGCGATCCACCCGTGACGCATACCACCGGAACAATTCCTCCTGTTCGTGCCACGTCAGGGGACGGTTCGCTGCCAAAGCCGCAGCCATGATGGCTTCCCGCTCCTGCTTCAATTGTGATAGAACTTCGCCCGGCAAGGTTCCCACCAATCGAAACGTGACGAAATAGGAAGCCCCTGCCCGCTTGATGTGTGGCAAATGGTCACGGTGATGAAAACCTGCAGTCAGATGCTGGTCATCCGCCGCCCCGTCAGGTTTAGGAATCGGTTCCATCCGCCACGATTACCAAAGCCCCCATTCAAAGTGGAGCGCATTTTTCAAGCGACACCATTTATCATGTAGGGCAGACTTTCCAGTCTGCCGGTTAGGGCGACTTTCCAGTCGCCCGTTCATCACACATTAAGGATGCAACGATGTAACTAAAACAAAACCGGAACACCGGACTGGAAAGTCCGGTGCACCGGCAGGCACGAAAGCCTGCCCTACATCGGACGGGCTCTTCCTGCTATGGTTAGGGAAGCGCTGAACAAAGCCAAGTTTTGGATTTTCAATTTCTGCCGGAGGCGATTTACGCCGGGCGGGGCAGAAACTGCTCGCGCCGTCGCCGGTTTACCGGTCGCACGGCGTTGGCCGCAACGGTGGGACGGCATTTTTTGTCGCCGGGCAGGCCGTGCCACCCGTTTTTTCACGCCTTGGCCACCCGCGCGCCGATGACCACGTTGGCCAGCCCGAACAAGGTGTAAAGTTGATGCCCGTTCTTCGCCAGTCCCCGATACCGCACTTTCCGATGCCGGAAAATATTCTTCACGATGTGAAAGGGATGCTCCACATACGCCCGCACGGACGCTTTGGCCTTTTCGACGGCCTTGACCGCCTCTTTCTCCGCACCTTCGGCCAGGGCTTTGATGATTCCCCGCTTGCACGCAATCTGCCAGTCCAGCTTCCGTTTCAGCGCCACGATCTCCGGGCGCTTCTCCACGCCGGTGTAGCCCGCGTCGGCGTGAACTTGCGTCTCCGCTCCATGGAGCAGTTCCGCCGTCTGGGTGATGTCGGCCACGTTGGCCGCCGTGGTCACAACGGTGTGCACCAGCTTGCTGGCCCGGTCCGCCCCGATGTGCGCTTTCATTCCGAAATACCACTGGTTGCCTTTCTTGGTCTGGTGCATTTCCGGGTCGCGTTGCTTGGCCTGGTTCTTGGTGGAGGACGGCGCGGCGATCAACGTGGCGTCCACCAGCGTGCCTTCCCGCAGCAGCAAACCCCGCGCGGTGAGGTCGGCGTTGATGGCGGTGAAGAGGCCTTGGCAGAGGCCGTGCGTTTCCAGCAGCCGCCGGAAGTTCAACAGGGTGGTGGCGTCGGGCACGCCTTCGGCGGCGAGGTCAATCCGCGCAAAACTCTGGAGGGCGTGGCTGTCGTAGAGCGCATCTTCGAGCGCCTCGTCGGCGAGGGCATACCATTGCTGGAGAAAATAGACGCGCAACATCCGCTCCAAACCAATGGGCGGGCGGCCGCGTTTGCCCTTAGGATAGAAGGGTTCAATGACGGCCAGCAGTTGTTTCCACGGGATGACTTCCTCCATGCGGGCGAGGAACTTTTCGCGACGGGTGACTTTCTTTTTGGCGGCAAACTCGGCGTGGGCGAAGCTGGGCTGGTGCGTCATGCCGCAAAGTTTAAGCCAACCGCTCCCCAACTTCGCCTCCCATTCCAAATGAATTGATTAAATCAGCGTTTCCTTAGTGGTTCGTATCTGGCTCAGAATGTAGGGTGGACTTTCTCCCGACAAGTCGGGACCGGTTAGGGCGACTTTCCAGTCGCCCGTTCATCACACATTAAGGATGCAACGATGTAAATAAACCAAAACCGGAACACCGGACTGGAAAGTCCGGTGCACCGGCAGGCACGAAAGCCTGCCCTACATCGGACGGGCTCCTGCTATGGTTAGTATCTGGCTCAGAATGTAGGGCAGACTTTCTCCCGACAAGTCGGGACCGGTTCGGGCGACTTTCCAGTCGCCCGTTCATCACACTTTAAGGATGCAACGATGTAGACAACCAAAACCGGAACACCGGACTGGAAAGTCCGGTGCACCGGCAGGCACGAAAGCCTGCCCTACATCGGACGGGCTCCTGCTATGGTTAGTATCTGGCTCAGAATGTAGGGCAGACTTT
>JARLJW010000095.1 GCA_031290985.1 Verrucomicrobiia bacterium | reverse complement strand
GTCTCTTCTCGGCAACCAAGCGCAAGGCGCGAGGCTACCGTTCCACAGAGTATCAGACCGCCATGCTCTACTTCGTAGCGGGCAAGTTAGAAATCCCATATTATAGTTAACTACCCATTACAAACGTCGAGGAACCACATTCCGCAACATTGGACTTCGGAAGAAGAGGCTTTGTTGGGTAAAATGGATGACCACACCCTTGCCAAGCGCCTGCGGCGAACCTTGACCTCGGTACGTGCAAAACGGGAAGGCCTCAATATTCCTCCCTTCCGAGTTCAATATCGAAAGTGGACCAAAGCAGAGGTTCAGGAACTAGGAAGCAAGCCAGACGTGGAAGTGGCACGATCGATCGGGCGCACTCCTGAAGCTGTTCGCCTCCAAAGACGACTTCGTGGAATTGCTGGGGTCGACGATCCGCTGGTGGCGAAGCCTTGGTCGAAAACCGAGGAAAGACTACTTGGCACCAGGGCTGATGAAGATGTCGCGCACCTGACAGGGCGCAAGGTCTCGGCAGTCCGCAACCGAAGGCAACGAAACAAGCTCCCGCCTTTTGAATTCAAGCGCCGGCCTTGGACGAAAGCCGAGGAAAAGATTTTGGGAACTGGTACCGATGAAGAAGTCGGACGAAAACTCCGTCGCGACCGGGCGACCGTTGGCGACCGGCGACGGCACCTCGGAATTCAGGCAAGCGTACTGGCATGGACTGCGAAGGAAACAGAACTTTTGGGAACGATGCCTGATCGGCAACTGGCCAAAAAGTTGGGCCGGACCCTGTTCTCCGTTCAGAACCGTCGGTTGAAGTTGGTTATCCCGCCAGCGCCAAATCCAAAATATCACCAATGGACTAACCAAGAGATCCGGCAATTGGGGAAAATTCCTGATTCAACATTGGCCAAGCGTATTAGCCGACCATATGAGGCCGTCCGCGATAAACGGATTCAACTAGGAATTCGATACGAAAATCCGAGGTACAATTGGTGGAAGCCGCAGGAAATCCGGTTGCTTGCAAAACATTCAGACGCTGAAGTCGCAAGAATAACGAACCATTCCATTGATGCTGTTTGCCAAAAACGGCTCAAACTGAAAGCGGCCGCACAGACCGATATGGAAAGTCTCCGGCAAGAAAGGCTTTGGTAGCCGGCCTCGGGAAGGCCTTAAGCGAAAGGATGATGTTTTTGCGTTCGATCGGCACATCCCCATTTCAACGCAGATAGCTTACCTGCGCCTTAAAAGGAACCAGGCACCGAGATGATTAATTGAATGGTCGAAGCGTCGGAATGTTTTGGCCATGGTGCTAAATCGCCGTTGTCGAGCAGGTGACCGTGCACGCGCCTGATGTGCGGTTCAATTATTCGAGCAGGGCGAGCAAACATCACTCCGCACAACGTTCGAACGTGGAAAACGTGAAGGCGAAGCGCGTTCGTATTGGTTGAGTGCAGAGTGGCATAGTGGCGGCGTCAGCCGCCACCACCAGCATGAGCGTCAGGCGATCACGCATGCGCCTGATGTACGTTTCAATTATTTCGAGCGGAGCGATGCGGTCACAAAAAAACTATCGGCTTGGGAAGCTGAATCTTTCGAAAGTGATCGTTTCTATCCATCTACTATAAGGTTCCAGCGAAATGCTACAATTCAATGCTACACAACATCAATAAAACACCGTAGAATCAAGCGTTTATGAATTGGCAACTGTCGTGTGAAGGTAATGCTCTACCACTGAGCTAAGCGCGCGTCCCTTGACGGATGTTCAGACTAGAAAAAATCGAGCCCAGCGGCAAGGTTTTTTGGCACCGTCCAAACTACTCACTACTGGATCGGCTTATGATATTCGTCCGTTCCGCGGTCAAAGCTCGCAACATACCTTTTTTGCGCAACCCATTCGGCATGGCCATCAGCGAAGGAGACGTTGCCGCCGGCAGTGCCGTGATTGTCGCCTGAATCGGGATAATTGTCGTTTTTACGCGTGGGATCCACGGAACCAGCAATCAAAACCTGGTCGTCGGCATCATAAGAAATCCACATGTCGCATATGCCACCTATTTGGCCTTTGATGTCAACGGTGAGGGACTGGTAGGGATAGTTGGCACAAAGCTTTTCAGTTTTGCGTTTGCCAAGGGTAATATCCTGAACCCAAGGAGGTCCTTGCACCGAATGCAGATAGCCCGATACTTCATAGCTGGTGCCATATTCGCCTTCTTTGCCTTGAGCATTGGTGCAAAGATCCGGAACGTAAGTCGAGCCGCCGTGGATGCGGTCGGCATAGACATAGACTTTGGATTGATCGCTGGTTTTTGCGTATATTGGATCGTAAATTCCCGCCGGGATGGGAAGGGTGTCAGTCCGGGCCTGATTTTTGGTGGAAGGGCAGGCGAATGACTTGATCGACGACAGATAGGCCGGATAAAGCCAGTTCATGTCGTCGTCGCCATAATTGCACGTGCCGGTGAACGCGCCTGCAGCGTCATCACCACAGAACATCTGGCTGCCCAAGGCGATCTGTTTTTGATTGTTGAGGCAACCGATGCGTCTGGCCCGTTCTTTGGCGGCGGAGAGGGCCGGCAGCAGCATGGCGGCCAAAATGGCGATGATGGCGATGACCACCAGCAGTTCGATGAGCGTGAAAGCTCGCGCACGGGTGCGCCAATTCTGAATCTTCATAAACCTTGTTTGAACCGGTCGGTTGACCAGTTACTGATTACTAACACATCCCGGCTAGCGCAGCAATGGTTTTTTGCACCCGTAAAAATTTGATTTGTCGTGCAAGCGGATTCCATCAACCCTTGCCGGGTGAGCCTGCTTGCGGTCAAAAATCTGAAGGTGCATTTCCCCGTGAAACCCGGGCGGTTCCGCCGCCAGCATGAAACCGTCAAGGCGGTGGATGACGTCAGCTTCTCGCTCGCGCCCGGTGAAACCCTCGGCCTCGTGGGCGAGAGCGGCTGCGGCAAGTCCACCCTCGGCCGCGCCATCCTGCGCCTGGTCGAACCGACCGCCGGTGAAATCTTTCTCGCCGGCGAAAACATCACGCGCCTGGCCGGCGCGGAACTCCGCTCCCGCCGCCGCCGGTTCCAGATGATTTTTCAGGACCCGTTCGGCTCGCTGAACCCGCGCTTCACGGTGGAGGACATCGTCGGCGAGGCGCTGGACATCCACGGCTTGACCGACAGCGCCGCAGCCCGGCGTAAACGCATTGCGGAACTGCTGGAGTCGGTCGGGCTGGATGCCGGTTATGCGCAGCGTTATCCCCATGAATTTTCCGGCGGCCAGCGCCAGCGCATCGGCATCGCCCGCGCCTTGGCGGTGGAACCGGAACTCATCATCTGCGATGAACCGGTGAGCGCGCTCGATGTTTCCGTGCAGGCCCAGATCATCAACCTGCTGCGCGACCTCCAGCAACAGCGCGGCCTGGCCTACCTGTTCATTGCGCACGACCTCGCCGTGGTCGAACACATCAGCCACCGCGTGCTGGTGATGTATCTCGGCAAGATCGTGGAAGCGGCGGAAGCCCGGGACATCATCCGGTCGCCGCAACATCCCTATACGCAAGCGCTCATTTCCGCCGTGCCGGAGGTGGACCCGGACGCGAAACGCCAGCGCATCATTTTACCGGGTGATGTCCCCTCGCCCATTCATCCCCCGGCGGGCTGCCCGTTCCACCCACGCTGCCCGGTGGCCGAGGCCCGCTGCCGGACCGACCCGCCGCCACTGCGCGAATCCGGGAAAAACCGCATCGTCGCCTGTCATCTGGCCGGGGCGGACAGCCAAACCTTCTGAAGCGTTTATTTCAGCTCGAAATCGTGTTCGCCTTTGATGTTGCCGGCCTGGAGGATGAGATGGTAGGTGACGTTCGTTTCCAACATCTGCGGCCGGGCGCCCTTGACCGCGGGCTTCATGCCGTTGATGTACATGCCATAGAAAAACTGCTTCACCGGCACCGAATTTGAATCCGAAATGAGGTGCCACACCGGCAGCGCATTCTGATTCGTCTGATAAGCCTCCGCCGGTACCACCCGGAGCTCGGTCAGCTTGAGCTGCTGGTTGATACCAAAGATCAGGCTGGGCAACGCGCCGCTGCCGCCGCGCGCGGCGCGCGGATGCAGGTTGCGGCTGGTGTGAAATATCTTTACCGTCTTAGGCCGGAACCAATCCGTGAAATAAACCACGTAGACGGTCGCCAGCACCGCCGCCGCGACAATGAGCAATATGTTTTTTTTCGTCATAGAAACCTGTTAAACCTGTAACGCCGCGCTCCGGTTCCGCGTCAATCCTGATTAACAGACCAGACGCGGTTGGGACGACGTTGGTTATGAAAAAGATTCGAAGCCAAAAAATGAGCGGACGCAACCTAAAAAACTGCGAACCTTCGGGCTTTACCCTCATCGAGCTGCTGGTGGTGATCGCCATCATCGCCATTCTGGCCGCGATGCTCCTCCCCGCGTTGAGCCGGGCCAAGGAGACCGGCAAGCGCATCTCCTGCCTGAACAACCTGCGGCAGTTTGGCCTGGCCCAGAAAATTTATTCCGGCGATTACAACGACCAGTTTCCGCACCGGGGTGGAAAAAACCGCTGGCCGCAGCAGATGTTTGACAGCTATGGGCGCAGCCTCAAGCTGCTGCTCTGCCCGGATGAAGGCACTGATGCACCCAAGACCATCGAGACGGATACCAACAACTATCCCGCCGACGCCGCGCCGCGCAGCTACTTGATGAACGGGTTCAATGATTATTATTCGGAAAGACTTGGGCTGCCGCCCACCCCGTGGCAGCCCTTGGAGGCTGCCATCGTGGCCGCCCCCCTGGCGATCAAAGACCGGGACATCCCCAGCCCATCCGACACGGTCGTGCTCGGAGAAAAGAAATCCGGCGCGGGTGATTATTACATGGACATCTACGAAAACGGCGGGAACGACACCACCGGCATCGCCGAGCAAACGCGGCATGACAGCCGCGGCGACGATACCGGCAGCGGCGGCTCGAATTACAGCATGGCCGACGGCAGCGCGCGCTACATCAAGGTTCCCCACGCCTTCAGCCCGCTCAATCTCTGGTGCGTGAGTGATGCCGACCGGACAGCCAATGCTTTTTTCTATTGAAACCAGCCGCCGCCGGGAAAAAATAGAATTGCTTTTCAACCTCCTCATGGCATCCTGTCCGGCCTTAAGAGTCGGGGCGTAGCGTAGTCTGGCTAGCGCGCTTGTTTCGGGTACAAGAGGTCGTGAGTTCGAATCTCACCGCCCCGACCATTTTTCAAAGGGTTTCTAACAGGGTCAACGGCTTGAACACAGTTCTGACACTAAACGCGTTCGCGCTGTCACCGGCCGATGAAAACTGAAAAGTTCCCAGCAACATAACCGAGAAGTCTGAGAAGGGAATTTCCGCAGTGATGGGACCGGTGATGGTTGCTAATTATTGAGGCTCGCGCAATACGATGACGGCGCGCGGGCTTTAGCCCGCTTCAAGGTCCAAGGCGGCAGAGCGCGTAAAACACCCAGCGCGCTGGCGTTTGGGACATTGAAGCGGCGTAAACGCCGCGCCCCGCGCGCGCCACCGCCGTGTCACTGCATTGTGCGAGCTTCAATAGAATTTGCTCGTTACCCACCACCAGCCTGACGAAGCTGTCTTCAAGCCTGAAAGAAGCTGAAAGCCCCCAACCGACAGGCCAGCACCTCCATTAATACCGTTTGGCCAGCACAACTTTAGCTGGTGGAAACCGCGCTCCAGGCGCGACGGACAGCGAGTTTACCGGCGGAGGCGCAGCGAGCAAATATTGTGCAGTATTTAGCAAGGCAGGGTCAGGGAAATTACTGGGGACATGCCGGATTCGCGTCGATACCCATTCCGAAGCGCAATTGAGCGCAGGGAAAACTATGATGATGGGAACACAATCAAGCGTGGCACGGATGCCAGATCAAACGGCATTCGATGGCTCTTCATTGTTACGGATTTAATTCCCGTCGTATTTCTTCCCAAATTGGCATCCTAACGATTTGAGATTTTGTGCGGCACTGCCATCGTAGTTTGGTGCCAAATTACCGTGCTCTGATCGTAGCGT
>JARLJW010000094.1 GCA_031290985.1 Verrucomicrobiia bacterium | reverse complement strand
CCTGCTTGATGCGCCACCTTTCACCCAGTGCCAAAATCGAATGAAACATTTTCTCTGGAATCATAAAGTCACCACTTTAACCGCCCCGCCTCAGCTTTTTCAAACATTTTTACCCATTACAAACGTCGAAGAAGCAAAAATGTGCGGTTGGAAGGGCAGGGGGTTGATTCGTTACCATATTCTGCTTGTCAGTCAATTGGCGGCATTTTGCCAGGCGATAAAAAGCGGGACGAAGACGGATGGCCTCCCTCCGCATCAGCGTCGAGTCGGATCTCATGCGTCTGAATCGTATTGATTTGTCATTATGTTTTGATTTCCCAAGAAGGCGATTTGTCAGATAGACGGCCAACCTTTGCCGGCTTGAAGTTCGGATCGGCTGACTGGACTGCTGAACCGCACGGTCGGTGCTGAACACTGGCTTCGAATGGCGGCCGACGACGTAACTGATTTGTCCGCCGTCGCGGGCGGGTCGGTTGGGCGTTCGGAACCAGGTTGGCATACATTTGTTGAACCGAGCGGCTGCCGGCTGAGTCGGCCCGCCATGGCTGGCGAAAGGGCGCCGCGCCGCCCCACCGGTAGGTTTAAAAAATGTGTTCTTTTGCTTTGGCTCCTGACGAAGGTGCGAAATGATTCAGATTTTTATCCGAATTGAAAGAATTCTCAGATTGAAGGAACGTACACCGTATTCCTGATTTGCCAACCCAACGAAACTATTATTATTTAGTATGAATCCGATTAGAGAACAGAATTCAAACTCCTTCGATTTGCGTGTCCAAAAGCTGTTTAAAACCATCAAAGGAGTCATGGTTATCATAACCATGTTGAGTGTGCCCAATTTAGTTCTCGCCGGCAACAAGTTCTGGGTTGGGAGCGGCAGCAGCACGAACAGCCCTGGCAGTGGTACGTGGACGACCACCACGCCGACCGTCTGGAGTGATGGCACAGTGCCCGCAGCCAATGCGGGCTGGACCGCCGCGGACACCGCTTTTTTTGGTGGTGCTGACGGTGTATATGGAATCAAGGTTGGCGGGGCCATCAGCATGACCAGCATGAGTTTTGCGGCATCCGGATATACCCTGACCAATAACACTCCGGTGACGATTACTGCCAGCTCGGCTTCAGGTTTTATAACCGTCGCGGCTGGGAAGACGAACGTGATCGGTAACAATGTGACGGTGGCGATTGGGTCCAGCAGCCCGGCAGCCGTTGGTGCGCCGGCTGGGGTTGCAGGAGGAACTTTGATAATAAACAACGGTGGGCTGGTCGAGCAAACCGCAAATCGAGGTCTGAATGTGAGCGGCGCAGCCGGGACGGTCGTAAGCGTTGGGCCGGGGGGAATCCTTGAACAGGCGAATACGCAAGCCGGTAGCTCATACCTGATCGTGGGGTTCAAAGTTGGGGATGCCGCCACCTTGAGTGTTGATGGTGGAACGGTAATCGTGTCGCGAACCACGCAAAGCCTTTGTGTTCCTGGACCGAGCGGCGTCGCTGCTTTTGGCGATGTGGAAGGGACCTTGACGGTCAACAGCGGTTCAGTCTTGCCAGGCTCTGCCAGCGGCATTGTACTGGCTCAAGAACCCCTAAACACCGGCACGCTGAATTTGAATGGCGGCATGATCACGGTCGCCTCGGGCGTGACCAAGGGCGGCACGGCTGTTGGCGACAGCACCGGTATCGCCCATTTTAACGGCGGCGTTTTAAAGGCGACGGCCAACCAGGCCACGTTCATTGACGGTCTGGATTGGGCTGACATCCGCAACGGCGGCCTGGTGATCAGCAATAACGGGTTCAGTCTTACGGTCGGTCAGGCGCTTTCGCATAGCACCAACGTGCTGGACAATGCCATTGACGGCGGTGTCGTCAGCATCGGCTCGGGGACAGTGACCCTGCTTCCGGACAATTCAGGATTCAATACATATACCGGCCCCACGACGGTCAGCAACGGCACCATGGTGGTTTCGACCGCGAACATTGGCGGCGGTTCCTGCTTTGTCAACGACGGCGCAACCTTGACTGTTCAGGTCAACACGGCTGGAACATCCCTGACGAACAGCAGCCTAACCCTGGGCAAAACCGGAAGTCTCGTTGAAAACTTTGCCTTGGGCGGAAATGCCAGCGCGACCGTGCCGGCGGCGACTGTGACTGGTGCGTTGAACTTAAAAGGAACGGTGACTGTGAATGTGACCGGCACCCTGAGCGGACCGGGCACCAATGTTTTGCTGAGCTATGGTTCGATCACCGGCACCGGCAGTTTTGTGGGCGGCAGTTTGCCGACCGTATCGGGTTGCATAGCGGTGTTGGTCAACGACACCGTGAATAAACAGCTGAAATTGATTTATAATCTGCCGGGTCAACCGGTTCAATGGGCGGTGGGTAACGGCAACTGGGATACGAGTTCGCTCAACTGGCAGCCTTTAGGTGGCGGAGCCGCCACGGCATATCTGGAAAACGACCCGATCACCTTTGATGACAGCGCCGCCGGCAGCAGCCCCATTACCGTCACCCTCACGGGAGATCATAATCCGGGTACCATCACGTTTAATAACACCAAACAATATATCCTCACCGGAGCCAATGCGATCACCGCCGGCGGTGCGCTCACAAAAAACAATAATGGATCAATAGTCTTGGGCGTCAATTGTGGTTACACCGGAGGCACGACGATCAATGGGGGCATCATCCAGGTCGGCAATGGCGGAACTGCCGGCAGCCTGGGTGCGGGAGCCATCGCCAATTCCGGGGCACTCGTTTTCAATCTCTCCAGCTCGCTCACGGTTTCCGGAGCCGTTTCAGGTTCCGGCAGCATAACCAACAACGGCAGCGGTACCATAAGTATCACGGGGTCCAACACATACACTGGAATTACAGTGATCAATGCTGGTTCGCTGACCACTACGTTGGCCAGCAGTGGCGCGGGCGACTTTTTGGTGGCAAATGGTGCGGTCTTGGGAATCTCGGCCACCACGCCGGGCTCGCTTCCAATCAACAATCTTACGTTGGGAACCACCGCCGGAAATCTTGCAAATAACTACACGCTGGGTGCGTTGACCAGCAGCACAAATCCTTTGGTGACCGCCACTACGCTGAATCTGAACGGCACCGTCACGGTGAACGTTTCTGGTTCCGGATTGGTCACCGGAACGTATGTACTGCTTGAATACACAAATGTCAGCGGCCCCGGAAAATTTGTGACGGGCGCGATGCCCCCGGGCGGCTGGTTTATTTACAATGATACGACCACCAAACAACTAAAACTCGTCGGCGTATCCGGATTGGTCTGGGATGCCGGAAACACCAACAACGGTTCCGTCATTGATGCCGCAAGCGGTTTCTGGGATACGAGCTCCACCAATCTGGTTTGGAACAGCAACGGGGCGAATGTCGCGTTCGCGAACGGAAACAGCACCGTCTTCGGCGGTCAGGATGGAAATTACAACATCACCCTTGACGCTGCGATCACCACTCCCGCGATCGAGTTCAAGAATTCAGGCTACACGCTCACCGCGGCGACCCCGACGACCGTCAGCATGAGCGGGGCCAGCAGCACGCTTCAGTTTTATCTGGCTCCGGGCACCACCAATAGCATTGGCACCAATGTGGTGGTTCAAACCAGCGGATCCCTGACTTACATCGTTGGCCAGTCCGGCAGCACTCCCGGCGGGACGCTAAATATTCTCAATGGCGGCAGCATGTTGCAGACTCAAAATGGCCGCACTTTGGCGGAATCCGGCTTGGGAACGGTAATCAATGTCTACGCCGGCGGCAGCTTCAGCCAGACCAGCACCGGTGCCGGCAACTGCCAGGTAGGAATTGGAAGCATCTTGAATTTGGAAGGCGGGACGGTGGCCGATAACAGCCCGGCCGTCGGTTCCGCGATCACAGTTGGGTCGGCCAATGGCGCCATATTGAACGTTGATGGCGGTACGGTCAGCAGTGTTGGCACTTCGGGCAGCTTGCGCTTGACCGGCAGTCCGGGCGATATCGGCATAATCAACCTCAACGGCGGAATTACGATCGTTCCCAAAGTCTACAAAGGCGGTGACGCCACGGCGACGGCTACGATCAATTTCAACGGCGGCACCTTGAAGGCGGCTGCGGCCAACACCGCGTTCTTGCAGGGATTGGAAGCGGCCAACGTGCGCACCAATGGTGCGGTGATTGATGACGGTGGCAATGCCATTACCATCGGGCAAAATCTAACGAGTGCTGCATCTCCTGACGGCGGCCTGGCCAAGTTCGGGGCGGGCACGTTGACTTTGAGCGGCGTGAACAGCTACAACGGTACCACGACCGTCAGCAATGGCATTCTGGTGATCGGCAACGGCGGTTCGATCAACAATTCGGCCAAGGTCTACATTGCGCCCGGAGCGACATTGGATGTGGCCGCAGTGGCGCCCTTTGATATAGCGGGCGGCCATCTGCTGGGCGGTGGTGGAACTGTCAATGGTTCAATCCAGGAGGACGGCACACTGGCGCCGGCGGGCACCCTGACATTTAACAACAACCTGACCCTTAATGGAAATCTGGTGTTCAGCTTGAACAAATCCCTGGCCCAGTCCAACGATCTGGTGGTCGTGACCGGAACACTGGCTAATACAAGCACCGGGACATTGACGGTGACCAATGCCGGTCCGGGATTGGTCGCGGGAGATAAATTTACGCTCTTTAGCCAGGCGGTGCCCAATGGCATCAATTTTACCATGGTTCCCCCGCCCGGAGTAACCTTCGCCAATAACCTGGCGGCGGATGGCAGCATTCAGGTGTTGACGGCGCCCAATTTGATCGCCACCAATCCAATCCCCATCATCTTTAATGTCAACGGAAATGTGCTGACATTATCCTGGCCGGGAGATCATCTCGGGTGGATTGCACAGTCTAACAGCATCAGCCTGGTCGACACCAACGACTGGTTTGACATCCTCAACTCTAAAAACGGAACGAACCTTATACTCAACATCGACCCGGCGGTCGGCAACGTGTTCTACCGGCTTCGTCAACCTTGAATTTCACTCGAAGATTTATGCACAAAAGCAGATGTTTCAAATCCATTAAACGCGGGCATATTGCCTTCACCCTCATTGAGTTGCTGGTGGTGATAGCCATCATCGCCATATTGGCCGCCATGTTGTTGCCAGCCTTGGCAAAAGCCAAACAAAAGGCCGTGTCGGCGCAGTGCGTCAACAATCTCAAACAAGATGGCATTGCCATGGGCATGTATGCAGGTGATAATAGTGACTCGTTGCCCGGGCCGGTTCCAACCGGAAACTCCTGTGCTTATGTCAAAACAGTGAATGACCAATATGGCCAAATCGGCGCAAAAGGTTTTTTGGCATGGTATCTTTCAACTTATCTCGGCGGTGGGGATCCGGCTGGGATGTCGATTGTTCAGACAAATTATTTGCTGACGATGTTCTGTCCGGGCTATGGGAAATTTTCAGCGGAAAACCCGAGCACGGCGATGACACGGGTATGCTACGAGGTTACGGTTGGATATTCCAATTCAACTGTTAGTGTGTCATCATTAAAGCTTCCTTTTGGCTATCCGTTTACTTCAACCGGACCGGGAATAATAGAAAAGCCGCAAAAACTGGGCAATATTGGTCAATTTGGACCCGTATCCGGCGTTTATGCCTATTCGGATGTGGATTCGCAACTTTCCGGAGGTGAGGCAGGATGGGGTCAGGAAGCCACGGCACCAGTCCATGGAAGCACCCGTAATGCGTTGTATTTTGATTGGCATGTACAATCATACAAGGGGACAAACATGCTGGCGCAATAAGGATTTGCACCCAGAGTTCCATCATCCGACGCCACTCGTGGGGTTTTCCTGTTGCGGTGCGGAAGATCCCGGTGACTAGTGGAGCATATATAATTTCGCGGCTCCAGTCATTTAGACCCGGGATGCTGGCCTGAACAGCTTCTATCGAGTTTTCGGAATATAATATGCAGTTGCCGAGGCGGGGCCGGTTTTTCAACATCGGTGTCGACAACCGGCGCCCATGCCCCATGGCCATACGTCACATCGCTCCATGAGCAATGCCATCAAATTGCGCACTTGGTTGATTTCGGATCAGCGAACGTGGAAATGGATTGCAGGCCTGTTACTGTTTGTCGCAACCCTGTTTATTTATCATCCGGTCTGGCATGCTGGTTTCATTTGGGACGATGATGATTATGTCACAAATAACACCCTCTTGACCGCCCCTGACGGATTGCGACGCATTTGGTTTTCCGGGGATTCACCATCACAGTATTTTCCATTGACCTATACGGTCTTTCGCATGGAATACCGGTTTTGGACGCTCGATCAGACGGGATATCACTTGTTCAACGTTTTTCTTCATGCGGTGAACGCCTTGTTGGTATGGCGGCTCTTGCAACGGTTGGTTGTGCCTGGCGCATGGCTGGCGGCGGCAATCTTTGCGCTGCATCCGGTGCAAGTCGAATCCGTGGCCTGGGTTAGCGAATTGAAAAATGTCCTGATGTGCTTTTTCTTTTTGTTGTCGCTTCTTTGCTGGGTTGAATTCCTCAAAGCCGGCCCCAAACCGCGCCGGGAGCTTTATCTCCTCTCGCTGATCTTATTTGCCCTGGCGTTGTTCAGCAAGACGACTGCCTGCACCTTGCCGGCGGCCCTGATGCTGATCCTCTGGTTCAGGAACGAGCCGGTTGGAAAAATGCGGATCGCGCAAATCATCCCGTTTATGGTGATGAGTCTTGGCATGGGAGTTATAACCATTTTGTGGGAAAGGCATCATATCGGCACCAGCGCCGGCATGTTTTCCATGAGCCTCGCCGATCGTATCCTGATCGCAAGCCATGCAATCTGGTTTTACCTGGCCAAATTGCTGGTCCCCGTGAATTTGATGTTCAGCTATCCGAAATGGGAAATCGCACATGAAAAACTTCAGGCCTGTGGCTGGCTTGCTGCCTTGGCCGGACTGGGCAGCTTGATCATCTGGTCGAGAAGGCTGGTTGGCCGCGGCCCGGAAACCGCAATGTTATTCCATGTGTTAACCTTGAGTCCGCTGCTTGGCTTCATAATGCTTTATACATTTCGTTACACCTATGTGGCCGATCATTATCAATATGTCGCCTGCATCGGGCCGATCGCGATTTTTTCCGCGGGCGTTGCTCATCTGTTCAAAAACCGGCCGCTGATCAGGCATATAGTCTGTACTGGCCTGCTGCTTGGGCTCGGAACCCTGACCTGGCGACAAGCCCGGATTTACGAAAATGCGGAGACGCTGTGGCGTGCAACTATTGATGGAAATCCTGGTTCTTGGATGGCCTATGGCAACCTCGGCTGCATATTACTCAAGGATGGGAAGGCGGAAGAGGCCATCGCGTGTGAACAAAAAGCCGTGCAGCTCAACCCGCGTTATTCCGAAGGTTTTAACAACCTGGGGGTCGCCCTGTTTCAAGCCGGCCGGGTGGATGAGGCAATCGGGCAATATCGCCGTGCCGCAGACATCCGGCCCGATGACTGGGAGGTTTACTACAATCTCGGTAATGCCTTCTTTCAAAAGGGAAACATGGATGACGCCGTTGTGTCTTTTCAAGCGTCCGCCAAAATGCAGCCAGCCTCCGCCGCTGCCCGCTGCCATCTCGGCAATGCTTATTTTCAACAGGGAAAACTCGATGAGGCGATTTTAGCTTATCAACTGGCGCTGAAAGTGAATCCGGTTTCGTTGGAAGCCCAAAACAATCTTGGCAGCGCCGATCTCCGGCAGGGGAATCTGGACCAGGCGACAATACATTTTCAACTGGCATTGAAAATCAATCCAAGACTGGCGGAAACGCATAACAACCTGGGTGACGCATTTCTTCGGCAGCAACGCGTTGCTGAAGCGGCGGCCCAGTTCCTTGACGCTTTGGCCATACGACCCGACTATGCGCCGGCCCGCAGCAACCTTGATATTGTGAACCACTGGCCGCACAAATGAATCTTCGGTTTTGCGGGAGCTGAGTCAGCGGTTGCGAGAGCCCGCTCGGTGTGGATTGTTTAAGAGACGTCGAAGCACCATGAATGCACAGCGCACATGACCCGTGCTCATTAAACCTCCCGGTTCGCATCTTTATCCGAATTGAAATCGTCGAGGATGTAGAAGATTATAACCTCCATAAACCTGCTTAAAAACAAGTCGCTTTGGGTGTGCTGGCCGTCGAATCATCGCAAGTTTAAAATTTTGAAACATGAAGCCTATGGTGCCAGGTGAGCGGATCGAGTTTATCACGCAAATCGCAGGCGCGGGACAAGGTCATCTTGATGGCTTCTCCTCTAAATGTCGGCTCGCTGCCAAGGGAGATCGTCGGCGGTTCACCGTGGCTTCGGGTCTTGTACCTGCCGTTTGGACCCGGATGGTGCGGTTGGCCAATCATTTTGACTTGCGGAGCAGGAAGGACGGGCGTTGTAACTGCTGGATTTGGTGCGCGAGTGTTAACTTTCCCCCAGGACTTTAGACGGCCAAAGCCAGAGGATCTTCCTTCGTCTCACCCTGCACGATTCTTGTACCCGACATGAACATCCCGGAAAAGCGTATTTGGGGGTTAAACTTCACCAGGAGACTGCGGACGATGATTGTGGTGTACGTCCTGGCTCTTCTCTATTTATGCATGAGCAATTGCGGTTTGGCAGATGATTTTGCCCTGCTTCGCCAGGCTTGGGGCAATTATCTCACTGGAGGGACCAATCTCAATCTTTCCGACCCGAATGTTTCTGCCTGGGTTGCGAATGTGGGTAACACCGCCAGCGGGAACTGGACCTCCATGAACAAGGCGGCCAATCGCACTTATCTTTGGAGTAATGCCTCCAGTTGGTCCACCAATTCGGCCAACATCACCACGTGTTATTATCGTTTAAGTACCATGGCACAAGGGTACAACACCAAGGGATCATCCGTTTACAATAACGCAGCCATGGCCGCCGATATCGTTTCCGCGATGGGGTGGATGTACACCAATGTTTACAACGAACACATCACCCAATATAACAACTGGTGGGACTGGGAGATTGGCGCGCCGAACGATTTGAACAGTTGCATGGTCCTGATGTATCCACTCCTGTCCGGCGCGCAAATCACAAATTATTGCAACGCCATCGATCATTTCACCCCCAGCGGTTTTGGAACCGGTGCGAATCGGGGCTGGTTTTCGGAGGTCATGGCGGTACGCGGCGTCGTGGGTTTAAGTTCAAACAGGGTGTCGGTTGCGCGGGACATTTTAAGCGATGTCACCGGCGGTGGCGCCAACAACGTCTTCGCCTATGTTTCCACCAACGACGGTTTCTATCGTGATGGTTCGTTCATCCAGCACGAGCATGATCCCTACACGGGCGGGTACGGTTCCGCTTTGCTTCAGGTTTTATCGAAAATGACTGTCTGGCTGGCTCCATCACAATGGGCGGTGACGGATCCATGGCAAACAAATATGGTGCAATGGTGCTACAACAGTTTCCAGCCTTTGATTTATTACGGCCTGATGCCGGACGATGTGCGGGGGCGTGGCATTTCCGGTTCAACCGACGGATATACCGTGGGTGAAGGGGCGATAGATAGTATCTTTCGCATTGCGCAGACGGCTCCGACCAATGACGCCGCCAGGCTGAGCAGCATGGTGAAATATTGGGGGCAGGTGAATCCTGACGCCTCCCTGACCAGCTATATGGATGTTGACCTGATGCCGGCGGCGGAACAATTGCTAACCAATGTAAGCGTGACAGCCCGCGGCGAACTTGTCGGTCACTATCGCTTTCCCGCCATGGACCGGGTCATGCATCTGGTGTCGGGATTCGGTTTTACTTTGAGCATGTTTTCCAGCCGTATCTATAATTATGAATTCATCAATTCAGACAATTATCACGGGTGGTTCACCGGTTATGGGATGAATTATTTGTATTCGACCAACGATTGGTTTCAATTCACCGATAATTATTGGCCGACGGTTGATCCGTATCATCTGCCGGGAACCACTGTGAATCAAACCCTCGTGAGCAATGGCACCAATGGGAACATGGCCGGTTCACAGAATTGGGTTGGCGGCACTTCCTTGTCCGCCGCTTCTGGCGTGACGGTTGGCGTGACGGGCATGGCGTTGGCGGATGTTGATAGCTCGCTGGTTGCCAGAAAATCATGGTTCATGTTCAACAATGAGATTGTCTGTCTCGGCGCAGGGATCACTTGCGGCAGCGGTTCCAATGTTGATACCACGGTGGAGAACCGGAAAATCAGCACCAGCAATACAAACACCTTTGTGGCCGATGGCAAAGTGATGCCAACCACCCTCGGCTGGAGCTCAAATATGCTGAATGTCAGGTGGTGCGATCTGGATGCGTCGGGCGGTTATTATTTCCCGGGCGGAGCCAATATCACCGCCCGCCGGCAGGCCCGGACCGGAACGTGGGCCGCGATTGGCGCCGGAGGTTCGAGCACCGCTTACACCCGTAACTATCTGACATTGATTTGGAGCCACGGCGTGAATCCCACGAATTCCACTTATGCCTATGTCCTGCTTCCCAATTCCACGGCGACCGGCATCAGTAATTATGCATCCAACCCCACGGCCATCATCCTGACCAACTCACCGATGGTGCAGGCGGCGAGCGAACCTGCGCTGGGCATTGTGGCGGCCAACTTTTGGACTAATGCCGTCCAGACCGTCGGTGCGATCACCGTCAGCAACCAATGTTCGGTCATCACCTGCATGTCCGGCGATGTGCTGGAGGTTGATGTTTCTGATCCGACCTGGACCAATACCCGTCCCATCAATCTTTCGCTACAGACACCATGCCTCGGCTTGATCAGCGCGAGCAGCGGAGTATCAGTTCTGCAATTGAACCCTTTGAAGCTCTCGGTGAATGTGAGTGGCGCCCACGGCCAAACTTTCCAGGCCAGACTGCAACTTGCCGATGCGCCCTTGATCACCTTGACCAACAATGACGCATTCGGGGCGACCAGTTTCAATGCGGCCGGCAACTGGAGCAATGGCCAGGCGCCGGCCTCGGCCAATAATTACGGCACCACCGGCTTTTGGGTTTTACGCACGCCGGCGGACGGCAACAGTTACACTTTTGGCGGCAATTCCCTTACATTGGGGGGACCGGCGGGGTTCGCGAACAATTGGAACCTGAGCACCAAGCAAAGCAGTTCCGCCGCCGTGCTTACATTCAACAACTTGATTTTGACCAATTATGGTGTGCTTCACAACACCGGCACCGGTGGCTCTCAAATCGGACTGGCCGGCAACCTCACGGTCGCCAACGGCGGAGGGGCATTGTCACCCGGCGATGGAAACATCGTTGTTTACAGCACGGTGACCGGTGCGGGGCCGCTTTGGATCGGTGATCCGGTTGCGGCCTGTTCATATGGTGTCATCTTCTCGGGATCTTTCACCAACTTCACCGGCAACATCTATGCCACCAACATGGGCGCGCAGGCAAGCGCGGCCCCCGCGATGCTGGTCTTCAGCAACAATGCGGATCAGGTCTACGCCGGCAACATCGTGTTTATGAATTCAAGCACCTTCACCAACGCAGTTGCCAAGCAGGGGACAGGAAAACTTACGCTGACCGGAAGGAGTACCTATGCCGGTGCCACCAGTGTCAGGGCAGGTACACTCTCGATTAATGGCTCGCTTTCCACCGGCCCGGTATTGGTGGCTGCGGACGCCACCTTGGGCGGCAACGGACTCATCGGTGGATCGGTGATTGTCAACAACGGCGGCACGCTTGCGCCGGGAATGGGCGGCACGGGGACTTTGACCATTGGCGGCCGGCTGGCTTTGAGCGGAAATCTATTTTTCAAGCTAAACAAAGCATCATCACAGTCGAATGATTATGCGGCGGTGAGCGGGACATTGAGCAACACTGGCACCGGCGCGCTAACGGTCACTAATCTTGGTCCGGCATTGGTGGCGGGGGATAGATTTATATTGTTCAACCAGCCGGTTTCCAATGGCAGCGCGCTGGCAATCGTCCCGTCGGACGGCGTTACTTTTTCCAACAATTTGTCAGCAGATGGAAGCATTCAGGTATTGACCGTGCCGATCGTAACTGCCTCCAATCCGACAAACATCATGGTCAATGTCAGCGGCAACATATTGGATTTATCATGGCCGGTCGATCATGTCGGCTGGCGGCTGCAGTCGACCCCGGCCTTGGCCAACAGCAATTGGCAGGACGTCGCCGGATCCACAGGGACAAACCAAGTTGCCGTGCCCGTTAACGTCACCAACCAGGCGATGTTTTTCAGGCTGGTCCATCCATAAATCCAGACAACTTTTTGATTGTCGGCGGATGCGGGCCGGCTTCTGTAAATGACCGCCAACCGGGAGCGAAACATGGCGCCAACAATTCACTCCGGATGAAACTCGAAAAGTTCACGAATGCAGTCTCAAAATACACCGGCTTCGGATAAAGATGCGAATAGGCAATCTGTACAATCTACCCTAGTTTGAAATGCGTAAGCCAAATTTTACCGCGCCAGCCAGGCCACCCGCAATTTGACATGCGTGGGCATTGAAAGGGTGTCAAAACCGTGTTGATGACGCACCCAGGACGGAGGTGCTAAAAGACCTGACTGCTCATTTAAACGGAAGACCATTATGAAATTGAGAAATCCGAGTTTCTGCATGCCGCACAACCAAATGCCATCCCTAAAAAAAATACTAAACTTCGGGTTCATAGCCGGCGGTAAAACTGTGTTGCTCGCTTGTTCCGGCCTGTTGGGGATGGCGCTCTCCGCCCAGGCTATCGATGTTCAAAACCAGCGCTGCGAATACTTAAATAATCCGATGGGGATTGACGCGGCACGACCGCGCCTGAGTTGGACGCTGGTTTCGGATCAACGCGGCGATCAACAAACTGCGTATCAAATCCTGGTGGCTTCCTCGGCCGACCTGCTTCACGCGGACAAAGGTGATTTGTGGGACAGCGGCAAAGTTGAGTCCGATGAAAGCACGCAGATCATTTTTCAAGGCCAGCCGTTGGCCTCGCGGCAGGCCTGTTTCTGGAAAGTGCGCGTCTGGGATTCCCACAAGCATCCCAGCGATTGGAGCCCGGCGGCGCAGTGGCAAATGGGCCTGCTAAAAAAGTCCGACTGGACGGCGCAATGGATTATGCCCGCCCCGCCGGCGCAACCGGATAAGGTCCTGGTGATCCGCCGTGCGACTTATGAAGATGTTTCGGGCGGCGGGGTGTTGGATGTCACTGAGCGGCTCAAGGCACAAATTGTCGAAGGCCGTCTGCAACTGAGGGTGGATAACAAGACGATGGGTGTCGCCCCCACAAACAAAACGGAGAAGTTTTTACGGATGGAATACACTTATGGCACGGAGAGTTTTACCAACGTTCTCGCCCAGAATCAGCGGCTTTACTTGCCGGTGAAAGATGAGGCTGCGCCTTATTTACGGAGGACTTTCGTTGTGAAATCACCGGTCAAACACGCCGTGTTGTATGCCACCGCGCTGGGTTTGTATGAGGCGCGCATCAACGGCCAGCGCGTTGGCGACCACCTGCTGGCTCCAGATTGGACGGATTACCGTCAACGCGTCCGCTATCAGGCCTATGACGTGTCCGCCTTGGTGAAGCCGGGCGAGAACGTCATTGGCGCATTGCTGGCAGAAGGCTGGTTCAGCGGTCGTATTGGCAACGGTGGCTTTGAATTTTTTGGCGGGCATCCGGCGTTGCTCGCGCAACTGGAGCTGACCTACGGGGATGGTTCCCGGGAAACGATAGCCACTGACACGACTTGGAAATGGCATGAGAGCCCGATCATGTCCGCCGATTTCATGCTCGGCGAAAGTTACGATGCGCGCAAAGAAATTGCCGGCTGGGACCGGTCGGGATTGGATGATGGCGGGTGGTCGCCGGTTCAAATGCGCGACGAATCGGCCCGCAAGCTGGAATCGCAGGTCATGGAGCCCGTGCGCGAATTGTGTGAGCTGAAACCGAAATCCATGAAAGAAACGGCGTCCGGCCATTGGACTTACGACCTCGGCCAAAACATGGTGGGCGTGGTTCGTTTAAAAGTATCTGCGCCGGCAGGGCAAAAGATCACCTTGCGCCACGCGGAAATGCTCAATCCGGACGGCACCATTTATACGACCAATCTGCGCGGCGCGCCGTCCATTGATGAATATATCTGCAAAGGCGACGGGGTTGAAACCTGGGAGCCGCGATTTACGTTCCATGGCTTTCAGTACGTTGAAATCTCCGGGCTTGCGAATGCGCCGGGCTTGGATGCCGTAACCGGCATTGTGATCGGCTCGGACACGCGGCACACGGGCGGATTTAGCTGTTCCGATCCGCGCATCAACCAGCTTCAATCCAACATCCAGTGGGGGCAGCGCGGTAATTATCTGAGCGTACCGACGGATTGTCCGCAACGGGACGAGCGGCTTGGGTGGATGGGGGATGCGGAGGTGTTCATCCGTACGGCGACTTATAATGCCGATGTGGCGGCGTTTTTCAGCAAATGGCTGGTGGATGTGGATGACGGGCAATCCAAAGAAGGCGCTTACGGCGATGTCAGCCCCTTCACCATGGGCGGCAAAGGCACCCCGGCCTGGGCTGATGCCGGGGTGATTTGTCCGTGGACGATCTATGAAACCTACGGAGATAAACGCATTTTGGAACAACATCTCCCGGCAATGACCCGATGGGTGGAATTCGTACGGACCAACAGCAATCATCTGATTCGCGATGGCAAACGGGGCAACGATTATGGCGACTGGCTTGCCATCGGCGCCAATACCCCGAAGGAACTCATCGGCACGGCATTTTTTGCTTATTCGACGCACCTGCTGGCAAAATCGTATCATGCCTTGGGGCGTAACAAGGAGGCCGGCCGATACGACCGTTTGTTTAGCGACATTAAGACTGTGTTCAACAAACATTACGTATCACCGGATGGCCACATCAAAGGCAATACGCAATGCGCTTACGCCATGGCGCTCAAGTTTGAACTGCTGCCCGAAGAGTTGCGCGCCAAAGCCGCCCAATATCTCGTTGCGGACATCAAATCCAAAACCAACCATCTATCGACGGGCTTTGTCGGCGTGAGTTATCTGCTGCCCGTGCTGGCACAAACCGGCAATCCCGATGTCGCGTATCAACTGCTCCTGCAGGACACTTTCCCTTCGTGGCTGTTTTCCGTAAAGCACGGTGCCACCACCATTTGGGAACGGTGGGACGGCTGGACACCGGAGAAGGGTTTTCAGAATCCGAGCATGAATTCTTTTAATCATTATTCGCTGGGCTCGTGCGGGGAGTTTTTGTTTGGAGGCATCGGTGGCATTCAGCCGGCAAGTCCCGGGTTCAAGAAAATTCGGATTGAACCGGTTATTTGCGATGGCCTGACTTGGGCCAATGCCAGTTTTGATTCGATTCATGGCGTCATTACCTCCGCCTGGAAGCGCAAGGGCAGCCGATTGACCTTGAATATCACCGTGCCAGTCAACACCACGGCCACCGTGTGCCTGCCTGCAACAAGCATCGCCTCGGTGACTGAAAGCGGCGGGCCCGTCGCCAGGAAAAAAGCGGTTAAATTTTTGCGGTTCAGCGGCGGTTCGGTTGAATTGGGAGTGGGCTCGGGAAATTATCAGTTTGCGGTGGATGACTGACCAGGTTGAAATGTTCGCAACGTCTCATCCCGCTGCCGGTTGGAAGGGGGCGGCAATATTCCGGCGCAGTTTCAACCAAACTGGCCCGGTTGAAGCCGTTGACATTTGCCGGCAGGCGGGATTTTGGCCATGGATTCCCCGCTCGCGCAGTTGGTCTGGAGCGGGATTAAGCGTGACTGGCCGGAGAACTGGCAGGGGCGGAAAGGTTAAAACCTGCGATCATTGGCCGCCGGCGTTAAAGACGGCAACAACAGCATCATGGGGAACATCATTGGCCGTCGACACCGCTTTCTCCGAACCAACCAGATTATTGTTTGCCAGGACGATTTGCCGGGTTTGATCGCCTTGAATTTCAAGGTAGGTCTTTGCCCCCGGCGGCGTCGTGCAACCTTGAATGGATGCCCCGGTCACCTGATTCAGTTTGATGACCGGCTGGTCACCGGCGGTTGGCGTGCTGTTTAAACCGCTTATTTTCAGGTTTTTTACGCGGTCGCAAAAAATGGCCGGCCTTTCTTCGCTGTCACCGGCACCGAGTTCCACTTGATGGAGGTTTAATCCTTTTACGTGGCGGCAGAATAACCCGTAAGCTGGCAATCGGCCAAACATGCGGGCTTCGGGGTAAGCGGCCACGGGGTCGGGTATCTCCCGATTTACCCAACCTGCCTTGCCGTTTTCTTCGCTTTCGATCCGAATACCAGACAAGGTGACCTCCTCGATATTGGAGTTTAGCAAACCGGTGATTGAACTGGTCAGGATGGATTCCGTAGCGTGAACATTTTCAATTCGCACACCGCGAATGATGCCTGCCCGGCCATCGGCCTTCGGGTGGCGGTTGCCGATTCGCAGGAACAACGGAGTTCGCACCCGCTGCATGCGAATGTTGGAAACCATTACCCCTTCAATTGCACCGCCATCAACCACCTCAAGGGCAATGCCCGAAATGACGCGCGATTTCAAGGGGACATCCTCATTGAAGATAACGGAATTGGAAAATGTGATGTTTTCAAACCGTCCAAAGCTGGCCGTGCCGAATTTCAAGCCGTTGCAACAGCAGGTCAGCACACAATTGGTGATCGTGATGTTTTTGGCAACGGGCACGTCGCCCCCGTATGGCGACTCGCTCTTGAGACAAATGGCATCGTCCCCGGTGTCAATCAGGCTGTCAGACACAAAAACATTTTTGCAGCCGATGAGATCCAGGCCGTCGGTGTTGACGCCGTAGGAGTTTCTTATGGTGATGCCGCGAATAAATACATTGTCACATTCCACGGGGCGGAGCGTCCAGCCGGCGGAATTGGTTATCTGCACATCCTCAATGCGAAGATTTTTGCAACGATAAAACTCCACCATGGGGGAAGGCGCGGAATGGCTTTCCAGGCAAGCGTTGCCACTTCCTGCCATGCGTCTTCCGGCGGCAGCGGCAGCCGACCGCTGGGCACCCAGAACGCCGGCCCCTGTCCATCCAGCCGGCCAGGGCCGGCCAGGGCCACGTTTTCGGCGTCACGCGCAAACAGCAGATGAAACGGAGTCGTGTCATGCGTGTCGTTGGCAAAAGCTGCACGCGATTTAACTTTCCCGTCAACCTGGCTGTAAGGGCGGGGGGTGTAGTCGGCAAGTTGTTTGCTTCCCAGCAAAGTCGCCCCTGCTTCCAGATAGAGCGTTACGTTGCTCTTCAATTCGACGGTGCCGCACAGGTAATTTCCCGGCGGCACATAGACGGTGCCGCCACCGCCGGCATGACACTGGTCAATGGCCTGGTTAATGGCATTCGAGGTCAATCGAGTGCCATCGTTCACCGCGCCATGGTCGCTGACATTGAAAAATGGCAGGCCCTTTTTCACATTCACCTGTTGGGCACCGACGATCGGAACGGAAACCACGCCGCCCAAAACCGCAAGTCCGGAAAGACCCAGCATTCGGCGTCGATTGATGGAGTTCATGGCGATGTCAGTCATGTTCAAGGTTTGATGCCTCAGGCTACTCCAAATACTGGAGCCATGCATTCAGATAAACGTATGAAGTGACGGCTCTTCAGAAAAAATGCTACTTTAGAAGACGTCAAATCCCAACCCATGTCATGAGATTCAAATTATTTGCAGTGGTCGGCTCCTTGGTGTTTCAAGCATGCGGTTTGGCTGCGGAAAACGCGCCCAACCCGCCGCTGTTGACCATCGCTGACAACTGGCAACTGCAACCGGCTGCAAAGGTGTCGCAACCGGCAGAAATGGTTTCAAAGTGCAATTTTCAAACGGATGGCTGGATGAGGGCGACGGTGCCGGGAACGGTCTTAACCAGCCTGGTGGATGACAAAATTTATCCCGAACCGTTATTCGGCGAGAACAACCGCCCGGATAAGATTCCTGAAAGTCTCTGCCGCGAATCGTGGTGGTATCGCACCACGTTTGTGGTGCCTGAAAATTATGCCGGGAAAAGGATTTGGCTCAATTTTGACGGCATTAACTATTCGGCGGAAATCTGGCTCAACGGACAAAAGATGGGAACCATGCACGGCGCGTTTGCGCGCGGGATATTTGACATTTCCACGCATGTGGTTCCTGGAAAAGCCGCCGCGCTGGCGGTGCTCATCGCGCCCCAGCCGCATCCGGGCGAACCCCACGAACATACCCAGGCCGGCGGCATGGGCAGAAATGGGGGCATCACCGCGATGGACGGCCCGACTTTTCTGTGCGCCATCGGGTGGGATTGGATGCCGGCCATCCGCGACCGTGACAGCGGCCTTTGGCAAAAGGTGTTTCTTTCGGCCACCGGACCCGTACTAGTCAAAGACCCGTTGGTCACCAGCGATTTGCCGCTGCCCCGGCTGGACGCGGCGGATTTGACCGTGCAGGCTGCGGTGGAAAACACCGGCGACACGCCGCAAACCGGAACGCTCAGGGGCATGATCGGGGAAATCACTTTCAACGTGCCCATGCATTTGGCCGCCCACACGTCGCAGACCGTTTCCCTTGATTCCAAAAGCACCCCGCAACTGCATGTGAAAAATCCGCGGCTTTGGTGGCCGAACGGTTACGGTGAACAAAATTTATATTCGCTGCGCCTGCAATTTGTGATCGCCGGAGCGGTTTCCGACGAGCAAACCGTGCCGTTCGGCATCCGCAAAATCACCTATTCCGTTCCCGGCTCGGAGAACCTGACCTTGTCCGTGAACGGCGTGCGTATTTTTTGCAACGGC
The DNA here is from genome assembly GCA_031290985.1 of Verrucomicrobiia bacterium. Classification (GTDB taxonomy): domain Bacteria; phylum Verrucomicrobiota; class Verrucomicrobiia; order Limisphaerales; family UBA11358; genus UBA11358. The sequence continues at coordinate 156,562 of JARLJW010000094.1, read as the reverse complement.
GGGGATTGGGGCATGGATGAGGCGTTGAAACGTATTCCGCGGGCGCGGCTGGAGGCGGAAATCCGGATGCACCAGATCGCCAATTACAACTTTATCCGCAACTGGGTTGGGCAGAGCACGGGCGAAGATTTTTACGAGCTTTGTGACCGGTACGGGCTGTTGCTGTGGGATGAATTTTTCCAGCCCAACCCCAGCGACGGACCGAATCCCGCAGACCTCGACACCTATCTGGCCAACGTGCGCGACAAGATCCTGCATTTTCGCAATCATCCGTCCATCGCAATCTGGTGCGCACGCAATGAAGGTTATCCCCCGAAGTTGATTGACGATGCCTTGCAAAAGCTGATGGCGGAACTGGAGCCGGTGCGTCTGTATCAGCCGAGCTCCACGGCTGGTCGCGGGGTTTATTCGCACGGGCCATACTGTTGGCGGACCCCGCGCGAATTTTACACCTTTGGCACCAATGATATTTTTAAAACGGAAATCGGGAGCGTCTCCATCCCGACGTTGGAATCCATTCAAGGCATGATGCCGGCCAAAGATTGGGAGACGATCAATGACGATTGGGCCGAGCATGATCTGGCCAGGGGCGCGCAAAAAGGCGATCAATATCCGCAAACGGTCGCCGCCCGATACGGCGATTTTTTGAATCTCGCCGACTTTACCCGCAAAGCGCAACTGGCGAACTACGAGTCTTTCCGGGCCATGTATGAGGGCCGGGAGGCCAAAATGTTCAAGCCGTGCACCGGCGTCATCACCTGGATGAGCAACCCGGCGCAGCCGAGTTTTGTGTGGCAGCTTTATCATCACGACCTTGAGCCGAATGCCGCCTTGTTTGCGGTTAAAAAGGCCTGCGAACTGGTGCATATCCAGTTGAACGAAAAAAACGGGGAGATGGAGGTCATCAACCATCTCCCTGCGGCGTTATTAAAGGCAAAAGCCCTTGTAAAGATATACAATCTTGACGGCACACTGGCGGGGCAACACGAATTCGCGGTCAATGCCGCGGCAACTTCGGAAACGACGCTCGGTCTGGTTGCATGGCCGACGGACCTTTCAGCGGTTCACTTCGTCAAACTGGAATTGCGCGACGGCCGCGGCAAATTGCTGTCCGACAATTTTTACTGGCGCACGCTGAAGCAGGATGATTTTCAGGCTTTGGGTGGTCTGCCTGCTGTCACGCTGGATGCCAAGATCAAACGGCATGATTCGGGTGGAAAATGTCGGTTGGAAGTGACGTTGCACAACCCCGGTCCGCCGGTCGCGCTGATGACGCATTTGCAACTGCGGCGGAAGGACTCGGGCGAACGTGTGCTGCCAGTTTATTACTCCGACAATTATGTTTCCCTCGTCGCCGGTGAAACCAGGGAACTATCCATCGAGGCCGCGGAATCCAATTTGCAAGGCGAACTGCCACTGGTGGTGGTCGATGGCTGGAATGGCGTGATCAGGCCACTGGCCACGGCGGACGCGGCGATGGATCTGAACGAAAATGCGCAGATCAGCCATTGGCCCAAAACTGGTTTGCCGTTCGCGGCGGCCCAACCAAGCAAACGCCTCAGCCAATAACCAGGAAGGCCTTGTAAGGCGCATAAGTATAAATTGCGGGGCAACCATTCTACAAATCTTGTGTACCGACATTTTCCTGCAATCTTCGGCCGGAGGCCGGGTGGGCGCCCCGGCTTTGGTTACGTCTTTGGCATCCTCTACGGCATGTTCTTGTTGTTTTTTGGCCTGCGGCAGATTGCGGCCGCAGAAATAGCTTCAGCCTCAGTCGAGGTTACCAACTTGCGTTGTGAATATTTGAAGGAACCAATGGGGTTGGATGTGGCCAATCCGAGGTTGAGCTGGCAACTGCTCGCCACCCGTGCCGGTGCGCGAGGCGTACGGCAGACGGGCTACCAGATCCTGGTGGCCAGCAGCGGGGATTTGCTCCAGCGCGACCGGGCGGACTTATGGGATTCCGGAACCGTTGCATCAAACGAGTCAGTAAACATCACCTATGAAGGAAAGCGGTTAAACTCCGGGGCGGAGTGTTTCTGGAAGGTGCGGGTGAAAGATGAGCGTGAACATTGGTCGGCATGGAGCCGGCCGGTGCAATGGACCATGGGATTGATGCAGCCGTCAGGTTGGCGAGGTCAATGGATTGGCAGCCCGGATGCGCCTGAAAAACTTCCGGCGGGGAAACCTGTGGACAACACCCAGCCAGATCCGTGGTTCCGCAAGACCTTTGAATTGCCGGTCGCGCCGACGCGGGCCGTGATCTATGTCGCATCGGTCGGCTATCACGAATGTTACGTCAATGGTCAGCGCATTGGCGATGCGGTGCTGGCTCCGGCGACGACCGATCACAGCCGGCGGGCACGCTATGTAGCCTATGACATCACCCGGAACCTCAAACAAGGCCCTAACGTGATTGCCCTATGGCTGGGAGTCTCCTGGTCAATCTTTCCAGCGTATCAATCCAAGGACAAGCCCGCGGCTCCCATTGTACGCGTCCAAGCTCAAATTGAATTGCCCGGGTCCGGCAAGATTCAAGTGGTGACGGATTCATCGTGGCGAACGCATCCGAGTCCCAACACCTTGCTGGGGTATTGGGATGCGCATGGTTTTGGCGGCGAGCGCTATGACGCGAACCTTGAACTGACGAATTGGTGCGATACGGGTTTTGATGATGCCGCCTGGAAGCAGGCGGCGGTCTTTCATCCAGAGTTCATCCTCTCCGCCGACAAAACTGAGCCCAACCGTCTGACCGGGGAAATCAAGCCGGTGGCCGTGACCGAAGCGACGAACGGAGATTATCGTGTTGATATGGGAGTGAACTACGCAGGCTGGTTTGAAATGGAATTGACCGGGCAGCCCGGCGACCGGGTGGAATTCCAGTTTTCTGAGCGCCAAAATGCGTCCATGACCTTTGGCCTGCACAGCACCTATATCCTGGGTTCAAGCGGCAAAGGAGTGTTCCGCAACCGGTTTAACTATATGTCCGGTCGCTGGGTTCAAGTGTCCGGCCTTCGCACGAGGCCGGCATTGAATCAAATGCGCGGTTGGGTGATCCACACGGATTATCAGCGGGCATCAGATTTTGCATGCGATCAACCACTGCTGAACAAAATCTACCAGACCACCCTTTGGACGTTTGAAAATCTCAGCCTGGGCGGTTATGTGGTGGATTGTCCGCAACGCGAACGCCGGGGTTATGGTGGGGACGGTTCCGCGACCATTCAAACGGCCTTGGACAACTATCAACTGGGCGCATTTTGCACCAAATGGATGGAAGACTGGCGTGATGTTCAGAGAGGGGACGGGTTTCTGCCCCACACGGCACCGACGCAGCTTGGCGGTGGCGGACCGGCTTGGAGCGGGTTTTGTGTGCTGCTGCCGTGGAAAATGTATTGCTTCTATGGTGATCAAAAAATCCTCAGGCAAAGTTTCCCGACCATTCAAAGCTGGTTGAAGTTCCTTGAATCACAGTCCCGGCGGAACATGTTGGTCGCCTACGGAGGCGGCTGGGGGTTTCTGGGTGACTGGCAATGGCCAAAATTTTCAGCCGACCGCCGCGAATTGGAGAAACAGAAGAAGTTTTTTAGTGATACACAAGAAAGCCTTTTCTTCAACAACTGTTGCTGGATTTATAACTTGGAGACCGCCGCCAAAATCGCCGAAGTAATCGGTGAAAAAGAGGCGGCGGCGGCCTATAGAAACCGTGCCGATACCATTCGTGCGGCGGTGCATCCGACATTCTTCAATCCGACGGACAACAGTTATGTTAACGGTTTTCCTGCATACCTGGCGATTGCCTTGCTGGTTGATCTTCCTCCGCAGTCTTTGCGGGCCGCGGTGTGGCGACGGTTGGAGCAGGAAATCATGGTGAATCGTAACGGCCATATCTGGGCGGGAATCACCGGTGGTGGCATTCTCTTCAACACGTTGCTGGAAAAAAACCGCAACGACCTCCTTTACGCCATGATTAGCAAAGAAGATTATCCCGGCTGGGGTTACATGCTGCGGAACGGGGCAACCACCTTTTACGAAGATTGGGATTGCAACGGATCTTATTTGCACAATTCATACCTTTACGCCGGCAGCTGGTTCATAGAAAACCTTGCAGGAATCAGGCAGCCCGATGCGGGTTACGGACATTTTGTCATCGAACCTTGGATTGACCAACGTCAGGGGCCACAGAGCGTCCGCGCTCACCATGATTCACTGTACGGTCGGATCGCCACGGATTGGAAAATCGAAAACAACACATTGCGTCTTGATGCAACCGTGCCGCCCAACACCGATGCCCGCTTGCGTCTGCACCACGTCATCAGCAGCACGATCCGGGAAAGCACCCGGCCTTTGAACGGGGCGGAAGGGGTTTTGGTGGAGTCAGAAACCGGGGCTGTTACGGTATTACGCCTGGGTTCCGGCCACTATGCATTCACAGCGCAAATGGACCCGGCGCGTTGATCGCCCCGGTTATATGAAGGGAGCCAGCCACGGTGCCCGAACATGATCAGATAATGAGCGTCCTCCCGGTGCAGGATCCGGCTTAACCTTGCAGCTTTTGGAAGTCCAATACCACCGGCATCTGCCGGCATTATTTCGAATCCGCCACCGATTCAAGTGGGCCGGAGAAGTGGAGAATAGCAGCCGAAGCGGGTGCCACCTCGACCACCAATTTGCGGGAGGCATCGTTGGGAATGTCCGTCCACCGGCCAGTCCAACATCCTTGTGAGTTGATGGCGGATTCCCCCAAGGTGATATCCGCCTTGGCGGCCGGATCACTGTCTTTTTGTCTTAGATCCATCCGCTGCCATCGTCCGGCTTGACCTTTGGCTGGCAGGGAAATTGATACCGAAGCGCCTTTGGCGTTGGCGCCATTGCTTTTATTGATCATTGTAACATAAACTGTCCCGTCCTGGTCGCGGTAGGCGTAGGCGTCAAAGTCATAATCGGACCCTTTCATTAAATTGACGGGCAAACATTGACCGCGAGCCCCTTGCTTGAAAGCCAGATAGGCATAGGCCTCGGGCATGATGTTCAAGCTCCGGCCGCCGGCCTCATGCACAAATGCGGAGTAATATGGCGCCCCAAATGTTCCGTCTGCCTGCAAAAATTCCCCGGTATGGAAATTCATTCCCAGGATATGATGTGCGGCCCACCAGTGAGTGCAATCCAATGCCCAGAGCGTAGCGGCATAAGTATCGCTGGAATCCCGGGCGCCGCCACGGGCACAGTTGTTCAACTCGTCAATCCGGTAGGGCATGGCATGGGCGGCCAGCTTGACGCCGATCTTCGAAAAAGCCGTCTCATAAGTTGAGTGAACCTTGTCCGATAAGAGTGCGGCCCGGGCGGAGGGCGGATCTTTTTCCAAATCATTGCGGCGTCCCAAGAAATAATAGTGATCACTGGCGACGGCCAGATGGCCGCCAGGCGCCATAAGCCTTGCCAGTTCCAAAGGATAATAATTCTGCCTGGCCGGCGGGGCGTTGGCGACACTGGGGCCGATAAATTTCGCATCGGGAACAGCCGCCAAGATGGCGTCATATTGCTGCTTCCATAGCGCGAAGTAATCCGCAAAGGTTTTTGTGTAAAAATTTGGCTCGTTGCCGATGGAAAAGCAGTCCAGCAAGTCCGCCTGATGCGTCGAGATATGCGCGGCCAATCTGGCGGACTGATTGGTGTCGCCGTTTTTCAACCGGAATGAGTAAATCACCTTGGCGTCCACATGCCCGGCGAAACGGAAGAAATTATCGATGTCCTTTTCCTGAGGGACAGGGATGTTCGCATCGTCAACGGCATTTGCCCCCACGCGGAGGCTTTTGATTCCAAGGGTCTTGAATATATTCACCAAAGCCCGGTCATTGGTGCTGAAATAATAATGGTCATTGTTCGGCAGAATTTGGGATATCTCATAACTCAACCCAAGAAATCGCGGTTCAATGATCGCCCCATCGGGAGTGTTCGCCACGGTGATGCTGACCTGCTGGTTTTGCGCCTGGCAGGTGCCGCTAAATAACAGGCTGCTGAGCAGCAGCCCGGCAAAAAACAAAGAGCCAGGTTTGAAAGAACGATTAAAGATGCATTTCATAATAATTTTTGCCCGGAGCGGGACGCCCAAGGAGCACAACTGGAGGTCTTGGCATTCATAATTTTGATGCCTCAGTGGTGGCGTTATCTGCCATCGGGTGATGCAGCATGGGCGGATTTTTGATGTCGCCATAGTGTATCCGGAGAATCCAGAGTCCGACTGGATAAAGGCAGGCGCAAAAGACGAAAACGGTGCTGTAGCCCAAATGGTCAACGAGCGGCCCGGCGGCATAGTTGAAAATAAAACTACAAACGCCACCCAGGGCGCTAAGTATTCCATAAACGGTTCCGACCATGCCCTTGGGCGCGACTTCCGTGACCAACACATTGACCATGGTCAGCCAGACATTGGCCATGACGTAGCACAGCGCCAGCATCAGGAGCACCAAGACCTTGTTGCTGGTGACAAACGGTGCGATCGCGAAACAAGGGGTGAGCAAAGCGATGCGTTGCAGGGCAATCAGCCGGGCCTTGGGCGCATCACCCCCCTTTCGCAGGTGCCGGTCGGAAGCGATGCCGGTCACAATATTCACCACGGCCGCCGCCGCCGGTGGCAGCCAGATCCAGCGTCCCAAATCCGCCAGCGACCAGCCGGCACGTTCTTGCAGAAAAGCCGCCTGCCAATAGATCAGGAAAAACCAGGCCGGGTCGGTGATCATTCTGACCAGCAACACGCCTCTTAAGGCGGGCGAAGTGAACAGGAGTTTGACGCTTTGGAATCCAATTCCCGGTATTTTAATCGCAGGTGAAACGGGAGCCGGCGGCGACGGCGAATCAGACAGGAACCAAACCAACGCCAGGCCAAAGCTCATCAGCCCGGGGACCAGGAAAGAATATCGCCAGCCGTATGCCAGGGTAATGACGGCCACCGCCGGCGGGGTTATCACCGGCCCGATGGATTGCAAAGCTTGAAACATCGTCAGAACAAAACCGCGCCGCTCCGCCGGATAATGCCTGGTGACCATGACCATGATTGATGGCACAATGCCCGATTCAGAAAGCCCTAGAAGAACTTGTGCCGCCACCATTTCATGAAAATTATGTGCCAGTCCGCAGGCAACCGTTGCGGTTGACATGCCGGCCAGGAAAATCACCGCGCAGCGGGAGGTTCCCCAGCGGTCAATCAACTGACCTGAAAACAGGTAGCCGATGGTATAAGGCAGCAAGTAGGCGGTTACCAGCAAGCCGTAGTCCCCGTTGTTCGTGCCGAATTCTTTTGAGATGGTTGACTTGAGAATGGCAAGCGCCTGCCGATCCATGACAAACAGCACCGATGCGGCCACCAGCAGCAATAGCAAGGCCCAGCCGGCCGGCGAAATTGGCGGGGGAGCCGGGATTTCTTTTCGGGGTTGCATATCAGGCCCCGATCGGTTCACAGGCGGCCAGCAAATCTTCCACGTGGGCCGTGGCCAAAGCCACGCAGGTATCCGCCGCCCCGTAGTAAATTTTCACCTCGCCGGTATCCTCCAGGATCATTCCGCAGGGAAAAATGACACTGCCCCGGAAACCGGCGATCTCGTAATCCGTTTGCGGAGCCAGCAACGGTTTACGCATCAGGCCAATCACCTTCGATGGATCATGCAAGTCAGTCAACATCAAGCCGGCATAATAGGTCTTATACCAGCCTTTTGGCTCCCAGCCGCGCAAGCGTTTTGCCGGATCACGATCAACGGCGTGGATGGTTACCAACCAGCCTTTGGGGGTCTCGATCGGTGGTGCCGCCGGACCGATTTTCGAATTTGCATAGGGCACTTCATCCGCTCCAAGAACCGGCCGGTTGCGTCCCCAGAACACCAAATCATGCGACTCGGCGCACCAGATCGGAAAAGATTCAGGATGCTCCCGCATATAAACCGGCATGGGCCGTTCATAGCGAAAATACCGTCCATTAACCCGGCGCGGAAAAAGCACCATGTTCCGATTGTCCGGCGCGCTGACGCTCAGCCATTTGAATTTTCGCAGGTCTTCCGTTGTCGCCACCCCGCCGCATATCCCGTGCATCGTGTCCACGGCGAAACACATCAGGATTTTGCCGTCGATGACGGTCAGGCGCGGGTCGTAAATTCTTTTTACGAAATTCGGGTCGTAATGGTGGCCCATGGTTTTTTTCAACTCCTCGCGCACCTCCGCCTCGCAAAAAATCGGGCCTGGCTCGACATGCCAGGCCACGCCATCCTTGCTGGTCGCCAGGCCGATATTGGTGCCTTGAAAACCTCCGCAGCCATCATGTCCGTGGTCGTTGCGAAAAACCATGAGATAGCGCCCGGCATAACGGACGACCCCCGCATTGAAAGTCAGCGAAGAAGGATAGGGGACGTTCAGGGCGGACAACACAGGGTTTCCAGCATGGCGGACGATGGGATTGACCGGGGGTTTTGGTGTGGCGACGGCAATTGACATGACAGGTGCGACAAAAATTTTGGTTTTCAAATGACAAGGTAAAAAAGATTTCCCTGGCCGCCTATTCGCATCTTCATCCGAAGCAAGTGCCGGCCGTATTTGCTCTGGCCATCAATTTCAAGCTTTGCCAAACAGGTGGAGTGTGCCTGGGTCACAAACTTGAGTTTTGGCTTCGTTTCGGCTCAGTCACGGGGTTGTTTAAACCCGCTCCTTCGCCAAAGCCTCGCCAAAACCCAAAAATCCTCGCTCCGAACGGTCACAGCTTTTCTTTAACCACTCTCAAACGGGAGGGCGCTGTGTGCGAAATAAATAAACGGGATAAGGCTGCTGGCGGGCTTCAAGGAGCCTGCATCAAGGCTTTCCGGGAAGCCCACACTTTTAAAAAGTTTTCCACCCGCATGACTCCGATGTGATAGTCATGAAAGCCGCCATAGAAGAAAAGTGTATCGATTTCAGCATCATAAAGGTACGCGGTTCCGAAATTGGGGCCTTCATACCAGACATTTTCACGCGATACAGGTGCGTCTGGAAGAAGGCCAAGCTTCAGGACGCGCCAAGGGTGAGCGCCATCTACGATTGCCGAGACGTTACTCGGCTCAGGTGAGCCGGTATACCCCATAAAGGTGCATGAACATGCGGCAATGAGAATATTTCCATCCGGCAACACAAACGCAGCGCCGATGGCGCTGCCTTTTCCCCCAAAAAATTCGTGCCGGGAGGTATCACCGGCAAAGGATTGGCCAGAACCCAATTGGTGAGCGTATTGGACAGCAAAACCACGGTATGGGGTTGGGGGGAATCTGTCCAATTTTCAGTGAAAGCAATGAAACGCTAATCCGTGTCCGCAAATGACACGGGATGCATTTGCGGATGCTGTTTGGCGTCAATGATCTCTTGGATGCGGCTGTTGTTGAAGATGCCGCCCAGGTTCATGGTGGTCTTCTTCCACACCGTAAATCACCGGTGCCGTCGCTGGCCCACCAAGGCATGCATGGTAGATTTGTAAGTTTGAGGCTCGGCAGGTGAAAGCGCATGCAAATGAGTTATTGGAAATAAACCGCCTGCATGAACAGGCCAGACAAAACCCGGGGATCGGGCCGGCCGGCAATTTTTTCCAAGGTCGTCCTAGTTATGGGCGGTGAGATTGGGCTTGTTGCCGGTGGCATTGAGGTATTTTACCACAGCCTCGGTGCGGCTGTTGACGTGCAATTTGTAATACATGCTCCGGATGTAGGTGCGGATGGAACTGATGCTCAATTCCAAATTTGAGGCGATCTGCTTATAGGCAAATCCCTCGGCTAATAATGCCAGAACCTGCTGTTCCCGCGGGCTCAATTGCTCGATCAACGGCGTGACCGAAGTGGTTGGATGGAAGGCTTGGACCACCTTCCGGGCAATGTGGCTGGACATGGGCGAGCCGCCGTTCTTCATGTCCTTCATGGCCTGCAACAGCTCCTCGGGCGGAGTGCTTTTAAGCAAATAGCCACAGGCGCCGGCGGAAAGAGCTTCAAAGATCCGTTCGCTGTTTTCATACACCGTCAACATCATTGCCTGCAGGTGGGGCATTTTGTCCTTCAATTTGCGGACGCACTGGCTGCCGCTGATGCCCGGCAGATTGATGTCCATCAAGACGACATCGGGGGCCAGTTTCGGGATTTCGCTCAAGGCTTCCTCGCCGGAACAAAATGCGCCCAAACATTGGAAATCTTTGGACTGATTGATGAATTCCCCGATGCTTTCCCGCACGTCGGAAGCGTCATCCACGATACAAACAGTGATTGGCATGTTTCGGTGATTATGCTTCGCAGCCATGGTCGTTTCAATTCGGATGAACGTGCGAGGAGGGCGTCAGCGCCCCAACGGAATGGTCAGGGAAATTTCCGTGCCCAGGCCTGGGCGGCTGGTCGCTGAAAAATCTCCCTGGATGGATTTCAAGCGCTCGCGCATGTTGGCCAGACCGCGGCCCATGCGTTTTGGTTTCTGCAAAGCATCATCATCCGGGGCCAGGCCGCGGCCATTGTCGCAAATGGCGATCCTGAGTTCCTCCGTGGTCGCCGAGATGGCGATGACGATTTCCGTGGCGTCGGAATGTTTCAGGGCGTTGTTCATCGCTTCTTTGACCGTGAGAAACAGATTGTGACGCACGTCGGTGGAAAGGCTGCAAGGCGGCAATTTCAACGGGATCTTGAATTTGCATTGAACCGAGCTGTTGGCGGTAAATTCACTGGCGTAGCGACAGATGTAATTCGCCAGGTTTTCCAGGGAATCGTTTGCAGGGTCCACCACCCAGACGATCTGGTCGAGGGAAAGGATCAATTCGCGGGCGGCTTCGGTCATTTTCCCGATTTGTTCGTTGGTCTCCGGGCTGTTGGACGAATGCATCCGGGCAGTGTTGCCCAGAAAGGATATCTTGGTGAGCTTGGCGCCCAGTTCGTCGTGCATGTCCCGTGCAATCCGGGTCCTTTCCTTTTCGACGGCATTTTGCCGGGCCAGCACCTCGAACTTTCGCTGCATGCGCTGTTTGGTGACATACCGGACGAGGGTGCTGATGGTGCCGAGGGTGCTGACGATGAGGAATGATATGAACCACCAAGTCTGCCAAAAATGAGGTTTAAGATTGAGCGACACCGAGGCGTTTGCCGGGCCCCAGATGCCGTCATTGTTGCAGGCCATGACCTCGAAACGGTAGCGCCCGGGCCGTAAATTATTGTAATAAGCCACCCGGCGCATTCCGGCGTCCACCCAATGCAAATCCGAGCCTTCCAGTTTGTAGCGGAACTGGCACTTTTCCGGGGCGCAAAAACTTAGTGCATTATAGTGCACTTCCAGTTCCCCCCGGCCGGGCGGGATGGTGATGTGATCAAGCGCAGAAAGCAGGGCCGGGCCGCCGACCGGATGCCCGTCGGCGACCACTTGCTGGATCACGACCGGCGGGACAACCGTGTTGATGTTCAGATGATTGGGATCAACCACGGCGACCCCTTGGGTGGTGCGGAACCAGAGCCGGCCATCGCGGCTTTTGCAGGCCGAAGGCTGGGTGACTTCCTGGTATTGGCCGCTGCTCAAAATACCATCGGCCTTGCCGTAGCTGATGGATATTAGTTTGGACTGGCGTCCGTTGATGACTTCCTCGAACTGCTGCTTGTCGATCCGGAAAATACCGCGACTGCTGTTCAACCACAGGTTATTATGGTTGTCCTCGAGGATGGCATAAATGGCGTCGCTGAAAAGTTCCTGGGCGGTGGTGAATTCGTGGATCTCATCATCCTTGAGTTCCAACAGGCCGCTGCCTTTGGTGCCGATCCACAACCGGCCGTCCAAGTCTTCGTACAATGACAGGATTGGGATCTTTAACAGACTATTTTTTGCCGCCAAGTCCTCAAACTTCCCCGCTTTCCACCGGGTCAATCCCCCTTCGGTGCCGATCCAAACCACGCCATGCCCGTCACCGCAGATGGCGTTGATTTTGGGGTGGCTCAAGCCATCGCTGGTGGAGAACCGCCGGAAACTTTTTCCGTCCCACCATTGCAACAGGTCGCGGCTGCCAATCCACAAGACCCCGCGCTCATCCTCAAACAGCGCCGTGGTGGCCGTTGCCGGGCTCATGACAAAACCATCCTTCTGGCCGTAAACGGTGATCTGGTCATTTTTGATCTGGTTGAGGGCGCCGCCATTGTCGGCCCCGGCCCAAAGCGACCCGTCGTGGCCTTCTGCCAACGCCATGATGTAGTTGGAGGACAGGCCGTTGGTCCGGTTCAGGAGAATCATGTTGCCATCGACCCAATGGTTCAAACCGCCGCCCCACGGACTGATCCAGACGCTGCCATCGGAGGCCGCACAAACACTCACCACCGTGTTCACCTTCAGACCGTCGTTCTTGGTTACCGTTTTGAATACCTTCGGGGTCAGACGTGAAAGCCCCTCTTCCGAGCCCACCCAGATATTGTGCTCGCGATCTTCGAAAATTGAATATATGCGGTATTGCGGCGCGTTTGGCTGTGATTGGTCCACCAGTTTTCCGTCAATCAGGCGGCTGAGGCCCAGATAAGTTCCCACCCATAACTGGCCCGTGCTGGCCCGGAGGATCGTGCCAATATAACCCGATGGATGAATCTGATTCTGATAAACTTTCGTGGTGGCGCCGTTGATTTTCACCAGGGTTTCCTCGTCTCCCAGCCAGAAAGATTTTTCGGTGTCATCAAAATAGATGCAACGGGCGGCGGAACTAAGGGGGGCCATATGGGGCGTTTGGTTGGTATGGGGTTCGCCGTTCAACCTCACCAGGTCGTTTCCCGCCGTCCATACCGCGCCGTGGTCGTCCATGCAGATGCCCTGCAAATAACGATGCAACTTGGTTTGAAAACTCAAGCTGCCATTGGTCAAATTGAATACCTCGCCGGACGAGGTGATCCAAATATTGTCATCGCCGGCGACCAGCATTTCCCGGACGTCATAGCCATACTGGCCGCCCGGCTTGGGAAAACGCTGGATGCCTGCGGCGGATAATTTGAACAATCCGAACCGGTCGGTGCCAATCCACAGGTCGCCGTTGCGGCTTTGGTGCAGGGCGGAAATAGAGATGGACGGCCGGCCTGGTAATATCTCGACCCGCTCAAAGTTCATGCCATCAAACCGCGCCAGTCCTTCGCGTGTGCCGATCCACAAATAACCATCCTGGGTCTGCGTGATCGCCTGCACGGTGTTGTTCGGCAGCCCGTCCTCCATCTGCCAAAGCCTCACATTGTAGTCGCTGAAGATCGTGTTGATTTCGCCCAGGCAAAGGCAGCGGGCAAAAAACAGCGTGATGAAGACTATGAAATTGGTTTTGCTCAATGGCGTGTGGCGCGTGGATACATCGCAGACAGGCAAGCGAGTGGAACCGGGCGGCAAAAATAAAATACAACATGGGTGCAGGTTGCCAAATTATTTTTTGAGGGCATTGCTGGACGGCCGGTTTCGCATCTTCATCCGAATTGAAAACCGCCGTGGATTCAAAGAAGATCATTCAACATCCACTTGCACGCACAAAATATTTGAGCGCCATCACCCCGAGTTGTTTTAAATGTCATGAAAAAATTGGTTAAACGGCCGGTTGAGATGCAACGATGGCCCGCCGCTAGCATTTGGATGAATGGCGACACTTTCCTGGTCTGGAGCGACGGGGCGGTCTGGCCTAATGAAGGCAGGATGACCGGCGGGGCCATTGATTTTTGCCGGCCTTGGGTGATGATGGAACGTCTGCTGCCTGCCTTTCTTGCTTGAACCAAGCGTCATTCCATTCATGGATAAGTCCACGATTTACATGCCTTTCCAATCAAAACACGCCACAAGTTTGTCCTCCGCCTTCCGACCAGACGGGTTAATGGCTTTGACCTGGCTGTGGCTCGCACTGGTTCTGATCTGCCACCCTTTCCGGGTTGAGGCTGAATATGTTGCGATGAACTATGGGGCCGACGGGAATGATTATTTTCAATTCACCACGCCATCGATGTCCTTTGACAAGGCTTCCGGGTTTACCACGCTGATCACGTTCGGGATTCATGTCAATGCCGACGGCACCTTGGTCATTGGCGGTTCGGCTTGTGCCAGCAACGGCGTTTATGTGGGCCCCGGCAATTGGGGATCGCTCGTAACCACATTGAAGACGCCGCCGACCACGGTGAAACGTTATGAGGTTCTGATCGGCGGCTGGCTGGACACGAGCTATGACAATATTAAAAGCCTGGTCAACGCCCAAGGCGTGGGGCCGGGCAGCATGCTGTACCAAAATTTTCAGGCCTTGAAAAATGCCGTGCCCGGAATTGACGGCATCAATGACGATGATGAACAGACCTACGATCTGGCCTCGTCCACCAATTTTGCGAACATGCTTGGATCATTGGGATATAAATTCACGCTGGTGCCATATACGCAGCAGAATTTCTGGGTCCGGCTCAAAAATTACATCACCAACTGCGACTATGTCTATCTTCAATGTTACTCCGGCGGGGCCGGCAATGATCCGGGAAACTGGAACGCGGCGTTCGGTGGCGTGAATGGTTTCAGCTTGTCCGGCTTTCACGTCATTCCGGGACAGGAGAGCAATACGGCCAATCCCACAAATTGGACCAGATGGTATCTGGAGACCGGAGTGCAGGGTGGCTTTTACTATCCTGACGTCGTTTTCAACACCACGAACTGGAGCGCCGCCATTCTCAAAGGGGTGGGCCAGCTTTCGCCGATAACCTTGACGAACAACGATTCTGGTGGCGGCAGTTTCAATGCCGCCGGCAACTGGTCGGATGGAAGGGCTCCGGTGGCGACGAATGCCTATGTAGACAGCGGGTTTGTTCTGGGCACGCCGTCCAGCGGACAGCAGACCTTTGCCGGCGGTTCACTGTTGCTGAATAATGCGGCCACGCTGTTGCTCAACAACCCTGGCAACACCACGACGTTTGGCACCAATTCAACCACCGGCTTGACGGTGGATTACAATGCCACGGTCGTGGTGGGCGGCCCGGGCGGCAATGGCACGCTGGCCGGCTACCTGAACCTCGGTCCTGATGGCGGCGGAAATTTTATCGCCAGCAACGGCGTGCTGACCGTGTCTGCCACGGTCGGCGGCAGCGGCAAATTAAATCTGCCGGCCGGCAGCGGCGGGGTGGTGGTGCTTGCCGCGGCCAACAATTTTTCCGGCAGCACTGTCATCAACATGGGAACCCGGCTGCAACTGCAGAACCCCCAATCCTTGTCAGCGAATTTGCTTACGCTCAACTCCGGCGGCATTTTGCAATTGCGTTCCGACACCGGCGCAACCTTTGCCGGCGGGGACAATTTACAAGGGATGGGTCATGCCAGTGTGACCTTTGATGTGGATCAATTGACCGCCACCGGCATGTCACAAACGCTGGGATTTGCCGGCGCCGGATTCAATGTAGGAGATACCACCCTGAATTTTACCGGCAATCACGGCTACACGATGGCGTTGGGACCGTTGACGGGCGTATTTTCCGGTCCGCTGACCTTGAACGCCACCACCAGCGTGAGGCTTTCTGCCGTTCAGGGTGGGGCAAACATCACGCAGTTGAATAAAAATGGTGCCGGCACCGTCATGTTGACGGGGGCCAGTTCATACACCGGGGACACGGTGGTCAACTCCGGGGTATTGGAGTTTGACGCCGGGGCATCGGGAGCGAGCAGCCAGTTGCAGGTTGGTGCGGGGGCCTTGTGCCGGGTGCTTACGACGCTTCCGGTGGTGGCTCCGACCGCGGCAATTTCCGTCACCAGCGGCGGTGCGATTTATCTGACAGCCGGTGAAAATCTGGGCGTCGGCAGTCTGATCCTTAATGGGACCGTGCAGGCAACCGGTTCGTGGGGATCATCCAAAAGTTCCGCCGCCCACCAAAATGATAATTACTTTGGCGGGACGGGCGCGCTTTGGGTCGGGGTCACTCCGCCTCCGCCATCCGCGCCCACCGTCGTCACTGCCACGCCCGGTGACACCCGGGTCACGTTGTATTGGAATCCTGCTGCCGGCGCGACAAGTTATAATGTCAAGCGTGGTTCCACCAGTGGCAGCCAGTCGCGCCTTGCCACCACCTCCGCCACCAGCTATGTCGATACCGGTTTGACCGATGGAAACATATATTATTACGCGATTTCCTCCACCAACGCCGGCGGCGAGAGCGCCAATTCCACCCCTTTGGCAGTTACGCCCGGAACCGTGGTGAATCTGACCGGCGGTGATGCGTATGGGGTGACCAGTTTTAATTCCGGGGCCAATTGGTCGGACGGATTAAGTCCGTCCTCCGGCAAAAACTATTTGGACAGCAGCAGCACCTTGCGCACGCCCACGAGTGGCAGTGTTTCGTTTGCCGGAAATTCATTGCAGTTGTCCAACAATGCAAATCTCGGCTTCAAGGCCAGCACCGGGAGCACGATCACAGTTGGTGGCAGTCCTGTTTCCGCACTTTTTCTGGATAATGGCTCGGTTTCAATTTTTGACGGCGGCCGGACGGAAAGCCTGGCCGGATATGTGACGCTCAATCCGGGAGGCGGCAGCTTCAGCCCGAACACAGGAACTCTGCCGGTATTGGCGCAGATCGGCGGGGTTGGCGCTCTCAAAATTACCGGGAACGCAAGTCCTCCGGCGGCCCAGAATGGCACCGTCATATTATCCGCCAACAACACATACCTGGGCGGCACGATCGTGGACACGGCTGACATTCTCCGCCTGTCCGGCGCCGGCACCCTGGGCGCAGCGTCCGGGGCCCTCATGTTTTCCGATTCCAGCAATATTGGCAGCACTGAAACCTTGGATCTGAATGGCACCAGCCAGAGTGTTGGCAATTTGTCCGGGATCGGCACCGCGCGGATTGTCAATAATTCTGCATCAACCACCAGCACCTTGACCGTTGGCAATGCCGATAATGGCGGCGGAACTTTTTCCGGCGTTATTACGAACGGCATCGGGACGGTCGCATTGACCAAAGTTGGGGCCGGCATCATCACGCTCACCGGCAGCAACACCTATAGCGGCGCCACGAGCATCAAGGGGGGCACGCTGGCGCTGGCCGGCGGGGGTTCAATCAACTTGAGCAAGTTCATCACCCTCGCGCAAGGGGCGGTTCTGGATGTCAGTGCGCGGAACGACAACACAATGACCATCTATGGGGGAACCCTGCTAAAGGGCGGGGGCATGATCAACGGAAATTTGAAAGTGCTGGCAGGAACGGTCGTCAATCCTGGGGACGCGATCGGCACGTTAACCGTTCAAAGCAACATCAACCTCGGTGGTTCGCTGGTCATGGAATTGAACCGGACGACGGCACCAGCAAGTGACCAGCTAGCCAGCACGGCGGGAAACATTGCCGCCGGCGGGGCTCTGATCATCACCAATACCGGTGCCGCCCTGCAACCGGGCGACAAATTCCAGTTGTTCAACCAACCGGTAGCGGGCTTCCTTTCAACCAGCCTGCCGGCCGGTTATGTGTGGGCAAACAACCTCAGTGTTGATGGAACCATCCAAGTCAACTCGGTTATCTCCACCAGTCCGGCCACCATGGGAATACAAGTTGCCGGAAACAATTTATTATTGCAGTGGCCGGTTGATCACACCGGCTGGCGGTTGCAGATGAGCACAAACCTGCCAGCACAAAATTGGACGGACGTGGGAAACTCAACCGGAACGAACCAAGTCAGCATTTCAATTTCGTTTGATTTTGGCAGCCAGTTTTACCGGTTGGTTTATCCTTGAGAGTCTGGTTTTTTAGCAACTGTCGGCGGAGGATGACCGCACCGATGCCAAAGTTTCGTGAAACCAATCAGTGGTACCCGCGGGCTGCCAACAAATGCCACAATTGCCGGCACGCCGGATGCAACCAAGGCCGCAAGTAACGAATTACAGTTAAAAGGTCCCGATGGGAAATTCATCATCTCGCTCCGTGCTGGCAATCATTTGAAATACGATATGGCCATTCATGGCAAATACGTGGCGACTGAACCGGCTCCGGGAGTTACTGTTGATGGCAAGGATTTTGGGGGAAACACGATGTTTTCCAGGGCACCTAAAAGCGGCAAAATCAAAGGGGAATATCCAATCGTGGGGGGGGCACAGCACGGCGGCCAATCGTTGCAATGTCAGCCGGATGCGGCTAGTAGTAGAACTACAAAATGGCAGCTTTAGGTGAGGGTTTTCAACGATGGCAACGCCGCCGCCTGGCCACCAAAAGCCAGCGGTTGGGGCGCAAGGCGCTGGATCGGCTCGCCAACCTATGGAATGCGACTTGAATGATCGCCTAATTTTGGCATCATATTAATTAGTCATATTTTATGCGCGTCACACTGCGGGACATTGCAAAACGGGTGGGCGTTGCAAAAACCACTGTTTCGATGGCGTTGCGTGAAAGTCACCGGATTTCACCGGCGCGACGGCGTGAAATCCAGGGGGTGGCTAAACAAATGGGATATGTGCCGGATCCGTTCCTGTCCGGTCTCGCCGCGCATAGTCGGGAGCGTATGCCGACGAGAAGCCAAGGCGTGCTTGCATGGGTCAATCATTGGGATGATCCGAAGCGCCTGTTTCAATTCAATGAATTCAAGGGTTACTGGCGGGGGGCTAATCAGGCAGCCTCCCAATTTGGTTATCGCCTGGATGAGGTTCGCTGGGAAAGAGATTGCGCGGCGAAACGGTTTGAACGCATCCTGCTGGCGCGCGGCATTGAGGGGGTTTTGGTTCCGCCCCATAATGAATTGCTGGACTGGGAGGACTTCGACTGGAACAAGTTCTCGGTCATCCGCTTCGGGATGTCCGTCCAAAATCCGGATTCCAATCAGGTGACTTCGGACATATTTCGCGCGGTGGTGATGGCGATCACCAAAATCCACGAGTATGGTTACCGGCGGATAGGCATCGCCGTAAACAGGGATTTCAATGAGCGATTGGGGGGCAGTTTCCTCAGTGGTTATTTTTACGCGCAGACCCTGCTGCAGTTGAAAACGGCCTTGCCGCCGTTGGAGACGGGGTTGAAGTTCCAAGATGCGGAAAGCTTTGTCCGGCAAAAAGCTCCGCTACAACGCTGGCTTGGCAAGCATAGACCGGATGCCGTTTTGGCCGCCGACATTGACCTGCCCAAATTGATTCAAAGCCTGGGACTGCGCATTCCACAAGATCTGGCCGTGGCGGGAACAACGGTTTTGGATTTGCCCGGAGTGAATGCGGGAATTGACCAGCACCCGGAGGCGATCGGCCGGATTGCGGTGGAGATGCTGGTGAAGCAGATCAATGTGAATGAACGCGGCGAGCCGCACGATCCCTGCCGGATTCTGGTCGAGAGCCGCTGGAAAGATGGAGATTCGCTGCCGCCGAAGAAACTGGTACAGGCACTTTTTACTTCATGCGCGTCACCTTAAAAGACATAGCGTCAAAAGTGGGGGTCACCAAGACCACCGTTTCGATGGCGCTCCGTGACAACCCCCGGATTTCACAAGCGATGCGGGAGCTGATCAAGCGTGTTGCCGGCGAAATGGGTTATGCGCCCGATCCCTTTCTCACGCGGCTCGCGGAATACCGGCGTTCGGATCCGGCGGCCAAATTTCATGGCGTGATTGCGTGGCTGAATCATTGGGATGATCCGAAGCGTTTGCGGAGTTATCGTGAGTTCGAGCAATACTGGCAGGGGGCGAAACAGGCGTCCAAGCGGTTAGGCTACCGGTTGGAGGAGTTCATCTGGCCGGCAGATTTGCCGGGCAAAACCGCCGAGCAAAGGCTGCTGGAGCGTGGTGTTTTGGGGGTGTTGATTCCTCCCCACGGGCGAATGAAGCTGGAATGGGGCGATTTCGACTGGCACAAATTTTCCGTGATGCGGTTCGGGATGTCCGTGCCGGAACCGGATTCAAACCTGGTCACAGCCGACCACCAGCGGGCCGTGGTGATGGCAATTAAAAAAATGCATGAATACGGTTATCGGCGAATCGGCTTGGCGTTCAACCAGGCGCATGATCGTTCGATGGGCGGCAATTTTATTGGAGGATTTTTGTGGGCGCAAAAACTATTAAAGCTGAAACCGCTGATACCGCCGATGAAACATGATTTGGATCATACCTTGCAAGGTGTTGCGGAATTTAAGGCCATGCTTGACCAGTGGATGAAGCGCCATAAACCCGATGCCATCTTGAATGGCTTCCCGGAAGTGCCCGCTTATTTACAAGAACTGGGCTACCGCATCCCGCATGATGTAGCCGTGGCGGGCACCAGCCTCAACGATGTTTTGGTCGACGCGGGGATTGATCAACATTCCAAGGCCACCGGCCAGATTGCGGCGGAAATGCTGATAAAACAGATAAGCCTGAATGAACGCGGCGAGCCTTCCGATCCCTGCCGGATTCTGGTGGAAAGCCGCTGGCGGGACGGCAAGTCTTTGCCTTTCCCAAGGTAAACCGGGCGTAAGTGCCATGCTGGCGCAGGCAATTTACAACCGACAAAGCAGATGCTTTACAGGTTCACCAATACAGTATTTGCCTCCTCCGGAAACTTGGACTTAGAGTTGGGGCATGAACACCAGCCCGGCCGTCAATGGCCGCTCGCCCATTGCCGGAGCAACGGCAGCGGCTAACCGGCAGTTAAGTGACGTACTCAACATAGGCTTGCGCAAGACCCGCAGAAACATCCGGCGGCTGGCGGATGATCCCAAGGCTGCGCCTTGGGCTTTGGACGGCGATTATTTTGTCCACAAAGAAACTTTCTACGAGATCGGGAACTGGACCTCCTCCTTTTTCACCGGCATGGCGTTGATCGCCTGGCGGCAAACGGAAGATGAATATTTCCTGGAACAGGTTCTCCGGCTGGCGCCGTACTATCGCGAGAAAGTGTTCACACATCATCTGGACACGCACCACGATCTCGGCTTCCTTTATTCCCTGTATTCGGTTGCCCTCTACAAATTGACGGGCGACCAGCAGCACCGCGATATCGGGCTGCGTGCCGCCGAGATACTTTCCCAACGGTTCAACGAAAAAGGCAATTTTATCCGGGCGTGGGGACGCATGGATGAAACGGTCTCCCGCGTCGGGAACGGAACGGCACAAACCGATAACATGTGCATCGTGGACTGCATGATGAACCTGCCATTGCTGTATTGGGCCAGCCACGAGAGCGGCGATCAAAAGTATCGCAACATCGCCGTGCGCCACGCCAACATGGTGATGAAATATTTTATTCGTCCCGACAATTCAGTGTGGCACGCCTATCGTTTCAATCCGCAGACCGGCGCACCCATAGGCCCCGAAAACTTTTGTGGCCGGGGGGTGGATTCTTATTGGGCGCGCGGCGCCTCGTGGGCGATCTACGGGTTTGCCTTGAGTTATACCTATACCCGGGATGATAAATACCTGGCCGCCGCGATGCGACTGGCAAAGAAATTTGTCCAGCAACTGGATGCGGAAGTGGTGCCCGTATGGGATTTTCGGCTGCCTGCGGATGCCGAGCCAGTTCGTGATGCTTCGGCCGCAATGATTGCCGTATGCGGCATCCAAGAGCTGGCGAAACATCATGCAGCGGATAATGAACTGTTGCAGGCCAAGAGGGCATTGCTTGATCGTGTTTGCACCCAAGACTATATCGAGGGCAGCGACGGCTGTCCGGGGGTGCTGAAGCGCGCCTATGGTGATCAACCGGCCTATTCGAGCTGGGGGGATTATTACCTCATGGAAGCTTTGAGCCGCGAATTGAAGGGGGAAGATACATTTTGGTGAAGCCTCTGAAACATAATCAAAATATAATGCTTTACAGGTTCACCAACGCGGATATTGAAGCCGGCCTAAATGCGTGAGAGTGTAACACCAATAACCCAAAACAAAGTTAATCGCCGGCAAATTGTGTCGTCCAATTCCAGCGTTCACCAAACTACCCAACCATGAAAAATTCAGCGAAAACAACAAAGGTAAATCTCCGCAGCGCCGTCGCGTCCGTCGTGCTGCTAGGATTGTCAGTGACATCCACTGTGGCCGCCAACGGCAACTGGACCAATCTCACGGCCACCGCCAGCGTTTGGAGTGCGGCCACCAACTGGAGTTCCAACCCAACCATTCCTGGCACAGCCGCTGGCGACGTGGTTGGCTTAACGGCCGACCTGGGAGCCGCCTGCACCGTCACGATTGACACCACCTCGCGGACGGTGGGCACTTTGAATCTAGGCGATCCGACCACGGCTTTCTTCGGCTACACGCTGGCGAGCAGCGGCGGGGCCAATCTAACTCTTGATAGGAGCGGCAGCGGGGCACAGATTGTGCAGACGACTGCCGGCGGGGCGGCGGATACCATTTCGACGCCATTGTCGTTGAATGATAATTTGACGGTAAATAACGTCAATAGCCTGACGCTTTCCGGAATTATCAGCAACAGTCCGACCCTATCAAGCGTGACCCTCACTAAGACGGGTGCGGGAATGCTGACGATAAACGGATCCAATACTTTTGTGGCGAGCAGTATAACGATTAATGGCGGCACCCTTTATATGCCCAAGACAGCGGCGGGTTCTGGCATTAATGGTGCGCTTGGCAATGTTTCTGGTGGCGGCGTGATGGTCAATATTAATGCCGGAGCAGTGCTATCCAGCGGCAACAACAACTGGTTCGGAGGCAATACCTTGGCGGATTCCGCGATGCCGATAATGAACATCACCGGCGGTACCATGGCCATAACGAACAACTACACATCCATCGGCGCATTGAATTTGACCAACGGTGCCACGGTGACGAGCACCGGCAGTGGCAGCGGCAGTTATTATGGATTTCAGTTGCGTGGCAACGTCACCGTGGGCGGTACAAGTCTTTCAACCATGTCCGGCAGCCGGGATTATCACCTTAATACTACTACTGTATTTGACGTTGAAAATGTGGCGGGAGCCCCGGCCGGCCTGGTGGTTTCAGGAAATATGCGCAATCAATCTGGCGACTTTGCAAATGCCATTGGTGGGCTGACCAAAACCGGACCTGGAACGATGATTATTTCCGGGGGCGGGAACACCTATTCTGGCGTAACCACAATCAGTGCGGGCACGCTTCAGGTAGGTGATGGAACGGCCAATAATGGTTCCATCGTTGGTTATATTGATGACGAGGCAGCTCTGGTCTTTGCTAATCCGGGTGCATTAACCTACACCAATTACATTGTTGGAGCTGGTAATGTGGTTAAGACGGCTGCCGGCACGTTGACTCTCTTGGCGGGCAGCTTTTACTCTGGATCAACCACCATCAGCAACGGCGTGCTGAACTATACCGGGCCGCAATCCATCTCCGGAGCAATGACGGTGAATGATGGCAAGACACTGGCAGTCACCGCCTCGGCGGACACCACTTACTTGTCACCCAGCAGCCTGACGCTGGGAAACAGCACGGGAGCAAATCTTCAATTTGGACTATTCGGAACCACCACGGCAGTTTTGAATCCGAACACGGTAACGATTAACGGTACGGCAACGGTCAACATCAGCAGTTGTCCCTTTGTCAATGGCGTTTCTTACCCTTTGCTCAACAATTATGCCAGCGGCACCCTGGCACTTGGGACTCAACCGGTCGGTATTTCGGGCAAATTAACCGTCACCGGTTCGACCGTCAGTTATCTGGTAACCAACCTAGCCATTCAAGTATGGACGGCGGCGGTTAATACCAATTGGGACGCCGCCACGACGGCCAACTGGACCAACAGCCTTGGCGGAAATTTGTTCACAAACGGTTTTCCGGTCCGATTTGATGATTCGGCCGCGGGAGCCAATCCGTTGCTGGTCAATGTAACTCCGTCCGCGGTAACCCCCAACTTCGTTTTGGTGAGCAATACAGTCAAGAGTTACATCATCGGCGGACTGGCGATTGGTGGCGGGGCCAGCGGTTTGACGAAGGACGGAAACAATACGCTTACCCTGACCGGATCCAATATTTTTACCGGGCCGATTGCGATTTTAGCCGGCCAGGTGGTGATTGGCGGGGCCGGCCAGCTGGGTGGCGGCAACTATGCCGGTACCATCACGGATAATGGCGCATTAAACTACAACAGTGTTTCGAATCAAATTTTGTCCGGAGCCATTTCCGGCACTGGTGTGTTGGTTAATAATGGCACTGGCACCCTGACCCTGAACAATTTCGCGAGCGGTTACAGCGGCGGCACTACGAATAATGCCGGCACGCTGACGATGGGAGCCAGTTCTACGCCGACCGCAGCCGGCAGTTCGGTCACCGGCGGACCAATTGGTGCCGGCACGCTCACGCTTAACGGCGGCACGTTCAATAACAACGGTGGCTTTACCCTCGCCAACAACCTCTATGTGACCGGGAGCAATAATGTGCAAGCCGTCAACGGGAACAACTTTACCTTGAACGGCAGCATCGCGGGCAACGGAATTATCCACCAGACCGTAAACGGCAATACCTCCCAAATCGGGTTGGGGGCCGACAACAGCGGTTTTACCGGCACCTGGATTCAAGATGCCGGCAATACATCATTAAGGTTTGACAGCCCCAATTCCGGCAGTGCCAGTGCCGCCTGGGTTTTCAATCAAAGCCAGAACAGCCAGCGAGTACGGTTCAATTTCGGCACTGGCACGATCAATTTGGGATCGATCTCCGGTGGTTCGGGCAACGTGGGCATGGCGAACATTTCTTCGGGGGCGGTGATTGCCACCTTGAGCGTGGGGGCTCTCAACACCAACACCACTTACTCCGGAGGCATTGAAGCGAACGGAGCCAACGGGATCATCGCCCTGACGAAGGTTGGCACCGGCTCGTTAACCTTGACCGCGGCGAACGCCTATGGCGGGCTGACCACGGTTGAGAACGGAACGCTCGTTGCCGGCAACAATGCTCCGTCAGGTGCCACGGGTGCCTTCGGTAACTCGGCGGCTGCCATCGCGCTGGGTGATAACAACAGTCTTGGCAATAATTATGCACCCTCACTGCTGATCGGCGGCGCGTTCACGGTTGGCCGCGCCATCACGGTTGGATCAGCCACCGGGGCGAATTCGAGTGTCTATACACTCGGCAGCGCTCTTGACACGAACTCGATCTTCTCGGGGAACATCTCCCTGAACCAGAGCCTCGTGGTTACGCAGGCCGTCAACACGGCCGCCAACGCCCTGACGATTTCCGGGGTGATCGGAACGCTTAATGGAACCACGCCGACCGTGACTTTTGCCGGCCCTGGCCGCATCAAGCTGACCGTGGCCAATACCTACAGCGGCAATACCATAATCAGTGGCGGAAAACTGATTTTGAGCGGCAGCGGCAACATTGGTTCGTCTGCAAAAATCAGCGTGGCCACCGGGGCGACTTATGATGTTTCAGGCGTCACCGCCTCACCTTACACCTTGGGTGGCAGCCAGACCCTGTTGGGCACCGGCACTGTCACGGGCGCGGTGGCCACTGCCAGCAGCGGTTCTTCCATTTCACCGGCGACCAACGGCGTGGCGGGTACGTTGACCTTCACCAATAATCTTAATTTGAGCAGCGGGGCCACGCTCTATTTCGATATCAGCACCGGCCATCTCAGCGGTAATGATCAGATCGTGGTGGGCGGCACTTTGACTATAGGGAACACCGATACCATTCATATCAATGCCTTGAGCGGTCCGGCCAGTCTGGATACGACGGCCGATTACGTCCTTTTTAATGTTGCGGGCACAACCACGATGGCGGCTCAACCGAATTTGTTGTTCGACGGCACGGCCCCGGCCAACGCCAGTCATTACTCGATCCAAAAGAGCGGCAACAATGTGGTGTTGCATTACTCGGCTTCCGCAGCGCCGACGGTCACCAGCGTGATCGTGACCAACACGGTTGACGGCTCAGCCACGGCAGCCCGCTATCAATCGGTGACGGTCTACGCAACGGTGTCACCGGGAGCTGGAACCATCACCAATGTCAGCGCCAATCTAACCTCCATTGGCGGGTCCGCAGCCCAAGCCATGAACAATTTGGGCGGCAATCATTACTCCTGCACCACGACGGTTGGCACCGGCGCAGCGGTGGGCGGTGACATAATCACGGTGACAGCCACCGATACGCAACCGCTTTCGGGCGCAAATTCAGCAACCTTAACCGTCACGGCCACGACTGTAACCTGGGACGGTTTGGCCGCCAATAACGCCTGGGGCAACGGCACGAACTGGGTGGGTAACAATCCACCCGGATTCAGCGGGGACAGCATCATCTTCACCGGCGGCACGCAAACCACGGTGGACATGAATGCCAGCTATGCCGTCGCTGGCCTGACCTTTGACGGCTCGGCGAGCAATTTCACCATTACCAACGTGAATAATACTTTGACCTTGAATGGCGGGGTCACGAACAGTTCCGGCAATTCCCAGACATTAAACGTCCCGATCACTTTGGGTGGGATTGAAGATCTGAGCGACGCGGGCGCCGGCATTACCTTGGGTGGTGCGATCGCGGGCGGCGGTGGCTTGACGGTCGACAGCGGAGCCGTGACGCTATCCGGATCGAACAGTTACGCGGGCGACACAACGGTGAACGGCACCCTGAAAGTTGGCAACAGCGACGCGATTCCCAGCGGCAGCGGCAAGGGGAATGTCAGCCTCGCCGGCACGTTAGATCTTAATGGCACCAATGCCACCATCAATAATTTATTGGGCGGCGCCGGCACCGTGGACAATACTTCCGCCACCCTCCCGGCGACGTTGACGATGGGCAATAACAACGATGTCATCTCCTTGGCTGGCGTGGTTGTGCAGAACTCCGGAGGCACGAATCTCGCGCTGGTTAAAGTGGGGGCTGGCACCTTGACGATTCCCTCCGCCAACACTTACGCGGGCGGGACGACGCTCAGTAATGGCACGTTGACGGTTGCGGCCAGTTCCACTCCGGCCAGCGGCGTAATTACCAGCGGCCCGCTTGGCACCGGTCCGCTCACCTTGGCCGGCGGCACGCTAAACAACAATGGCGGCTATACGATTGCCAACAACGTCTATGTGACGGGCAGCAACAACGTGCAGGCCGTCAATGGGAACAACTGGACGTTAAACGGCAATATCACGGGCAACGGGATCATCCACCAGACGGTGAACGGCATCACCTCCCAAGTCGGGCTGGGTGGCGATAACAGCGGTTTTGCCGGCACCTGGATCCAAGACGCTGGCAACACCTCGTTGCGGTTTGACAGCCCGAACGCGGGCAGCGCGAGTGCCGCCTGGGTGTTCAATCAAAGCCAAAACAGCCAGCGGGTGCGGTTCAACTTCGGGACCGGCACGATCAACTTTGGATCCATGTCTGGAACCACAGCCAACGGTTTTGGCCTGGCTAATATCTCTGCGGGAGCCGTGGTGGCCACGGTAAGCGTGGGGGCCCTCAACACCAGCACGACTTTTGCCGGCTGCATTGAAGCCAACGGCGCCAACGGCAGCATTGCCCTGACGAAAGTTGGCACCGGGACGCTGACATTGAGCGGCGCGAATACTTACACCGGCCTGACAACGGTCGGCAACGGCACCCTGGTCATCACGACGGCGCACGCAGGCAACGGTGACTTGGTGGTGAACGATGGGAAGGTGCTTGGGGTGATCAATAATGGCGGCACCAATACGGCGAAGTTAAACAATCTGACATTGGGTGACAGTGCCGGTCCGGTCACCTTGTTCCTCACCAACGTGGCCAGCAACAACGTCCCGGTTATCACGGCCGCAGGAGCTGTGACCCGAAACGGAACGTGCAACATTGCCATCAGCAACAGCGTGGTGAGTTCGGGCAAAGTGTATCCGCTGGTTAAATACGGCAGTCTTGCCGGCGCGGGAAACTTCGTTCTCGCCTCCGTGCCCACCGGCGTTACGGCGACGCTGACCAATGACACCAGCAACCTGTGGATTGCCTTGGATGTAACTGTCGGGAACAATGTTAACACCAATCCGACCAACCTCATCTCCGTCGTCACTGGTGGCACCCTGCAATTGAGCTGGCCGACCGATCACACGGGTTGGCGCCTGCAAGCGCAGACCAATTCATTGAGCACCGGCCTCGGCACCAACTGGGTGGATGTGCCGAACACCAGCACGGTCAATTCCTACACGAATGTGATCAACGCGGCAACCGGCTCGGTGTTCTACCGCATGGTTTATCCATAAAGAATTAAACGAGTTGCGGGGCGCGTCCGGTGTGATGGCGGGATGACGGTTTGGGTTCCGGCACGCCGCGCGAAACGGCAGATAATAAAATTTAAATGTTATGAAAAAAATGATTCGTCCACCGGTCGCGGCACGGAACCGCGATGGCTTCACCTTGATTGAACTCCTGGTGGTGATTGCCATCATTGCCATTCTGGCGGCAATGCTTTTGCCCGCGTTGGCGGCGGCAAAACGGAAATCAAAAAATATCAGTTGTCTTTCCAACACCAAACAACTCGCGATCGCTGGCATCATGTTTCAACAAGAAAATGGCCAAATTGAATATGCCGGGAGTGGCGGCCTGTGGTTGAACGCGATTGCCAGCGGTTCTGGGAATGTAAGCAAATTGAGGCTTTGTCCGGCGGCGTCGCAACCGATCGATGGGATTACCGGGCAGAATAAAGGCGACGCTGAACATTGTTGGAACTGGGTCGGCAGCGTGGATCCGACCAACCAGGGCAGTTATACCATCAATGGCTGGTTGTACAGCACGGGTGGCGCCAGCCCCCCCACCGTATGGGTGCAAGACGATCCGGGCGGGTCCTATATGAAAGAATCGGCGGTCAAGCATTCGTCAGAAACCCCGATGTTTTGTGACGGAATCTGGCCGGATGTTTGGGTGCATAATGATGCGTCCTATGTGGACAGGGCCAATACTTCTTTAAGTCCATTTGCGGATTTATACAGCCCCTTGGTTTCACCTCCGAACACGGTCGGGGCGCAGTCAGCGCCCATCAGCCGTGTCCTCGTCGCGCGACATGGGTCGGGACCGCCCGGTTCAGCCCCGCGCAGCCTGGTCGTCACCCCAACCGTAACCATTCCCAGTGCCATCAATATCAGCTTTGTTGACGGCCATGCCGAAGCCGTGAAGCTAAACAACCTGTGGCAGCTCTATTGGAATGGAAACAGCATTTCCCAAGGCCATCCTTGAAATGGATACCCCACGAATTCTGGGCGATCTTTCGCGAGTTGCGGGTGGCGACAGCCGGGCGAATATGACGGTCTGAAGTTTCAGGCTGCAAAGTGCACGAAAAATCAAACCGTGTTTACGACCAAAGTTGATCATCGAAGGTTGCGACCAGTCGAATGGCTGCTTCTGGCGGTCATGGCGGTTTTATTTGCGGCCGTTGACAGCAAGGTTTATGCGTTCCAACACCCGGGTATTCCGCTGACCATCGCTGATCTCAACGCGGTCAAATCCAACCTGAACACGCTGCCCTGGAGCGATGGTTACAACGCGTTGATGGCGGACTCCCGCTCCCAGCTTGCCTACACCATGCAGGGTCCATTCGGTTATGTGAACCGTAATCTTGCTGGCAACTACGACAACGAATGGGCGTGGAAGAACGACATGCAGGCGATCTTCAATCTGGCGCGCATGTGGTATTTCACCGGCAACACCAACTATGCGCAGAAGTCCCATGACATCCTCATCGCTTGGGCCAACACGATGACCAATTTCAATGGCATCGAGAGTGCGCTGGACCTTGGCGATTATGCTTATCGCTATGGTGGCGGCGCGGATATTTTGCGCGGAACGTGGCCGGGTTGGACGGCGGCGGATACCTTGGCGGTTTCCAACCTTTTCGCCAATGTTTACTGGCCGGCCACCGGTGCTGGCAACGATGAAATGGGGCCATCAAACAAAGGTGCGCTGGGTGTTTCGGGCGGCCTGGCGTGTGCGGTTTTCATGGATGACACCAACAAGTTTAATCACTGCCTGTATCTTTACCGGACCGGTGCATCTTTCGGGTTGAATAACAACTGTCTCACCAGCGGGGAAATGGGGGAAACGGGACGTGACGCGGGGCATGGCTATGATGATTTGCTCCAGATGGCCTTTCTGGCCGAAGTGTTTTGGAAGCAAGGCGTGGATGTTTATTCAGAGGGAGACAACCGGCTGCTGGCCTGTGGTGAATACTATGCCCGGAACAACTTGCCACCGCCGGCGGCCTTCATTCCTTATGGCACCACGGACTGGCTTTACTTGAGCAATGCGACCAATGCGGGTGCGAGTTCGGTGGGGGGCGTTTGGATTGGCGAACCAATGCAAGGCAACATCTTGCGGAGTGCTTATGTGTTGCGCAAGGGATTGACGACGCCGTGGATGGTTCTCAAGCGGGCCACCCAGAGCGAGAACCAGGACAGCTTCTGCTACCTTAAAGATAGCGACACTTCCACCGCCGCGCTCCCGGCGACCATTACTTATCCGGCCGCCGCCACCGTGACGACTGGTTTGATCAACACCGACATTGGCGGAGCGAGTCCGACCGGCAGCGGAAGTTACAGCGGAGGCATCTGGACGGTGAAGGGTGGCGGCACGGAGATTTGGACGCACAATGCCGACAGTTGCCATTTTGTTTACAAGCAGGTTGCGGGCGATTGCACCATCATTGCCAAGGTCAACTCCGTGCAGAACACTGCTGCCACCGCCAAGGCGGGCGTGATGATCCGCGACTCGCTTTCCTCATCTTCAGCCAATCGCGCCTGGGTGGGGGTGACGGCGGCGCAGACGGCGGAGTTTTTCCTGCACGGCTGGACTCAAGTTTATGGCGGATCAAACTGGGAGAAGAATTCGCGCGCCCTCCCGCAGACAAATTATTGGGTAAAGGTCGAACGTCTCGGAAACATGATCAATCTTTACACCTCACTCGACGGCACAAGCTGGGCCTGCATCGGCGCAGGGCAATTCGCCAACATGCCCAGCACGACCTACATCGGATTGGTGGTTTGTTCACTGAACAACGGCACCTTGAACACGTCGGCGTTCAGCGACGTCAGCATTACCGGCGGCGATGGCGGCAACGCCATTGTGCCGGCGGCACCCTATGCGATCTACGCCTCGCCTGATGCGCGACAGGTGCCGCTGCGCTGGCTGCAATCCTTTGGGGCAAGCAGCTACAACGTGATGCGTTCCACCACCAACGGCGGCCCGTATGCCGCCATCGCCACGGTGACCAACGCAAGTTATGTGGACACAAATCTGGCTCCCAATACCACTTACTATTACGTCATCACCGCCTCGAATTCCGCCGGCGCGAGCGCAATTTCACCACCGGACGGTGCCACCACGCAGCCGCCGCCGCCGGCACCCACGGGGCTGACGGCTTTGGCGGGTAATGCCCAAGCGACGCTGTTTTGGACGCCTACCGGCGGCGCGGCCAGCTACAATCTGAAACGTTCCACCATCAGCGGCAGCGGGTATATGACCCTCACAAATCTGACGGGTATCAGCTTTGTGAACAGCGGTTTGGTTAACGGAACCACCTATTATTATGTGGTGTCCGCAACCAATACTTCGGGTGAAAGCACCAATTCGAGCGAGGTCAGCGTCACCCCGGGGGTGGCGGCGGGGACAACCGTGATTTGGAGCGGGGCAATCAATACCAATTGGAATATCAACAACACGGCCAACTGGCTGAGCAATGGTGTGGCTGTGAATTATTTGAACGGTAATTCCGCGCAGTTCGACGACACGACGAGTTCGAATCTGGTGAATGTGGCCATTAATGTTTCGCCCGCCTACATCCTGCTGAACAACTCCGCCAAAACTTACACCTTCACTTCAACCGGAGGATCCGGCATCGGCGGCACTGGTTACGTCGTGAAGAACGGCAGCGCCATCAACGTGTTCAATCTGGCAAACACATACAGCGGCGGAACATTTATCAACAATGGGACAATTACCGTCGGCAACAATTCGGCCCTGGGAACAGGCATTGTCACGCTGAATGGCGGCACGATAAACAACAACGGCGGCTACACCATTGCCAACAACATCCAGGCGTCGGGGAGCAACAATATTCAAGCCGTCAACGGCAACAACTGGACGTGGAATGGCAATATCACGGGCAATGGAATCATCCACCAGACGGTGAACGGCATCACCTCCCAAGTCGGGCTGGGCGGCAATAACGGCGGATTTTCCGGAACTTGGATTCAAGACGCCGGCAATACCTCGTTGCGGTTTGACAGCCCGAACGCCGGCAGCGCCAGTGCGGCCTGGGTTTTCAATGAAAGCCAGTACAGCCAGCGCACGCGGTTCAATTTCGGCACCGGGACAATCAATTTTGGTTCCATGTCCGGTGGCGCAGGTTCTGTTGGTCTGGCGAATATTTCATCTGGCCCGGTCGTCGCCACCTTGAGTGTGGGTGGCTTGAATACCAGCACGACTTTTGCGGGTACCATGGAAGCCAACGGAGCCAACGGTATCATCGCGCTGACGAAAGTCGGCACGGGCACATTGACGCTAACAGGTCCGAACGCCTACACGGGCCTCACAACCGTCAGCAACGGCGAGTTGATTATCTCCACGGCATTTGCCGGCAAGGGGAATTTCGTGGTGGCGAACGGGGCGACATTGGGAATCACCAACCTCTCGACCGGTTCGGCGCTGGTTTCCAACCTGACCATGGCGGCGGGAACGACGCTGGAATTTCAGAACGCAACGAACCCGGCCGTGGCGGCGCTGATCGCCTCCAACTTGACCCTCAGTGGCGGTTGCACCGTCGAAATCACCGGCACAAACATTCCGGCCGTCGGCAACCTTTATCCATTGATCAGTTACGCTGGCAACTTGAATGGCAGTTTTGCCAACTTGCAACTGCTCACCCCGGCTGGAAGCAGCGGAGTTTTGGTGAGCAATTCACACCAAATTGCCCTGGCCATCGTGACGATCCCAGCCGTGCCGACAAACTTGCTGGCAACGGCGGGCGATGCGCAAGCCAGTTTGAGATGGAACAGCTCGGCCGGTGCGACCGGCTACAACTTGAAGCGATCCACCGATGGGGGGGCGACCTATAACCTGATCGCCACCGTGACGGCCACCAACTATATCAACACTGGTTTGGCCAATGGCGGAGCATATTATTTCGTCGTATCCGGACTCTATTCCGGAGGGGAAACGGCGGATTCGGCGGCAACCAGCGTGGTGCCTGTCGCCACGACGGTTCCCGGGTTGGGGATGAGTTCTAACGGTTCACAGTTGCAGCTTTTCTGGCCGCAAGATCACACCGGCTGGACGTTGCAAATACAGACGAATTCCCCCAACACCGGGTTGGGAACGAACTGGGTGAACATCACCAATTCGACGGCGACGAATCAGATTACGATTCCCATCGGCACCGCCAACAGCAGTGTCTTCTTTCGTCTCAAGTATCCGAATGGTATCTAACCGGAAAAATGAACAAACCAAGAACTTGGATTCCACAATTCGCCGCCCTGTTTCTGGCGTGCTTCGTCGCGCCCGCGTTGGCGGTGAACGCTGAACCGCCTGCGCCGCCCAGACCTGCGGTGCGTGTTCCGCAGACGAGCCTGGGCATCACCCAACTTCCCAATGAAAAACTGGATTGGTTCCTTGATGGAAAATTCGGCATGTTCATTCATTGGGGTTTGTATTCCGGCGTCGGTCGCGGTGAATGGGTCATGGAACATGAGGCGATCTCGCCGGAGAAATATCGGCAATACCCATTCCCTGAAAGCGGTGAAGCGTATTTTGACGCCGCCGACTATCATCCCGAAGCGTGGGCGCAACTGGCGAGGGACGCCGGCATGAAATGGATGTGCCTGACCACGCGTCATCACGATGGCTTCAGCCTGTTCGACAGTCCGCACCCGAATGCCTTCACCAGCGTGCAGACTTTGCACCGGGACCTGGTCGCGGAATATGTGAAGGCCTGCCGGGGTGCGGGCTTGAGGGTCGGCATATATTATTCGCCATTGAGCTGGCGTTATCCAGGTTACTACGATGTGACTGGCACGAACTGCCAGCCCAATAAATTTGGATATAAGACGGATCCTGCCCACAGGGAAAATGCGCGCCTGATGAAGGAGGAAAATTATGCGAACGTCAAAAAACTCCTGACCAGCTACGGCAAGATCGACCACATCTACTGGGATGGCGGCTGGCTCGCCCAAAAAGGCGCCGATGCCGACGCGGCTTTTTTTCATGAACCGGGCAAGTATCTTGACCCCGCGAATCGCTGGCCAGTTTCCCCGGAATGGCAAGATTACGAAGCCGGCACCGGCAAGCCGCTTGGAATCATGGGCATGGTGCGAAAATATCAACCCGACGCCATCACCAATCTCCGTTACGGCTGGATGGGCGACATTATCGAGGAGGAAGGCCCGCGGGAGACGACGGGCACGATTCGCAGCAGCGAAATTTGCGACAAGAATCTGACCATTCAAAACGGCGGCTGGGGATACAACTCCAATTCCATCGCGAAGGGCAACATATTGTCGCTCGATCAATTGGTGCGCTACATGGCCGACTGCACTGTTCGTAACATGACGTTTCTGTTGAACGTAACGCCCGACCGGCACGGGGTGATTCCCGAAGTGGAACAGCAACGCCTGCGCGAGATGGGCGCCTGGATGAACAAGATGGGCGATGCCATATACGGCACGCGCGGCGGGCCGTGGCAGCCCGTTGACCGGCAATACGGCTATTGTTACAAAGATTCCACCGTCTTTGTGCATCTCTTGAAGGATTACGCCGGGAATGCTTTCACCCTGCCGCCGCTTGGCAAACTGCGCGTCAAAAAAGCCTATGCCGTCTATGATGGGAAACCGCTGCCTTTCGAGGGTGACAGTACCATCAGCATTCGCGATATTGACTGGAATGCCTCCCCGGCGGATTCCGTGGTTGCCGTGGTTTATGACCAACCGATACAAAGTGTCTGGAAGAATTAAATGAAATTCAAACTCATCTTGCTCCTGTCGCTGGCGGTGACGACTTTCATGATCAGGGCAAGGGCACAGCCATTCGTTCATCCAGGCGGCTTGCATACGCTGGCGGATTTGGAGCGGATGAAGACCAACGTGCTCGCCGGTAATTCGCCATGGATTGATGGGTGGCACGCGCTCGAACGGGATCCGCAGGCGCAGAGCAATTGGCAGCCGGCCGCGCGGGCGAACCTGGGCGACAGCCGGCAGCGCGCCGATCTCGACGCGCACGCGGCCTATCTCAATGCGCTGCGCTGGTATATTTCCGGCGACACCAACCATGCCGAGTGCGCGGTGCGGATCTGCAACGCCTGGTCAAAAGCGGTGAACCAGGTGCCGACCGGCAATGACATTCCCGGCCTGAGCGGCATTCCGATTTTTAATTTTGCGCTCGCGGGCGAGTTGCTGCGCGTCTATCCCGGCTGGCAGGTGCGGGATTTTTCCAGCTTCACCAACATGCTGGTGGAGTATTGTTATCCCGTATGCCACGGCTTCCTGCGGAACCATGCGGGCCGGTGCGACAGTTATTTCTGGGCGAACTGGGATGCGTGCAACCTCGGCGCCTTGATCGCGATGGGCGTGCTATGCGACGACACGAACATGTTCAACGAGGGTGTCGAATATTTCAAAAACGGGCAGGGGATGGGCAGCATCTCCAACGCCGTTCCGTTTTTGTATGCCACCAATTTTGCGCAATGGCAGGAGAGCGGTCGCGACCAGGAGCACGCGCAACTCGGCGTCGGCCTGCTGGGCAGCGCCTGCCAGGTAGCGTGGAATCAAGGCGTGGACCTCTTCGGCTGCGCGGACAACCGGCTGCTGGCCGGCGCGGAATATGTCGCCAAGTGCAACCTGGCCTATCCGGCTTCAACCATACCCTACACGTTCTACAACAACTGCGCGGAGGCCCGGCAACCGGCCATTTCCATCAACGGCCTGGGGCGGCTCGACCGTCCGGTGTGGGAGTTGATATACAATCACTATGTCGTCCGGCGCGGTTTGCCTGCCCCCTATTCCACGGCGATGACAAAACTCATGCGCCCGGAGCGAGGCAGCGGGGATCATTTCGGTTACGGCACATTGACCTTTACACTGGATGCGACGGCTTCACCTTTTCCGCCGAATCCCATTCCGCCGGTGCCGGCGGGACTGACGGCCCAGGCGGGCGTTTCGCAGGTGTTCCTGAACTGGGAAAAATCTTCCAACGACACCGCGCAAGGCTACGTGGTACGTCGGTCCACGGATCGGGGCGGGCCCTTCAAGGACATCGCTTCATGGAAGGCCAATTCCGCACCCCAATACACGGATACCCCGGTCTCGAACGGGGTGACGTATTACTACGTCGTCGCGGCAGGGAATCAGGCGGGCGTCAGCGCGAATTCCCGGCCCGCGACCGCACAGCCTGCTGCCGCTGGAGGGATTCCGGCCCACTGGATCAACGCCGATGTTGGCAAAGGGGGCATGGCGGGCGGCGCGACGTTTGCCGGAGTTGGCGAAAACACTTTCATCGTCAATAGTGCGGGCGGGAACATCGGCGGAAAATCCGATGTCTGCAAATTCACGCATTGCGTGGCGAGCGGCGGTTTCATCCTCACTGCCCGGCTCGTCAGCGCGGACTGGAGCGGGCGGGAGAAGATCGGCCTGATGGCACGCGAGTCGGTTGCCGCAGATGCAAAAACAGTGGCGTTGACATTGGGGGAAATCGGGAGCCGACAGTGCCGGTTGGGAACGCGGGATGAGGCCGGGGCTTCGATGGCCTCGCAGGCGGGCAACGATTACACGTGGCTGCCGGTGTGGTTCAAAATCCAGCGGGCCGGCGACACGTTCACCGGGTATCAATCAGTTGACGGCGTGAACTGGTTCAAGGCCGGCTCGCGCACCGTGGCGATGACGGATCAATGTCTCGCTGGCCTGGCGGTCACCGGCGGAAAGAAAGATGTGTTCACCACGGCGGTCTTTGATCACGTAGCTGTCCAAATCACTTCAAAATGAAACGGATCAATTCGCCAATAATATTCGTCGCGGTGGTCGTTTCCATGATTGCGCTTGGCGCGGGTGCGGAACCGTCCGGCTGGAACCGGGCGCCCACGCCGCCGATGGGGTGGAATAGTTACGACGCCTGGGGCACGAGTATCACCGAGGACGAGGTGCTGGCGAATGCCGGCTTCATGGAAGAAAAGCTGCGTGCTCATGGCTGGCAGTATGTCGTGATTGATGCACGCTGGTATGATTCGGTGTCGTCATTTGATGACCACGACTTCAACAGGGAGCGCGCCGGCGCAAAACTTTTCGCGGATGAATTTGGCCGCATGATTCCCGCGACGAACCGGTTTCCGTCGGCGGTTGACGGCAAAGGTTTCAAGCCGCTGGCGGATAAAATCCATGCGCTGGGTTTGAAGTTCGGCTTTCACATGATGCGGGGCATCCCGCGACAGGCGGTGGAGGCGAAGACCGCCGTCGAAGGCGGCAGTTTTAACGCCGCCGATGCCGGGGATCCCAAGAACATCTGCGGTTGGTGTCCGGACATGTTTGGCGTCCGCAACAACGCGGCGGGACAGGCGTGGTATGACTCCTGCGCCCGTTTGTGGGCCTCCTGGGGGTTGGATTTCGTCAAGGTGGACGACCTTTCCGTGCCCTACAGCGCGCATGAGTTGGAGATGATCCGCAAGGCGATTGACCGTTGTGGGCGCCCGATCGTGTTCAGCGCCTCACCCGGGCCAATCGATCCTGCACACGCGGACCATGTGAGCACCAACGCGAACATGTGGCGCATTTCCGGTGATTTTTGGGATCGTTGGGAAGACCTGACCCGGGCTTTCGATTTGCTCGGCCAGTGGCAGGACGTTGGCGGGCCGGGACATTGGCCGGATGTGGATATGATCCCGTTCGGGCATATTGGCATCAAATGCACCATCGCGGGAAAAGACCGGCAAACGCGATTCACCAAGCACGAGCAGGTGATGTTGATGTCGCTTTGGGCGCTGGCGCCGTCGCCGCTGATGCTGGGCAACAACCTGCCGGACACCGACGAATGGACGCTGTCGCTTTTGACCAACGACGAAGTGCTGGCCGTTAATCAAGATCCGCTGGGCATTCCGGCGCGGCGGCTGAGGCAGACCAAAGGCACGGAAATCTGGATGAAACCGCTTAAGAACGGCGGCAAAGCCATCGGTCTTTTTAATCGCAGCGCGGCGGCCCAAGATGTGGAGTTGAACTGGAAGGACGCGGGGCTGGGCGGCGAACAAACGCTGCGGGATCTCTGGTCGCACAAAGACCTTGGCACTTTCAAAGAGGAATATGTCGCGCAAGTTCCATCGCATGGCGCGGTGCTTTTACTGGTCAAATGACGGTCATTTGAAATGAACAGGCAAACGAACAACGGCTTAATTCGCTTCCTTCGTATAGTGTTGCTGACTCTATTTGGAGTCGTGATCTCGGCTCGGGCCGCCG
Source organism: Verrucomicrobiia bacterium (assembly GCA_031290985.1). Taxonomy (GTDB): domain Bacteria; phylum Verrucomicrobiota; class Verrucomicrobiia; order Limisphaerales; family UBA11358; genus UBA11358. The sequence goes on along the minus strand of JARLJW010000094.1, from coordinate 118,268 downwards.
ACTGGCAATGGTCCGTGCCGATGGGCAAGGGGCGGGCGTTCCTCTGGATTCCGCCGGAGTGCAAACAATTGCGCGCCGTGGTAGTCGCGCAGAATAACATGATCGAGCTGGGAATTCTGGAACACCCGGATTTCCGCAAGACGCTGGCAGAGGAGGGCATCGGCGAGGTGTTCATCGCACCGCCATTTGAGTTCGTCTTCCAGTTCGACCAGGATGCCGGCGGGCGCTTCAACGACGTGATGAAGCAGTTGGCGGAAACTTCGGGATATTCCGAGCTGAACTTCGCGCCCGTCGTGCCGCTCGGGCATTCGGCGTGCGCGAGTTTTCCGTGGAACTTCGCTGCGTGGAATCCTGGTCGCACGCTGGCGGTACTGTCCATTCACGGAGACGCGCCGCTGACGAAATTCACCGGCAGCGGACGGCCAAATCCGGATTGGGGAAATCGCAATATCGACGGGGTTCCCGGTTTGATGGTGATGGCCGAGTATGAATGGGGCGATAGCGAACATGGGGTGGATCGATTGACGCCGGCGTTGGAATACAAAAATCAACATCCGAAAGCGCCGCTCGCCATGCTGGCCGAGCCGGGCAACGGGCATTTTAATTTTTCGGACAAACTCGTGAGCTACCTCGCGATGTTTATTCGCAAGGCCGCGGAACAACGGTTGCCGGCGGTCATGCCAACCCAGGAAGCGCCGGTGCTAAAACTGGTTGACCCGGCAAAAGGGTGGCTGGTCGAACGCTGGCATTTGAACCAGCCACGCCAGTTCAAACCCGCGCCGGTCGATAAATACAAGGGCGATCCGAAGGAGGCGTTCTGGTGCTTCGACAAGGAAATGGCTTGGGCGACGCAGAATTACCTGGCCGACCAGCCCGGCAAGCTGCCGCAACTTTTGAGCATCAGCGACGGCCAGATGCCAGTCGAGAATGGCTGTGGTGAACCGGTCACTCCGCAATTCATTCCCGACGCTGATGGCGTCACCTTTCATTTGAAGACGGCGTTCATGGATTTTGTTCCTGGCGACGCAACCCACAATGGCAACGCGGCGCGCTGGGCATATTCGCCCGCCGGCGCGCGCATCGGACACGCCCGTGACGGCGGTCCGATTATGCTGCACAAGATTGTCGGCCCGGTGATCCAGACCGGCCCGGATACCTTTCAATACAGCCTGAATCGGGTGAATTCAACGGAAGACCGCCGTAACGCTGACATCTGGGTTTGGGCCAGTCATCCCGGAGACGCGAAATACAAAAGCGTGGTGCAACAGGCCATGATCCGCGTGCCCCAGAACAACGAAGGCGCGGAACAGTGCATCACGTTCCCCGCCGTCGCGGTTCAGAACGCGGGGGTGAAAACGTTAAAGCTCGCGGCAACTTCCGACGCTGGTTCAAAAGTTTATTACTACGTCCTCGACGGCCCGGCGGAAGTGGACGTCGACGTATTGAAGTTTACGGCCATTCCGCGGCGCGCAACGTATCCCATTAAAGTCAGGGTCGTCGCCTGGCAGCCCGGCTCTCCCCATGAGCCGCGCTTGAAGGCTGCTGCGCCCGTCCTGCGGGAATTCCTAATTGAACGTAAGCAATGAAGCATTTCCAAAATGAATTGTGACTCACAACTGCCTGGTTTGGAAACCTAATAAATATTGGTGGACCGGGGTGGGTGGCCAAAAGAAAACCTGCATATTCATTGATGAATATGCGGGCGGTTTAAATCCACCAAACAATTTCTGCGAGTTCAAAAAGGGGCTGGATGAATGGCCCGGTTATATTCAGATAACCTGACGAAAGACGCCCGTAAAAAGTTCCGCCACTGGCAGGTGAGCCGATGCGGGTCGCCGGGCCGCTAAATGTGGGCACCGAGCCATTTGTGTTGTCATTTACCATTATGAGTCCCATGGTCTGATACCATTTCCCGATGAGTATCGGTATGCTCGAAAGCTGGACCCGTGGTCGCTCAAAAAGCGCCATGATGCGCGACGGCATTTGAACCTGCCAACGCGCTTTGCAGCCCCGTGGCGTTTCATCCGCGGGACTGGAAGCCCGGCTTTACGGCAGGCATGAAGCCTGCCACTACAACCGCAGTCGCCGGCCTTTTACCGGTTGTCTCCGGGAATTGGCATGAGAGGGAATTTGCCTGCAGTTGGAAAAGACCGCCAGTTCGTTCATTCTGCGCCCGAAATCTCAGCATCCTCCCGAAAACTTTGTGCGCCCACCCATGTCAAGCCTTCGGGGTGGTGGGTTGGGCACGGCGCGCGGCAAGTTCATCAGCCATCTGGATCGTCAACTTTTTGGTGATGGGATACGCGATCAGCAACAGCGTGCAAATGCCGAAGAGGAAGCCAACCACAATGCCACTACAAGCGCGAAAACCCTGCACGGCGTGCGCCGCATCGGGCAATTTCGTATCGTAGCCAAACAATCCGGCCATGATCCAAAGAAATGATGCCGAGCCGAGCGCGAGGCCCGCTTTCAGGCCGAAACCGATGGTCGCGAAAACCATGCCCGTGAAGCGGTGGCCGGTTTTCCATTCGGAGTAATCCGCCACGTCCGCGTAAATCGCCCAGACCAGCGGAATCGTCGGCGCGTAGGCAATCGCAATGAGCGCCGTCAACCCCACCATGCCCCACACATTCGTGGGTGAAAGGAAATAGAACGCCAGCGAGCCAAGGCTGGCCAGACCAAAACCAGCGACGGCGACGGCTTTTTTGCCGAATTTTTTCGCCAACGGCGGCGACAGCAAAATTACGATGATGGTGATCCCGGTTCCCAGCATGTTAATGATGCTGTTGGCCACGTCAGCCACGTTCGAATTCACCAGCTCAGCCCGGTCGCCGTGGACGATGTAGCCGAGCGTTTCTAAAATTCCCGAAGCGTGCGCGCCGGCGGGCACCACCAGGCCGAGTTGCTGCACCCAGTCATACAACGCCGCCCGGTTGGCGTAGTGATGATAATAATTGTAAAGCGCCCCGCCGCGGAACGAGAGGATGCAGAAATGACAGAGCGTCATGAAGAACATGACCTTCCACGGATGGCTTTTGAGCAGGTTGATAAAATCCTGTTTGGGCGAGGATTTTTCCTGGTTTATCGGCTCGATGCGTTCCTTCGTTGTCGAGAAAGTGATCAGGAACAGAACCAGGCACAAGACTCCCCAAATTGTCATGGTCATCTGCCAGCCGTATTGCTGGTCCGCCATGCCGATTTTGCCGCCCGCTGCGTGATGCCGGGCGAGTTTGGCGACCAGCGGCAGGGTGAAACCGCCCACGATAAACTGCGCCGCGTTGACGGCGATGAAACGGAATGAATTCAATTTCGCCCGCTCGTTGACATCCCCGGTCATCACGCCGCCCAGGGCGGAATATGGCATGTTGTTCATCGAGTAGATCGTCATCAACAGCGTGTTGGTGATGACGGCATAAGCGGCCAGAGCGCCCACGGTCCAGCCCTTGGGCGTGGTGTAGGCCAGGATCATGATGACGAACCACGGCACGGCGGTAAACAGAATCCATGGACGGAACTTGCCCCAGCGCGTCCTGGTTCGGTCGGCGAGCACGCCGACAATCGGATCGGCGACGGCGTCCCACAGGCGCGGCCACAGCAGAATCGCGGCGGCGGTGCTCGCGCTTAAACCGAAAACGTCCGTGTAAAAGGCTGTTTGAAACAGAATCATCGTCATAAAAACGAAGTTCGCGGCCGCGTCGGCGGCGCTGTAGCCGGCTTTTTCGATGAACGGAAGTTTCTGCTGGAAATGTTGTTCGGCCATAAAGATCGGGTTATTTCGTCACCGCCAGAATCACCTTTTGCAAATCCTCATCACGCGAAGAACTCCCAACCATGATTTGGAAATCACCCGGCTCGACGACGTATTTCATGTTCACGTCATAAAACGCCAGCGATTCCGGCGTGATGTCGAGCGCGACAGTCTGTGTCTGGCCGGGCAACAGTTCAATTTTCTTGAATCCTTTCAGCTCCTTCACCGGACGTGTCACCGAGCTGACCAGGTCGCGGATGTAGAGTTGGATCACTTCCGTGCCCGCGCGTTTGCCGGTATTGGTGACGTCCACAAAAACTTTCGTCGAATCTTTCCGGGCGATTTTCTTTTTCGCCAGCCGGACATTTTTCAACTCGAATTTCGTGTAGCTCAAGCCGAAGCCGAAGGGGAACAGCGGCTTCGCATCGTCCCACAGAAAGCCGCGGCGCGCGGAGGGCTTGTGATTGTAGAAAATTGGCAGTTGTCCCACCGACCGCGGAATCGAAATGGGAAGCTTACCGCCGGGATTAAAATCGCCGAACAAAACATCGGCCACCGCGTGGCCGCATTCCTGGCCGAGATACCAGCATTCCAAAATCGCCGGAACTTTCTGCGCCACGTTGTTGATCGAAATTGGCCGGCCATTGAAAACCAGCGCCACCACCGGCTTGCCCAGCGCCACCAACGCATCCACCAGTTCATCCTGCTGTCCGAGCAGATCGAGGCTCGTGCGGTCGCCCATGTGCGCCAGCGACCACGCCTCGCGCGAAGTCTGTTCGTTGCCGCCGATGGCCAGCACAATGACCTCCGCCTGCTGCGCCACCGTGACGGCTTCGGCGATTTGTTTCCGGTTCTCGGCCGGATCGCTGATGACGACGGCGTCGTATTGCCACGAACCGCCGACGGTGATTTGGCAACCTTCCGCATGAAGCACATTTACGTCGTCCCCCAGCCGGGCTTTGATGCCGTCGAGCACGGTGATGTTGTGTTTGGGCGCACCGCTGTAACCGCCCAGCAATGGACGGTTCGCATTCGGCCCGATGACCGCGATGGTCTTGAGCTTTTTCTGATTGAGCGGCAGTAGTTCGTTTTCATTTTTCAGCACCGTAATCGTCTCGCAGGCCGCCTGCCGAGCCAGAACACGGTGTTCTTCACAGCCCGCCACGCGCTCCGCTTCGGCGGGATCCACAAACGGATCGTCGAACAAACCCACCTTGAATTTCCACAAAAGCATCGGTGAAATGAGGTCGTCAAGCTGCTTTTCTTTCAGCGCGCCCTGACGCACGAGTTCGGCGAGATGCAGATAACAATCCGGGTCGGGCAATTCAATGTTCACACCGGCTTCCACGGCGAGCCGGCAGGATTCCTTTTTGTCGGTGGCGACAAAATGGCCGTGCGTGTCGGGACGATGGCCGAGTTCCCAGATCGCGTAGTAATCCGAAACCACAAAACCTTTGAACCCCCATTCCTTGCGCAGCACGTCGCGCAGCAGCCACTTGCTCGCGTGCGAAGGCACCCCGTCAATCTCGTTGTAGCTGGCCATGACGCTGATCGCCCCGGCTTTTTGGAGGCAGTTTTTGAAGGGATGCAAAAAAGTCTCGCGCAGTAAGCGTTCTGAAACATTTGCCGGCGCGCAGTTCTGGCCAGACTCGGGCTGGCCATGGGCGGCGAAATGTTTCAGTGTGGCGATGACGCGTTTCTTGTCCTTGAACGTCGCATCGCCTTGCAATCCGCGCACGGCGGCAATGCCGAGTTGCGTGTTGAGAAACGGATCTTCGCCGTAGGTTTCCTCGACTCGTCCCCAGCGTGCATCACGCGCAACATCCACGACGGGCGTCAGCGCCTGATGCGTTCCGCGCACCCGCGCCTCATACGCCGCCATCGCGTAGAGCGATTCGACGAGCGCCGGATTGAAAGTGGCACCGAGCCCGACGGGTTGCGGGAAACTGGTGGCATCCTTGGCCGCCAGGCCGTGCAAACATTCTTCGTGAAAAAGGACGGGGATGCCGAGCCGCGATTCCTGAAGAAAAAATTTCTGAATGGCATTGGTCAGTTCGGCCATCCGCCTTGCATCGAGACCCAGCTCCGGCGCGGACGGCGGACCACCAGCGTCATTTGGCCGGCCGACCTGCCCCAGGCCGTGGCCGTTTTTGAAAGCCGCCCTGGCTTTGGCGGGATCAAATTTGCCCTGCGCATCCACCATCTTTTGCGCCTTTTCCTGCCATACACACATCATCTGCGCCGTCTTTTCCTCCAGCGTCATGCGATTGAGCAGGTCTTTGACCCGGCTCAAAGCGCGTGCGCGCGGGTTTTTGTACAATGGGGAATTGCCCGAACGCTTGCCCGGTTTTGATGGAATTTTGCGCATAGGTATAGATATATCAGCTGGATAAACTAGGGATCGATGGAAATTGGGTGTTGTGGCATTGTAAACCCGTATTATTTTTGAACATTCAATAGCTCGCAATCCGTCAAACGTCGTATTGTTATCCGCCCCGGCCTGGCCGGGAAAGAGCCCGGTCAATTGATCCAGAGGCTCATTTTAAGGGAAATCAACCCAGCTTCCAAGGCGACCGATATTCGCGGCCTAACCATTTGCTGGCGTCGGCATCGCCAATGATTTCTTCCTTCGCGACGTACCAGTGAATTTTTCGTCCGGTGAAGATTGAGATCAAACCCAGATGGCCGGGGAGGGTGGAATGATATCCTGTCTCCACCGGCGTGACCGTAGGTTGGCGTGATTTGATGCAGTCCAGAAAATTGCGGACGTGGCCGGGAGACTCGTAAAGTTTCACCTTGCGCAATACATCGGAGAGATCTTTGTTAAACCTCCATTCTCGATTGGAACTTTCAAATCTCCACTGCCCCGCCGAAACCCAGCCGCCGGTGCCGATCCATTTGGTGCCTTCCTCGATTTCCGGATAACCGCCGGCAATCGTCATGGCGATATCATGCGGATACTTCAACTCAATGCGGTATTTCGTGCAGGTGTTGAACACGTCGTCCTGTGGCGGAAAATCGCCGTGGCCTTCAATTTCTGACGGGCCGGAATGGTCGCAGTCCATGCCCCAGTGCGCGATGTCGCAGAAGTGGCCGATCCAATCCAGCAACGTTCCGCCGCCGGTATTATAGTTCCAGCGCCAGTTCATGTGTGTCCGGGCTGAACATAAGGCAACATCGTTGAAGGCCCAATCCAGGTTTCGTAGTCAAGCTCCGGCGGTGGATTCGAGATCTCATAGCTCGGATCCATGCCGTCATTCTGCGCGATGAAGTCAATGTGGCCTCCGAGCAACCCGATCTCGACGCGCTGGATCTTGCCGATAAGGCCGTTGCGGACGATTTCGGCGGCCCGGCGATAAGAGGCCTGCGAACGCCGCCATGAGCCGGTCTGCCAGACGATATTATTTTGCTGAATTGCGCGCACGGTGGCCAGCTGTTCAGCCACGGTCCTGGCAGCGGTTTCTCGCCGTAAATATCTTTCTTACGCCGTGCGGCTTCAACATACACCAGCGCATGCCAGTGATTTGGCACGGCAATCATCACGGCATCAATATCTTTTGCGCCAGCAATTCGCGATAGCCGTGATACGCGGTGCAATCCTGGTTCTGGCAATGCTCATTGACGGCGTTCACCGCGTTCTGCAAGTGTTTTTTGTCCACATCGCACGCGGCAACGACACGGCAATCTCCCTCGGCAAGAAATGACCGGGTGTTTTCTGGCCCCCGCATTCCCCAGCCGATGATTCCAACGTTGATGCGGTTGGACGGTCGATTCTGGCCGAAGACCAAGTCGAGCAGAAGGGATGGAAGCCGATGGCGGCGGCAGTCGAGGAGAGAAACCGTCGGCGGCTGATGCCCGTGGCTTTGGCTGTCTGATGTGCTCGCGATGAGCTCATCTCAATTGACAGATGGCCAGGCAGCCGGAAAAGCCGGATGGCAGTGACAGAGATTAAGATTTGTCTGCGCCAGGATGAGCCGGCAGTCGCATGACGGCAGGGTGGCACGGCATTTTGTGATATATTATTTATGCGCCCCATTCTAGGCCACCCACAAGCAGATGGTTGTCAAAGCCCCGTCGGCCCAACACCTGCGGTTCCATCTGCATTTCGCGCCCACCAGCAGTTCCCGGCTCAAGCTGGTCGGACGCTTCTTTCAGGATTTGACCGACGACGTCGTGCGCGGAGGGCAGGGGTAGATGGAGTTCCAAGCATTTCCATTGTTCAAAGTTACCTCGCCGCCGAAGCCGGGTCGTGATTTATTTGCGGAAATTACTTTAGCGCTTGCACTTGAAACCTGCCGTAGTCCTGGGCATGGCGTTTTGGTGGCCGCGCCCCGGCGGCTGCGCCGAAGCGCACGTCATTCAAGTTCACCGTGCCGCCACATTCATATTTGGCATTCCCAACCAACGCGTCTATGTGCCTGGGAACCAATCATTGCATATACGACACTTGTCGTATGTCCGATGGTGCCGGTTCTCCGGTAGTATTGAGGTAATAATTTCCTGTGAAAGAATCATTGGTGGACATTTTGGGGTCTCTTTTGAGTTTTGCGGTGACGAATGGCAAATCAACTCGCCAAGGCATAAACGTGCCGTCAGCAAAGGCAGTCAGCGATGCCTTGGCGGGAATATTTGCCAATTCCGTTTGCTTTTGTACATGAAATGATTCCAATCTCAACCATTACGAACCCCCCTTCAGTCTCCATATAAATGAAAATCTCAATCTTGCTTTTGCCGTTTGCAATCCTGCCGTTGGCCATGCTCGCGGCGGATGTCACCGGCACTTGGAAAACCGAATTCGATTCTCAGATCGGTTTGCAAAAATACATCTTCACGTTTAAGCAGGACGACCGGAGTTTGACCGGGAAAGCCAGCTCGGAGGTCGGCGATCGGAAGCGTGAAGCCGAGTTGAAAGAAGGAAAAGTTGAAGGCGATGCCGTTTCATTCGTGGAAACCATGAATTTCCAGGAGAACGAAATTCGCATCACCTACACGGGCAAGCTTTCGGCTGATGCCAGCGAAATTAAATTCACGCGCGCGGTCGGCGACCTGGCCACGGAGGAAATCGTGGCCCGGCGTGATCTGGCCGGATCTGTTGTGAAAGCAACGACCGCAAAGACCATCCGGATCAAGGCCGGCCGGTCGACACCTTATACCGATGCAAACGGAAATGTCTGGCTGCCGGAACAAGGCTTTGAAGGCGGCAGCACCACAGATCACGATACCTCCACCGTGATTGCGGCCACCAAGGATGCGGGACTGTTCTTGAGCGAGCATTACTCGATGGACTCATTTTCCTGCAAAGTTTCCAATGGCAAGTATCTGGCGAAACTATATTTTGCCGAAACCTATGACGCCATCACCGGCCCTGGGGAGCGCGTATTCTCATTAAATGTGCAGGGGCACGAGTTCAAGAATTTCGACGTGTGGGTGAAGGCCGGCGGTCAAAATCGAGCCTATGTTGAAGCGGTGCCCGTGGAGGTGACGAATGGAGAATTCCGCATCGAGTTCACCGCCCAGGTGGAAAACCCGGAAATCAACGCCATTGAAATCATTCCGGAGGGAGCGGCTGAAACCAGTGTCATCATCTCCGCGCCGGTCACGGCTGCGCCGGTCGCCAGCGCGCCCGGCTTGACCATGCCTGTCCTGACCACCGCTGCTGCAACCGGACCTGCCGCAACCCCGGTGCTGCAAATTGACGCTGGCAAAGTTGTTGGAAAGGTGAGCCCGGACTTCTTCGGGTTAATGACCGAGGAAATCAATTATTCCTACGAAGGTGGAATTTATGGTGAGCTAATCCGCAATCGGTCTTTCAAGGCGGATGCCATTGTCCCCCGCGTCACCCCTGATACCTACGAAGCCGGAAAATACCTCCCGGTTTCATACCCGCCCGGCACCAAGCCCCGGTTCTGGACCACTGTTGGCGATGCCTCAATGGTGCTCGACACGAATACACCGCTCAACGAATTCCTGAACGTTAGCCTCAAGCTCGATGCCTCGTCTGCATCTGCGGCTTCGCCGGTCGGCATCGCCAATGGTGGTTACTGGGGCATTCCCGTCAGGCCCAAGACGACCTATGCCGTCTCCTTTTTTGCCAAGGCCGTCGCCGGTTTTAGCGGCCCGGTGACGTTGAGCATTGAAAGCGCGGACGGCAAAACAAGCTTCGCCAGCGTCGAATTCAGAGGCCTGACCACCGAATGGAAGAAATTTGAGGGCAAACTCAAGACCAGGAATGTTCCGGCTTCCAAAGAAAACGTTTTCAAGCTTACCACCAGGACGCCGGGAACGCTCTGGTTGCAAAATGTTTCACTCTTTCCGCCCACCTATAAAAATCGACCCAACGGCAATCGTGCCGACATCATGGAATTGCTGGCGGCCATGAAGCCAAAATTTCTCCGCCTGCCGGGCGGCAATTATGTGGAGGGCAACGCCTTCAACCAGCGTTTCAATTGGCAGGAATCCATCGGGCCGGTGGAACAGCGTCCCGGCCATCCGAGTTGCTGGGGGTATTGGTCCACCGACGGCATGGGCATTCTGGAATACGCTGAATGGTGCGAAGACCTCGACATGGAACCCGTGCTGGCCGTCTTTGGCGGTTACTGCCTCGGCAGCGGTGGCCACGTTGAAGCCGGTCCGAAACTGGAACCCTATGTTCAGGAAGCGCTCGAAGAAATTGAGTATCTCACCGGCGACGCCAAGACCACGAAATGGGGTGCTCGTCGCGCCCTGGATGGCCATCCCAAGCCCTTCCCGCTCCACTGCGTTGAAGTCGGGAACGAGGACTTTTTCGACCGCAGCGGCAGTTATGAGGGGCGTTTCATCCAGTTCTATGATGCCATCAAAGCCATGTATCCGAACCTGAAAGTCATTTCCTCCATCGGTCACGAACAGGCGCAGAATAAGTGGATTAAAGGTCGCCGGCCCGACCTTGTTGACGAGCATTTTTATCGCAGCCAACCGGACATGGAAGTCAACTTTCATCAATATGACAACCGCAGCCGCGCCGCCGATCAGAGCAGGGTCTTCGTCGGTGAATGGGCCACCCGCGTTGGCGCGCCCACGCCCAACATGGCCGGCGCACTCGGTGACGCCGCTTGGATGTGCGGCATGGAACGTAACGCCGATGTCGTCCTGATGGAATGCTTCGCTCCGCTGTTTGTCAACGTGAGCCAGCTCGCTGGCAACGGCCGTTCGATGCAATGGGAAAGTGACTTGATCGGTTATGACGCGCTAAATTCATATGGCTCGCCTTCCTACCATGTCGAAACCATGTTCGCCCAAAACTGTGGTGCCGACATTTTACCCGGCAAAGCCGCAGGCATCCCGGTAATCGAACAGATTCCTCCCGCCGGGCGTAGAGGTGGCACGCCGCCCGCACGCCGTGTGCCGGCGCTTTACTACAGCGCCACGCGCGACGCCAAGAGCGGAATCATTTATCTAAAAATCGTGAATGTGGATGGCCAGGCTCGGCGGATCAACGTTCAGTTCGGCGGTGCGACCAAGATCAGCGCCAAAGGCGAAGCGGTGGTGCTGTCGGCCAAAAGCCCAAGCGACACGAACCTGATTGATGACCGGGACAAATTGGTCCCGCACACGGAAAAGGTCAGCGACTTGAGCGCGAATTTCACCCGTGAATTTCCGCCGTATTCCATCACCGTGTTAAAGTTGAAAACCAAATAACTTTGGACGGTTGCAAACATGAGAACCACTACAATCGGCCTGCTCACATTGACGGCGGGCGGTTTTATTGCCTTGACCGGTTGCCAAACGAAGCCAATTGCCGCCACCAACCAGCCTGCTGCAATTTCGCCCGCCCGCCCGCCGGCGGACGACTGGCAGCCCGCGACATCCAACCAGCAGGGGAAACAGTATCCCCAGGTCAACTCGGAGCGTCGCGTTCGTGCCCGTGTCATCGCGCCGCAGGCGAAGACTGTTCGGCTTGATCTCGGCGGCATAAAGTATCCGCTGACCAAGGGCAAGGACGGCGCGTGGATTGGCGTTTCGAAGCCGCAGGACGAAGGGTTTCACTATTACCAACTCGTGATTGATGGCGCGCAGGTTCCCGATCCGAACAGTCTTTATTACTATGGAGCCAGTCGTTGGGGTAGCGGGCTGGAAGTGCCCGCCAAAGATCAGGATTTCTATGCGCTCAAAAACGTGCCGCACGGCCAGTTGCGGCAGATGCTTTATTATTCCAGAAGCGCCACCGCGGTGCTCCGCGGTTTTGTTTACACGCCGCCGGATTATGAAACGAATCCGGACAAACGTTATCCGGTGTTGTATCTCCAACACGGCGGCGGCGAGGATGAAACCGGCTGGGGCAGTCAGGGACGCGCCGGACTGGTCATGGACAACTTGATTGCCGAAAGCAAAGCCCGGCCTTTCATTATCGTGATGGCCGGCAGTTATGTGCCCGGAGCGAACAATTCGTTTGCCACCAACCCGGTGGAAAGTCCTCTGTCGCGCAGCATCACCGGTCCGGGCGGTCGTTCCTATAACCCCGTTGCCTTCGCCAAAGTGCTGCTGCAGGATTTGATTCCTTACGTGGACGCCAATTTCCGCACGCTCGCGGATCAACCGCATCGCGCGATGGCCGGGCTTTCGATGGGCGGCATGCAGACGCATTCCATCACCCTGGCCAACCTCGACAAGTTCTCGCACATTGGCCTGTTCAGCGGGGGTAGTATCACGACAAACGAAATCACCGACTTGAACATGTTTAAGCAGCAGGTCAAACTGGTGTTCATCAGTTATGGCAGTCGTGAGGTCGCCGGCGACCATGCGATGGGAGCTAATGGCAAGGCCAACGCCGACGCGCTCAAGCAGGCTGGCATATACAGTGTTTATTACGAATCACCATTGACCGCTCACGAATGGCAGTCCTGGCGGCGCAGTCTCCATGAATTCGCGCCGCTGCTCTTCGAAGACCAACCGCTTCCGGCAGCGGTGTCAACCAGCCGTCCGGCTGGCGAGCCTTCAAATGCAGCGCTGGACGGGTTGCCCGCCGGGCCGCGCGCGGCGTTTAATCATCCCATCGTGCTGGGGCCGGATGATCGGCAGGTGTTTCCGGATCCGCCCGCCGGTTTCGCCGCGAAGCGTGACACTATTCCGCACGGCAAACTGGAGCTGATTGAATACGATTCCAAAACCGTGGGCACGACCCGCAAGATGAGTGTCTATACGCCGCCCGGTTATTCCCGTGATAAAAAATACCCGGTGCTGTATCTCCTGCACGGCATCGGCGGCGATGAAACCGAATGGGAACGTTTCTGCACGCCGAACATCATTCTCGACAATCTGATCGCCGACGGGAAGACCGTGCCAATGGTCGTCGTGATGCCCAATGGCCGGGCGCAAAAAAATGATCGTGCGGTGGGAAACATTTACGCCGCCGCGCCCGCGTTTTCCACATTCGAGCGGGACCTGCTGGATGATGTGATTCCCACGATCCAGTCGCGTTATTCCGTCAACACGAACCGCGAGGAGCGCGCTCTTGCGGGGCTTTCCATGGGCGCCGGGCAATCGCTCAATTTCGGGCTGGCGCACCTCGACACCTTCGCCTGGATCGGCGCTTTTTCCTCCGCGCCGAACACCCGGCCGCCGGCGAACCTAGTTGCCGACCCCGCGGCCGTGAATGAAAAATTGAAGTTGCTTTGGCTTTCCGGTGGCAACAAGGATGGGCTGCTCCACATCGGCCAAGGCGTGCATGTGTACCTGAAGGAAAAGGGCGTGACACACATTTGGAACGTGGATGGCAATGGGCACGATCCGACGGAGTGGAAAAACAATTTTTATTACTTCGTGCAAAAGATTTTCCTTTGAACGCACTTATTTCAAAGCCATCAGAATGACCTTTATCACAACTGGAAATCCTTCGCTGCGCCTGGCTCGCGTTGATTCTTATTCATGCGGTGTGGTGGCAAATCGCTGCTTGAATCTAACGATGGGATGTTTCAATCAATCATCCAGTCTGACTTTCAATTGAATCCCGACAAATTTTATGATGTCACATTGCTCGCAGCCCGTCATAAGAAAGCAAAAGTTGTTTGCCAGTTTGCTGCTGCTTCCATTGTTTATTGCCGGTTCGTTGACCAGTATTGCCCGAGCGGCTGAACCTATTCCCGTGCTACCGCCGGCAAGCGTTTTTCCGTTAACCTCGGTACGCTTGCTGGACCAGGGCCCGTTCGTTGAAGCCGTCAAAGCCAACCGCACTTACCTGCTGGAGCTGGATCCGGATCGGTTGCTGGCACCGTTCGCGCGTGAGGCGGGCTTGGAAATGAAAGCCAGGCCCTACGGCAACTGGGAAAGCGGGGGTCTCGACGGCCATACGGCCGGCCATTATCTCTCCGCGCTCTCGACCATGATTGCTTCCGGTGCGGACACGCCGGATGGCGAGTTGCGTCGGCGGTTGAACTACATGGTTGCCGAACTCGATCGCTGCCAAAAAGCCTGGACCAACGGCTATGTCGGCGGGGTTCCCGGTAGTCGCGCGCTGTGGAATTCGGTCGCGGCCGGCCAGGTCGAGGCGGTGAACGGCAAATGGGTACCATGGTATAACCTGCACAAGACCTTTGCCGGCTTGCGGGATGCCTGCTTGATTGCTGGAAACCCCGAGGCGCGCGAGGTGTTCATTCATTTAGGTGACTGGTGCGTTAACCTTATCTCCGGCCTTTCTGACCAGCAGATGCAACGGATGCTTCGTCAGGAACACGGCGGCATGAATGAAGTGCTGGCCGACCTTTATGCGCTCACTGGCGATCAAAAATTCATCGTCGCCGCCCGCCGTTTTTCTCAGCAGGCCATCCTTGAGCCGCTGGAACATCATGAGGACCGGCTCACCGGCCTGCATGCCAACACCCAAATTCCAAAAGTCATCGGTCTGGAAAGGATTGCCACGCTCACCGGCGACCAGGAGGCCGATTCCGGGGCGCGCTTTTTCTGGGACAATGTCACCGGCAAACGCTCCGTCGCGTTCGGTGGCAACAGCGTTTCCGAGCATTTCAACGACCCGAAAAATTTTGAAGGCATGTTGGAGAGCCGGGAAGGTCCAGAAACCTGCAACACCTACAATATGCTTCGGCTGACGGAGCAGCTTTTTGTGTCCCAGCCCGGCGCGGCGTATGCCGATTATTACGAGCGGGCGCTCTACAATCACATCCTGGCGTCCATTAACCCCGAGGCTCCGGGCTACGTTTATTTCACGCCGATCCGGCCGGAACATTATCGCGTCTATTCGCAGCCCGACACTTGTTTTTGGTGCTGCGTCGGCACAGGCATGGAAAATCCCGGCAAGTATGGCGAATTCATATACGCCCAGGCCACGAACGGCCTTTATGTCAATCTATTCATTGCTTCCGAACTGACCGCAGTGAACCTCGGCCTCGTGTTGCGCCAGGAAACCGCCTTTCCCGACGAGCCCCGCACCAAGCTGACTTTGAAGCTCCAGAAACCGTCCGAGTTCACGCTCTATTTGCGTCATCCGGACTGGGTTGCGGCGGGCGATTTTGCCGTGCGCGTAAATGGCAAACCAGTCACGGTCACTTCGCCTCCGTCGTCTTATGCCGAGCTGCGCCGAGTATGGCACGACGGCGACACGGTGGAAGTTGAACTTCCCATGCGCACCACAGTGGAGCGCCTCCCGGACGGATCTGATTGGGTTGCGATTCTGCACGGCCCGATCCTGCTCGCGCGGCCGTCAGGCACAAATAATTTGGTGGGCTTAATCGCCAACGGCAGCCGCATGGGCCATGTTGCATCCGGGCCGCTGATTCCGCTGGATCGGGCGCCGGTTTTGCTCACCGACACGAACGATCTTCCCCAGCACGTCAAGCCTGACCGCGCCGCCGGGCCGCTGCATTTCAATCTGGTGAATGTGGTTGAACCGGCGGTGGCGAATGGTCTGCCGCTCATTCCGTTCTTCCGTTTGCATGACGAGCGTTATCAGATGTATTGGCAGTTGACCACGAAGGAGGAACTTGCGGCCCGCCACGAACGCCTGGCCGCCGAGGAACGCGCCAAGGCCCTGCGGGAGGCCAGCACACTGGATCGCGTGGCTCCGGGTGAACAGCAACCGGAGGTGGAACATGACTATGTGGGCCAACACAGCGACTCCGGGCTGCGCAACGGCCAGCGCTGGCGTCGCGGCGATTGGTTCCAATATGCGCTTAACCCGCGGGGCGAAAAAAACATTGAACTGGCCGTGACTTATTGGGGCGGGGACGCGGGCCGCACGTTCGACATTCTGGCCAACGGCGAACTCCTCGCGACGGAGAGCTTGAACAATTCCCAGCCCGGCCAGTTTTTTGAAAAGCGCTTTTCCATTCCGGCGAAAACGCTTTCCCTCGCGACCGATGGCCACGTGACGATCAAGTTTTCCGCCCGGCAAGGTTCCAGCGTTGGCGGCATTTATGATGTGCGGCTGATGAAAGCTGATGCCCAATGAAAGACAAATGAAGACGCATCTTGGTCGAACATGAAAATCCACCGGCTTGCATTCTGCGCCCTCATCCTATCCGCCGCGACCGCATGGCTCCGGGCGGAACCCGCTCCCGTGGCGTTTGACTGGTTCGAGTATTCCGGAACCAATGCCATGGAAATAGACGCCGGCATGGGTGAATATGTAAACCCAATCCGCGCCGGTTTTTACCCCGACCCGAGCATCTGCCGCGTGGGCGATGATTACTATTCGGTAAACTCCACGTTTGCTTATTTCCCGGGCATCCCGATTTTTCATAGCCGCGAGTTGGTCAATTGGGATCAGGTTGGCCACGCCATCGATCGGCCGGAACAACTGCGTTATGACAGACTGGGTGTCTCGTCGGCGATTTATGCGCCGACCATCCGTTATCACGATGGCATTTTTTACATCATTTGCACGATGGTGGGAGGCGAAGGTAATTTTATAGTCACCGCCACGAACGTGGCCGGTCCGTGGGCCAATCCCATCAAGCTTGGATTTGACGGCATTGATCCGTCCATCTATTTCGACGACGATGGCAAGGCTTGGGTGGTCAACAACGGCGGGCCGGCAGGGGCGCCACTCTATGACGGCCACCGGGCAATCTGGATTCAGGCATACGATCCGGCTACTAGGCAAATGACCGGCCCGCGCAAGGTGCTGGTGAATGGCGGCGTGGATATTTCCAAAAAACCAGTCTGGATCGAAGGCCCGCATATCTACAAAAAGGATGGCTGGTATTATTTGTGTTGCGCGGAAGGTGGCACCGGCCCGCAACATTCACAGGTTGTTTTTCGCGGCCAGAAGGTGGAGGGCCCTTACAAGCCTTGGGATCGCAATCCAATTCTGAGCCAGCGCGGCCTCAGTGCCAATGCTCACGGTGCCGTCACTTGCACCGGACACGCCGATTTCGTCATCGGACCGGACAATAACTGGTGGGCGGTTTTTCTCGGTGTGCGGCCTTATCGGGGGCGTTATTCACCAATGGGCCGGGAGACATTCATGTTGCCCGTGAAGTGGACGGATGACGGCTGGCCGGTGATTCTGCCGAAGGGCGAGCGCGTGCCGCTGATGGTAAAATCTCCCAAAAGTGACGTCCGGCAGGAAATTCCGGGGGAACCACTCAACGGAAATTTTACCTGGCGCGACGAGTTCAAGGAAACCGCGCTGTCGCCTTTGTGGATCATGCTGCGCGCGCCAAAGCAAACGTGGTGGAAACTTGAAGCGGGAAAACTGAAAATAACCCCGCTGAATGAACAACTGTCCGGTCGTGGCAATCCCAGTTTCCTTGCCCGACGGGTGCAACACGCCAATTTCACCACGGCTACCGCGCTGGCAATTCCGGGCGGGCCGGACGTGTCCGCCGGTCTGGCGGTGTTTCAAGGCGAGCAATACAATTATTTCGCCGGCGTGCGCCGAGCAACCAACGGGGTTGACATTTTTATAGAACGGAACAAAGGAAACAGCGGTCAGGAAGTGGTCAAATGCGTGCATTTGCCAGATGCAAAAAACATCAAGTTCTGCGTCACCGCCAACGGTGCAATGTGCGCGTTTGAATACGCTGCGGACAATTGCGCATGGAAAATTCTGGCGGCCAATCTCGACGCCACAATGCTGACTACAGATATTGCCGGCGGATTTGTGGGCGCGACAGTCGGGCCTTTTGCACGGGCGGACGGGAGCGGAAATCAATGAAGCGTTCGAATCTTATTTTACCAACTAAAGCCATGAACATTCAAATACAGCGGTCGAATTTGCGCATCGGCTTGCTTGCGGTGGTGCTGCTTGCCATCGGAGTGACAGCCCGGGCCGCCGACCAGCCCACGCTCAAGGAAGCCTACAAAAACGAGTTCTACATCGGCGTGGCCATCAACCGGACGATTGCAATGGACGACGCGGTTCAGGCTGACAACGTCAACAGAAGCCTGCAGCAAGTGGGCAAGGACATTGCGCTTGTCCAAGAACAGTTCAACCAGATTTCCCCGGAGAATGACTTGAAATGGGCGCTCATCCATCCGCAGAAAGGCCCAGACGGATATGATTTTGGTCCGGCGGACGCATATGTGAACTTTGGCTTGAGCAACCACATGTATATCGTGGGGCACACCCTCGTCTGGCACGGTCAGACACCCAACTGGGTATTCGCGGGAACGAATGCCCCGTCCATGCTTATCAAAGTAACCGGGACAAATGCACCGGGTGGCCGCCGATTTGGGCGCGGGTTTGGTTATAGCGGACCGCGCGCGTCGCGTGAGGAATTATTGCAACGAATGCACGAGCACATTGCCACGGTCGTCGGCCGCTATAAAGGAAAAGTCAAAGTCTGGGATGTAGTGAACGAAGCCGTGGCCGACGGCGGAACGAACCTCCTGCGGAATTCACCCTGGTTGGAAATCATCGGGCCGGATTTCATCGCCAAGGCTTTTGAATACGCGCACGAGGCCGACCCTGATGCTATCCTCCGCTATAACGACTACGGGTTGGAGAGCCCAGAAAAACGCAAAAAGTTCATTGCCTTGATCAAGTTGCTTCAGTCACAGCACGTTCCAGTCATGGCCATCGGCTCGCAAACCCACGTCAGCGTTTCTTCGCCCAGTTATGCAGCCGAAGACCAGGCGTTGACGGAACTGGAGACGCTTGGCTTGCCTATTCACATCACCGAATTCGACGTCAATGGCTCACAGGGTGGCCAGCAAGACAATGGGGCGGATATTTCGGACAATGCCGCGATCACTCAGGGCGGCCTGGTGAATGACGCCAGTCAGCGGCTCGCCAGCCAGTATGCGCATCTTTTCAAAGTTTTCATGAAGCACAGGCAATCCGTCAAGATTGTCACCTTGTGGGGGGTGAATGACGCCGTGTCGTGGCGTGCCAATGGCAAGCCACTCTTGTTCGATGGCAACGACCAGCCCAAGCCCGCATTCCGCGCGGTCATTGGCGTTGCCACCAGCGAGCGGGCGAACGCGAACTAGCGTCCCTCACTTGGCGGAAATTTTCCGATCCAGCTGTTATGAAGAAGAAACTGACATTATTGCTTTTGGCTGAAATGCTGTTGTTGGGAATGAACGTGTTTGCTCAAGACACGAACTTTTGGATCTTCGTGTGCTTCGGGCAGTCAAACATGGAGGGTTTTCCCGGAATTGAACCACAGGAGAAAGGGCCGGTGGATGATCGCTTTCAGGTTCTGGCGGCGGTCGCTTTTCCGAAGCAGGGGAGAATAAAGGGTGATTGGTATCCTGCCGTCCCGCCGCTGTGCCGGCCCTCGGCTGGACTTTGTCCGGCCGATTATTTTGGCCGGACCATGGTTTTTAATCTTCCGCCCGCCATCAAGGTTGGCGTCATCAATATTTCCATCGGCGGTTGCAAAATCGAACTGTTCGAAAAAGACTCGTATCAGACCTATGTTGCGACGGCACCCAGATGGATGACCAATACCATCGCCACCTACAGCGGAAACCCTTACCAGCACCTGGTTGGCATGGCAAAACTGGCCCAGAGAGCTGGTGTCATCAAAGGAATTTTGTTGCATCAGGGCGAGTCGAATACGGGCGACAAAGAATGGCCGGACAAAGTCAAAGGCGTATACGAAAATCTGCTAAAAGATCTGAATCTTAAGGCCGAGGATGTGCCTCTGCTTGCGGGCGAAGTCGTGAACGCGGATCAAAAAGGAGCTTGTGCGAGCATGAATAAAATAATTGATGCGTTGCCCAAGACCATTGCCACGGCGCATGTAATTTCGTCGGCCGGTTGCGCCGCCCTGCCGCCGGACCATCTGCATTTCACGGCGGCGGGCTACCGGGAATTGGGGAAACGCTACGCAGAAACGATGTTGCCGTTGCTCGGCTATCAGCCGGCGGGAACCAAATAGCGTGGAGCTGTTGCGCCCCGACCAAATCTCCGGGTGGAAACGGCCGTTGCTTAGTTGCGCTGAAAGCTTTCCGGCGGACCGAGATAGCTTGGCTTCACGCCGCCGGCGTTAATCACCACTTTTTCCACGACGACCGCCGGATCAACCATCCAGATTTTGAACGTATGGTAGCCAGGGTGTTTGATCGTGTGGGTGGAGACAACCTGACGGCAATTGTTTTTCACGGAATTTTCCCAATCAAGATTACCATTGCCGGCGTTAAAATCAGCCGGAACAATGGTCACAACCTGCGGTGCCGCATCATCGAATGAAACCGCGTAACGCAGCGGCCGTCCCGGGAGAAAGTTCAACGTCGGACCGACGGTCGATTGAACCTCAACTTTTCCCGCGCTGAATAGATACATTTGGTATTCGAGACACGGCGAATCTTTTCCTGGGGTGGCTAAAACGTCGGTGGGAGCATCGGCGCGCATCGCGGAAAGAGTTTGGCCGTAATTTGGAATCTTGATCCAGCGATTGGCGCCGGCCTCCAAATTCCTGGTAAAATGTTCCGCCTCCATCGAGATATAACCATTGCCTTCGACGAAACCGTGCAGCGATTCACGGGTAATTTCCGATGGGTTGAACGCCACAACTTTCACGAACACCTCGCCGCCGGCGCCGTTAATTTTGATTTCGCCGGTGTTCATGCCGGTTTGCACTTTGCTCCAATCAACGCTGACCCAGAGACGTTTGTCTTTTTCAACCGGGCCGCCGGTCTCGCTCAAGACCATCCAAGGCGCGCTGGCGGTTGCGGTAAAATCAAATCTGGTTTTTCCCTGATTGAAAACGTCCACATGACGGCGGGGCCGGTCGAATGAATCGAATGGTGGCAACGAAATTGTGCCGCGGGTCGCCGCCGTCCGGGAGCCGTCCACCGCCACGCCCATTGCGGCGGCGTCCGGAATTTTGATTTCTCGCAACGGGATGGCCGCTAAGTTGTTTTGCTTCGGCCCATTCCAGTTCGTGTAGCCGATGTACGTCTGGTCCATGAAATGATTCCATTTGCCTCCGGCAAAAGTGCGGTTGAAATAGTTCATCAAATTTGTTTGCGCTTTGAACAACTCGCGGGTTTGCACGGCAAAATCGTTGGCGCTGGCGCGGCCTTGTTTCGCGTAAAGCGCGTTTTTCGCGGCGGCAAGATACATCGCGTTCAATTCCGCGCCGGCTTTGGTTGGCAATAGGGCCAGTTCGTTAAATGCATCGCGACTCGCTGGGGGGAGTTCTTCGCTGATTTTTTCCGCCTGATCTGCGAGGGATTGGTACGCGGCAACAACTTTTTCAAACTCGACGTAGTTCACCAAGCTGTATGTGTTGGCGTCCAACAGTTCCGGTTTGCGGCGGCCGTTGAACTTGGTGTAGGCGGAAATAATTCCGGCGATTTCATCCGCGTGTTCCGCCCCGAATTCGCGTTGTGCCCAGAGCCGGGTGTATTCCTCCAGATTTTCACTTGTCCAGCGCGAGGCGTCCCAAGCGAGGTTCATGAAGAATTCCAACGGAAATTCGCCGCCCTTGAAATGACCGGCATTTACGACCCAGATTCGATCCGCGCCGTACTGCTTGGCGAGCGACATCTGGTCCCAGACTTTTGGAATCGGACTGGAATTGACCCACTGGTAGTTGCGCGGGCCGCCGTGATAATCGAAATGATAATAAATGCCCGCACCGCCGCTGCGTTGACGTTCCCCGGCATCCGGCAGGCGGCGGATGTCCCCCCAATTATCCTCTGCCCAAAGCAGCGTAAGGTCGTCCGGCACGCGCAGCCCTTCGTTATAAAACCCCATGACTTCCTTGTAGAGACACCACAATTGCGGGATTTTGGTCAGATCGGGATTCATCTCCTCAGCTAGGATATTCCGTTGCACCCCGATGATTTGCTCGGTCAAGGCTTTTCCAATCGGTGTGCCGCTGTCATTTTCCGCGCGCAGCCCCAGCGTGATGATGCTTTCGTAATTTTTATTGCGGCGAATGCCATCGCGCCAAAATTGCTGGAGCGCGGGTTGCTGGTTCGTTTTGTTGTAATTCCAGTTGCCGTATTTTTTGCCGGGGCCGCGATCCCATTCCTTTTGGGCACGCAGCATCGGCTCCTGATGCGAGGTGCCCATGACGATGCCGTATTCGTCCGCCAGTTTGGGGTTGAGCGGGTCGTCCTCGTTGAAGGCGTTGTTCCACATCGCGGGCCAGAGATAATTGGCGCGGAGACGCAACATCACCTCAAACAGGTTCGTGTAGAAACCGCGACCGTAATTTGCGGCACCGGGATGCCCCGGAACCGTGCCGAATTTTTCCTGCACCCAACCGGACAAGTCAGGAGCCTCGTCGTTGAGGAAGATGCCGCGATACTTCACCGACGGCGGGCCTTGCACGAACTTCCCAGCTTTCACGAAGAGTTTCTCGTGATGTTTCGGCGGCACATCCGCCCAGAAATGCCACGGTGAAACGCCGATTTGCTCCGACAGATCGTAAATGCCGTAAATCGTCCCACGCTTGTCGCTGCCGCAGATCACCAGCGCATTCTTGATCCCCGGCAGGGGCTGGGGCACGACTTGCAGAAAAAACGATTCCCATTTTCCGGCAATATCTGACACGTCAAGTTTTTTGGCGCGCACCAGTTGATCAATGATTTGGCTTTTCCCCAGTGTGCCGATAATGACCACGTTGCTTTCTAGCGTTGGTGGTTGGTGAAAAGTTTGCGGACGTTTTCCGGTCACGCGTTTTATGTCCTCCACCAAATCACCAGCGGCGCGTGTGCCCCCCGGCCACTCATTGGTTTCCTCCACGATTGACGACACCGTTGTGTCGCAGAGCGGGAATGCGCCAGCCGATGCGTTTGTTGTCACAAAGTCAACCTCACCAATTGCCAATGCGCTCATCGTGCAGAAGATAAAAGCCAGCACCAGTGCAAGCTGTTTTTCGTTGGGCTTGCATGGGGAATAGTTCTTGGGGGACATGAGGCGGTATTTTAAGGCGTTGTGACCCCGTGACGATACGACATTTATCGTATGACAGCGCCGGCGCCTTTTTTGCCATGGTGCCGGTTCGGGCCAAGATACGACATTCGTCGTATGGTTTTCTGAACACAGATCGAATATTTTATAAGCATTCCATCGCCAAACTATAGAACTAATTTGAACAGATTGTCGAACACTGTCCACAGGTCCCTTTTGGGTGGCGTGAGGCCATGTCGCGTCGTTGGATACGGAAGCAAAACTGATGGTCCATGGCAGATGAAATGGTAACGCGAATGGACCATGCTCGAGCTGGAAAACATGAGATTGCCAAAAATCCGTTTTTAACTCCTTTGAATACGACGAATGTCGTATGGCTAATGATTCAGCTATCTGCCATTCTGTGACGAACCCGCTAAAAAATCAAAAAACCAATTTTATTTTCTGCCCACAACCCAACAACAATAACGACATGAGAACCATCAAAAACGCTCAAATCGAATATGCCGCCATCAAAGTGCTTGTTTTCCTTTGTCTTATGGCGATGAATTCAGCGATAGCACAGACAACCCGCACTTGGACAAACTCAATCGGTGATTCGCTGCTCGGAACGTCCATTAATTGGAGTCCTAATGGGAGCCCGGTCTCTGGTGATACCATACAATGGAATGGCACTGCGGCTGGAAATCTAACCTTGACCAATGGTGGTTCGCTGGCTGATTCGAATCCGGGCCTCAATGTCAGCGTACAGGCTGGCCAGACGGGATCTTTAACCATTGTTGAGGGACTTGCGAACACCTCACGAATCCGTTTTAACACGAGTTTCTTGGTCGCTAGTGGGGCAGGCGCGGTGACATTTGGAAGCGCCAGCACTCCGACCTTGCCTCTCGCGTTCGGGGCGGGTGGCAATGGATCAACTCATGGTTGGACAAATAATTCGGCCAATCCGGTCACGATCAACACCAATTGCTATTTTCTCATGGGTGGCGGTGGTTCGCACACGCTAAACTTGGCCGGGGCAGGAAGTTTTATCTTGAATAACACCATCCAGGCACAAAATGGTGCCAACCTCAACCTGACGGTCAATGGCAGTGGCACAGTGACTTTGGCCGGGACACCGACACCGGGTATTTCATATTCAGGAACCTTTGCAGCCACGGTGTTGAATGGAGGAACCCTTCAGCTGGCGGGAGCCAATGCCCTCGGCACCGGCACACTCACGATCAACGGGGGAAATCTTGACAGCTCAATTGCCAACTTGGTGAATTTAGGCAACAACGTGCAGACTTGGAATGGCAGCTTTGGCTTCATCGGCACCCAAAACTTGAATATCGGTTCCGGTGCGGTGGCGATGAATGCGAACTGCATGGTGACGGTTAATGCCAACACATTCGAGGTGGACGGCGTCATTACTGGAAATGGCAACAGTCTCACCAAAGCTGGAGCAGGCACGTTGTTCCTGAATAATGCCAATACCTATTTAGGGGGTACGACCATCAGCAATGGCGTATTCAAGCTGGGTCAGGCTGGTTCAATACCCAATGTCGGCAATGTGACAGTTTACGGCACCCTGGACCTTAATGGGAACAGTCCTACCATTGTCAATCTAGGCGGAAGCGGAAGCGTGGATACAGTTTCTGGCGGCACGCCGACCTTGACCATCAGCAACGCCATCAGCACGACTTTCTCCGGCATGATCAAAAATACGGGCGGAACTCTGGCTTTAACCAAGCTTGGTGCCGGCACTTTGACGCTGGCCGGCCCGAATACTTATACCGGCAACACGACGATCAGCGCCGGAACGTTGCTGGTCAACGGGAGTCTTGGAAGCGGGGCGGTGACTGTCGCCAGTGGCGCGACGTTGGGTGGAACGAACTCGATTGGCGGAAATGTTGCCTGGCAATCCGGTTCATCGGCGTTGTTCTCATTGACTCCAACCGCTGCTGTCAGCGGGTCCAATGCGACGCTTCTGGCCGTGTCCGGCAATGTGACGCTGAACGGCAACGGGGTGACGGTAAATGTGACCGGGGGCACACCGCTGCCACCCGGAACATATACTTTGATGACTTACAACAACAGTGGGAGCAGCGGTTCATTTGCCACCGGCTTCCCCACCTACACCGGTGCTGGGGTTCAGCCCGGAACGGCGTCCGCGCTTTCAACCGGCGCTGGAAAAGTAACCCTGACGGTGACGGCCACGGGTATTTCCGCCACTTGGACAAATAGCGGTAATGGCAACTGGTCTGGCGGGGCAAACTGGAGCAGCAATCCCAGTACTCCTCACAATCCTGGCGACGGGGCCACTTTCGGCGTTGGATCTTCTTATACCACGGTCGCACTTGATACGACAGTCTCGATGGGCGTGGCTAATTTCACCAACGCCAGCTCGTTCCGGATTGCGGATTCAGGCAATGTGTTAACCCTTGATAACAAGGGCGTCGGGGCGGTGGTCAGCCTTACCGGCGGTTCTTCCAATGCCATCTCCGCGGTCGTGGCCTTGAATGACAACTTGACGATTGCCCCGGCGGCGGGAACATCATTGGCAATCACCAACAGAATTACCAACACCGGCGCGGCCAAGACGCTTGCTGTGAACGGGGCGGGGACCGTGGCTTTGTCTGGCAACAATACCTACGGGCCTTCGGCTGGCACAGTGGGCACAATTTTAGGTGGCGGGGCGGTTTTGCAGCTGGGTAACAGCAGCACAATCGGTGCGGGTGACTTGAGCGTTTCCAGCAGCGGCACCGTTCAGGCAGGCGCGGCGCTCACGCTGGCCAACAACATTGTGGCCGGTTCGGGAGCGACGGCCACGCTGGACAACAACGGCAACAATGTGACCTTGTCCGGCATTGTCAGTGGCGCTGGTGGCTTGGCCAAGAATGGCGCGGGCACCCTCGTTTTGAACAGCGCCAATACCTTTGGCAACGGTATCAGTATTAATGCCGGCACGGTCCAGCTTGGCAACGCCAGCGGCATTCCCGGCGGCGCCGGTTATGGCAACGTGAACCTGGCCGCCAGCTCCATTTTGGATTTGAACGGCAATAGCACTGTTCTCAACGGATTAAATTCGTCGAGTGCCATTTCAACTGTTGATTCGCTGTCGGGCGGTGCGGTAACTCTCACTTTGGGAGAAAGCGGGGCTGGTGGCACCTATTTGGGCACCATTCAGAACAGCGCCGGCAGTCTGGCGCTGGTGAAAGATGGCGCCGGCACCCAGACGCTGGGAGGCACAAACAACATCACTGCGGGCACAACGATCAACGCCGGCACTTTGCAGGTTGGCAACGGCCAAACCAATCCGACCGGTTCTGGCATGGCTGTAGGTTTGGGCGGTGGCGCCGTCACGGACAACGGGGTTTTGCAATTCAATTTGGCCGGAACCAATGTGTTTGCCAATGACATCTCCGGATCCGGCGGGGTGAATTTGAACAGCACAGGCATCTATAACTTGACCGGCAATAATACATTCACTGGCAACATCATCAACAATGGTGCCTGGCTGTGGATCAATCAGGCCACAAAGCTGGGCAATGGACCGAAGACGATACAATCTGTTCTGCGGCCCGGCCAGATTCATTTGGATGGAAGCGCGGGCGACTTGAATTTTGACAGCTCGTTTAGTTTTGTATTGAGTGGTGACAATGGCGTCTTGATCAACAATGCGGGCACAAACACGATCTCGGGTAATATCTCCATAATAGGTGGTGCCGGGAATCCCTATTTCGTAGCCAGCAATGGTTTGCTGAATATTGCTGGCCAGATTTCCACGGTCACGGGCAACTTGGCCCGCACTTTGACGGTGGGTGGTGCGGCAAACGGTTTGATTTCGGGGGCAATAACCGAAGCCAGCGGTGTTCAGACTTCCGTCACCAAGGCCGACGGCGGAACGTGGGATTTGACGGGAGCCAACAGCTATACCGGGTCAACAATCGTCAGTAATGGCACCCTGATCGTGGATGGATCTTTAAGCGGAAGCAGTTCAATCACGGTCAATGGGGGAAGCCTGCTGGTCAGTGCCAGCGGTTCAAGAGGATCCGGGACTGGCACAATTACCGTCAATGGCGGAACTTTGCAATTGGACGGAAGCGATAGTGCTACCGGAGTCACAGCGGTCAATAACGGGAGCACCATGCTCGTTAATGGAAATGAATATGGCGGAGGTAACATTACCGTCGCTACCAATGGAACACTGGGCGGCACTGGTAATGTTTACTCGGCAATAACCTGGCAGGTTGGGTCAATGGGAGCATTCACTGCCACGGCCAGCGGTTCGACTCCGATGACCGTGTATGGCAACGTGGTTTTGAATGGCAATAATCTTGCAATCAACGTCGCCGGCGGCACACCCTTGTCGGCTGGGTCGTATACACTGTTGAGTCAGGCGAACATCATTGACAGCATCAGCGGTGCGTTTACAAATGCACCGGTCATCACCGGGGCCGGGGTTGCGGCGGGCACACGATATTTCGTGACCACCAGCAGCTCGGCGGTGACGCTGATTGTCCTGGAAAGCACTGTCTGGACCAATAATGGCAATGGCAATTGGACAACGGGAGCTGACTGGAGCAGCAATCCAAACTATCCTAATGCGGCCGGGCAAATAGCCACTTTAGGCCTGGGGACAAGTTTCATCTCGGTCAATTTGGATTCCAGTGAAACTATTGGTGGCGTTTCCTTCACCAACAACAATTCTTTTGCCATAACCAATGCCGCCAATGTGCTGATGCTGAACAACGGTGGGAGCGGCACAATTCTGACGGTGACTGGCGGATCATCAAACTCCATTGCCACCGGCGTCAGCTTGAATGAGAATACCGCGGTGAGCACGGCGCTCGGGACCGCGCTCTTTGTTCCTGGTGCCATCAGTGGCGGTGGTTCAATGACCGCTTCGGGTAACGGCATGCTGAGTCTTTCCGGTTTCAACACCTACAGTGGAACCACCACTTTGAATGGAGGAACATTGGTTCTCGGCAATACGAACGCCATCGGGTCGGGCACCTTGACAATTGGTGGTGGCAGCTTGGACAGTTCCATGCCAAATTTGCTAAATGAGAACAACAATGTTCAAAACTGGAATGGGGGCTTTACCTTTTTAGGTTCACAGAATCTAAACCTTGGCGCAGGCAGTGTAACCATGCCCAATAATATTACCCTTGCCTTGACGAACACCCACCAGTTGACCGTGGGCGGGGCGATCAGTGGCGCCGGTAGATTGTCCATCACCAACCTGAACGCGTCCGGTCTTGCGACCTTAGAACTGGACGGCAATAATTCCTTCAGTGGGATCAGTTTCGTTGGACCGGCTGTTCTTTCCATCGGGAACGATAATGCCGTTGGGACTGGGACGTTGGACATTCTCGTGCCTGGTTGCATTATTCAATCCTCCAGTTCCGCGACACATACCATCACCAACGTTTTGGGCATGCAGGGAAACAGTTTGAATATCACCGGAACCGGGAATCTGGTTTTCAACGGCGGGGTTCCTTCTTATAACGGAACCAAGACATATAACATCACAAATCCGATAACCACCTTTGGCATTAATCTGCCAAACGGAGCTGGCGGTTGCATTAAGAACGGTCCCGGCATCTTTGTCATGACCGGCGCGAACGTCAACACTGGCGGCGTGACGGTGAATCAAGGCACCGTGTCGGTTGGGAACACAAATGCGCTCGGGACCGGCCCGTTGGTCTTGAACGGCGGCGGTCTGGACAGCGCGGTGGCGAATCTGACCAATGCCAATAACAACGCGCAAACCTGGGCGGGCAGCTTCTATTTTGCTGGTTCGCAAAATTTAAACCTGGGCGCTGGCAGTGCGGTGATGAGCACCAACATCGCGATCACCGTCAGCAATAATACGCTGACGGTGGCTGGTGCGGTTGGCGGTTCTGGCGCATTGACGAAGGCGGGGGCCGGCACATTGGATCTTGCCGGGGCCAATACCTGGACCAACAACACGACGGTCAGTGCCGGCACACTGGAGTTTGATCATCCTCTCTTGACGGCAACCAACGCCAGCGTATCGGTCAGCAATAGCGCCAATTTGTATCTGAACTTCCCGGCGACAAACCAGGTGGCGGCCTTGATTCTCAATGGGGTTAGCAAGAATGCCGGTATTTATAATTCCGCCAACTCGGGCGGCTTGATCAGCGGCAGCGGTGGTATGCTGGTGGTGCCCATACAAACGGGGCCGACGGGGCCGGCTCATCTCACAAACAGTGTCAGCGGTTCGACTTTGAGCCTGTCGTGGCCTGCGGGGCAGGGATGGCGGCTCGAGATGCAGACCAATAGTCTGGCTGCCGGACTTGGAACCAATTGGTTCTACATCACAGACGGCAGCATTAACAGCACAAACATAACCACGGATACAAGCAAACCCACGGTGTTCTATCGTTTGACTTATCCCTGACAATGCTGGGTTGGGTTGGGCTGCCGCAGAGATGGGTTGATGCGGCAGCCCGCCATTAAAAAATGAATATAAGCTAAAACTATGAGGATATCGAAGAAAAGCGAACTTGTTGGATTTACACTAATCGAATTGTTGGTGGTGATTGCCATCATTGCCATTTTGGCAGCCATGTTATTGCCAGCATTGGCCACTGCGAAGGAGAAAGCCAAGCGCACTCAATGCTTGGGGAACATGAGGCAGATTGGTCTTGCAGCCACCATCTATGCCGGAGATTACTCTGACAAGGTGCCACCCGTAAATAACACTGCTGCCGGTTCCGGTGTCACTTTTGTCGTTAATGCGCTTGATACCAATATAGTTAATGCTGTGAGCGACATTCTCAAACTTCAGGCGAATGTGCCTTCAATTTGGGTCTGTCCGAATCGCTTGAATACGCCGGCGCCTGGATTACCAAGTTACAATGGCAGCTCCCAAATGTATTTGGGTGTTTGCTATTTTGGCGGGATGACCGTTTGGACGGCTTCTCCCACCGGCCATGGCTATAGTCCGGTGAAGTTGAGTACTGCCCGGCCCTTTTGGGCTTTGGCTGGCGATACAAACATGAAAGTGGGGACCCAGTGGGCAGGTCAGGCTTCGGCTGGCGGCACATTTGAATTCGAATATGGCAGCATTCCTCCGCATGCCAAAAGTGGCAATGCCGCGGGTGGTGATGAGGTGTTTACAGATGGTTCAGCAAAATGGTGCAAGTTCGACGATATGTATCGGTTCAATAACTATGCCAGCGCCATTGGCAGTCTTGATGCCTATTGGTATCAAGACACACAAGATTTTGATCCCGCATTTGTGGCCCGCCTGCCATCATTGAAGTGATCGTTGAGACTGGATGACCGATACCAGGCAATCGCCCAGTGGCATCAAAGGTCAGTTGTTTTGCCGTCAGGTCCAATTACAAGCTGGCGACTAGCGGACGGAGCAAATTTCTGTTTCTGGAAATGAATATTGTTGAATTCAAAACCGGGACAAAAAAACCGGCGAGGGGCGACGGTGAGTCAAGTGTCGAGGATCTGGATTGCGGGCTGCTGACAAATGAAGCAAGCGTTTTCCGAACACCGCGCCGACACTGGTTGCCAATACGTCGACTGAAGGCTATGTTCCGGCGCGATGCTGAATTAAGGTTTGTCATCCGCGTCGCACAACTGGCCTGCCGGCGGCGCGGCCTGGCCGCTGGTGATACAGGTGAGCGCGTCCAATCTGTTCACAATGACCGTGGCGGACGGCGATACCGTGAGCCTGGCAATCGGCACTACAAATGGACGGCTTAACATTTTCTGCCGAAGCTCTGTAGGCCCGCTATTTCTACAGCTCAAAACTTGTGTTAAGTTGTGCTGACAATTCATTTTATGATTATCTACAGGGTTATCGGCCATCATCCTCGAAAGAAAATGTGGCGAGGACGTATGGTAAACGCCCGCGGCCGGTTGATTTGTTGTTTGGCTTTTTGTGCGGCATTCCTCGGTGGGGTTCTCTCAGCCTTTGGGCAACCGATCTACGAAGCCGAAAATGCCATAATTTCCGGTCCGGTGGTTGCGACCCAATATCCAGGATATTCCGGCAGCGGATATGCCGATTACCAAAATGCGAGCGGTGATTACATTGAATTTGTACTGGTCGCAAATTCGACCGGGACCTACCCCATTGCCTTTCGCTACGCCAATGGCGGAAGCACGGACCGGCCATTGCAATTGAGCATCAACGGCATCGTGGTGGTCAGCAATCTGAGTTTTCCGTCCACCAGCAGCAGTTGGACGACCTGGGGTTTTACGGCGACCAATAATGTGACACTTAACGCGGGGGGCAACAAGGTGCGAATCACGTCGATCGGCTCCAACGGAGCCAATGTGGATTATCTGCTGGTGACTGCCGGTGGAACCACCAACCCGGCGGCCAGTGCTACAAATGCGCCTTTGAGGCGTCCCATTTCTTCAAACCAGCCCATGTGGCTTATTCACATTGATTCATGGAGTTTAGCGGATCCGCAGAAAATTATTAATTTGATTCCACAGGACATCCGTCCGTACGTGGTGATGAACATTTCGCTTTCCGTTAATGAGAGCACCAATGGCTGGTTGCAATGTGAGTACGGTTATGAGACCGCCAAATCGTGGCTAAGGATCTGTGCCGAGAACGGGATGTGGGCAATGATTCAGCCGGCGTCCGGAGGACAAAGTCACTTCTCAGATGCCGATCTGACAGTTTATGAAGAGTTTTACCGTGAATATCCCAACTTCATCGGTTTCAACTATGCCGAGCAGTTCTGGGGATTCGGGCCGCCATTGGCGGTAACTTGGACCCAACGCATCGCCCACTTTGTTGATTTGATGAAATTGAACCAGAAATATGGCGGCTATCTGGTCGTCAGCTGGTGCGGAGCATATTATGGTGCCAGCATTAATCCGATAGCCATGATGAAACAAAATCCGGCGTTTGCCGCCCTCTGCAAGCAGTCGCCGAAGAATTTCATCCTCGAGGAAAAATATACTTCAAATTACGGATTTTATGACATAGAAAGCACCTGCTTGGGGACCTACCTTTCTGGTTATTGCGGGCAATATGGCATCCGTTACGATAATTCCGGATGGGTGGGTTATAATACGAACGATGCATTTCATGTGGCGGCGGCTTCCGCTCCCATTATCGAGCATGGCATGCTGACTGGCGAGACCGTGATGGATGGCCCGGAGCAAATCTCAAACCAAAGCATACAGATTTTAAATAATGGCACCACTTCGGATGGCTATACTATGAGGCAGTGGGGCTTTTTCTCTCAGTTGCAAAATGTCAGCATGGATATTTTTCGTAAGATACTGGACGGGACAATCCGCATTCCAGGTCGCAGGGAGGTTATCGACCGGACCAAGGTGGTCATCGTCAACGACATAAATACGGGTTCCGATCAAGCCATCAACAGTTCCCCGCAAACCCTGTTCACCGGACTATATCTCATGACTGGAGATGGCACAAACGGGCCTGACGGGACTTATCTGGGCCAAACTGACTATTTTAAGAGAACTGGACAATATCCAGCGGTGCCTACGGTTTATCAATTGAGCGATGGCGATGCCAAATCGTTCCAAGTGCAAGTCAGCAATTCGGTCTTTACCACCCGCTGGCCCACCACCACCGCCAAGACTAACGAATTTAACAGCCTGTTCGCACAGGAATATACCGGGGACATCTATGCAGGACGTCTTCAGAATGGATGGGTGGTTTACAATCCGTACAAATCCGGGCAGGCGGCCAGCGGCTCCATTCAATTGCAATATAATACCTGCAGCAATGTTATTCTGATGCTCTCGCAGTATACGGCTGGAGTCATCAAGGAATTTTCCAACAGCTTGAGCTTTTATTTGAACAACTATGACGGTTCCAGCGCCAGCATGCGGACGGATACGATTAATATTTATGGAAGCACTTCGCAACCAACTTATTCGTATGTAGATCGGGCCAGTCATGCGGCCAGCGCCGTTGCCGGCGGCTGGACAAACGGAGTGTTTACTTTGACGGTCACGCACAATGGGCCGCTCGACATCAATGTGAATTGTTCAGGAACGGCCGCCGGCCGTTTGACGCTCTACACCCCGGCCGCCGTCATTACTCCGGGCACCCCGCTTGTTTATACCGGTCCGCATCAATATGAAGCGGAGAACTTCGATTATAAAAACATCGGGGGAAATATCACCCAAGGCATCGGCACCAGCATCAGCAATTACAATGCAATGGGTTATCTTAATTTTGGGGCCGGTTCTTCTGCCAGCATCAGGAATAATGCCATTACCGTGCTGAAGAGCGGCACCTATCTGCTTGACACCAAGTATGCGGTAACCGGTGCCAATATCAGCACCATAGACCTGTATGTGAATGGAGCCAAGGTTGCAACGCCGGTATTCACACAAACAGCTGCGCTTAGCAATTGGGCAACCAACGAACAATATATCAACCTGAATGCCGGAATCAACACCATAGAGTTTCGGGCCAATGGCACCGGGGCAAGTCCCATTTATTTCGACAATATCGTGGTCACCCCTGCCGTGATTACCAGTGGTGTCGTCATTCAGGAAAACCGCGCGGGCTTTATCAGTGTGGATGGCACAATAGACAGTGGTTATTCGGGATATACAGGTAACGGATATGCCAACCCTTCGCATGCATATGGCACCGGTATTGACTGGAACCTCCATTTTGAATCGTCGTTGACCAAGTCCCTGACATTCCGATATGCCGGCACCAATGACAGCAGTGCGGATCTGCTTGTCAATGGCACCAATGTGGCGGCGAACATCCAATTTCCATCCACCGGGGCTTTGACCAATTGGCAAAATGTCACGGTTTATCCATACATTGCTCCGGGGACGGCCGATGTCAGGCTTCAATCAAGCACCAACATAGGCTTGCCTTTTATTGATTATGTTGAAGTTACCGGTGGCTGGGGTGGAACGCCGCCGCCAACCGGATTGACTGCGGTTGGCGGGACCAACCAGATCAATCTATCCTGGATCGCCAGCAGTAATGCCGCCAGTTACAACGTGAAAAGGTCGCTGACCAGCGGCGGAAACTACACCGTGGTGGCGAGCGGGGTTGCCACCACCAATTTCACTGATCGCGGGCTTGCCGGTGGCGCCACCTATTATTATGTCGCGTCCGCCGTATCGCCCGCCCTCGGTGAAGGTGACGATGGCGCGGAAGCGATGGCGACCACCTTAATCCCAGCTCGAATGCCTGTGGCCGACGCGTATGTGGAAAGTGGCAACGCGGGTGTTAATTATGGAAGTTCTACAAACTTACTGGTAAAAAACAATGTTGCGATTTCGACCCGCAACACCTATTTATTGTTTGACGTGCACGACTTGGTAGGTGTCTCGAGCGCCACCCTGACACTCATGCCAAACCGGGTGGATGATTCAACGGTGAAGATGTTTTATGGCGTCGCTGCGACCAACTGGACTGAAGCCGGCATAACTTGGAACAACCAGCCCGCTGGTTTAGGGGTGACTTTCGCCACCAATACTGTTGCCGTGGGGGTGGCGAATGTGCTGGACGTGACGAGTGTGGTTAAAAGTCAGGCGACGAATGGCGGGTTGCTAGCGATTGAGATAACGCAGCCGACGAATAGTCTCAATGGATTGATCCAGTTTTGTTCCAAGGAACATCCGACCAACAGTTGGCGCCCTTGGCTGCAATATGTGATACCCGTGAACACCGCACCCAATTTGGCGGCCATTAGCAGCCTGACAATGGGTGCGGGGATGACTTTGAACATTACGAACGTGGCAACCGATAGCGATATTCCGGCGCAAACACTAACGTTTGGCTTGCTCACGGCTCCCACCAACACCGCCTTGAATGCCGCCAGCGGGGTTTTGACGTGGCGGCCGCTGGTGGCACAAGCGAACACGACCAATCCATTCACGGTCATGGTGACCGACAACGGCACGCCCAGCATGAGCGCAACGGAGAGTTTTGTGGTCACCGTGAACCCATTGAAACCACCACAGTTTTCGACACCTATATTGAGCGGTGGTCAGCTGGTATTGCAGGCCACCGGTGATAGCGGCCCGGATTATCAAATCCAGGCCTCGACCAACCTGGCGAACTGGAGTGTGGTATTTTCCACTAATTCGCCCGTGTTGCCATTCACTTGGACAAACAGCGCGACGAGTGGACCGATGAACTTTTTCCGCATCCTAGCCGGTCCGCCATTCTGATGGTCGAGCAACTCGGAAATCGACAGCATTCCGTGAAAATGCAGTTATTCAATACGGGACTATGCCCTTTGCAAAGATTTAACTTAAAATGGGAAAAATAAATCCGTTAAAAGATGTCACGCCTGATGACCTTCAGGTGGTAGGCCAATATCGCGCACCGCATCCAGATAAATCTCATTTTGAGAAGCCTGACAGTCGGATTGCCACTTTAGAAGAATTGTTTTTGATGGAACCCCAGACTCCATGGAGGCGTATTCAGCAAGCTTCGCTTGCATGTGTCGGACATCTGCGCGCAATCCGCAAATGTGCCATAGAACTTTTCTGGCGTATTCTTCGGCGTCTGGTTTAGGCATAAATCACTTGGCTGGATTCCGGTAAAAAAGCCGCTTACCTTCCGACTTTTTCATGCCGATGATTGTCCGTTCACCATCGGTCAGAAAACGGGTATTGTGACGATGGTCAAACTCTGCCAAATACAACGGCAGGCGCTTTGCGCTCAAATGATGAAACGTGCCAACGACACCACGCTTGAGCAGGGAGAAGTTTCCCTCAACTCCATTAGTGTGCGCCCGTCCCCGGACATATTCACGGCGGGAGTGGTTTACTACATAATGCTTGGCGAACCGTCCTGCCGCCTTCCGGTAGGCGGGAAGTTCATCGGTCATAATGGTGGACTTTGGGCTGATGTGCTGCTCAAGGGCCTCCTTTAGATTTTTGCCGGTGACTAAAGGCATCACTTGGGAACGAACCCGCCCGCCACGCTCCAACAAGGCAACCACGGGAGTTTTATTCCCCATGAAATGCCGTCCGCGTCCGCGTGTCTTGCCACCAACATAGGTTTCATCGCATTCCACTGTGCCGCGCAACTTGTCGTTAAACACTGGGTCACGCAAGGCATGACGGATGCGGTGGGTCATAAACAACGCTGTGCGGTACGAACCAAGGTCAAGGATGCGCTGGATTTGCAGGGAACTAATCCCTTTCTTGGACGAGCAAACCAAATACCAGGCCACCAGCCATTTCCGCAAGGGAATGTGTGTCTGCTCGAAAATGGTACCCATGGTGGCGGTGAATTGCTTCCCGCACTTGGCGCATTGACGTAAACCGGGCCGGATGCGCTTGGCCTTGTTCGCCTTGATCTCATAAATAAGTTTCGGTTTCTTGTTGCTGCAATGCGGGCAAACCGGGCCTTTCGGCCAGTGAATAGCCTCCCAATACTTGCGGGCGGCGGCATCAGTGGAAAACCGTTGCGTTATTTCATCTAATGTTAAATCGTCTGGTGTTTGTATAGTCTTATGTTTCATACGTCGCTATTATGTCGGAAAACACCACATTTGCAAAGTGGCTAACCAAAATTAAACATTGAAAACACACAATGAAATCAATGGGTTTAATTGATTATAAAAATCGTGTTAAATTATCACATTGACAATTAAGGAAATCCGGGCCAAATGTTCTTTCGGTTGGAAAAGTGCGAGCGGCGGGATTTGAACCCGCAATCCGGCTAGGGAAGCCAATCCCAAATTGGCCGCGTATTCCGATTCCGCCACGCTCGCATTTGTGCCCTGAGGCGGGTTGCATCCAATGTTTAAGCTCATCTGGTGCAACCCGCCTTATTTCTTTCCGCGCTCCACATTTCGGCGTCATGCGGGCGCTGTTTCTCTTGGCTCCATAAAACAAAAAAAGCACCAAGCTGGTGAAAACATCCTAAATCGGAAGCTCTCTTACTTGGTGCTCAATGCTGGTGGAACTCTCCTGCATCCACGCTTGAAAAGCAAACAAAAATTCGCTTAGATGGTGCCGACATAAAATTTAGCGGAGCGGTAAAGGCGAACAGAAACTACGACATTTCTAGGAAAGCCCTTTGCCATTGCTCACGCCCAGATGGGCGTGTGGCTGTGTG
Source organism: Verrucomicrobiia bacterium (assembly GCA_031290985.1). Lineage (GTDB taxonomy): Bacteria > Verrucomicrobiota > Verrucomicrobiia > Limisphaerales > UBA11358 > UBA11358. Next base: position 81,137 of record JARLJW010000094.1, on the reverse strand, counting down.
GCATTCTTTCTTGGGCGTCGTAGCCCTCTGTTCGGGTGCTTGGCAACAAAACCTGTGAGATTCCATATGCAAGCCGCCAAAAATGGAAAATGCTTTGGAAGTATTTTGATTTGTTGAAATCGCAAAACCCCGGAGCTAAATTCTAAACCATGAAATCAAAACCAAATAAGCTGGAGAAGGCGCTGAAACTGGCAATGCCGTTCGACGCCGCCATGCGCCTTGTCTCCAAGATAAAACCAGAAAAGAAACCGGAAAAACGTAAGAAATGAAAACCGATAAAATAACCGCAAATTTGCAAAGAGCATAGTCCCGATTCAATACGTGGAACCGGCCATAAACAAAACGTTGGTGTGGAATGGGCAATAACAAAATCCTGAGCATTCAACGGACATGACAAAATCGCAGTGCACCAAATTTCGCCAAGGCCGTCCAATCGTCGGACTGCTTGTGGCGATTCTCCTGTCGTTGGTTTGCCACCAAGCGAAGCTCTTTGCCGCCGACAACCATTGGGTCGCGACGTGGGGCTGCGCGGTGCAGTTGACAGAGCCGAACAATCTGCCGCCCGTGCCGCTGGCGAACTCGACGCTGCGCCAGTTTGTCCGGACGAGCATCGGAGGCAAAACATTGCGCGTCCGCTTCTCCAATATTTTTGGAACGGACTCCGTGACCATTCGCGCCGCGCACATCGCGCTGGCGGCAGGGAAAGGCAGCGCGGGCAACGGCGAGATCGATCCCGCCACTGACAAGGCACTCACGTTTAATGATGCCGCCGAAGTGGTGATTCCGAAAGGCGAAGCGGTCCTTTCCGACCCGCTGGATTTTGAGTTACCCGCGCTCGCGGATGTCGCGTTGAGCCTCTATTTGGGCGACATTTCGGCGACCACCATCACCGGACATCCCGGTTCGCGCACCACTTCATTCATCGCTTTGAGCAACGCTGTATCTGAAGCGAGTTTTCCGGCCGCGAAGCGGGTGTTTCATTGGTGTCTGATCACTGGCATTGAGGTTCAGGCAGACAAATCCAGCCGTGCCATCGCTGTGCTCGGCGACTCGATCACTGACGGACGCGGCTCGTCCAACGATAGGAATAATCGCTGGCCCGACATCCTGGCGCAGCGCCTCCGCACGAACGCGGCCACGGCCAAGGTTGGGGTGGTCAACACGGGCATCGGCGGCAACGCCATCTTTGGCGGCCTTGGCCAGGCGGCAGTAAAGCGGTTTGACCGCGACGTGCTGGAGCAATCCGGTGTGCGGTATTTCATCTTATTTGAAGGCGTCAATGACATTGGCGGGCGCAACAGCAACATGGCCACGGCGACGAATCTGGTTAATGCCTACGCGGACATGGCCCGCAAAGCCAAGACTCACGGCATCCGTGCTTATGGCGCGACCATCACTCCGTTCGGCGGCAGCGGGTATTATAGCGACATTCACGAGCAAGAGCGTCAGTATGTCAACACTTGGATCCGGACCAACAAGGTATTCGACGGCGTGATTGATTTCGACTTGGCGGTGCGCGATCCGGAGACGCTGACGAATTTTCAAGCAGCCTTTCATCCCGGCCCATACGCGAACGACTGGCTGCATTTGAACCCGGCCGGCTACCGGGACATGGGGGAGGCGATTGATTTGAATCTGTTCACGAAATGAAGAGAGCTTGGAAAAAAACCGGTTTTACTCCGGACGCAATGCGCGTTGCCCGGGGCAGCTTGAGAATTCCTCACGCTGGATACGACGATTGTCGTATGGCTCGTGGAGTTTGGATATGAGATAATTTCACTTCCAATTAATCACACAAAATATTCGATGAAACCAAACCAGTTCATTTTGCCTGGCCTCATTTCCGCACTTTTAATTGTCACCGGTTGTCAGTCGGCGCCTCGCCCTGCCAGCGCGCCGACGGCAGCCGCTCCGGCGGCGACGGCCACTTTACCGGCACCGGAAGTTATGGCAACCGCCCCGGTAGCGGCCAAGGCGCTTTCGGCCCCAATCCGAATCAATGCCGGAACCTCCGCGGCGGTCAAAGATTCAACTGGAATTGAATGGCTTGGCGACATGGGGTTTTCCGGCGGCGATGTGATTGAACGGCCGGACCAGCAAATAGCCAACACCAGGCAGCCGGAAATTTACCGTTCTGAACATTATTCGATGGAGGCGTTCAGCCAGAAGCTGCCCAATGGAAAGTATCAAGTGAAGCTGCATTTTTGCGAGACCTATGACGGCATCACTGATGCGGGCCAGCGGGTGTTCACCTTCGAACTCGGGGGCAAGACCTTCAAAGATTTTGATGTCTGGGCCAAGGCGGGCGGATTTGCCAGGGCTTATGTGGAAACCGTGCCGGTGGAGATTACCAACGGCCAGCTGGACATTAAATTTACCGCACAAACTGAGAACCCCGAGATCAACGCCATTGAGATCATTCCCGTGCAATAAGCGAGGTAAATAGTGTCATCCAATCTGGCTGCCGCCACGCAAGACAGAAATTCAACGTTCGGGACGAATCGGGTGGATTCCCGGGCGGGCGAAACTTTTTCCGGCAGACAAGCCGTAACGGCCAATGCGCCCCGTCAACATAGTGCCGCTCACTGCCCGCCATCAAAATATTAATGGTCAATTTGTTTGCTACCCTCCTAAAAATGAGAAGTTCACGGGCCCGATCAAAATTCACCACGAATATCATCCGGTTGCATGTGGGATTGCTGGTGTCGGCATGCGTAGCTTTTGGCGCTGATGAAATCTGCACCTCCTGCGGTCCGCAGGTGACCGTCAGCGGCAGTTTCACACACCGCAAAGACAATCGGTCGGTGGTCATTGAAGGTGCCGGCAACAAGGCCGCCGCCTACCGTGAGGATATCAATGGGACCAACTTCACCGTCGAGATCGCGCAACTGCCGGCGGGCAGATATACGATCGCCATCGGCGCGGCCGAGACAGTGGCGGGCGCGGCGGGTGAACGAGTGTTTGATGTGAGCAGCGGCGAACGAATGCTGGCGAAGGATTTTGACATCTTCGCCACGGTGGGCGGTGCGCGAAAGGTGTCAACCATCACCGGCATGGTGGAGCACGAAGATGAGGCTTTGCGCGGGCCGTTGAGAATTGCTTTCATGGCCAGCAAAGGCGCGGCCAAATTCAACACGATCGAAGCCAGGAACGCGGATGGCGTGCCGGTGGTTTCCTTCAGCGCCGCGGAACTGGCGGATGCCTTTTCGGCCGCGGCGGTGCGTATGCCGGAGGTAAAAGACCCGCCGATCTGGCGCGACCTGGCGCACTCCATCAAAGAGCGTGCGGATGACTTGATTCGCCGCATGTCGCTCGCGGAAAAAGTCGCTCAATTGAAGAATGCCGCTCCAGCGGTCCCGCGTCTGGGTTTGCCGGCGTATGACTATTGGAACGAAGCATTACACGGTGTCGCCAACAGCGGCGTCGCCACGGTTTTCCCGGAACCGGTCGGCGCTGCTTCCTCGTGGAACCCGCGCTTGTTTCATCAGGAAGGAACAGTCATCGGCGTTGAAGGCCGCGCCAAGTTCAATGACCATGTTGCCAAACATGATGGCGATTCCAAATGGTGGTATGGCCTGACTTTTTGGACGCCGAACATCAACATTTTCCGCGATCCGCGCTGGGGCCGGGGCCAGGAGACTTACGGCGAAGATCCGTATCTTGCGAGCGAGTTGGGCATTGAGTTCGTCAAAGGCATTCAGGGCGATGACCCCAAATACATGCTGGCGATGGCGTGCGCCAAGCATTACGCGGTGCATAGCGGGCCGGAGGCGCAACGGCACCGCTTCGATGCCGAGATTTCGGACCGCGACCTGTATGAAACCTATCTGCCGCAATTCGAGCGCGTGGTGCGCGAGGGGAAAGTGGGCGGGGTAATGGGGGCGTACAGCGCGCTCGATGGCGTGCCTGACTGTGCGAATAAATTCCTCCTCACCGACTTGCTGCGCAAACAATGGGGATTTGAGGGTTATGTGGTCTCCGATTGCGACGCCATTGGAGACATTTGGCGCCCGCAGCAGCATGGTTATGTGTCCACGCCCGAAGCGGCGGCAGCCGCGGCAGTGAAAGCGGGGTGCAACCTGTGCTGCGGCGGTGATTACAACGCCCTGGTCCGCGCCGTGCAGCGAGGGTTGGTGACCGAAAAAGAAATTGACGCCGCCTTGTATTACACCTTGTGGACTCGTTTCCGGCTCGGCTTGTTTGATCCGGCGGACAAGGTTGCTTATTCGAAAATCACCATGCAGGACAACGATACGCCGGAGCACCGGGAGCTTGCCTTGCAGATGGCGCGGCAATCTTTGGTGCTGCTGAAGAACGACGGCATCCTCCCGCTCGACCGCTCCAAACTCAAACGGATCGCGGTCATTGGGCCGAATGGCAAATCAATGTCCATGTTGCATGGCAATTACCATGGGTCAGCTTCGCATCCCATTTCAATTCTGGATGGCATAAAGCAGGCTGCCGGAACGAACATAGAAGTCACGTTTGCGCCGGGCAGCCCGATCACAACCAACAAGGCGATCGCGGCGTGGAGCCGCCAAGACAACGAAACGACCCGTGCATTGCCTGAACTCAGCGCCGAGGCGCTCGGCCTTGCGACGAATGCGGATTTGATCATTTATGTCGGCGGCATCACCCCGGCCCAGGAAGGCGAGGGGTTTGATCGTGATTCGGTTGAGCTGCCCGAAGTGCAGGAGCAACTCGTGCAAGCGCTCCACGCCACCGGCAAGCCGATCGTCGTGGTCAATTGCAGCGGTTCGGCGATGGCGCTGACGTGGGAAGATGAACATCTGCCGGCAATTCTCCAAGCGTGGTATCCCGGCGAGGAAGGCGGCCGCGCCGTGGCCGAAGTCCTGTTCGGCGAAGTCAATCCCTCCGGCCATTTGCCGCTGACGTTTTACCGTTCCACGGCGGATTTGCCCGCGTTCACCGATTATGCGATGAGCAACCGGACCTACCGTTACTTCAGCGGCAAGCCGCTCTACGCTTTTGGTCACGGCTTGAGCTACACCAAATTCGATTTCAAGGGCGGTAAACTGAAGCCGGATAGAATAGCCGCCGACGGCACTGTAACATTGTCATTCAGGCTGAAAAATTCCGGCACGCGCGCCGGCGAAGAAGTGGCGCAGGTCTATTTCCGCCATGTCAATTCCGCCGTGCCGCAACCCAAACTGGCGCTGTGCGGTTTCCAGCGTGTGTCGCTGAAAAGCGGCGAATCCAAAACGGTCGCCATGGAAGTGCCGGCTGAACGTCTGCGTTATTGGAATACCGAGAAGAAGCAATATGTGGTCGAGCCGGGAAATTACGAGTTCCTTGTCGGCGCAGCTTCCGACGACCTCCGGCTGAAATTGCCGATGACGATCAGCCCCCCCTGATACCATCAGTCATTAGAAGGAAATAGAAAACGTTCACCACATATGCGACACGCGATTAAAGCACCGCTGATCTGCGCCCGCAGTCGTTCGGCGGCAGAGATGGTTGCCACGCTACCGGAGGCGCTGCTTTCTCCAGCCGGGAATGCGCTGACACTTGCGCGTCGCGTGACGGTCGCGCCCGGCATCAACGATCCATGCACCTTTAGGGGGCGTCCGGGCTCGCATTTCTTTACACCATCGCGGCCACCGGGACACGCCCGATGACCTTCGCTGTTGATGGGCTGTCGGCGGCCCTCACACTTGACTTCGTCACCAGCCGCATGACGGGCCAACTGGCAACTCCCGGCGAGCACACGTGACTTTGTGCGCAAAACCCATCACGGGCGAAGCGGAGAAACAATTTCGCATCGGGGCGGGTGACAGAGGCGCGCTAACGCCGCCGCCGGGCTGGAGTAGTTGGAACTGCTGGGGCGACGCAGTGAGCCAGGAGAAGGTGTGCAACCCGGCACGGGCGATGGTGGAAAAAGGCCTGAACGAACATGGCTGGACCTGCGTCAATATTGAAGACGGCTGGCGGAGCAAGCGCGCGAGGGGATTCGATGCCAGGCAGCCAAATAAAGAGTTTCCTGACAGGAAGAAGCTGGTGGACGAGATTCATGTCCCGGGCATTGCTTGCTACTTTTGTCGGGCGGTGACAGGTTTATCGCCAATCCTACGAACCGTTATCCCAAAATTACCATGAAAGAAAACGTATCCTTCACATTGATCGCAGCAATCCTGACCCTGTTCCTTGCCGCGGCGGAAGCCTCAGTTACCACTTCGAAGAAGCTGTCCGAGGGGACAGAATTCACCGTTGATGGCGGCACACTGCGTGTCCAGTTCTGGTCCGACAATATTGTCCGCGTCACGTATGTGAATGCGGCCGAACTGCCGACGAACAAAAGTCTTACGGTTGTTGCAAACCCGAAAAAGGTGAAATTGAGGCAGCGGGAAAACGACCGGGCTTTCACTTTGATGTCCACGCATATCAGGGTGAAAATAGACAAGCAGACCGGTGTCGTGAGTTTCCTCGATGTGGCCGATCACGTGTTGCTTCAGGAGTCGGCTCAGGGCCGTGAAATCGCGCCGGCGACGCAACGTGGCATCACGGGCAACTCCTGCGCGCTGTCGTTTGACTTGCCGGCAGATGAGGGCATTTACGGCCTGGGCCAACATCAGCAAGGTTCCTGGAATTACAGCGCCAGCGGCGGCAGCGTCACGCTGGCCCAAGCGAACATGAATGTCGGTATTCCGGTGATCACTTCGAGCAAAGGCTACATGCTCCTTTGGGACGATCCTGCCGTCACGACTGTTTCCGCGCGCACTGCGGGGGATACGAATGCGAAACCAAGAGTTCTGCGCTGGTCGTCGGAATGGGGCAAGGCCATTGACTACTATTTCTGCTACGGCGATGGAACCATTGACACCGCTCTGAAAGCTTACCGTAACTTAACGGGCAATGCGCCCCTGATGCCGAAATGGGAGCTGGGTTTCTGGCAGTGCAAGGAACGTTATGCGTCGCAGGATGAATTGCTTGGCATTGCGAAAAAGTTGCGCGAACTCAAAGTTCCCGTGGATGGGATCATTCAGGACTGGCAATACTGGCCGCCGGGCACCAACACTTGGGGCTCGCATCTTTTCGATCCGAAACGCTACCCGGACCCGGTGGGGATGTTCAAGGAATTGCACGAGATGAACTATCACGCCCTCATCTCCGTTTGGGCGAAATTTGATCTCGGCAGCGACAACAGCAAGGAGCTCAACGCCGTCGGCGGGATGTTCCCGCAAGTCACGTCGTATGCCTTTCCGCCGGGACACGGGCAATGGTATGACCCGTTTGCAGCCGTCGGTCGGCAGACTTATTGGAAGCAGATGCGGGACGAGATTTTCGCCAAGGGGGTGGACGGTTGGTGGCTGGATGCGCCCGAGCCAGAAATTGGCGGCATGGGCTTCCGCAATTACCAAACGCCCATGGGACCGGGCTACGAGGTCTATAATGCATATCCCCTGATGCACTCAGGTGGCATTTATCAGGGACAACGTGCCGCCACTGATCAGAAACGTGTGGTTATTCTCACCCGTTCGGCTTACGCGGGACAGCAACGCAATTCTGCCATTACCTGGTCGGGCGACATTACTGGGACGTGGCAAGTTCTTAAAAACCAAATTCCCGCCGGGTTGAATTGCTCTCTCTCCGGCATCCCGTATTGGAACACGGATACTGGCGGGTTCTTTGGCAGCCGTGAAACTGGCGATGCCAATCCTGGCAACCCGCGGTATCAGGAATTTTTTGCACGCTGGTTCCAATTCAGCGCGTTTTGCCCCATGTTCCGCGTGCATGGATCTTATGGCGAGAAACCAGGCAAGGAATTCTGGCGCTTCGACGGAAAGACGCAGGACATCATGCGAACCTATCTGAACTTGCGCTATCGCCTGATGCCGTATCTCTACTCGACGGCTTGGCAAGTGACGGCCGAAGGGAGCGCGTTCATGCGTCCATTGGTCATGGATTTTCCGAAAGACCCGCAAGCGCTGAATATCGGCAATCAATATCTGTTCGGCCCGGCGATCATGATCACGCCGGTAACCTCTGCCGAAGCCACAAATCAGCCAGTCTATCTCCCGTCAGATGGTGCCCCTTGGTATGACTTCTGGACCGGTGAAACTTTCCCTGCCGGCCAGAGGGTAGAGGCAGCCGCTCCAGTCGAAATCGTGCCGCTGTTCGTCCGGCCCGGTTCGATTATCCCGCTGGGACCGTTCCTCCAGTATTCCAGCGAGAAGCCGGCTGACCCCATCGAACTTCGCATCTATCGTGGCGCGGACGGCAAGTTCACGCTCTACGAAGATGAAGGCGACAATTACAATTACGAAAAGGGAAAGCACGCCACGGTGCTGATTTCTTGGAATGAAGCCAAACAGGCTTTGGAAATTGGAAAACGCAACGGCGAATTCCCCGGCATGGTGAAAGAGCGCACGTTTTATATCGTCTGGGTTTCAGAAAACCATGGTGCGGGAATTCCGGTTACTGAAAAGCCGGATGCGGTGGTGCATTACACTGGCACGGCGGTGACTGTGCCAATGGGTAAATCCACAAAATGAAGTGGCCGGTCACCTTGGCCAACCCAACCGCCTTGATTGCCGCCGGGCTTAAGGCTGTCCATGAAGCGCATTGGCGTATTTTTCATACCGGTTGGCCATCTTGATAATCTATGGAGGGACCGCTTTGGCGGCCCTGGCGATGAGGTTTCTGGTGCCCCCGCGCATGGTTTCAAGGCGATACTGCATCCGATTTTGTATCCCTTGGCCTTGACGGCCAAATCAGATTTGCGGTCGAAGAAGACACGGTCGTCGAGAAAAATTTCATCGGAATGGCGCGCCGCCAATGCCAAAGCATTCTGGGCGAACGCCCGGTGCTCCGGGCCGGCATAAGCCAACGAGGCGAATAATAATTGCGAGCGTTTTTGCAACTGGTTGGTGATCAGATTGGACAGCGCTTGGATGGCATCGGTTGCTTCTCAATCAACCGTTTTCCACTTGAAACATTCGCCTTTTTTGCGAGCCGGGCTTGGACCGGTGGCGGTGGCAGTGACCGGTCCCGGCTCATTCGGCGTGGTCGTGAGGTAGCGGTGGTTGGTCAACGCCATGAACATGGTGTCGCCACGCATCAAGTTGATCCACTGGAAAGATTCCGCATTGCTCGGTGTCCGGCCCGCCAGATCCTTCAACGTGACGCCATCTTCAGTGGCTGACACGAACCGGCCATTGGCAGCCGTCAAGGCGACGCGCCCTTGGCCGAGGTCAAGGACTTGAAAGCGCACATTGGGTGTATTTGCAACCGCTGAATCCGCAGCCCGGTTGACCAGGACGTTGTTTTGCGTATCGGCAGCCAGGTAACTGCCATCCGCGCCGCTGGTGAGCGTGATGGTCTTGCCCAGGGGGATCTCCCGTTCGATGCCGCGAGCCCGCGGCTCTTCCACAACATAGTTATCAAAGTCGGCATAACCACCGGCCTGGCCGGAGGTGTTGAAATTGAACAGTGCCGGACGAATGCCTTGGAAAGTCGTCAACTGGAATGTCGGCGTAAACGGGTTGCCCGCCGGCGTGAAGACTTTGCCATCTGTGCTCCAACTGAAAACGACCCGGTCCGTGTCAAAATTGCAATGCATGCGCAGCCACAGATGGCCCGGAGGATTGCTCAAGGCGATGATGGGGGCAGTGGCCGGTGCCGCCGCCGCGCCACGGCGGCCATCGCCAGAGCCTTGGAACATCTGTAACGCCGTGCCGTCGGCGATTTTCACCACACTCAGCCCGGCGTAAGGAGTGCTGATCAGCCCCAAGCCTGCAGTGTCGCCAGCGACCAGACCGGTCGTGTCCAATTCTACGGTCATGATGGACTCGGGTCCAGGCGGCCGCTGGCAGATGCTGTTCCGCGCGGTCCAGAGGCTTGCCGCTGGCAAGGAATGCAGGCGCAGCACGCCGGGCTGTTCGGTGAGCGACCACTTGGTGTCATCTGGAACGTGATTCCACTGCCAGTGTGGATTCAATTTTCCGCTGTCAAAATTGTCGTCCCAGACATAGGCCGGCTTGGGTTCCTGGGTGTAACCGGTGTTGGGCTTGATCCAGGTATTGGGGGCTTTGCGCAAATTGCCTGGCAGGCCGATGACCGGAAAACCATTGTCCCAAGTGATCGGCACCAGGTTGACCATGCGGCCGGCGCTGCCGTGGTCGGACATGATGATGCTCCACCATTCACCCGAGGGCGTATCGCACATGCCGCCTTGGTGAATCCACAGGCCGCGGTCATCGGCGTTGGCCTTTGCGGGTGTGGCACCCGTTTCACCCATAGATTCACCCGTGACCATCTTGGTAATTGACCAAGGCCCGTCCAGGGTGTCAGCCACGGCGACATATTCGTCCACGGCCCCGCCGGGCTGGCAGGAGATGTCAACGTATTTGCCCTTGATCTTGTAGAGATGATGGCCTTCACCCATCTTGCCGACCAGTTGATGGCGGGGGGCATTGGTGGCAAAGGATCGGAGGTCCGGCGACAATTCTTCGATCGGATACGGGGTGCCGCCACCCGATATGATATAAACCTTGCCGTCGTCATCGAAGAGGACGGACAGGTCATGGCGGTTGGGCAACTGATTTCGCTCCCAAGGCCCGTCAATGGACTTGGAGCGGAAGACCTGCAGACCGGCCCGGTTGACGTTGCAGAAGATGTAGAACATCCCTTTGTCAAAGCGGAGGCATGGGGCCCAGATGCCGTTACCGTAGATGTTCCCGTCTGCGAGGCGATAGGCCGGGCCAAGATCGAGTTTGTTGGTGCAATAGCCGGCGAGTTCCCAGTTCACCAAATCCTTGGAATGCAGGATTTCGACCGAAGGCATCATGTGCATGGTGGTGCCAGCGAGGTAATAGTCGTCGCCCACGCGAATCACATCCGGGTCTTCAAACTCCCCGTAGAAAAGCGGATTTGAATAAGTGCCATTGCCATTGTCAGCGGTCCAGTGGCTGGTCGCGGCATGCGGCAATCCCGTAGTAACCGGATCAGCCTTCGCAACGCCCGTACCGGCCCCACGCTTCATTGGCGAGCAGGCCGCGTCCATGGACAAGCCAGCGATGATGATGGCGACGATGGAAACCTGGCGCAAAACCTGGCGTTTCGCTCGCAGCGAAGCCGCTAAATCATTGTTGATTGAAACGAGGCTAGCGGGTCTGGATAAGTCGGGCATAAATTCAAAGTTGTGGAAAAGATGGATCGCAACCATGCCTTCAATGAATTGAAACTTCAGGCGGGCCGAAATAAGAAGCTGGCAATGGCGCGTCGTGGAGGACGATCTTCTCCACCACCACGGTTGGATCCACCATGTGAATTTTCAACGTGTGCTTGCCGGGCGTGCCGACGGTCTGCTGGAAGTGCAAGACCCGGGCGTTGTTGCGGACATTTTCGTCAAATTTCCGGCCCAGATTGTCTTCATCCTTGAATGTGGCTGGCGTGAAGACTTTCACAACCTGTGCCGGCTGCTCGTCCATGGAGATGGCGAGCGCCAATTCCCGCGTGGGGATCACGTCCAAGGTTGGGCTCGTGATCACATCCACGTCATAAGTTCCCGCCTTGGCAAAGTAGACGGGATACTCCAGGCGCGGCGCCGGGTTGGGCGGCGCAATGGTGTCGGTGGTCACGGGGAACACTTCCATGGCCGTGGAGACGCGTCCGTAGTCCGGCAGTTTTTCCCAGCGCGCTTCGCCCGCGGGAATAACCGCCGTCGCATCGGCGGCGAGGAAGGAAATCGGCCCGACCAATCCGCCGAAGCATCCCCGCGCCTCGCGTTCCTGCCTGGCAGTGGCCTTGTGGATGGTCAGTTTAACAGTCACAGGGGCGTTGGTGCCGCCGCTGATGGTGATGGCCCCCTGGGTTTGGCCAACGGGAGCCTTGCGCCAGTCAATGTCCACCCAGAGGCGGCGGTCATCGCCGGCTCCGGGCACTTGGTCTTCCGTGAGAAGAATCCAAGGTTGATCGGCGGCGGTCTTAAATTCAATTGGTTTGCTGCCGCGTGCAAAGACATCCACATACGAACGCTGCGGATTCAGCGAATCAAACGCGGGCAAGGTGGGTTCGCCACTGCCGCCCGGCCAGGCCGAAGTCGCGCCGTCCACCGTGACCCCAAAGTCGGCCGTATCGGGGAGAGTGATTTCGGTGACTCTGGGCAGGATGTTCCGGTTCGGCGGCGCCCAGTTCGTGTAGCCGATATGGGGTTGGTCCATCATGTGTCGCCATTTACCACCGGCCAGGACATTGTTGTAATAATCGCTGAGTTCCTGATCCTTCTTGAACAAAGCCCGCACGCGCGCGGCTTCTGCATTGGCGCTGGCGCGGCCCTGTTTGGTGAAGAGGGCGTTCCGGCCTGCCGCGATGAAGAGATCAACGAGATTGCCACAGGCCAGGGTCGGATGCAGGACCAGCTCATAGTAAGCGTCCTGCTGTTCCGCCGGCAGCACGGCCCTCAATTGCTGCGCCCGGGTCATGAGGTCGTTCCATTGACGGGAAAAAAGCTCGGCCTCGCGATAATTGACCAGGCTAAAAACGGTCGGATTGAGCAGATCCGGTTTGCGAATGCCATTGTATTTGGCATATTTGGCGACGAGGTTGGCAATTTCATCCGCGTGTGCGGGACCAAACTCGCGCTCTGCCCAGCGGCGTTGATATTCAGCCACAAAATCCTTCGACATCGCCGCGGGGTTCCAGCCCATGCGGATGATAAATTCCAGGGGAATTTCGAGCGGCTTGAGGTCGCCCACATTTACCAGCCAGATGCGCGTGGCACCGTATTCGTAGGCGAGATTCATTTGTTCCTGGACTTTCGGCAGCGGGTTGCTGTTGAGCCATTGATACGAAAAAGGCCCGCCATGCATGTCCATATGGAAATAAATCCCGGCACCACCGCTGCGTTTCCTTTCCGCCGGCGTGGGCAGACGGCGAAGATCGCCGACGTTGTCATCGCAGAACAGCAGCGTGACATCGTCCGGCAATTTTAACCCGGCGTCATAATACTGTTGCACCTCCGTGAAGAGCGCCCAGAGCTGCGGAATCTTGGTTACATCCGGGTTCATGTGTGCCGCCAGAATCTGGCGCTGGTCGGCGATGATTTTCTCGAGCAGCTTCTTGTTGGTCGCCAAGCCGCCCGCGTCCGGCATGGCCACATCGCCATCCCCGCGCATGCCCACGGTGACGAGGCTTTCATACTGCTTGTTCCGTTCAATGCCGTCGGTCCAAAACTTTTTCAATCCGGCCTCGTTTTTGGAATAATCCCAGAGCCCGTTGCCGTATGTATCATGCCATTTCGTCCATTCCTGCTGGGCGCGGATCATCGGTTCGTGGTGCGATGTGCCCATGACAATGCCATATTCATCCGCTGTCCGGGGATTGAGGGGGTCGTCCTCATTGAAAGCCTTCCCCCACATGGCGGGCCAGAGATAGTTGGCGCGCAAGCGCAGCAGCAATTCAAACACATGCGAATACATCTTCGCGTTGATGCCGCCAAACTTCTCCCGCGCCCAGGGGCCGAAAGCCGGCTCTTCATCGTTGATGAAGATGCCGCGATATTTCACCACTGGCGGACCTTGGACATAAGTCCCGGCCTGGATGAAAAGATATTCGTGATGCTTCGACGGCACATCCGCCCACCAATACCACGGCGAGACGCCAATCTGGCTGGAAATTTCGTAAATGCCGTAAATTGTCCCTCGCTTGTCGCTGCCAGCGATGACCAGCGCCTGATCCATGCCGGGCAGCGGATTGGCAACCGTGGTGATGATGAACGATTCCCATTTGCCGGAGATGGCCTTGGCGTTGACTTTTCCGGCTTTGACCAAGCCATCAACAAGCGGACTTTTACCCAGCGTTCCGATGATGACGGCGAACTTCCCAGCCGGAGCCGCATTGGTAATGAGCACTGGTTTGAGGCCGGTGACGCGTTCCATGTCCGCCTGCAAATCAGCACCCGCGCGCAATACTCCCGGCCAGTCCGACGAAGCGAGATAAATCGGCGCGGGCTGTTTGGCAGCAAGCAGCGGAAAACTGCCGGGTGCCCGCTGGTCAAGGACGACGTCAGTTTGCAGCCCGAGACCCGGCGCAGCACACACCGGCAGGATGGCTGCCATTACGGCAAAGGTCGAAGCTGCAAGCGCCGCCGCCATCCAAGTGCTTTTCAGGAACGCTTTCATTTTCAGTTTCTTTGCTTTGTTATTCTGAGCTTTAGGGCACGTCGAGTCCAACAGGCAGCCAAAAAATCATTTTTGCACGCATGCTTTGACCAGTGGTTTGCGGAGAAGACAGCATAAATCGGGGACCGGTTTTAGCCATACGACAATTGTCGTATGGGTTTCAAAACGACGGTTCTTAACCTGGTCCGGAAGCAGGATCGGGAGCCTTTGGAAATGACATTGCCGGGGAATTGATTTCTTTGCTTCAGTGGATTGACATCATACAAGGCAAGAAACCATTGCCATACAATGGCCTCGGTCCAGCCAAAGACCATTTCACCATCGCCCGTGGGGGCATCAAAAACTCTCAATATGAAATTGTTGCCGGAGGGAGAACCGACACGCTAAACTGTCGTCATGCCAGCGCAAAAAAACAGCCGGTTCCTGGAATATTTCCGGAGGGTGGCGGCGTTAGCGCTGATATCACTGGGCATAGTCTCCGCTGTCACAGCCAGGGCGCAAGCAATCACCAATTTGCACCAACTGACCCAGACGCTAAACTCCAATCCAGAAATCAACGGGGATGTAGATCTTGAGGCGACCGTTTGCGATGCCAGCCGTCCCAAGGTGGGAGTGTTAGTTGTGCGGGACGAGACGGGAGTTGAGCTGCTGCAAGTTGGCGACTTTGGGCGGGAGATCGTGCCCGGAGAGCAAATCCGCATCCGCCACCGCTCTTGCCTGTTGCGCAAACGCGAAATGGGGATTGAGATTTCTGCCCGGCCGGTCGTCGTTAACGACGGTTTGCACGCGTCAAAGGCTGCGATCGGAGAGGTGAAATTGCCGGCCGGAAAAATCCCCCTGCGCGTGGAGTGGTTCAATTATTGGCGATACTTCGCGCTGGAAGTGCGATGGGCGGTTCCGAATGAACCGCCACGGTTGATCGGATCTTCTAATCTCTGGCACGCGGTCGTCACCGAGTCCGGCGCCACCAACTTCCTGCCTGGGCTGAGAGCGGAATGCTATGAAGGTTTATGGGAAACGCTCCCGGATTTCAATCTGCTTCAACCGGTCAAAACCGGCCAAGCGACCAATTTCGACCTGAACTTCAGGTCCCGCGACGAAGGTGTTGGCATCCAATACTCCGGATTTTTGGACGTGCCTCGTGCCGGACGCTACCAGTTCACGGTCATGTCAGATGACGGGGCGGTGTTGTATCTCGGCGATTTAAACGTGCCGGTCGTCAGCCTGGGACGCAACAATGCTTCGGAACCGCCACCCGGCCAGAATTTGGCGATCAACCTGACGAATTTGGACGAGCGCTGCTGGATGGTGACCGAGGGACGCATCAGCTTTGTCTCCAAAACCGGGGAAGGCGTCAGGTTTGATCTGAACAGTGCCCAGCACGTCATTTCTGTCAGACTGGCCGACGCAACGGGATTGGACTTGTCCAACCTGCTCAATGCCCGCGTCCGGATAACTGGGATGGGGCGCGGGGTGATGACCTCGGATCAGACGCTGCAATTGGGGAAGCTGTTCGCGGCCAGCGGCAGGGATCTCGTAATCCTTGAACACCCGTTTGGCCGGGGTGAACCGACGCTTCCGATTACATCGGTGGCCCAAGTGCAAAGCCTGCCCATTGAACGCGCCCGGCAGTCCCTGCCGGTGCGGATACGTGGGGTGGTGACCGGAGCAATCAAAACGGCCCAGGAACACTGGATGTCTTTTCAGGACGACACCCGCGGAATATTTGTATCATTGAGCGCGATTTCAAACGCAGCTCCTGCGTTTGGTGAGTTGTGGGAAGTGGAGGGCCACAGCGCAGCGGGAGATTTCGCCCCCACCATCCTTTCCAGCAAAGCCACCCGCCTGGGTGAAGGATTACTGCCTCCGCCCGTCAGCCCCACTTGGACTGAACTTCTCAATGGCAGCCGGGACGTTCAGTGGGCCGAGTTGAAGGGGTTGGTTACTGATGTTCACAGCAACACGATCAGCCTTTATTTGCCTGATGGCCGTCTCGATGTGGAGTTGGAGGGTTCTTTTGAATCTGACCTCAAGCCCTTTCTAAGAGCCAATGTAAGGATTCGTGGCGTGCTGTACGCGGTGTGGGACGCAACGACGCGCGAAGTCCGCGTCGGCCAGGTTATGATGCGCAGTTCCACGGTCAGCGTGGATGTTCCCGCGCCGGCAGATCCATTCGATGCCATGGTAAGAACGCCACGTGAACTCTTGTTGTTTGACGCACAAGCCACATCTTTCCTCCCGGTGAAAGTGCGGGGGCAAATTGTATACGCGGATGCGACGCTAATTTATTTGCAAGCAGATGGGGCAGGACTCCGGCTGCTGCCGGCGGGAAAAACGGATTTACACGCCGGTGATTTGGTCGAAGCCGTCGGGTATCCGGACATTGGCAGAACGGCGTTGCTGATGCGTGAAGTCATCCTTCGGAAAACCGGGGCGGCGGCGTTGCCGGCGCCAAAACAACTCGCCGAAACCGAGTTGACGCGGGAAGATTTGGACTCAACCCGGCTGCGGATGCAGGGCCAATTGCTCGGCTGGCATTTTGAACAGGGCGCACAGGTTTTGGAAATGCAATCGGGCACCCGTTTATACCTGGCACGACTTGCGCCGGGAAAATCCAATTTTTCCTCTCTGCGCGCCGACAGCAGTCTCGGGCTCACCGGGGTTTATGTCCGGCGCGGTCGCGATCCGCTTTTGAGCACGGCGGCAGAATCCTTTGATCTGCTGCTGAATTCACCGGCTGACATTGTCGTTCTCTCACAGCCATCCTGGTGGACGCTGCAGCGATTGTTGATCCTGGTGGGAGTCTTGCTGGTGATTTTGGCTTCGACGGTGATTTGGAACCGGCAATTGCGCCGGCTCGTGGAGCAACGCACCAACCAACTTCAGCACGAAACCCGCGAACGCGAGCGCGTCCAACACCAGCATGCCCTCGAAGCCGAGCGCTCCCGCATTGCGCGAGATTTGCACGACGATCTAGGTTCAAGCTTGACGGAAATCAGCGTGCTGGCCAGCACGGGCCAGTTTCGGCAAACCAGCGCGGATCATCAACCCAATCTGTTTCAGACCATCGGCGCCAAGGCTCGCCTACTCGTCTCGGCGCTCGACGTAATCGTCTGGGCTGTGGACCCGGAAGACAACTCGCTCCAATCGCTGGCCGACTATTTGAGCGGCTATGCGGAGGAGTTTTTCGCACACACCTCCATCGCCTGCCGGTTCAAGGTGCCGGTATCATTTCCCGCCGTCACCCTTGAGGGCCGTGTGCGACATGAAGTTTTGATGGCGGTTAAGGAGGCGTTCAATAACATTGTGCGACATGCTGGGGCAACGGAAGTTGAATTTGGCATGGACATGGCTGACAGTTGCCTTGAGATTAACATTGCCGATAATGGGAAAGGGCTGGAGAATGAATCACCCAGCGACGGCCACGGCCTGAAGAATTTGTCCGCCCGGTTGCAGAAACTGGGAGGCCATTGCAAGCTGGAATCAAAAGCTGATGGGGGAACGCTTGTCAAATTCCGCCTGCCGCTCGGGGCAACCAAGGAAGCAAGCCTTGATAAAACGGACAAACCATAAAACCCGCATACGACGTTTATCGGATGCCTTTTGAATGCAGGTAATCTAGAATGTCACCAATTCGGAGTAAAAAATATTCCGGTTGAATTGATGACATGACTGCACAATTGGCACAATTTATTGAGTCTGATTTGATGACAAAAGTCGCCATTGTTGAAGATAATGCCACACTGCGAAAATATCTCGCAGGACTGATTGGCAGCAAGTCTGGCCACAAATGCGTGTGCACTTGCGTTTCCGCTGAGGAAGCAATTTTGGAGATTCCCAAACACCGCCCCAATGTGGTGCTTATGGACATCCATCTTCCTGGCGAATCTGGCATTGCCTGCACGGCGCGTTTGCGTGAAAAAATGCCCGATTTACAGGTCATCATGCTGACTGTTTACAAGGATATTAAAACGATTTTTCAAGCCCTTAAAGCCGGTGCCTGCGGCTATGTCTTAAAGCGAGCGCCAGAGAGTGAAATTCTGGCGGCCATCGCCGAAGTACGGACGGGCGGTGCTCCCATGACGAGCGAAATCGCGCGGATGGTAGTGCGCGCTTTTGCGGACTCGCCCCCAATTCCCGTGGCTGAAGGCACGGATCAACTTTCAGACCGGGAGTTGGAAATCCTAGCACTGATTGCAGAGGGTTGCCCGAACAAAGAGATTGCCTCAAAGCTTTTAATCAGCAGCGGCACCGTCCGGACGCACCTGATGCACATATACGAAAAGCTGCACGTTCATTGCCGCACTGAAGCGGCAGCCAAATATCTCCGCAGCAATTCAGCAAACGCCTCAAAACCAGCTGCAGTTTAGTGCGGTGGCTCGAAGCATGGTTCATTGATTAATAGCGGTTTCGGGATCTGGGCCCGATTTTAGCCGTGGGGCACGAAGCGCGGCCTGTTTATCGGCCATCTGGATCATGCACTTTTTGCTGACCAGATACTCCATTTTGCATGGGTGTTTCGGTTTTGCGTCCGCCGCTGAAAAAGATCAGGTGAACATCTCCGCCATGAAGCGGGCAGGGGAACAATCGCCAACGTGTTGCGGTCGACGGAAAGGGAGCCAGCCCCAGTGCAACGGTGGGAATGACGGGGAGGGATTTCTTGAAAACGCATTGGGAGGTGTCGGCGGCCATCGGCTTTTTCACGGTGGAGCCTTGGATGGCCGGGAGACTGATTCGATATCACGTGCTGTTTATCATCCGTAGGTCGAAGCGCGAGGTGCAGACCCCGCCGGACTGGTAATTACTTTAGCTGCGGTGGTTCAGGCATGTGCTGTAACCTAAAATACGGCGATTGGCTTCGAGTCGAAGTGATTTTCAGCACGAACAACAAGGAGCGGATTGCTTCTCCTCATAGTGCCAGAGTTGATTGACCGTGGACCATCCTCTGTCGAACTTTGGTCCGGTAATTATGGCCCTTGGGTGATACAGTAGATTGGGCCGTCCCGGCAGGCACCTGAAGATTTGCCGGCGCAGGTCACTTTACAGTTCTGTCATGGAGCCAGCAATCGATGCAAGCCGGCCGGAAAACCGACCTGACGACCCGCCGGAAGATTGTAGGTTCAAAAAATTTCCAGAAAATAAAACAACATATTCCACACTTTCCCCCAAAAAGTTCCTAGGCTGTAGGATGGAAAAGTATTTTTATCTGGTGTTGCAGAAGCCGGCTTGACCGATGCGGATTGTCAAAAGAAACCCGCATATTCATTGATGAATATGCGGGCGGTTTAAATCCACCAAAAAATTTGGTGGAGCCTAGGAGGCTCGAACTCCTGACCTTCTCATTGCGAACGAGACGCTCTACCAACTGAGCTAAGACCCCATCCATTTGTCGGACGCCCATAGGATTGCCATAATATGCCGCCTCGCGCAACCTGGAAATGGGGTGGCCCGCCGGGTTTTTTGTCGCGCCCCAAACTTGCAACCACCCGTTCTTAAGTTTAACTTGCGCGGCCTATGGAAAAAGTTGTCATCATCGGTTCCGGACCGGCAGGCTGGACGGCGGCGCTGTACACCGCCCGCGCGCAGCTTGCCCCGCTCGTGCTCACTGGCAAGCAGCCCGGCGGCCTGCTCACCACCACCAGCATCGTGGAAAACTTCCCCGGTTTCCCCGAAGGCGTGGATGGGTATGAATTGATGACCCGGATGCAGAAACAGGCCGAACGTTTTGGCGCCCGCACCAGTTTTGGCGTCGTTGAGGCGGCGGATTTTTCCAAAAAACCCTTTGTCCTGACTGTGGACGGGGAGAAGGTCGAGGCGGAGACCGTGATCATCGCCACCGGCGCGAGCCACAAGCATCTGGGCGTGCCGGGAGAGCATGAATTGGAGAACAAGGGCACGACCTATTGCGCGACCTGCGACGGCGCGCTGCCGATGTTCCGGAACCAGCCGCTCGTGGTTGTTGGCGGCGGTGATTCCGCCTGTGAAGAGGCGATGTATTTGACGCGCTTTGGTTCCACGGTTTATCTGGTGCACCGGCGCGATTCTTTGCGCGCCTCCAAGATCATGGCGGAGCGCACGTTGTCCAATCCCAAGATCAAGCCCATCTGGGATTCTGCCGTGCTGGAAGTGCTTGATGTGAAACAGGACAAGGTCACCGGCGTGCGGTTGAAAAATCTTAAGACCAACGAAGAAACGGTGCTGCCGTGCGCGGGCCTGTTTGTCGCCATCGGCCATGTGCCGAACACGGACCTGTTCAAGCCGGCCATCAAGACCGATGAAAACGGCTTCATCGTGCCGCAGGAAGGCACCATGACGAACATCCCCGGCGTGTTTGTGGCGGGCGATTGCGCCGATCACGTCTATCGCCAGGCCATCACGGCGGCGGGCGTGGGTTGTGCGGCGGCGATCGATGCGGAGCGGTATCTCGCGGCGGAAAACCAGTGAGCGAATCTGCACGCCTTTTTGGCGGATGAAAAAATATCTGCATGTCATCGGCATCGGCCTGCAAAATAATCTGCAGTACCGCGTCAATTACCTGACGCGGACGCTGTTCAGCTTCATTCCGCTCTTTGCGATGGTTTCGCTGTGGCGGATGATCTACGCCGGCAACAGCGGGGCGGGGGCGCACAACGGTTTCAGCGAGGCGCAGATCATATTTTATTACATGCTCGTCGCGGTGGTGGATGTCTTCACCGCCGTGAACGAGGATGACTGGCAGATCGCCGCGGACATCCGCGAGGGCAACATCAGCCAGTTCCTGCTCAAACCCGTGGATTATCTGTGGTACCGGCTTTGTCTGTTCATTTCCGGGCGCATCGCGTTCATCTCGATGGCGTGCATTCCGCTGGGGATTTTCATCTTTTGTTTCCGCGGCTATTTTGTCGCGCCAGCGGCGGGTACCGCCTGGCTGTTCCCGGTCTCGCTGGTGCTGACGGCGTTGCTGCAATTTTTCATCTCGTACGCGATGGCCATGCTGGCGTTCTGGCTGCTGGAGATTTCCACGTTCATCTTCATCCTGTTTGCGTTTGAATACCTGGCCAGCGGCCATCTGTTTCCGCTCGACGTGCTGCCGCCGCTGTTGCGGGATATCCTGTTTCTGACGCCGTTTCCGTATCAGCTTTACTTCCCGATCAGCATCTACATGGGCAAGGTTGCCGGGGTGGACTTGTGGCGCGGGCTGCTGGTGCAATTTCTCTGGGTGCTGCTGGCGTACGCCTTCGCCCGGTTCATGTGGGCGCGCGGGGTGAAGAAGTATTCCGCCTTCGGGGGATGAGAGCCGCAGCCAGATTGGGCTGGCTTGGCGATGGCTTTTTTGGTACCTTAAGCTGCTGGTATCAATGAGGATGATTTGATTTTGATTTATGCCACTGATGGAACGATTTTTCTTTTTCCTGGGCCGGATGCTGTTCCCCCGGCAGCAGGACTGGCAGCAGACCCGCAGCGCTAAAACGTTCGTGTGCGTGGTCGGATTCAGCCTGATTCTCGCGCTGGTGGTCGCCAAGCTTTTACGCGTGTATTACAACCACGAGCGGTGAGGTTTCCTGGTCAGCAGCCGACGCCGTGGCCGGATCGTCCCGGCTAAGAGTTAAGGTTTGATTGTTGATCCGGTCTTTTGATAATGCCTGCCCATGAATTCTGAGGGAACTGATGCGCCCGATTACGGGGTTCTCACGCAGCGGTTCATTTCCAGCAAGCAGTGGGATCGGGCGCTGAGCGCGGCGCGGGAATGGCTGGGCAAGGAGCCGGAAAATGTGCGCGCCCACCGAGCCGCAGCCCAGTCGCTGGTGAACCTGGAACGCCACGCGGAGGCGCGGACGCATCTTGAAAAGGTTCTGGCCGGAAAACCCAACGATGGTTTTGCCCACCGGCTGATGTCCATGGTTCATTTCCAAGAAAAGCGGTTCAAGCAGGCGGATGAATCCATCCAAAGGGCGATCGCCATCGATCCGCAGGATGCCTTTCATTGGCATCACCTGGCGCGGATGAGCTATCAGCAAGGTGACTCGGTGACGGCCCGAAAATCCGCGGAGAAGGCGCGGGAGCTGAATCCGCGCGACCCGGACATCCTCAACCTGGTCATCCTGTGCGAGCCGAACAGTCCCGACATGGTGCCGCGAAAAATCCGGCGTTACGAGGAGGCCCTGGCCCTGGACCCGGAAAACGCCTACCTCCACAACAACATCGGGGTGCAATATCTGGCGCTGAAGGACCAGGCGAAGGCCGAGGAATGTTTCCGGCGGGCGCTGTTCTTCAATCCATCGGTCAAACTTTTCCAGCGGAACCTGCTGATAACGGTCAAGCAGCGGGATGCGTTCTATCGCGCGCTCTGTGCGCCGAAGGACATGCTGTTTAAGCTGCTGGGCGGTTTTGCCAGGGTGGGCCGGCGGAACATATTGCTGTACCTGTTGATGATCCCAGTCTGGCTGATCGCCTTTCGCTTCATCCTGACCGGCCTGGCGCTGTGGTTCACGCTGGTTTGGCCGCTGACCAAGGTTTACGAGTACCTGACGATCGGGGACATCCGCGCGCAGGCGGGCGAACTGGGGGCGCGGCGCGGCGGTTTGTTCGGCTATCGGAAATGGTCCGTGAATGTGCGGCTGTCGCTTTTTGCGGTCATTCTGGTCTTGTTCTGGGGCGGCCTGGTTTTCGCGGTCATGAACAATGCCGGGTTGCCAAGCCGCGACGATGCCGTGGTGTTGTATGTGGTGTTATTTGCGATCATCATTTTTCTGCTGGCGGCTGCCTGGCTGCGGGCCAAGCTAAAGCAGCGGGTCAGGGCCGCCGCCGCACGCAAGCGGGCCAGACGGTTTGAAAATATTTTGCATCCCGGCTTAAAAAAGCGAAGATGGTGGCAGATTTTCCGCCGCCACACCTGAGCATCATGAATGACCAAACGCTGAAGCTGCTTGAAAAGGCCCTGACCGCCTCGCCGGGCGATTGGGAGACGCGCGCCCACCTGATTGATGCGCATCTCGCCGCCGGCCGGCCGCAGCGCGCGGCGGAACTGCTGAAGGCCGCCCCGGAAATTCCTGACACCGAGGCCGACGCGTTGCGCAAGGCCCGCGTGGAGATGGAGACCGCCCCGGCGGAGGCGCAACTGACCTTGGAGCGCGTGCTCACGCGGAACAAGGCCTGCGCGCAGGCTTATCTGCTGCTCGCGAAAATTTTCCACAAACGCGGATTGCGCGAGGAAGCCCGGAAAAAATACGGCGCGGCCACGATCATCGACGAGTCCTTGCATGATGAAGAACTGGAAGCGTGGCTGGGCGACAGCCAGCCGCCGTCGCCCCCCAAAGCAGCGCCGCCAACGGCCGCGCCGCCGGTGGCCGCCGATGGCGTCGATGATCCGCCGGTGGGGATTTTGGCGCAGGAAGCCGCGCCGCTGCCTGACATCATCGCCGGACCGGAAGCGCCGAAAATCACCTTTGACGACATCGGCGGCATGACGGAGGTCATCGAGCGCATCCGGATGAACATCATTTATCCGTTCAAGAACCCGGAGGTGTTCAAAAAGTTCAACAAGAAATCCGGCGGCGGCATCTTGATGTACGGCCCGCCGGGCTGCGGCAAGACCCACATCGCCCGCGCGACCGCCGGTGAGTGTGGCGCGGCGTTCATGACCATCGCCATCACGGACATCCTTTCCAAATGGCTGGGGGAGAGCGAGCAGCGGCTGCACCAATTTTTCGAAACGGCCCGCCGCCGGACGCCCGCCGTCATTTTCATCGACGAGATGGATGCCATTGGCGTAAGCCGGTCCGACGCGTCGTCAGCCATGGCCCCGCTGGTCAATGTGCTGCTGACCGAACTGGACGGCATCACCGGCAAGAATGAAAACCTGATGGTGCTGGCCGCGACGAACACGCCGTGGCGCGTGGATGATGCGCTGCGCCGTCCGGGCCGGTTTGACCGGGTCTTGTTCGTGCCGCCGCCGGATGCGCCGGCGCGGGAGGCCATCTTGAAGATCTGCCTGCGTGATCTGCCGGTGGAAAAAGTTGATCTGGGCAAGATTGTCAAAATGACCGACCGATTTTCGGGTGCGGACCTGCGCGCGATCGTGGAGCGCGCTTCCGAAAGAGCGATCTTCCAGGAAATGCGGACCGGCCAGGCTGGCAAGCTCACCCAGGCCATGCTCATGGAGGCCTTGAAAGAGACGCGCCCTTCCACCAATGAATGGCTGGAGACCGCGCGCAGCTACGCCGCCTACGCCAACCGCACCGGCCTGTACGACGAACTGGTGGCGTTTTTTGAAAAGTGACAGCCCAGCGGCCGGCAAAACTGGAAAAGACTTGCTTATGGCGTCAAGAGTGAGAACTTGTTAAAGCAAATTTCTCAAAGGTATGCGGGGGAGAAAAGTTATAACTTCATTCCGGGCGGCAGCGACCACGCCGTCGCTGGCAATAAACACATCATCGGGGACATCCCCGGCAGCCGCAAAGGAAAGCCATGCGGATAGATGAACAATCGACAACTCCGCTCAAGGAATTGGACGACCTGAAAGCCGTGCTGGATGCGCACGCCATCGTGGCCATCACCGACCCGCAGGGCAGAATTACCAGCGTCAACGACAAGTTTTGCGCGATCTCAAAATATTCCCGGGAGGAGTTGTTGGGGCAGGATCATCGCCTGATCAATTCCGGTTTTCACCCGAAGGAATATATGCGCGATTTATGGACGACCATCACGCAGGGCAGGATCTGGAAGGGGGAAATCAAAAACAAGGCGAAGGACGGCACTTTTTACTGGGTGGACACGACCATTGTTCCGTTTCTCCGCGCAGACGGCAAGCCACGCCAATACGTCGCCATCCGCACGGACATCACCCAGCGCAAGTTGGCCGAAGCGGCGTTGCTGGAACGCGAGGGCCAATATCGGAAGGTGGTGGAAACTTCGCCCGACGCCATTTTTGTCCTGCAGCAGGGCCGGTTTGTTTTGGTCAACCAAGCGACGCTCAGGCTGCTGGGCGCGGGCCGTGAGGCGGAATTACTGGGCCGGGATGTCTTCGGCTTCATCCACCCGGATTTTCACCAGGTCGTACGCGATCGCATTGCCCAAGCGGGGGGGCAGGAACAGGCGCTGCCGTTGCTGGAGGAGAAGTTTCTGCGGCTGGATGGCTCGGTTGTGGAGGTGGAGGGCTGTTCCACGCGGTTTCAATTCCAAGGACAGACCGCGCTGCTGGTGGGATTGCGTGACATCAGCGGACGGAAACGGGCCGAGGCCGCCTCGCGGATGTTCCGGGCGTTGATTGACCGGTCAAGTGACGGGATTGAGGTGGTCGATCCGGAAACCGGACGCTTTCTGGATGTCAATGACACCACCTGCCGGCAGGTGGGGTATGCCCGCGAGGAATTGCTGGCCATGCGGGTGTCGGACCTGGAAAACGTGGCGCTGGATTTTTCAACGTGGCACGAACATGTGGAAAAAATCCGCCAGGCGGGCTTGATGTTCATCGAGGGCCGGCATAGACGAAAAGATGGTTCGACTTTTCCCGTCGAGGTCAATATCCGCTACGTCAAGCTGGAGCGCGATTACTTGATCGCCTCGGTTCGCGACGTCTCCGAGCGCAAGCAGGCGGAGGCCATCCATGCCCGGCTGGCGATGGCGGTGGAGCAAGCCAGCGAGACCATTGTGATCACCGACACGGATGGCCAGATCATTTACGTCAACCCGGCGTTTGAGAAGATCACCGGCTACACCCGCGCGGAGGCCATCGGCCAGAACCCGCGCATCCTGAAGAGCGGCAAACAGGAAATCGGGTTTCACCAAAAGATGTGGGACGTGCTCAAGTGCGGTGAAGTATGGAAGGGACATTTCATCAATAAACGGAAGGATGGCAAGATTTACGAGGAGGAGGCCACCATCTCGCCCCTGCGGGACACCGAGGGCAAGGTCATCAGTTACGTGGCGGTCAAGCGCGACGTGACGCGGGAAGTGCAACTGGAAACGCAGGCCCGCCATATGCAAAAGATGGAGGGCATCGGCCAGTTGGCCGGCGGGGTGGCGCATGATTTCAACAATATTCTGGCGGTCATCCAGTTGCAGACCGCATTATTGCAGAGCAGCGGCGGGCTTTCCGCCGAGCAATCGGAGTTTGCCGAGGAGATTTGTCTTACGGTTCAACGCGCCGTCAGCCTGACGCGTCAACTGCTGTTATTCAGCCGGCGCGAAGTTTTCCAACCGCGCGATCTGGATCTGAATGAATCCATCGCCAACACGACCAAAATGTTAAGGCGCATTCTGGGTGAAGAGGTCCAGCTGGAATTCAAGCCGCCGCCGCAAGCGATGTTCATCCGCGCAGATCCGGGTATGATGGATCAAATTTTGTTGAACCTCGCGGTGAACGCGCGCGACGCCATGCCCCGGGGCGGACGGCTGGTCATTGAGACCGCCGGCGTGGAGTTCGATGAGTTTGCGGCCCGCCAGTCGGCCTCGGCGCGGGTTGGTTCTTATGTGTGCCTGAGCGTGAGCGACACCGGCTGGGGCATTCCCACGGAAATGTTGCCAAAAATTTTCGAACCCTTCTTTACCACCAAAGAAGTCGGCAAAGGCACGGGTCTGGGGCTGGCGACCGTGTTTGGCATCGTGCAGCAGCATGATGGCTGGATCAATGTCTACAGCGAAATCAACCAAGGCACGACGTTCCGGATTTACCTGCCGCGACTGGCCCAAAATGCCGGCGCAAAGTCCGACCCCAGGGATGTGGCGCCTGTCTGCGGGGGGCACGAGACCATTTTGCTGGCGGAAGACGATCCGTCACTGCGGGTCACCGTGCGCAAAGCCCTGGCACAGCTCGGCTACCGCATCTTGGAAGCACCGACGGGGATCAAAGCCCTGGAAGTGTGGCGGCATAACCGCGATGAAATACGTTTGTTGCTGACGGATTTGGTGATGCCTGATGGCATGACCGGAAAAGAGCTGGCGGAACGCATCCAGCAGGAAAGCCCCGGATTGAAAGTGATCTACATGAGCGGCTACAGCGCGGAAGTCATCGGCAAGGATTTTCTGCTGCAAGAGGGGGTTAACTTTCTCCCCAAACCGTTTCAGTCGCACAAACTCGCGCAAACCATCCGAGATTGCCTGGATGGGGCTTGATTTTCGCCGGCCATCTGGCGGCCCGGTGCCAGCGGTCAGAGGAAAAGCCAGCGCGAACCGCCGCCGAGCTGTTGCCGCAGGTTCGGCGACTGCGCCTCCGTCATCTCGGCACCGGTGCAGAGGTATTGCAGTTGGAGCGGCAGGGTCAAAGGAATGGTTTGTTCGCCGCTGTTTTAACATTATCGCCTCCACTTGCGGCACTTTCAAATTCACCGATCACGGGGTGAAGAGCGGCGGATTGGGGGGCGATAAATTTTACCGGGTGCGGACGTCGCAATGAGCATCTGGCCGGTCGCCGGCATCACGGTTTAAACAGGATCCCGGCCTTTAAGGAGTGAACTTCACGGTCCGCTTGCTTCACCCGTCCATTCGGCCCGTACGTTACGCACAGGCTGATGAAGTTCATGGCCACGCCGGTTTTCACGTCAGGATGGGAGCTGCTGCAACGCCAAACCTCCATGGCATCGCCCGGAGTGGAGGCGCGTTGAACCGTACCGGTGGGGGGCAGAATGGCAAGCACCTGCGAACGCGTCATGCCGGGTTTGATCTGGTGATATTTTTGCCACATCGCCTGATTTTCCGGGCTGACGCTCTGGCAGCCGAGGCAACAAAAGTACGCGGCGAGAAGCAATAGGGAACTGATGCGGGGCATGGTCGTGGAGCGGGTTTGGGCGCGGAACGATTTGCCCGGACGGGTTAAAAAGGCAAGCGGGGTGCTTTTCATACAAGGCATGACACCGGCGACATGGATTTATTAGCACATTTGGCGCCCGCCCAGAAGGATCAATTACGGAAGGGATGCGGGCGGTTAAAGCCGGATGAGGCAGGTTTGTTAAGCGCCTTGCGAACCGGCTAAAGACGTTCATTTTGAGGGCCGATGAATTTGCGACGCTGCCTGACTGTAGACGTGGCACGGCGGGAAAATTTAGCCCCTCCTTGACGGGTTACCGGCTTTCACTCAGGGTTGTCATCGCCCGATTTATACCAGCGCCAATTGGAGGTTGGCTTGTAGGGGAACCAAGGATCTCCTAAAATCATCGGCGTGAAATCCTCGATGGCGGCGTGTCCGTCCACGAACTGGATCGGGCTCACAAACCGGGAGCCACTCGCAAAAGAAGGATCAAGGAATTCTGGGGCGCGTTTCGCGTAGTGCCATTGATACCACCTGCAGGGAGTGCGCGGCTGAAACAGTGAATACGAGCCATAAATACGGGCAGGAGGCTCAAAATAAATGATCTGCCGGGCTGGATCGGTCACCCACGACTCGGGTTTGTCAGCAAACTCCTGGCTTTTATCCGCAAACGGGGCGGCGAACGGGCGATGTGGTCCTGCCTGAGAATCATCAGGGGGCAGGTTTCCGGCGATGGGATATATTAACTGCCCGGCATTGTATTGATAGCTGCATCCCAGAGCAGCCCAGTTGGAGGGTGTGATCCCGTTTGCCGGCATCCCCGCATCCTCCGGGCACCGGTAGATATTTGGCGGGAGCACATACAAGTTCAATGGGCGAAATTGTGCCGGTGGCGCTTCACCATCCTCGTCCATCCATTCAGGCAGGGCGTTGGTACCGCCCGGCGTGTATTGGTCGTTCCAGTTGCCTCCGATCGGCTGGCCATCCGCCAAGTCGACCCGTGGAATCCACTTTCTGGGAAATCGGCCCCGTTCATCATCAATGTAAAGTTTTGTGGTAATGCCAAGTTGCCTGAAATTATTGAGGCAGGCTGTCGCCCGGGCACGCTCTTTGGCGCGGGCCAACGCCGGCAGGAGCATCCCGGCGAGAATGGCGATGATGGCAATCACAACCAAAAGCTCCATGAGCGTGAAGGCATTTGCATCAGGATGAGGCCCTGCGGCACAGGGTTTCCGGCTCACGGGCCAGACTTCCGCGGGGGACAGCCTTGGCGAAGCAAGGAAAGAGGGTTCGATATGGGGGCGGTTGGCCACGTTTTAATTCCCAAACAGGCTTTTAAAGCGATAAGCCATGCCCTCAAAATGTCAAGTGCACCATGATGACTGCTTGCGCATCGGCCAAAGCCGTTTATTTTGACCGCTGATGAATCTGAGACGTTACTGGACGATTTACGCCGCGCTGTGGAAGAATTCCGTGGCCCGCGAGATGTCTTTCAAGGGAAATTTCATCCTGTGGATCATCGTGGAGCTGCTGTGGTTCGGGCTGCAACTGACCTTTGTATCGGTGATCTATTCGCAGACGAATTCGGTGGGCACCTGGACGCAGTGGCAGATGGTGATGCTGATCGGGGCGAGCAATTTTATCCAGCAGGTGTTCCAGGCGTTTTTCCTGACGAACTGCACGGGGTTGTCGGAGCTGGTGCGGACGGGGAAGATGGATTTCCTGCTGGCGCTGCCGATCAACACGCGTTTTCTGGTGTCGCTGCGGGTGGTGGATCTGGGGGCGTTCATCAATGCGGCGTTCGGGCTTAGCGTGCTGGTGTATGCGGCGCACAAGGCGGGGGTGCATCCAACGTTTGTTCAATTGTGCGGCTTCAGCACGCTCTGTATGGTGGGGATATTAATCCATTACTCGCTGATGTTCATTTTGGCGACCATCAGTTTTTGGACGGTGCGGGCGCAGGGGATCGTGTGGGGCTATTACAACCTGTTCAACATCGCCCGGATGCCGGATGAGGCGTTTACGAAGGCGCGTGTTTTTAAGGCGGTGTTCACGTTTGCGCTGCCGGTGTTGCTGGTGAGCAACGTGCCGGTCCGGGTGCTGGCGGACAAGATCAGTTCGCCGTGGTCGTGGCTGCTGTTGCTGGGCGTGGGCGCGGTGTGGGCGTGCATTTCGGAATGGTTCTGGCGGTACTCGATCCGGCGTTACACGAGCGCAAGTTCGTAGAACCTGGCGGCGGCGACAGTCGTTCGAAGATTGCCATACGGGATGGCGGCGTTTGCTAGACCCGCACCCGTGGCGGAATGGCAACGATGGTCGCGGTGCCTATCCGTGGTGGGGCTAAATTCTGGTGCAATCCGGGCGGGTGTGGTTAAAATCGCGAAACTTTTCCATGCGTCCGCCGTCCAATCCAGCTTAATCCATAATGAAAAAAACACACCCGTTCATCGCCGGTCATCTGCCGAAACAATTTATCAGTCTGTTATCAGCCGCGTTGCTGCTGGAGGCGGGTTTGACCGCCCGGGCGGCCGAGACGACGAACGGCATCAGCGATGCCGAAATACGCGATGTCATCACGCGCGTGGCCAAACATCAGATCCACACGCTGGTGGACGGCGATTATGCCGCCGTCAAATCGGTCGAAGCGGCCAAGGCGGCGAAAGCGCCGGAGGGGATCGCCTGGAGTTATCCGTGGGGCGTGACGCTGTACGGGATGTTGCGCTCGACCGATGTGACCGGCGACAAGGCGATGGATAAATTTGTCGTGGAGCATGACCAGATCTGCGCGCGGTATTACAACTGGCTGGCGGGCTTGAAGACCGGAGTCACGAATGGCGGCGACCTCAATGGTTTCACCCGCGGTTCCAAGCTCCGCGCACTGATTACGCTGGGCAATCTCGACAGTTGCGGCTCGATGGGGAATCAAATGCTTGAAAGCATGATCCGCCATCCGGAGTCCGTGACACCGGAGGAGAAGGCCGTGGTTGAACGGGTTGCCGACTGGGTGGTGAACAAACAGGAACGCCTGCCCGACGGCACTTTTTGGCGGCCGAAGAACATGGGCGGCACGCTTTGGCCCGATGATCTTTACATGGGCGGCGTGTTCCTGGTGCGCTGGGGCATATACAACCACGACCAAAAATTCATCGAGGACGCGGCGAACAACATCATCCACCAGGCGGCGCTGGAAGCGGACGCAGATGGCCTCTGGTTCCATGGCTATTTTGAAGCGGACAAGAAGCACGCGCCGTTCAAGTGGGGTCGCGGCAACGGCTGGGTGACGGTCACGCTGGTTGAAACCCTGTCGGCGTTGGATGAAAAAAGCCCGTTGCGTCCGAAGCTCATCGAGATATTGAAGGCCCAGATTGAAGGGCTCAAAAAAGTGCAGGCCGCTGACGGCATGTGGCGTCAGGTCCTGGACAAGCCGGAATTGTGGGAGGAAACCAGCGCCACCGCGATGTTCGCCTATGGCATCGCCCGGGCGGTGAACCGCGGCTGGATCGATCCTTCAAACATGGAAGTCGCGCGCAAGGCGTTCGCGGGCATCGTCAAAAATGTGACCGCCGATGGCGGGGTCAACGGCACATGCATTGGCACGAACATCGGCCAGGATCTGGATTATTACATCAAACGCCAGCAGCCGGAGGATGACCTGCACGGACGCGGCGTGGTGTTGCTGGCGGGAACGGAACTTTTGCTGGCGGGCAAGAAATAGTCCGCGGGTGAAGCCGGACGCCGCCCTTTGTGAAGGGCGGCGTTTTTTATTTTGTTTTGAGCGCCTTGCTGATGGCGTCCTTCAACTCGTCGTCATGCAAATTGATGCCGATGATTTTGCCATCGCGGTCAATGAGGGCGTTCCAAGGGGTTTCGGTGACGCCATATTTCACGGCCAAGTGGTTGTCCCAATAAAGGCCGTCAAAGTATTCGGGCCACTTCATGTCTGAATTTTTCTTGAGAAAGGCGTCCAGCTTGGGGCGATCTTCCGTCTTATCCAGGGTCACACCGATGATCTCCAAACCTTGGGCGTGGTCCGCCTGGTAAAGTTTGATGATCGACGGCAGTTCAATCAAGCAGCGCGGGCACCAGGTCGCCCACATATCCACCAGCACGATCTTGCCGGCGTAGTTGGAGACGGAAAGGCTTTTCCCATCCATGCCAGTGACGCTGAAGTCGGGAAAGGCGGTGCCTGGTTTCAGCGCCTCCTGGATGTGTCGTTTTTCAATATCAAGCCGGATTTGCCCGGCCATGTTCGCCGCGACACCGGCGAGCCGGTAGGTGGGGTAATTTTCACTGACTTCCCGGTAAAGCTTTTCGCTCTTGTCAGTGTCCTTGAGGGCCACCAGGTAAAACTCGGCTTTTTTATAGAGCAGACCAGCCAGCACGTTGGTGTTGCCGCGGTCCTGCGCGGCAATCAAACCGTCCAAGTCCGCCAGTTCCGGCTTGAAATCCGACTCGGCGGTTTTGTGGGCATCGATTTTTGCCTGGATTCGCATTATGATGCTGTTTTCCTGGGCGAGCACGGTGGCATCATCGGCCTGGATCAAATTGACGATGGCCAGCAGCGCGACGGCGGCGGCGGCAAGTTTTTTAAAGGACATAATCGGTTTTAACAGACGTAATCATTGGCATTACAATTCCACTTAAGCCGGCAAACCGCAATGGCGATTTTGAGGCCGGTTTTGATGCCGGGTGAAGGGGGTTGTTCAAACAATTTTTACTGAAGTCGCTTGACAGCGGGGGGAGTTTCGTAGTTTTCTTAATTAAATGATTTTCCACCCCGCCAGAATGGGCCTGCTGAACAAGCGCGCCTTGGTGCGGCAATTGCAAAAGTCCGGCATCGCGTCGCGGGCCGTGCTGGCGCGTTCCCTTGGCATGAGCCAGCCAACGGCGGGGAAGATTGTGGATGAGCTGATCGCGGACAACATCCTGGAGGAAGTTGACGCCGTGGAGGCCGGTGACGGTAACGGAAACGGCGCCACCCGGTTGGGGCGGCCCGGCCGGCAGCTCCAGTTAAACCGTTCGCAGCCGGGATTTTTGGGCATCCACCTTGGCATCCAGGAGACGTCTCTGGCCGAACTGCCTTTGGGGGATGCGGACGAGGATCGCTGGCGGCATTCCTTCCGCAACCCGGCCACGAAGTCCCAGCCGGTCGCGCAATGGGAAGCGGAACTGCGGGAAGCCGCCAAAAAACTGGATTCAAAAAAATTTCTGGGCGTGTTGTTGAGCGTGCCCGGCATCGTGGATGAGCCGGCCAACAAGATATTGTTTTCCCCGAACATCCACTGGAGCGAAGGCCAGGACCTGCCGGCGGTCATCCGTCGTGTCTGGAACCTGCCGGCGCTCGTGGTGCAGGAGGAACGGGTGGTGGCGCTCGGTCATCATTTTAACAATCCGGAAGATGAAAATTTCCTCCTGGTGGACTTTGGTGAGGGTGTTGGCGGCGCCGCGATCGTGGGCGGCAAGCCATTTGCCAGCCCGCTGCCCATCAGCGGGGAACTGGGTCACACACCGGCGCTGGGCAATCACCGCCGCTGCGGCTGCGGCGCGACCGGTTGCGTGGAGACTTTGGTTTCGACCCGTGGACTGATCGAAAGTTTTTCCGCCGCCCATCCAAAATCAAAGAAAACCTGGGCCGCCTTGGGCGATCATATCGCGGCCACCGGCCTCGAGCCGTGGCTGACGCAGTCGCTGGATGCGGCGGCGGTGGCGATCTGTGCGGCGCTGAATGTGCTGGGCCTGCGGCAAGTCGTCATCACCGGCAGCCTTGCGGAATTGCCGCCCGCGGTGCTGGACTATGTGTCCCGGTCCGTCCAGAACGGCGCCATGTGGGCCCGCTTTGGGAGCATCGAATGCGTTGGTGCTCCGCGCTGCCGTGCCGCCGGCCTGGTCGCCATCGGCATTGACCGTCTGGTGGTGCCGGAGACCGGGGACGAATTGGATTCAAAATTAAAATTGTCGCGGGGGGAAACCAGCCGCGCTAAACCTTCAAAACTAAATCCTGCAACCGCATCAAAAAATGAAATCTACATTTCCTAAAATCAACAAAATCATCTACGAAGGTCCGCAGTCCAAAAACCCCTTGGCGTTCAAGCATTACCACGCGGAGGAGTTGGTGGCGGGGAAGACGATGCGGGAGCATCTGCGGTTTGCGGTGGTGTACTGGCACACGTTCCGGGGGACCGGGAGCGATCCGTTTGGGGCGGGGACGATGCAGCGGCCATGGGATGACGGCAGCAACAGCGTCAAGAATGCGCAGAACCGTGCGCGGGTGGCCTTTGAATTTATCGAGAAGCTGGGTGCGCCGTACTATTGCTGGCATGACCGGGACGTGGCGCCGGAAGGGAAGAACCTGGCTGAATCCAACAAGAATTTTGACGCGGTGGCGAAGGTGCTGAAGCAGGAGCAGCAGCGGACGGGGATCAAGCTGCTGTGGGGCACGGCGAACCTGTTTTCCAATCCAAGGTTTGTACACGGGGCGAGCACGAGCTGCAATGCGGATGTATTTGCGTATGCGGCGGCGCAGGTGAAGAAAGCTTTGGAAGTGACGCATGAGCTGGGCGGGGAAGGATATACGTTCTGGGGCGGGCGAGAAGGGTACATGACGCTGCTGAACACGGACATGAAGCGGGAACAGGAACATCTGGCGAAGTTTCTGCACCTGGCGGTGGCGCACAAGAAGGCGATCGGCTTCAAGGGGCAGTTTTACATTGAGCCGAAGCCGAAAGAGCCGACGAAGCATCAATATGATTCGGACGCGGCAGCGTGCCTGAACTTTCTGCGGGAATTTGATTTGTTGCCGCACTTCAAGCTGAACATCGAGACGAACCACGCGACGCTGGCGGGACATACGATGCAGCATGAGCTGGAAGTGGTGGGGGCGGCGGATGCGTTGGGCTCGATTGATGCGAACACGGGGGACGAGTTGCTCGGCTGGGATACGGACCAGTTCCCGACGAACATCTACCTGACGACGTACACGATGCTCTCGATCCTGAAATATGGTGGCTTGAAGACTGGCGGGGTGAATTTTGATGCGAAGGTGCGGCGGGAGAGTTTTGAGCCCATCGACCTGTTTCATGCGCATATCGGGGGGATGGATGCGTTTGCGCGGGGGTTGAAGATTGCGGCGGCGATCCGGAGGGACGGCCGTCTGGCAGACTTCGTAAAGAACCGCTACGCGTCATGGGACAGCGGCATCGGCGCGAAGATTGAATCAGGCAAGGCGAGCCTCAAAGAAATCAACGCCTACATTCTGAAGAAGGGTGAGGTGGAACCGAACACGAGCGGCCGCCAGGAATTCCTCGAGAACCTCATCAACGAGTTCATTTGAGGCGTTTAACAATTTTATAAGAACATTTTTCATGAAAATTAACCTCAAACAATTTGAAGTCTGGTTCGTCACGGGCAGCCAGCATCTTTACGGACCGGAAACCTTGAAGGCGGTCGCGCAACATTCACAGGAAATCGCCAAGGCGCTTAATGCCGCGCCCGCGATCCCGGTCAAGGTCGTGTTCAAACCGGTGATGGTTTCGCCGGACGCCATCACGGAACTTTGCCAGCAGGCGAACAATGCGGCGAAGTGCATCGGTCTCGTGACCTGGTGCCACACGTTCTCGCCGTCGAAGATGTGGATCAACGGGCTCAAGCAACTGCGCAAGCCCATCTGCCATCTGCACACGCAATATAACCGCGACCTGCCGTGGGCGACGATCGACATGGATTTCATGAACATGAACCAGGCGGCGCACGGCGACCGGGAGCATGGTTTCATCATGAGCCGGATGCGGCTGAACCGCAAAGTGGTGGTTGGTTTCTGGCAGGAAGAGGCGACGCAGGAAAAGATCGGGGCGTGGACCCGGGCCGCCGCCGCGTGGGCGGACTGGCAGGGCGGCAAGTTCGTCCGTTTTGGCGACAACATGCGCGAGGTGGCCGTGACGGAAGGCGACAAGGTTTCCGCGCAGATGAAGTTCGGTTTCTCGGTGAACACCCATGGTGTCGGCGATCTCGTCCAAGTGGTCAATGCAGTTTCCGAAAAGGAAGTGGACGCCCTGTGCAAAACCTATGAAGGGGCTTATGAAATGACCGCCGACTTGAAGAAGGGCGGCAAGCGGCATAAATCTGTCCGCGAAGCGGCGCGCATCGAGCTGGGTATTTTGCAATTCCTGACGGCCGGCGGCTACAAGGGCTATACGGACACGTTTGAAGATTTGCATGGTCTCGCGCAACTGCCGGGCGTGGGCTCGCAGCGCATGATGGCGGCGGGCTACGGATTTGGCGGCGAAGGCGACTGGAAAACCGCCGCGCTCGTCCGTGCGATGAAGGTGATGGCCAGCGGCCTCGAGGGCGGCACGTCGTTCATGGAGGACTATACCTATCATTTGCAGCCGGGAAACAAACTGGTCCTCGGCGCGCACATGCTGGAGATCTGCCCGAGCATTGCGGATGGGAAGGTTTCGTTGCAGGTGCATCCGCTGGGCATCGGCGGCAAGGCGGATCCGGCGCGTTTGGTGTTCAACACGCCGGCCGGGGCGGCGGTGAACGCCTCGCTGATGGATTTTGGCAACCGTTTCCGCCTGCTCATCAGCGAGGTGGATTGCATCACGCCGGAACATTCCATGCCCAAGCTGCCGGTGGCGCAGGCGGTGTGGCAGTGCCGTCCGAGTTTTGAGGATGCGTGCGCGGCGTGGATTTATGCCGGTGGGGCGCATCATACCGGCTTCAGCCAGGCGGTCACGACGGAGATGCTGGAGGACTTTGGCGCGATCGCGGGCTTGGAAGTCGTGGTGATCGATGCGGATACGAAGCTGCGGCAGTTTAAGCAGGAACTGGCGTGGAATGATGCGGCTTATGGTCTGAAAGGCGGCTGGGCGGCGTAACCGTAATTTCCGCGGGCAAATACTTTGACATGAAAAAATTCTTTATAGCCGCCGCTCTCGCGGCTGCGGTGCTGGCTGCGAATGCACAAACCGCGAAAATCACCGTGGATGCGGCGCATCCGGCCCACGCCATCGCGCCGACGTTGTGGGGGATTTTCTTTGAGGACATCAACCTTTCGGCCGACGGCGGCATCTATCCAGAACTCGTCCGCAACCGTTCATTTGAAGATTCGGACAAGCCGGACGACTGGACATTCGCCGGCGGCGGCAGCGTGGCGACCATCGCCACGGCGGACGTGCAGGGCAAGCCGCCCGTGCCGCCGTTGAACCCGTTCAACCGCAAATCGCTCCGCATCAAGGCGGGCGGCGCCTTCACGCTCCAGAATGAAGGCTATTGGGGCATGAACATCGTGGCCGGCGACGGCTACACGTTCAAGCTGGCGGCGCGGGGTGAAAAGTACAACGGCACGCTGACGGTGAAAGTTTTGAGCAGCACCGGCACGGTCCTGGCCAGCGGGGAGATTTCAAACATCGGCGGCCGGTGGGAATATCACACGCTTGATTTGACCGCGACAGGCAGCGACCCGAAGGGGAAACTGGAGATTTCCGGCGACGGCAAAGGCGTGCTTTACCTCGACATGGTTTCGTTGATGCCGAAAAAGACGTGGAAAAATCATGGACTGCGTCCCGACCTGGCGGAATCGCTGGATGCGCTGCATCCGGGATTTCTCCGTTTCCCCGGCGGCTGCTGGGTGGAGGGCGATGATTTTGCGCACATGAACCACTGGAAGAAGACCATTGGCAACGTGGATGTGCGCGAGCCGCTGTGGAACATCTGGAACTATTATTCCACGCAGGGCCTGGGCTATCATGAATATCTGCAGCTTGCGGAAGACCTCGGGGCGGAGCCGTTGTTTGACGTCAATGTGGGCATGTCGCACAAGGAAGTCATCCCGATGGACCGCATGAACGAGTGGGTGCAGGACGCGCTGGATGCGATTGAATATGCGAATGGTCCGACGAATTCGTTATGGGGCGGCGCGCGCGCCCGGAACGGCCATCCCGCGTCGTTCAACCTGAAGTATCTGGAAGTTGGCAACGAGAATGGCGGCGTGCCGTACCGCGAGCGCTGGCCGCTGTTCGTGAACGCCATCCATGCGAAGCACCCGGAGATCAAGTTTATCGCCAACCACTGGCAGGGTGGTTATCCCAGCACGCCGAAGGCGGACATCGTGGACGAACATTTTTACGATACGCCGGAGTTTTTCATGCGCAACGCGACACATTTCGACAAATACAACCGCAGTGAGCCGAAGGTGTTTGTCGGCGAATACGCGGTGACCCGCAATTGCGGCCTGGGCAACCTGCGCGGCGCCATCGGCGAGGCGGCGTTCATGACCGGGTTGGAGCGTAATTCTGATCACGTGATCATGGCGAGCTACGCGCCGCTGCTCGTGAATCTGAATCATCGCGCATGGAATCCCGACCTGATCAATTTCGACAGCGAGAAGTGGTATGGCCTGCCGAGCTATTACGTTCAGAAACTGTTCGCGGAAAATCGCGGCGACGTTTCGCTGCCAACGACGGTGGAGTCGCCGCTGGCCGAGACGGCGCCGGCGGGCGGCATGATCGGGGTGGCGACCTGGGACACGGCGGCGGAATACAAGGACGTCAAGGTGACCGCACCGGACGGGAGCGTCTTGTTTGAATCGGACTTCAACGGAGGGATGAAAGGGTGGAAGCCGTTGGGTGACGGCGCACAGTGGAAGACGCAGGACGGAGCACTGCGCCAGACGGCGGAAAAGGAATTCATCCGCGCCATCGCCGGCAAGCGCGAATGGACGGACTACACCATTACGCTGAAGGCGCGGAAAATTTCCGGTGCGGAAGGCTTTATGATCATGTTTCGCATCGGCGGCGATGAAGATCGCACCTGGTGGAACGTCGGCGGCTGGAACAACACGGCGGATGGCATCGAAGCCGGCGGCACGCTCGACTCCAAGCCCAGTCACATCGAGACCGACCGCTGGTATGACCTCAAGGTCACTGTGAGCGGCAAGAATGTTAAATGCTGGCTCGATGGCAAGCTGATCCACGACGTGGACTTTGACACCTCAAGCAAGGTGGCCAGCCTCTACGCAGTCGCCGCCACGGAAGCGAAGACCGGCGACCTCATCGTGAAAGTGGTCAACGCGAACGCCCAACCGCTGGAAACGGAGGTTTATCTAGGTGATGCAAAATTGAGCGGGCAGGGGACGGCCATCGTGCTGACCTCGGACAGCGGGGCGGATGAAAATTCCCTGGCGGAGCCGATGAAAGTTTCGCCCAAGACGGAAGCGGTGAGTTTCAGCGGAACGACCTTGAAACGTTCGTTTCCGGGCAATTCATTGACGGTGTTGCGGCTCCAAACCAAATAGAGAACCATGCGGTTTTCATTGGGAAAAATTTACGCAGTATTTGCAGGCTTCCTGGCCTGCGTCGGGATGGCGTCGGCGGAGCCGGTGACGGTGAAGGTGGTGCGGGCCGCGGAACCGTTTCCCCTGCCAGAAGTGCGGCTGCTGGACGGCCCGTTCCGCGACGCAATGTTGCGGGATCAAAAATATCTGCTGACGCTGGATCCGGACCGGCTGCTACGGAGCTTCCGTGTCAATGTCGGGCTGCCCACAGACGCGAAGCCTTATGGCGGCTGG
This sequence comes from Verrucomicrobiia bacterium, assembly GCA_031290985.1. Lineage (GTDB taxonomy): Bacteria > Verrucomicrobiota > Verrucomicrobiia > Limisphaerales > UBA11358 > UBA11358. Next base: position 41,707 of record JARLJW010000094.1, on the reverse strand, counting down.
GAGGCGCCGGATTGCGAGTTGCGCGGCCACAGCCTCGGCCACTACCTCTCGGCGCTGTCGCTGATGTATGCCAGCACCGGCGACGGGCGGTTCAAAAAACGCGCGGATTACATTGTCGGCGAACTGGCGAAGTGCCAGAGCCATTCACCCGCCGCTGGATTCCATGAGGGTTATTTATCGGCGTTCCCGGAATCATTCATGGACCGACTGGAGCAAGGGCAGCGGGTCTGGGCACCGTGGTATACATTGCACAAAATCATGGCCGGCCTCCTTGAGGCGAACCAGCGCTGCGGAAACGCGCAGGCGCTGGAGGTTCTGACGCAGATGGCTGACTGGGTGAAATTCCACGTGGACCACCTGACGCCGGAGCAGATGCAGAAGTCGCTCGACACCGAACACGGGGGGATGAATGAAGTGCTCGCCAATCTTTACGCGGTGACGGGCAACACGAACTATCTGCGGGTCGCCGAAGCCTTCAACCACCAGAAGGTTTTTGCTCCGCTCGCGCGTGGCGAGGACAAGCTGGACCGGCTCCATGCCAACACGCAAATTCCAAAGATCATCGGCGCGACGCGGGAATACGAACTCACCGGCGACGCGCAGTTCCTCACCGTGGCGCAGACGTTTTGGAACGCAGTCGCGCTGCATCGTTCCTACGTCATCGGCGGCGACAGTGACCATGAGCATTTTTTTCCGACCAACGATTTCGGCCAACACCTGGGCACCGACACGGCGGAAACCTGCAACACCTACAACATGCTCAAGCTCACGCGCGAGCTGTTCGCGCTGGAGCCGGACGCGGTGAAAATGGATTTTTACGAACGTGCGCTCTACAACGACATCCTCGGTTCGCAGGATCCGGAGACCGGCATGTTCACTTATTTCATGTCGCTCAAACCGGGACATTTCAAGGTCTATTCGACGCCGGAGAATTCCTTCTGGTGCTGCATTGGCACCGGCATGGAGAATCATTCCAAATACGGCGACACGATTTATTTCCACGCTGCGGATTCGCTTTATGTGAATCTGTTCATCGCCTCGGAATTGAACTGGGCGGAAAAAGGGGTTTCCGTCCGGCAGGAGACAAAATTTCCCGAGAGCGGCATAACGGTTTTAAAAATCAAGGCGGAGAGGCCGGTGGTGTTCGCGTTAAAAATCCGGCAGCCCGCCTGGGCGGCCGACGGCCTGAAAATTTCGGTGAACGGCAGCCGGCAGAAAATCAAATCCGCGCCCGGCAGCTACCTGGCCGTTCAGCGTGAATGGCACGACGGCGATACGGTAAAAATCCAGTTGCCGATGAAATTGCACACGGAATTTCTGCCCGGCACGACCAACGAAGTCGCCCTGCTTTATGGGCCGATTGTCCTGGCCGGTGAACTCGGGAACACGGCCATGCCGAACCCAATGACCCCGAACCAAACGGATTACAGCCGCCTGCCCGCGCCGGCCGTCCCGATGTTGGTGAGCGCGCCGGCTGATTTGCTCCGCCACGTCAAACCAAGTTCCGGCCGGCCACTGACGTTCCGTACGCATGGCATCGGCCGGCCCGTGGATGTGACCCTGATCCCATTTTACGAACTGCATCGCCAGCGTTACTCGGTTTATTGGAAGTTGATCTCCGAGGCCGACTGGAAGGTGCAGGCCGCCGGCATCGCCGCCACCGAGGCGAGCCGCATGTCCGAGGAAGCACGGGTGGTGGATGTCGTCCGCCCCGGCGAGCCGCAGTCCGAGACTGATCACAAGATGCAGGGCGAGGATACGCAGACCGGTGATTTTTACGGGCGCAAGTGGCGCCACGCCGCCGGCTGGTTCAGCTACGAAATGAAGGTGCTGTCCGGCCAGCCGCAGCAACTCGTCGCCACGTTCTGGGGCAGCGATGCTGGCGCGCGCGCATTCGACGTACTGGTGGACGGCAAAATCATCGGCACGCAAAAATTGGGCAACTCCAAGGCCGGTGAATTTTTTGACGTGGTATTTTCGTTGCCGCCCGAACTTACTCAAGACAAGCAAAGCATCACCGTGAAGTTCGCCGCGCATCCGGGCAATCTGGCTGGCGGCCTGTATGGCCTGCGGGTTTTGCGCGCCAACATAACGGATTAAAATTTATGCCAACGAAATACACCATCGGTCTGGACTACGGCACAAACTCGGTTCGCGCCCTCATTGTCAATGTCGCCAACGGCGCGGAAGTGGCGGCGGCGGTCTGGGGCTACGAACACGGCACGGCAGGGGTCATTCTCGGCCGCGACCCGAATCTGGCGCGGCAGCATCCGGCGGATTATCTGAAGGGTGCGGAGATCACCATCAAGCAGGCGTTGGCGGCGGCGAAGAAATCGGTCAAAGGTTTCAGCGCCGCGCAGGTCATCGGCATCGGCGTGGATACGACGGGCAGCACGCCGTTGCCGGTGGACAAGCGCGGGCAGCCGCTGGCATTTCAAAAGAAATTTGCGAACAACCCCGCCGCGATGGCGTGGTTGTGGAAGGACCATACGGGCATCGCGGAGGCGACCGAGATCACCGCGTTGGCGCGCAGGATGCGCCCGCAATATCTAGCCAAGTGCGGCGGGACGTATTCGAGCGAATGGTTTTTCAGCAAGATCTTGAAATGCCTGCGCAGCGCGCCGGAAGTTTTTGACGCCGCGCATTCGTGGATCGAGCTTTCCGACCTGGTGCCCGCCGCATTGACGGACACGCTGGACCCGCGCAGTTTCATTGCGGGCATCTGCGCCGCCGGTCACAAGGCGATGTATAGCACGACCTGGGGCGGCTACCCGGACAAGGCGTTTCTTTCCAAGCTGGATCCCAAGCTGGGCGCGTTACGCGACCGTTTGCCGGCGCGCGTCCTGGCCGTGGATTCAGCGGTGGGAAATTTGACGACGGACTGGGCGAAGCGCACGGGGCTGCCGGCGGGGATTCCCGTGACGGTCGGCGCGTTCGATGCGCACACCGGGGCGATTGGTGCGGGCGTGAAGCCGGGCACGCTGGTGAAGATCATCGGCACGAGCACCTGCGACATCAGCGTGCGCGTAAACACGGCGAAGCTGGCGGACATCCCGGGCGTTTGCGGCATCGTGAACGGCAGCGTGGTGCCGGGCTATTTTGGCATCGAGGCCGGGCAGTCGGCGGTGGGCGATATTTTTAACTGGTGGGTGGATTACATCCAGCCGGGCGGGACCAAGGCCTTGTCGCACCGGCAGCTTGATGAGGCCGCCTTGAAACTGCAGCCGGGCGAAAGCGGGTTGCTGGCGCTGGACTGGAACAATGGCAACCGCACCGTGCTCGTGGACCAGCAACTCACCGGCCTGATCGTGGGCCAGACGCTGTATACGACGCCGGCGGAAGTCTATCGCGCGTTGGTGGAGGCGACGGCTTACGGTGCGCTGACCATCATCAACCGCTATGAGGAATATGGTGTGAAGATTTCCGAAGTGGTGAACTGCGGCGGCATCGCGGACAAGAGCGCGCTGGTGATGCAGATCTACGCGGACATCACGGGGCGGCCGATGAAGATTTCGCGCTCGGCGCAGACATGCGCGCTGGGGTCGGCCATCGCGGCGGCGGTGGTGGCGGGGGCGTACAAGGATTTTGCGACGGCGCAAAAGAAGATGACTGGCCTGAAGTCGACCGTGTACAAGCCGAATCCAAAGACTCATGCGGTCTACAAGGAGCTTTACGCGCTCTACAAGCAATTGCACGATGCATTTGGCACGAAGCAGTGGAATGGGAATCTTTATGGCGTGATGAAGAAGTTGATTGCGATCCGAAGCCGGGTGAGGAAATGATTTTTAACCACGGATGAACACAGATAAACACGGATAAAAAGTGATCGAACCACTGTTCATAGCAACTGAACGCTTCGACCCCAGTGACGAGGCATGGAAGAAGTATTTTGAGCATGCGAAAATCCCGGCATTGGCCGAAGTGGTTGGTCTGGATGGGTCGCTATGCAACCCTATTCTTGTAGAAATATCGGACGAAGATTGGAATCATATTGTAAACGCTGATTACCTACTTCGCTATTTTTGCCATTTGGACTATCTGTTAAACCGTGTTCAGTCCGTAAAACGAAGAAATATTTTAGGATTGTACCGGAATCCCGAAGCGCACATAACAAAACCTCCATCAACGGGTGATTTTAAATTCATGGGATATGAACTCATTGATGAGCAGACGCATACCAGTGCGCTTACAAACTGCGGATTCTCAGATGTATTTAGCAAAGAAGAACTGAATTCATTTGGTTTGATTTCAGAATTTGAACGCGCAAATGAGATTAAATCGGTTTTGGCAGAAAAACACCCGGAAGATGCTCATGCACAATGCGACATGTATGCGATTTGGCGATTGAACGAATGAAATTTCATGCGTGTTTATCTGTGTTCATCCGTGGTCAAAATAAATTTTTATGTTGGAAAAATTAAAAGCTGAAGTCTGCAAGGCGAATTTGGACCTGGTGGCCGAAGGGTTGGTCATCCAGACGTGGGGGAATGCGAGCGCGGTGGACCGCGAGCGCGGCGTCATGGTCATCAAGCCGAGCGGGGTCCCATATTCAGAGATGAAGCCGCAGCACATGGTCTGCGTGTCGCTGGCGACGGGCGAGGTGGTGGAGGGCAAGCTCAAGCCCAGTTCGGACACAGACACGCATCTTATTCTTTATCGCGCGTTCAAGGGGATCGGCGGGGTGGTGCATACGCACAGCTTGTTTGCGACGTCATGGGCGCAGGCGTGCCAGCCATTGCTGGCCTATGGCACGACGCAGGCGGATTACTGGTATGGCGACGTGCCCTGTACGCGCAAGCTGACGGCGGCGGAAATCAAAAACGATTACGAGGCGAACACCGGCGATGTGATCGTGGAGACGTTCAAGAAGCTGAAGTTTGACCCGCGGCAGCATCCGGCGGTGCTGGTGGCGAGCCATGGCCCGTTCACCTGGGGCAAAGACGTGAATGATGCGGTGCATAACGCGAGCGTGCTGGAGTTCATTGCTCGCCTGAACAGCGAGACGCTGCGGATCAACCCCAAGATCAAGCCGATGCAGGGCGTGCTGCTGGACAAGCATTTTATGCGCAAGCACGGTCCGAAGGCGACCTACGGCCAGCGGTGATGAAAATTCACGACAAACATTTTATTCGCAAACACAGTCGGGGTGTTTACCATTGCCCCAAGTAACCCACTGCCAAAAACAACCATGAAAAAAATCATCCAACTCATTACGGTCACGGCGCTCGGCATCGCAGCGGCGTGTTTTACCGGCTGCGAAACTATGAACAACACCCCGAAAGGAACCATCACCAAGATCGATTTTGGCCAGACGCCAGACGGCAAGGCCGTGCAACTCTACACCCTGCGCAACGGCAAGGGCATGGAGGCAAAGATCATGACATACGGCGGCATCGTGACATCGCTCAAGACGCCGGACAAGACCGGCAAACTGGGCGACGTGGTGCTGGGCTACGACAATCTGGACGGCTACCTCAAGAGCACGCCGTACTTCGGCGCGTTGGTCGGCCGTTATGGCAACCGCATTGCGAACGGGAAGTTCTCGCTCGACGGGCAGACCTATACGCTGGCGACGAACAACGGCGTGAACTCGTTGCACGGCGGCTTGAAGGGCTTTGACAAGGTGGTGTGGACGGCGCGGCCGATGCCGACAGCGCACGGCCCGTCGCTGATTCTGGCTTATGTGAGCCCGGGCGGCGAGGAAGGGTATCCGGGCACGCTTTCGGTGACGGCGGTTTATTCCCTGACGGAAGACAATGAACTGCGCCTCGACTTTTCCGCCACGACCAGCGCGAAAACCGTCGTGAACCTGACGCACCATTCCTATTTCAACCTGCGCGGCAGCGGTGACATTCTGGGCACGATTCTGACCATCAACGCCGACAAGTACACGCCGGTGGACGCCGGCCTGATTCCGACGGGCGAACTGCGGCCGGTGGCGGGAACGCCGTTTGACTTCACCACGCCGCACACGATTGGCGAGCGGATCAATGCGGCGGACGAACAATTGAAGTTTGGCGGCGGCTATGATCACAACTGGGTCTTGAACCGGGACGGTGAAGGAGTTTCGCTGGCAGCAGCCGTGTACGAGGTGACCAGCGGGCGCACCATGGAGGTCTGGAGCACATCGCCGGGCCTGCAGTTCTACAGCGGCAACTTCCTTGACGGCACGATCACGGGGAAGGGCGGCTGGACGTATCAGTTCCGCAACGGGATGTGCTTTGAGCCGCAGCACTTTCCGGATTCACCGAACCATCCGGCGTTTCCCACGACCGAGTTGAACCCGGGCGAGACCTATCACAACACGATCATCTACAAGTTTGGTGTGGAAAAGAAATAGTCGTGTAATTGGAATCACATCCTATGAACGAAATAACAAATGCAGTCGAGGTGGCGACCAACTCGCTGGCCGCCGCCTCCGTGGCGGGAGGTTTGAATGGCACGGTGTTCAATGGGCTGGACCTGGCGGTCATTATCGCCTTTGCCATCGGCATGATCGCGACCGTCTGGTTCTCCATGCGGAAGAAGAACGAGTCGGGCAAGGATTACTTTCTGTCCGGTCGCGATGCGAACTGGCTGCAGATCGGTTCCTCGATCTTCTCCTCGAACATCGGTTCCGAGCACCTCGTCGGTCTCGCCGGCGCCGGCTTCCTCACTGGCATGGCGATGGCACACTGGGAAATGCACGGGTGGATCATTCTGATTCTGGGCTGGGCCTTCGTGCCGCTTTATGACCGCATGAAAATATTCACCATGCCGGAATTTCTCGAACTGCGCTTCAGCCGCGGTTCGCGAAACGTCTTGAGCCTGCTCACGATGGCCAGCCTGGTATTGACGAAAATTGCCGCGACCATCTACGCCGGTGATGTCGTCATCCGCACTTTGTTGAACGTGCAAAAAATCCATGTTCCCGGTTTAGGTGACATTGACGTCTTCTGGGCCATCGCGCTCGGCCTGGCGTTCACCACGGGTCTTTACACGATCTTCGGCGGCATGCGCGTCATCATGTATACCGCCGTGCTGCAGGCGCCGGTCCTGATCTTTGGCTCGCTGTGTATTTTGTTCGTAGGTCTGCGTGCGCTCGGCCACGGCAGTCTCGCGGAAGGATGGCACACGATGCTCTCTGCGGCGGGTAACAATATCCACCTGATCCGTTCGAAGAATGATCCCGAATGGGGATGGACGAAGGTATTGCCTTCATCGGCCATCATTGGCTTCTGGTATTGGTGCACCGACCAATACATCGTCCAACGTGTGCTGGCTGGAAAAAACCAGCAGGAATCGCGGCGGGGTTCGATTCTCGCCGGTTTCTTCAAACTCACCCCGGTGTTCATTTTTCTGATCCCCGGAATGATTGCGTTTGCGCTCACGCAGACGCCCGGCAGCGGTTTCAGCACCAGCGGCGACGCGGCTTACACTTCACTTGTCGGACAAATTCTTCCGCACGGCCTGCGCGGCATGGTGGCTTGCGGCATGATCGTCGCCCTCATGGCGTCGCTCGGCTCCAAATTCAACGCCTCCGCCACGCTGTTTACGATGGACTTCTATCGCGAATGGTATCCCAACGCCTCCGGCAAAACCGAGGTGCTCGTGGGTCGCATCGCCACGGCGGTGATTGTGTTCGTCGGTATTTGCTGGGTGCTGGTCATCAAGATGCTGCACTCGAATTTGTATGAATACCTGCAAAGCGTGCAAGGCTATCTTTCGCCCGCCATCGCGGTGTTGTTTGGCGTTGGCGTGTTCTGGAAACGGGCCACGGCACCGGCGGCGCTATGGTCGTTCTCCATCGGTGTCATCGGCGGCTTTGCGCGGTTGGCGGCGGACTTGGTTATGAAAGATGTCAAAGCGGCTGACGGCAGTTCGCTGAAAGACCTGAAGGAACATCTTTATCAAGGCACGATCACCGCGGATCAATACGCGACGATGATTGCGCCGATCAAGGAAAAATATGGCATCATTTTCCAGTTTGAGGACATTCACTGGCTTTACTGGTGCCAGATTTTGTTCGTGTTCACGTTGGCGTTGATGATCGTCATCAGTCTCATGACCAAGGCACCGGATCCGAAGACCGTCAAATACACCTGGTATGGCGCGACGCCAGAAGAGAAAGCGGCCACCAAGGCCAGCTGGAATGCTCTGGACGTGGTCCTGTCGCTGATTGTCATTGGCACCATCGTGCTGTTCTACATCAAGTTCTGGTAAGCTGTCAAAGGCAGCCAAGTGGCGATGCGTGGCATCGCCACTTGGTATTTTAATGACCTTGCCGTTGCTGGCCGGGCCCGGCGGCGAAGGTAAAGATCGTGTGCTTTTACGAAAACGCGGGGTTCAAGGCCGGCAAGTAACGTAAAAAATTCCAAGCACCAACATCCAAGCACCAGAGAAACTTCAAGCTCCAAACAGCGGGAACCGCCTGGCAATTGTTTTGGAGCTTTTTATTTCGATAAAGTTATCATCAAAGCGTGAATCCAAACCCGCTGCTCTCCATGCGGGGGATCGGCAAACGATTCCCCGGCGTGATCGCCCTGGACAATGTTTCGCTGGAGGTCGGCGCGGGCGAGGTGGTGGCGCTTTGTGGCGAGAACGGGGCGGGCAAGTCCACGCTCATGAAGATCCTCGGCGGTATCTACCAGCCGGATGCCGGGGAAATCTTCATGGATGGCGCGGCGGTGACGATCAACAATGTCACCGACTCGATGAAGCTGCGGGTGGCGTTCATTCATCAGGAGTTGAACGTGCTGGACAACTTAGATGTCGCAGCGAACGTTTTTCTCGGGCGCGAGCCGAAGAATGGGTTCGGACTGATCGACTTAAAAAAAATCCACGCTGACACGGAACCGTTCTTGAAGCGGCTGGGTCTGGACATTGCCAGCCGGACGCCGCTCGACCGGCTGTCCATCGCGGAGAAGCAGATGGTGGAGATTGCCAAGGCCCTGTCGCTGGATTCGCGCATCATCATCATGGACGAGCCGACGTCCTCGCTGACGTTGCAGGAGACGGACCGGCTGTTGGAACTGGTGTTGGAATTGAAGAAGCAGGGTGTCAGCGTGGTGTATATTTCACATCGGTTGAGCGAGGTGGAGCATATTGCCGACCGGGTGGTGGTGTTGCGCGACGGCAAAAACGCGGGCCGATTGAGCCGCGCGGAGATTGGTCACGACCAGATCGTGGGGTTGATGGTCGGGCGCGAAATCAAGAGCACTTACGCCGCTTCCAAGGTGGCCAAAACGCCGGGGTATTTACGGGTACGCAATGCCATATCGGGCCGGTTTCCGGCGAAGAGGGTGGCATTTGATGCGGCGCGCGGAGAGATCCTTGGCTTTGCCGGGCTGGTTGGGGCGGGGCGGTCGGAGATCGTCAAGGCGATGGTCGGGCTGGATCCGCATGGCAGCGCCGAGGTCACCATCGGTGACGAGCGAATTTTCATCCACACGCCGACGGACGCCATTGGTCATGGAATTTATCTCGTGCCCGAGGACCGGCGCGGCGAGGGGCTGGTCACCGGGATGACGGTGCGCGAGAACACCACGCTGCCGGCGTTGAAAAAATATTCCACGTGCACCCTGATCAGCCGTGAGCGGGAGCGCAAGGTTGCGGACGAACAGATCAAGTCGTTGAACATCAAAACCCCGGGCCGCGAGTCTTTGGTGCTGAATTTGAGCGGCGGCAACCAGCAGAAAGTCGTCCTGGGCAAGTGGCTCTCGATGTCGCCGAAGGTGATGATCATGGACGAGCCGACGCGCGGCATTGACGTGGGGGCGAAGGCGGAAATTTACCGGCTGATGCGCGAACTGGCCGACCGCGGCGGGGTCATTCTGATGATCAGCAGCGACATGGAGGAAGTCCTGAATGTCAGCGACCGCGTGGCGGTGATGCACGAGGGCAAGATCGCGGGCGTGCTGGAGCGCGCGGATTGCAACGAGGAAAACGTGATGAACCTGGCAGTGGGCAAGACCATCGCGGCGGCCCGGCCGGCATTTTTAAATTGAAACGATCATGAAAAACAAAATTGAAATTTTCACCCCGCCCGCCGTGGCGGTTCTGCTGGCGGTTTTCGCCGCCGCCGGATTGCAGGCGGGGGACATGGCCTCGCCCAACACCAATCTGACGCAGGTGGAACAGCAAATCGTGGCGGCGGCGAAACTGAAATCATCATTCAAATTCACCCATGCCGGCAAACTGGCGCAGACGCCGCCGATGGGGTGGAACAGTTACGACACCTTTGGCGATTCCGTGACGGAGGACGAGACGCTGGCCAATGCGGAATGGATGCGGGCGAATTTGCTGCCGGTGGGCTGGGACACGGTGGTGGTGGATTTTCGCTGGTATGATCCGATGCCGACGGGCGATGACCGGTTGTTGAACAAGACGCGCGTGGGGGCGGCGCTGGCGGCGGATGACGTCAGCCGCCTGCTGCCCGCGCCGAACCGTTTTCCCTCGGCCGCGAAGGGTTCGGGGTTCAAGGCGTTGGCGGACAAGCTGCACGCGATGGGGTTGAAGTTCGGCATCCATGTGATGCGCGGCATCCCGCGGCAGGCGGTGCTGGCGAACACCAAGATTTTGGGAGGGCAATTTTCCGCGGCGGATGCGGGCGACCAAAATGACAAGTGCATCTGGTGCCCGGACATGTTCGGGGTGCGTGACAATGCCGCCGGGCAGGCGTGGTACGATTCGTGCGTGCAACTCTGGGCGTCATGGGGCGTGGATTACATCAAGGTGGATGACCTGTCCGAGCCATATCACACCAGCGAGATCGAACAGATCCGGCGGGCGCTGGACAAGTATGGGAGCAATATCGTGTTCAGCACGTCGCCGGGGCCGACGACCACCGCCCGTGGCGGCCATATCGCCGCCCAGGCCAACCTGTGGCGCATCTCGGGTGATTTTTGGGATCGTTGGCCGAAGATCAATGAACAGTTCGACCTGATCGCGGAATGGTCGGGCGCAGGCGGGCCGGGGCATTGGCCGGATGCGGACATGATCCCGCTAGGATACATCGCCATGCGCTCAAAGCTCGGGGGCAGTTCGCATTGGACGCATTTTACGCGCGATGAACAGCTCACACTGATGTCGCTCTGGTCGCTGGCGCCGTCGCCTTTGATGCTCGGCATGAACCTGCCGGACAACGACGAATGGACGACCGCGCTGCTGACGAATCCGGAGGTGCTGGCGGTGAACCAAGATGCCGGGGGCAAGCCGGCGAAGCGGGTTTTCTTGCGCGGCCTGGCGGCGGAATTCTGGGTGCGCGAACTGGCGGACGGGTCACATGCGATCGGGCTGTTCAACCGCACCGGGCTGGCAACCAAAGTGGAGCTAACGTGGAGCGATGCGGGGTTGCGGTCCACACCGAAAGTTCGCGATCTTTGGTTGCGTAAAGATTTGGCGAAGGGAAAGGTGTTTACGGCGGAGATTCCGCCGCACGGATGCGTGCTGCTGCGGGTGGAGTGAATGTTCTCACGCAAAGGGCGACGGGGGGATGACGAATATCGAAATTGTTTCCTCATTGGCTATCGCTGGCCTGAAAGGTGCGGGGCTTGATAATTGGTGCGCATTTTTTTGCGATATTGCCCAGGCGTTTGGTCAAACAATCGTTTAAAAACCACGCTCATGTATTCGGGGTGTTCAAAGCCCGAAAGCTCGGAAATTCTTTCCAAAGTAAAGTTTGTTTCGGTGAGCAATTGTTTGATGCGGCTGCCTTGAACCCGCCGAATTTCGGCCTGTGGAGAACGTTTCAAGTGCTGGCGAAACTTCCGTTCCAAAAAGCTGCGTGAGACTCGAACAGAATTGATCACATCCGTGACGGTGCAGCCGTGAAGCGCCTGTTCGTTGATGAATCTCAACGCGGTTGCCACCGATCGATCTTTGATGGCAAGCGTATCCGATGAGCGGCGGGTGACGATGTGGAGGGGATCAATCAGAATCCGTTGGCTTGGAGGTGACTGACCGGACATGAGTTGATCGAGCAATTCCGCCGCATGATAGCCGATGCGCTCGGCGTCGGGTGTCACACTTGACAGCGCGGGATTGCAGAGTTCGCAGAATATTTCTTCGTTATCCACGCCGACGACAGCGACCTCCTCCGGCACGAGGATGCCAGTCTGGTGGCAGGCATCAAGCAGGTGCAAAGCCCGGGCATCGTTACAGGCCATGATTCCGATTGGTTTTGGCAGGTCGCTCAGCCATTTCCCAATATGTTCCATTTCCAGATCCCAACGGGAGACCGTTGAGCCGCGCCAGGGGGATTCGTAAACCGGCACGGGCGCGCCTTCTTTCCCGACGACGGCGCAGAAGCCATCGCGTCGTTGTTCGGCCCACAGTTCCTTGCTAAAGCCACAAAAGGCAAAATGGTGAAAACCACGCTCCAAAAAATGATTGGCACCCAGGCAGCCGATGGCCCGGTGATTTGAACCGACCCACGGAAATTGCAAATTTTCATAAAGATCATTCAAATCCACAACGGGCACCTTCATGCGCTTCAAGCGTCGTGCGAGCACGGGGTCGGTCGGCCGGCACAGAATTCCATCCCAGTGGCTGGAAGCCAGCCAGGCCGGGGGCGCCGCCCCTAATTCATGCTGTTCAAAGTACACTGACCAGCGGTGATGCGATGACATGTACCGGGCGATGCCCTGTAATATATTGCGTCCATAGCTGACCGATGATTCGATGATCAGAGCGACTTGAGGCGACTTGTTCATGGGAAAATTGCTGGTGATTTCCCTTTAATATACGCTTCCGTTGATGCGAAACCAGTCTTAAAAAGGCAATGCCCGTACAAGTGATTTGCCAGGCTAAAACTGGCGCGCAATGGGCGCAGGCCCATTTTATAAAGGGGAAACGAAGGGTTGCGTCGTGGAACTCTTTGGCTTTTGAGTAATAAAGAAACTCAAAAATTCAGCCGCCAAAACTCATGGTTAAACGAAGAAGGGTAGGGGAGGATGCCAGCATGAACCACCGAATCCATCGCCTGACGGCCCTTGCCGTCCGGCAGTGTCGATAAAACCGTTTTTGTATGCGTTTAAAAGTCAGCATCTCGGGGAGATGGCGGGGTGGCGGAAAAAATGCCCATTGCGCCAGGTGGTGCGCGGGAAGTTAGATTTGCACCTGCTTAAGCACCCACTTGCAATAACCAGAACCTAAATAACTCAAACAATGAAACCGACAAAAGCCGCAACGCCAAATATAACCATGAACTTATTGCGATATGGACCGGCCCGCGCAGCATTGAAATGCCTGATGATTTTCACGCTGTTTATATTCAGCCTGCCCGGCTTGCTGGTGGCGCAGACACTTGTAAACGAGTGGTCGTTTAATGAAAGCGGTGGCGGCACCGCGATTGATTCGATCTCCAGCTCCAACATCACGCTGGCGGGGGGCGCGTCACTGGGCGGTGGATCTCTGACCTTGCCGGGCGGGAGCGGCGATTACGCGCAATTACCCGACGGGATACTTTCAACTTTTACCGGGTCGATGACCATTGAAACGTGGTTCACGGAGAATAGTGCCCACACCTGGGCGCGTTTATTTACGATCGGTGGCAGCACCAGCACGTTTGCAACTGATAATAACAACTATATTGACTTGATACCGGAGGCTCTGGATTCCGGTGGTATCCACGGAGGTTTTTGGGCGGAATTCAACCATGGCAGCGGCTCGCGGGATGCGGCTGAGACGTTTCCGGCGAACACCTCGGACATGGACAGGACGCCGGTGAAGGCTGGGGCTCCGGTGTATGCCACCGTCGTTTATGACGGTCCATCCCAGACGGCGCGGCTTTATTTTAATGGTGTGCAGGTGGGACAAACTTACGTGGGCTTTAAACCGTCCGACTTGGGATTTACGAAATACAACATACTGGGGCGCGATCAGTATAACGACATCCCTTTTAATGGCGCAATTAATGAATTGCGGATCTGGAATGGCGCGGTTTCCCAGCGGTATATCTCGGCCAGCTTGGTGGCCGGGCCGGACGTTGTCATAACTGATTTGACTCCGAGCTCACCCAGCTTGACTGCGGGGGCGTCCATCCCGCTGACGGAAACGGAGCAGGCGGTGCTCACGGTGCGGCTTCCGCAGACGGGGACGGCCGATTTGCTGGCGACGGCGGATGCCACGAACTGGGTGAGCGGCAACACGGGTGTTTTGACGGTCAGCAGCAATGGTGTGATCAACGCGGTGGGTCTGGGCACAGCCACCGTCAGTGCCACCATCGCCGGCACGACCGTCACCAGCGGGAGCATCACGGTCACGAGGCAGACTCTTCAGCATGAGTGGTCATTCAACGAAAGCGGTGGCACCACGGCAGCCGATTCAGTTGGCGGGGCCAATGTGACGTTGCAGGGAGGGACCAGCCTGGGTGGGGGGGTTCTGACGCTGCCGGGCAGCGGCGGAAGCTATGCGACCTTTCCGAACGGGATAGTGGCTTCCAATAATTCGATTACGATTGAGACATGGTTGACGGACAACGAGGGAAAAACATGGTCACGTGCCTGGTCTTTCGGTGGCAGTGTGGCCGCGCCGCTTGACTTTATCGGCCCTCAGGCCGGCAACTACATTGACTTGATACCTACGGCGGGCAACGGTCATTTGTGGACTGAGGTCAAGGCGGATATCCCCCACAATTCAAATAACGATGTAGAAGGCCCGGCACAGCTGCCGACAGGAAGTGAGCAATATGTTGTCGTGACTTACAATGCTCAAAATCAGACCTACACCGAGTATGTCAACGGGGTGCTGGCGGCGACAGTGAGCGGGATCGTCATCAGTCCAGCAACTTTGGGCAATGCGATGAATAATTTCATTGGTCTGGACCAGTGGAACGATTCCCCCTTTCATGGCACATTTGATGAAATGCGCATTTGGGATGGGGCGGTGACTCCGGCGTATCTGCTGGTCGCGGCCGCGGCCGGTCCGGGCGTGGTGGTGACGAATACAACGCCGCAAACGGTGGCGGTGACCGCCGGCACCAGCCTGTTGGGCTCGCAGACGGAGCAGGCATCGGTGACGGTTAACTTTATTCAAGCGAGTGGACTCAGCCTGACCACCGTGGCGACAAACTGGACGAGCAGCAATCCCGGTGTCCTGACGGTGGATGCCAACGGTCTGATCACCGGAGTCAGCGGCGGCAGCGCCACGGTGAGCGCCACGGTCTATGGCGTAACGGGAACGAGCGCGACGGTTACGGTGGCATCGACGCAGCCGACACCCACAAACACTTTGAGTAATGTGACGACGGTGAAGGGGGATAACTTGGTGTTGCGCGTGGGGGCATATGGCGGATCACTGGTCTATCAATGGAGTTATAACAGCGCGCCGATCAGCGGGGCAACCAACTCGACACTGACGCTGACAAACATTCAAATATCACAAACCGGAACCTACAGCCTGTTAATCACCAATAGTTTCGGGAGCACCAACCTCTCGGCGGTGGTGACGGTGGTGCCGCTTCCGATTTTGCGCAACGAATGGTCCTTCAACGAGAGCGGCGGCACGACGGCGGTTGACGCGATCTCGGCTTCCAACATTACGTTGTCGGGCAGCTGTTCGCTGGGCGGAGGGGTGTTGAACCTGCCGGGTGGTGCCGGGAACTATGCGCAGTTCCCCAACGGCATTCTTTCGACTTTCAGTTCGATAACCATCGAGACGTGGTTTACGGACAACGGCGGGCTGACGTGGGCGCGTCCCTGGTCCTTCGGCGGTTATACCACGGGTACGAACAACAACTTCAGTCATGGCAACTACATTGACCTGATTCCCACGGCCGGCAACGCCAACGGTCTCAATGGTGGCATGTGGGCGGAGTTCAACCATAATGGCAACACGGATGCTCATGTGGCCACGCCTTTGCCGACCGGCACCCAGGAATGTGTCACTGTGACCTATCAAGCATGGGATCAGACCGCCCGGCTTTATCTGAACGGCGTGCAAGTGGCGCTGGCTACGAATATCACGTTTGCGCCGTCCGATCTGGGATTTACCTATAACAACTTCCTGGGGCTTGACCAGTACGACGACACCATTTTCAACGGCACGTATAATGAAATGCGCATCTGGGATGGAGCGGCCGCTCCGATATACGCCTTGGTCGCGGCGGCGGCCGGCCCCGGGGTGGTGGTGACAAATACCACGCTGCAATCGGCGGTGATGGTGACGGCCGGCACCAGCCTGGTGCTTTCGCAGTCGGAGCAGGCGATGGTGACGGGTAACTTCATCCAAGCAAGCGGAGTCGGGTTGAACACATTGGCGACGAACTGGACGAGCAGCAATCCCAGCGTCCTGACGGTGGATGCCAACGGCCTGATCACCGGCGTCAGCGGCGGCAGCGCGACAGTGAGCGCCACGTTCAATGGCATAATGGGAACGAGCGCACTGATCACCGTGGCCCCGACGCAACCGACGCCGACAAACGTTTTGTCCAATGTGACGGTGGTGGTGGGCGAGAACGCGACGTTGAGCGTGGGGGCGTATGGCGGGGCGCTGGTCTATCAATGGAGTTTTAACAGCGGGCCAATCAGCGGGGCGACCAGCCCGACGCTGACGTTGACGAACCTGCAATTGACGCAATCCGGGACGTACAGTTTGTTGATCACCAACAGTGCCGGGAGGACAAACGTGCCGGTGGTGGTGACCGTGGTTCCTCCGATTTTGCGCAACGAGTGGTCCTTCAACGAGAGCGGTGGCACGACGGCGTTTGACTCGATTTCGAGTTCGAATATTACCCTGCTGGGCGGGACATCGCTTGGGAGTGGGGTGTTGACCCTGCCGGGTGGTGCCGGGAACTATGCGCAGTTCCCCAATGGCATATTGTCCACCTACAGCAATTCGATAACGATTGAGACGTGGTTTACGGACAACGCCGGGCTGACGTGGGCTCGTCCGTGGTCGTTTGGTGGTTATACCACTGGCCCCAACAACAATTTTCTTCATGGAAACTATATTGATTTGATTCCTACTGCCGGCGGCAGCGGCGGAATGTGGATGGAGTTCGAGCATTTCGGCATAACCGATGGTGTGACCGCACCTTTGCCGACCGGCACGGAGGAATACGTCACGGTGACCTACCAAGTGTGGGACAAGACCGCCCGGCTTTATTTGAACGGTGTTCAGGTGGCGACGGCCACAAACATTACGTATACGCCAGCTGCTTTGGGCTTCACGTACAACAACTTCCTGGGGCTTGACCAGTGGAACGATCCCATATTCAACGGCACCTATGATGAAATGCGCATCTGGGATGGGGCGGTGACACCGCTGTATGAACTGGTCAGCGCGGCGGCCGGCCCCGGGGTGGTGGTGACGAACACCACACCGCAGGCGGTGAATGTTTCCGTCAATACCAGCGTGATCATCGGTCAAGTACAGCAGGCGTCGGTTAGCGTTAATTTTGACCAGGTCTCCGGCGTATCGGTCACGGCTTTGGCAACCAACTGGGTAAGCAGCAATCCTAGTGCTGTTACGGTGAACAGCAATGGAGTGGTTACTGCCATCGCCCATGGCACGGCTACCATCAGCGCCACATTCGATGGAATTACCGGAACCAGTTCAACCATGACCGTGGCGGCGAGCGGACCCGTAATCACCCAAGAGCCGGTTGCTTCGCTGACATTGCTGGTTGGCGGGACTTTGCAAGCCAGCGTGGCTGCCATTGGTGATGCGCCGTTTACCTACTTCTGGTTTACGAATGCCGGGCCGACACCGATCAGCGTATCTTCCTCCCCGGTGCTCACGGTGCCCAACCTGCAATTGGGCAACGCCGGCAGTTATGTCTGTGTGGTCAGCAATCATGTTGGAACGGCCACCAGTTCGGCGCTAAGTCTCACCGTGGCTGCGCCGACCACCTACCAGCAAGTCATGCTGTCAGGCAATCCAATTGGCTACTGGCCATTAAATGAATCCAGTGGCACGGTTGCTTATGACCTGATCGGTGGTCATAACGGCACCTATACGAATAATTATGTGCTGGGCCAGACGGGACCCCCCAATCCATTTTTTAGCGGTGCCACCTCGGCCGCGTTTGATGGGGCATCGGGTCATGTTTATATTCCGGGAACGCCATTTAACATCACGGGCGCTGTCACCGTGGTGGCCTGGGTCAATGTGTTGTCCGCGCCAACATTTGGTGGTCTGTTTGGTCATGGTGATGCTTCCTGGCGCATGACCATTAATGGGAATGGACAATCAGGTGGCAACGATGGTCCGGGTCTGCCGGACGCGACCGATCCGATTGCCAAGCCTGGCATCAATGATGGCAACTGGCACATGGTGGCTTACACCTATACGGGCATGCCTGGTCAAAGTGGTAATGGCCGACTTTATGTGGACGGCGCGCTGGTGGCCAGCAACACGGTGGCAACGGCTCCCGCCGGCAATGGCCTGGATGCGTGGATTGGCGGTTCGCCTGATTATGGAGACCGCTTCCTGCCCGCCTACATTGCCAATGCGGCTGTCTTTGCCCAGTCCTTAAATGCCGCCCAGGTAAATGGGATTTACAATGGTCAGTGGATTCCCGGTGCTCAAACCATAGCGATCACACGCTCTGGATCCAATGTCATTCTTAACTGGCAGACCGGAACGCTTTTGGAGTCAACCAACTTGCTCGGTCCGTGGACCACCAACAGCGCCGCGGTTCCGGGATACACCGTTCCGGCGACCAACTCCACCAAGTTCTTCAGACTTCGGGTTCCTTGACGGGTGGCGGTTGAAGCGTTGCAGGTTAATATGACAAACGGCCGGAGCGGGAAGCTCCGGCCGTTTTTTCAGTTTTGGAATGGGGCGCGCAATTTCAAAAGGTCCGGTTGTTAAAACAGACGATCCAGCGGGCTGCTGTCTTTGGACATATGCCAATAGGTCCGGGCATCGCGCGCGCGTTTGAGCCGCAATAAATCCTTGCCGCCCAGGCGCATTAAACGTCCAAGTGGCGTGATGATGAAAATAAAGAAAAGCAGCAGCACGCAGCGTCCCACGAACTGGCTCGAATGAAAGCCGAGCCACAATGAAAGCCGATACCAACCGCGGAACCAGCGCGGCCGAAGCATGGCGGCGATCACCATCGCGATGACCAGCAGGGCCATAAACGACCAGCCGCCTGACGACAGATGCCGCCGCCAGTGCAGCAGCGAAGCCAACAGCTCCAGCCCCAACCCGGCCAGCAAGGCGGACTTGCGCCATTCTCCAGGTGCTTCTTGGTAAATCAATTTCATCTCAATCGGTTTGCGGCAGAATTCGGCGCGGAATGTTTTGCCGTGGTTGCCCGGTGCGCGGGATGAGATAATTGCCCATGACAAGGTAATCCATCTCCGTGTTCATGAAACAACGATACGCGTCGTCAGGTGTGCAAACAACCGGCTCCCCGCGCACATTGAATGACGTATTGACCAGCACGCCGCAGCCGGTTGCTTCCTCAAAGGCCAGCAGCAATTCGTAAAGGAGGGGGTTGCTTTCGCGCTCCACGGTTTGAATCCGGGCCGAATAGTCCACATGCGTGATTGCCGGCAGGATGGAGCGGACGCCCTTGAGGCGATCCAGCCCCTGAATTTCCGGGGGAACCGGCCGGCACAATTCCTTTCTGACCGGTGCCACCAGCAGCATGTAAGGCGATGCCACATGCATTTCAAAATAATCCGCCACGCGCTCCCGCCGGACAATCGGCGCGAAAGGCCGGAACGATTCCCGAAATTTCACCTTCATGTTCATGACCGACTGCATCTTGGTTGAACGCGCGTCGCCGAGAATGGAGCGGTTGCCAAGCGCACGCGGGCCGAATTCCATCCGTCCTTGAAACCAACCGATGACTTTTTCCGTCTTCAAAAGCTCAACGGTGGCAGCCAGCAGCGCATCTTTTTCCAGTTTGTGGAAAATGGCATGGTGTGAACGCAGCAGCGCCTCAATTTCATCATTGGGAAATTCCGGGCCGAGCAAGGACGCCTGCATGGAATCTGGCCGGAGGGCAATCCGCGGATTTTCAACATGCCACGCCGCCAGCGCAGCGCCGAGCGCACCGCCGGCATCGCCGGCGGCGGGCTGGATCCAGATGTTTTCAAAAATCTTTTCGCGCAAAATGATTCCGTTCGCCACGCAGTTGAGCGCCACGCCGCCGGCCAGGCAGAGGTTCTTCTGGCCGGTGACTTCCCGGGCGTGGCGTGCGAGGAGCAGCATGATTTCCTCCGTAACCAATTGGATCGAACGCGCCACGTCCATATGACGCGGTTCAATTTTTTCCTCCGGCCCGCGGGGCGGTCCACCGAACAATTCATGAAAACGCCGGTTGGTCATCGTTGTGCCGCTTAAAAAATTGAAATAGTCCAGGTTCAGCCAGAACGAGCCGTCCGGCTTGATGTCCAGCAGTTCACGCCGGATGGCGCCGGCGTATTTTGGTTCCCCGTACGGCGCGAGGCCCATGAGCTTGTATTCGCCGGAATTGATGCGGAAGCCGCAGTAATCAGTGAAGGCCGAATAAACGAGCCCAAGCGAATGTGGGAAGCGCAGCTCTTTCAGCAGCTTGATTTGGTTGCCGGTGCCATGACCGATGGTCGTGGTCGCCCATTCTCCGACACCGTCAATTGTCAAAATGGCCGCCGCATCAAAAGGCGATGGATAAAATGCGCTGGCCGCGTGCGCTTGGTGGTGTCCGGTGAACAGGATTTCGCAGCCGGCCCGCAATCCGGGCAGTTCCGCAAGAATCGCTTTGCGCAAATCCAGCTTCCCGCCCAGCCAGTTGGACAGCACGGTGGGAAAGGTGCGCCAGCCGCCGGGCGCGACGGCGAGATACGTTTCCAGCAGCCGCGCGAATTTTGAAATGGGTTTGTCGTAAAAAACCACGGCGTCCAATTGTGCCAGCGGGAGGTTCGCGTGCCGGAGGCAAAATTGGGCGGCGTGGCGCGGGAAGTCGGAATCGTTCTTTTTGCGCGTAAACCGTTCTTCCTGCGCGGCGGAAATGATTTTGCCATCCATCACCAGCGCGGCGGCCGAATCATGGTAATACGCCGATAAACCAAGAATATTGCGCCGCGCGGTCATGAATCAAAGAAAGGGATAGAGCGCCCAGGCGATGCCCGAGTTGGCGGTGAAGATGAGAATGGCCCCCAACAGGAGCAGCAGGATGATGAGCGGGATCAACCACCATTTTTTTTCCTGCCTGGCGAACTTGAAAAATTCCTTAAGTAGCGACCACATGAGTTGTTTATAATCGGGTTGGTTGAGGTGCTGGCTTGTGAGGCATCATGATGCATTATAATCAGTGTGGTGGCAACCCGGCGAGCTTCTGGCGCAGGGCTTTGGCATATTGAAGGGCTTTGGCATTGGCGGGGTCCCGCGCAAGGACTATTTCAAATTGCGCGAGGGCGTCCGAATAATTTCCGGCATCCACAAGCGAGATGCCCAGGTTATAACGGGCTTCGACCATATCCGGCATGATCCGCACCGCTTCGCGAAATTCTCTGACGGCATCGGCCGGTTTGCCATCGCGTCCCAGCTCCGAACCATAAAAAAAATGGGCTTGAATCGAATCCGGCGAAAGCCTCACAGCCTCGCGAAAGTGCCGTTCAGCTTCCAGGCGGCGTCCCAAAACAGAAAGATTTTGGCCCGCTTCAACATGGAGCATCGCCTCGAAAGGATTAAGTTTTATGGCGTCATCAAAATTAGTCGCGGCGGCTTCGCGCCAGTTGTGATTGGCGCAAAAGCGGGCCAGGGCCGTTAATTCCGGGGCGCGGTCAATTCGATTGCGCAGGGCCTGCTGGTAACAGTCTTCCGCCTCGGTTTTACGTCCCAGGGCTTCGAATATCTGGCCCAGCCCAAGCCAGGCCGGCCCAAACCGCGGTTTGACGGCCACGGCATGCCGGTATTCGCGAATCGCTTCCGCATGCTGTCCAAGATCGTTCAGGGACTGTGCGAGATTTTGCAGAGACCAAACGTCTTCGGGGTTCAGCTGAAAAGCCCGACGGAAAGCCGCGGCCGCCGCTTCATACTTTTTCTGTTTCGCCAGGATGACGCCCAGTTGCGACCAGTCAACCGCGCTGCTGGGAAGCAGGTTGACGGCGCGTTGGGCATTGGTCATGGCCCCGGCCAAATTGCCGGATAATTGATCCAGCGCCGCCATCTGTTCGCATAAAAATGGATCATCCGGCATGGCGGACAAGGATTGTTCGCACAGGTTTTGCGCCGCCTTGATGCCCATGGGTTGGGTTGCCGGCATTAATTTGTCCAGCGATGCTTCCAGGTTTTGTATTTGCCGGTCATGATTGATTTGATGGTTGAAAGGGGGATTGCCCAAGCGGGAAAATATTTCAGACAACGCCGCCTGCTTGTCCCAATCGGACCATGCCAATCGTCGCGCGCAATCGGCTTCAGACGGCCAAGGCTGGCTGGCGGCGACCTGCGCGGTGATTCTTTCCGGCAACAACATTTCCAGTTTGGGAACCAGGGTGCGGGCTAAAAGATAATTGCCATCAAAAGTCAGGTGAACGTGTTCGTAGAATAAATCACTGCCGGGCAGGCCATCCGGGCTTTGTTCTGCGAAAGCGGTTTCCGCGTCCGCCAGGAACACCTGCCGATCGGCAAAATTCGAAACACCCTGCCGGATCAAATCATTTAGCCGGCTGTCGCAGCGAAAGCGCAGGGTGTCCTGATCGCGGGCGGCGGCAAATTGTTTTTGTGCATCGTTGATGTTGCCGAGTTCCAGCGCACAAGAACCCTGGCGAAAGCGCAAATCCGCAAACTGGTCATCAATCTGCGCCGCCTCGTGAAACCAGCCGGCCGCGGCCCCGGCTTTTCCAGCCGATTGTGCGTCAACACCATTTTTATAAAGCTGTTCCCATTTGCTTTCATCCGCTGCGGCTAATCCTTGACGGTGCTCCGAGCCGAACGGCGCACAATCCTTCAAATTCACCGCCACAGTGCTCACCACGATTCCAGCGCCGGCTATTCGTCCCACACTGATAATATCCGCAAGGTTTTTTGAAAAATGGTCATAAACGGCTCCCATGCGCGGGTCATCCATAAGAACCTGCTGATTTAAAAACATTTCCATGCCTCCCCATTCGCTTTTGTCCGGCGGCGGTTTCCGGATTACCGAATGAAGGGCGTCAATCAGCTGGCCAATGCGTGTGGTTTTGAAGGCCAGGCTGGCATGAATCAGGGGAAGCGGAGGTGCCTGTTGTCCAAAGACCGTGCCGGCACCAAACGGCCCGACCACTTCATTATTACCCATGTAAATCACCCAGATATCGGCATTTGCCTTGGTGCAATCGCGGGCGATGGGCAAAACGACGTTGGAATTAATGGCAACAATGGCGGCATTTACGACCTCAAAGTGGGTGCCGGGATAGCGCAACTCCAGCATGGCCTCCAGCATTCGCGGCAGGCCAAAATTTGGTTGCGGATCGCCCAGCGCGGCCGATTCTCCAAAAACGATGATGCGAACGGTGTTGGAACCCTTGATTTCTGGAAAGCAAACCGGTTGAGGTAGACGGGCCATGGCCGGGCCAAAAAAGCGCCAGCCGAACTGGTTGTTCTGAACCAGAACGTTCTTCCCATCTTGTTGTGATGGCAGCAAGAATCCGGTGGGATAACCAAAACCAATCAGTTGCAAAATCAACCCGAGCGTCCCGAGCAGAACCAGCGGAACACCCATCACAATGAGAAACCGAAAGCACCACAATTTCCGCCGGCTTAGCCTCAACGGATCAAGAGGTTGCCCGGTCTTATGAGCCTGCTTCCGACCAGCAACGGACTTCTTCCTGCGGGGGGCTTTCATGCGTGGGCAATCATTTAGCCGTCATTCGTTCCAAAGCAATTTCAGCAGGCGTCTAATTTCTGAGCCAAATCTAAAAACCCGCAAATCTGTCGTAACCAATCTTAAAAAAGATTTGGGAAGCAGATTTATGAGTTAAGTGATGCAGCCATTAAACTACAAGTTTTCCATATTGTCTAAAGGAAAAATGCCGGATTGTTTAAAAATGCGCCGCAAAATACGCCTTGGCAAGGATTCTCAAAATGCCAGCCGCTAAAACTCATGGATGAACAGGAATAATGAGGGAGGATATACCCAAGCAAAACACCAAACCAACCGCGTAATCGCCATGCAAAAACACGCTAAATTATTTTTGCTGATTTTTGGATGGAGCACAAGGTGCCGGGATGGGGGCAGGTGATATCAGCATGCAGCTCACAGCAGGTATTGATCGGCCAGAATTACAAACGAACGAATCACTGAAAATGAATATCTCAGGCACTTGCAAAAGGCCCGGCGGGCAGGAAGTTAGGGCGAAGAGCCGACGGCGGGACAGGTTTGCGGCCCATGGGTTTGCCGCTTTTACCTTGATTGAGCTGCTTGTCGTCATTGCCATCATTGCGATTCTGGCCGCGATGCTGCTGCCCGCCTTGAGCAAGGCCAAGATTAAGGCACAACAGATACAGTGTTTGAGCAATCACAAGCAGCTCGGTCTGGCCTGGATAATGTATTCCGGTGATGATCATGAGCGCTGTTGCCGGAATACGATGATGCCGGGGATGGGGTCTCCCAATTGGGTGTTGGGCACCGAGAGCTGGGCGCCTGACAATACGGACAACACCAATGTTGACACGATTAAAAATGGACTGCTATGGCCTCTGACCCAGAATCTCGGCGTTTATAAATGTCCAGGGGATGTCTATTTGTGTTCCGAAGGCGGGAGTCAGGTTCCCCGACTGCGCAGCAATTCGCTGAATGCTTTTATCGGGGGCGGATACGGCAGCGGTTCGCCTCCGCCCTCGCCGAATGACTTTACGGCTTCCTATCATTACTACAATAAGACGACAGACATGAATTCTCCCGCGCCGGTGGATCTTTGGGTGTTCACGGATGAGCATCCGGATAGCATCAACGACGGCTGGCTGGTCATCAATCCGACGACGACCATCAAGTGGGGAAGTGATTTGCCGGGCAGTTTTCATAACCAGGCCAATTCCCTCACTTTTGCGGACGGCCATTCAGAGTTGCACAAATGGCTGGAAGCCACCACCAGTCAGTCGGTCAAATATACCAATCCTAATACCGGTTTTAGCGGCACGTTTCCCACTGACCGCGACATCCAATGGATGATCAGCCACAGCACTTCGCATCTGTAGCAGTTAAAACATGCGCAATGAAAACATGTAATATTCACCCTGGGTTTTACGGCGGTGACACCCAGCAATCCAACTAGTTGGCCGGCAAATTCAAATTCCACATTCAATTTTTTTGCATGACACAATCCATACCATCCCAATGCAGGGTTCCGGTCTTTGCCGGGAACAAACAAATCAAATTCGGCGAAAAACCGGTTCCGCAGCCAGGTCCGGGCCAGCTCCTGATGCGCGTCCAGGCCAACGCGCTTTGCGGCTCGGAAAGGCCGCAATTTTTTGACGGAACACCCACCACCCCCGGGCATGAGGCGGCGGGCACGGTGGTTGCCGTCGGACCCGATACGCGCATTCCCGTTGGCACGCCGGGCGTGGTTTTCTTGATGGATTTTTGCGGGCACTGCCGCTCCTGCCGGCTGGGCTTCACCAATCAATGCCTGCAAAAGCGCGGCGACATGGGTTTCAATCGCGACGGCGGATATGGGCAGTATGAATTGGTTCATGAAAGCATTTTTTTCCCGGTGCCCAAGGAATTTTCGGCCACGGAGGGCACGCTGCTGCTCGACATCATGGGTACGGGCGGCCACGCGATTGAGCGTTGCCAGTTGATGCGGCCGGACATCGAGTCGCTGCTGGTTCTCGGAGCCGGCCCGATTGGGCTGGGGGTTTTGATGATGGCGAAGATTATTCTTGGCCAGCAGGTGAAGGTCTATTTGACGGACATTGTTCCCTACCGTCTCAAGCTGGCGGAGAAACTCGGCGGTCTCCCGATCAATGTTGCCAAAGGCTCCATCAAGGACGGGCTGAAGGCGCATGGCGCTGATGCGGCTGACATGGCGGTGGACACAAGTGGCAAACAGGCCGCGCGGGAGGAAGGCCATCGCGCGCTGGCCCAGCGGGGGTCGCTGATTTGCGTCGGGCATGGGGAAGGCATCGCGTTGAAAGTTTCACCCGACATCATCGCGCCGGAGCGGAGCGTGGTGGGCAGCGAATACTTCCGTTTTGATGAATTGCCGGCCAACCTTCGCCGGCTCACGCAGCATCGCTCCTATCTCAACCAGATCATCACCCATCGTTTTGGGGTGGATGAAATCCAAAAATCCTTCGAGCTGTTCTTCAGTGGTGAAACCGGCAAGGTAATTATTGAACAATGAGCGCTCCAGCCAAAATAAAAGCCGTCCTGATTGGCGCGGGTGGATGGGGACTTCAGCACGCCCGCATTTTGTCGCAGCGTCCCGATGTGGATTTCCGCGCGATTGCCGGCCGCACCCCGGAAAAAACGAAGGCCCGCGCCGCGCAGTTTGGGGTTCGCGCCTATACGAACATCCCGGAAATGCTGGCGGAAGAGAAGCCCGATCTGGCTTTTCTCTCGCTGCCCAATGATGGCCATTTTCAGCCCACCATGGAAGTGATCCGGGCGGGCGTGCCTTTATTTGTTGAAAAGCCGCTGGTGTTTGACTTGAAAGAAGCGGATCAGCTCTTGCAGGCAGCGGCGAAGCGCAAACTGTTCTTTGGCATCAATTTCAATCATCACTATGCCCGGCCGGTGGCTTTGGCGCACGAGGCCATTCAAAAAGGCAGGCTGGGAGATTTGACCTTTGCCACCTGGCGCTTCGGAGGCGAGGGCGGCACCAGCCATCCATTCAACAACCTGTTCGAGACCCAGTGCCATGCGTTTGACATGTTGGAGTTTCTCTGCGGGCCCATTGACTCGGTCATGGCGCAAATGACCGATAAAACGCACAAGGGAACTTATCGCACCCTGGTGCTGGCACTGCATTTTGCGAACGGCGCGGTTGGCAGCCTGGTCGGCTCCTATGATTCTTCCTATGCCTATCCTGACACGCACCGCGTGGAAATAAATGGGACGAAAGGCCGGATTCTCATCGAGGATACGGTGCGTCGCTATACATTTAATGCGGCGGGATCCGAAACCGCCGAGGTTTGGCAGTCCGGTTATTTCAATGACCGCGACCGTGATTTTTATCTCACGTTTGACCGGCACATGGATGCGGTGCTGGAGGCCTTCAAAGCCGGCAAACAACCGCCGGTACATGCCCGGGCCGGACGGCGGGCGTTGCAACTGGCGATGGCCGCAATTAAATCTCATTCGAGCGGCAAACGCATCGTCGTGCCGGTGGATACGTTTGAGCGGGCGGCGCAGCCCAAAATCCTGCCGCCCCCGCCGAATCCATAACCCGGCCATTTCCTTGTGCAATCTTGAGTGTCGAGCCTTTCATTCCCAGCGTTCGCTTTTACAACATCAGCAAACGGTTTCCGGGAACTGTCGCGCTGCAAAACGTAAGCTTTGACGTGGCGGGCGGAAGCTGCCACGCCTTGATGGGTGAGAATGGCGCGGGCAAGAGCACGCTCGGGAAAATCTTGGCGGGAATACATCGTCCGGACGAAGGCCGGGTGGAAATCAAGGGCGTGGCCCGGCATTTCCGCTCGCCGCGCGAAGCCCAACGCGCCGGGGTGGCCATCGTTCATCAAGAGCTTTCCTTTTGTCCCAACCTGAGCGTTGCGGAGAACGTCTGCCTGTCCGATTTGCCGCGGCGTTTTGGCCGGGTGGATTGGCGGCGGCTCGAAGAGCGGGCCCAATCGCATCTCGACGCCATCGGGGCGGATTGCGACGTGCGTGAAGAATTGGGGCGCTTGAGTCCCGGGCGCATGCAGATGGTACAAGTCGCGGCCGCGCTGGCCACGGGCGCGGATATTTTCGTGCTGGACGAGCCCACGAGTTCCCTGTCGGCATCGGAAGCGCGGCGGCTGGAGGAATTGATCGGCACGCTGCGCAAACGCGGGGCAACCATCATCTATGTCTCGCACCGCATGGACGAAATTTTCCGCTTTTGCGACACGGTGACCGTGATGCGTGACAGCCAGCATGTGGCCACGATGCCGCTGGCGCAGACCAACGAGGGGGACTTGGTCCGCTTGATGATCGGCCGCACCTGGCAGAAGCTTTTTCCGGAGCATGTGGAACGCGCCCCGGGGCCGGAATGTTTGCGCGTGGAGGAGCTTTCATCGCCGGGCAAGTTTCGCAGCATCAGTTTTTCATTGCGCGCCGGCGAAGTCGTGGGCATGGCGGGGTTGGTGGGCGCTGGACGCAGCGAAGTCGCCCTGGGAATCTTTGGGCTGGATGCGAGAATGACCGGCGGGGTTTTTGTGGCCGGACGGAAAGCCGCCGTGCGCTGCCCGCGCGATGCCATGGCCCTGGGCATCGGGTTGGTAAGCGAGGATCGCAAAAAACAAGGGCTGGTCCTGGGCATGGAATGCGGCAGCAACATCACCCTTTCCTCGCTGGACCGGTTAAGCCGGCATGGGGTCATCCGCCTCGCGAAAGAACGCAGCGTGATCGCCGATTTTTTCCAGAAACTTCAGGTGAAGGCGGCTTCTCCGCAGGTTTCGGCACAAACACTTTCCGGAGGCAACCAGCAAAAGCTTGTCCTCGCCAAGTGGCTCGCCCGCCAATGTCGCATCCTGATTCTGGACGAGCCGACCCGGGGCGTGGATGTGGGGGCCAAAGCGGAGATTCACCGGCTCATTGACGAACTGGCAGCGGCCGGGCTGGCGGTCTTGATGATCTCCTCGGAGTTGCCGGAAGTGCTCAACCTCAGCACCCGGGTGATTGTGATGCGCAATGGTCGGATTGCGGGAAGGCTGGATCGCGCGGAAGCAACGCAAGAGCGGGTAATGCAACTCATGGCCGGCCAAAATGTCCCCAGCCTGCAGGCGATACCAGAAAACGTGTTGGTTGCCTAAACCATGAAAACCGACCAGCCAGCCTTGCTCAATGCAGAATCCTCCCAAGGGTTGTCGACCGTGACGGCTGCACGTCATCCACGGTTTAAGGAGACCGGACTTTTGGGGGTTGTGCTGGCGTTGGGATTGTTGCTTTCCCTTTTTTGCGGCACGCTCGAGGTGCCTAATCGGGACACGGGTGGGATCGTCACCGTGAACAAATTTCTCCGCGCGGACAATCTGGGCAATCTGGCCAAGAACACTTCATTTTTTGCCATCATGGCGGTGGGCGCAACTTTCGTCATCATCACCGGCGGCATAGATTTGTCGGTGGGCTCCATGTATTGCCTGGCGGCCGTTTGTGGCGCCATGTTTCTGAACCACTTTGGGCCCCGGGGGCCGGGGGCCGGGGCGTCTCCCTTTTGGGTGGTGCCGGGGGCGATTGCTATTTGTCTCGGAACCGGAACATTGTGCGGTCTGTTGAACGGGCTGGGGGTCGTCTTTCTGCGGGTGCACCCGTTCGTTATCACCTTGGGAACCATGGCCATCTACCGCGGCGTGGCGTTCGTGATGACGAAGGCCCAGGCCTATACGCATTTCCCCGCGCAATTCACCGACGGCTTGATCCGTTACGAAATCAACTGGCAGGGAGCCAATCTCTATCCCGTGCCGCTGGCCATCATGCTGGGTGTCACTGCCCTAGCCGGATGGTATCTCAAGCACGCCGTGACAGGTCGCCACATTTTTGCCGTGGGTGGCAACGAACAAGCGTCGCTGTTCAGCGGGCTGCCCGTGAACCGCGTCAAGGTAAAGGTCTATGCGTTCAGCGGACTTGCCGCCGGCGTCGCGGCGATGATCATGCTGGGATATTATGGATCGGCTTCGTCGGATGCGGGCAAAGGATATGAATTGGATGTGATCGCCGCGGCGGTGGTGGGCGGAGCGAGCCTCGTCGGCGGTCGCGGCACGGCCTTGGGCGCATTGCTGGGGGCGCTGATCATCCAGATGATCAACAACGGCATCATCATCCTCAACATTGACCAAAACTACAGTCAAATCATCATCGGAGCCGTCATCGTCCTGGCGGTGCTGCTGGACCGCATCAATGACACGTTGCGCGAAAAACGCATGGCGCGGAGTGCGCTGGCCGCCAAGGAATCTCGACAGGAAGGTGCCTCTCAAATTGAACAATCACGACCAACACCATGAAAATACAACAATTCTTCAAAACCATCGCAATTGCGGGTCTGGCCGTTTCGTTTATCACCGGCTGCGATCAAAAGAAAAATGGGCCGGCTGCCGGCGAAGCCGCGGGACCAACCGCGAAAAAGTCCGAATACACTTTCGCCCTGGTGGCCAAAAGCCAGTCCAATCCGGTTTTTCAGGCGGCGCGGGTGGGGGCCGAGGATGCGGCCGCCGAGCTGGGCAAAAAACTGGGCGTGAAAATCACCGTGCTCTGGCGCACGCCCAATGAAGACGACGCGCAGAAGCAGGTCGAGAACATCGAGCAATTGGTTTTACAGGGCGTGGACGGAATCAGCGTGAGTTGCAGCGAAGCCGAGACGCTGACGCCGGCCATTGACAAGGCCGTTGGGCAAGGCGTGGCGGTCATGTGCTTTGACAGCGATGCGCCCGCCAGCAAGCGCTTTTGTTATCATGGCACGGATGACATCGAATGCGGCCATATCATCATGCGGGAACTGGCGGCGGTGTTGGGGCCGGGAAAACACGTGGTGGCCATCCCGGGCGGAAATCAGAATGCCCGCAACATTCAGAATCGAATCAAAGGCGCCTTGGATGAAGCCACGAATTATCCCAACCTGACCATTCGCGGCGTCTATTACAGCAAAGAAGTTCCCCAGGATGCCGCCGCCAAAATCGAGGAGGTGCAGACGGCCAATCCCGACATTGATGGCTGGGCGATGATTGGTTCGTGGAGCTTGTTTACCGATGCTTTGCTGAAATGGGAGCCGGGCAAGGTCAAGATTGTGGCGATGGATGCCTTGCCGGCCGAATTGCCCTATCTGACCAAGGGCGTCGTCCAGAAACTTTACGCCCAGCAGACCTACCGCTGGGGCGTCCGTTCGGTGGAGTTGCTGGCCGACAAAGTCATCCTGGGGAAAAATCCGGCGAACGTGCTGGATTATTCGGAACTGCCCCCGGTCACGAAGGATGACGTGCAGCAATACGAACAAAACTGGAAGCAATGGCTGCGCCAATAACAATTCGGTTTGCTTTATTGCTAATTCAAATGCTCACCGGCGTTGTGTTTGACATCAAGGAATTTGCCGTGCATGACGGACCCGGTCTGCGGGTGACGGTATTCCTGAAAGGCTGTCCGTTGCGCTGCTCCTGGTGCCACAATCCCGAAGGCCAGTCGCCTGCACCGCAGGTTCTGCACGGGAGCGCCGGCGAACGTTTGGCGGGGGTGACCTTCAGTTCCCGGGCATTGGCCGTGCGCCTCAACAGTCTGGCCGCTTGGCTGCGCGTGGGTGAAGGCGGCGTGACCTTTTCCGGGGGCGAACCTCTGGCGCAAGCGGACTTCCTTGCGGAGGTGATTGATCAATTAGCGGGGGTCCATGTTTTGCTGGATACCTCCGGATATGCCGAGGAGGACAGTTTTCGCAAGGTCGCCGCCAAATCACAGCTCGTTTACTTTGACTTGAAGCTCATTGATCCCGTCGCGCATCTGGCGCATACGGGCGTGGACAACCAGCCGATCTTAAGGAACCTCCGCGTCTTGAATGAGCTTGGCGTTCCCTTTGTCATTCGCGTGCCGTTGATTCCCGGAGTGACCGATACCGGGGCTAATTTGTCCGCGATTGCCCGGACGGTCGCGGGCATGCCCGGTTTGCAGCGGATAGATTTGCTTCCTTATAACCAGGCTGCCGGCGCCAAATATGCCGCGTGCGGCATGATTTTCGAGCCGACTTTTGATGAATCTGAGAGGTCAAACATCAACTTGTCCTGCTTTAAATCCGCAGGTCTGAAAGTGAGAGTCGTATGAATAACGTCTTAAACGAGCCCATCACCCATCCAAGGTTCAAACCTCCAGTTACGGGCATTGATGGAGTGGAATTAAGCCACCATTCAAGAGCCCGCAACCGGTTTGAATTGGAACCGCGGTTGGTGGAAATGAAGCAGGCGTTGCGGGACGGGCATTACAAGCAATATCGCACTTCGGCGGAGGTGGATTTGCTTGCCGAATGCGACGCCGAACAGCTCTCCTGGCCGCAGCGGGCCGCGCGCCTGATCCGGCGCATGTGCGAGGCCCAGAAAATTGTCATTCCCCCGGAGGAGCGAATCGTCTTTACGCGGACGACCGGAAACGTTCCGCCGGTTTACAGCGAATCCCAACAGCGGAACCTGGCCTCCGGCTGCGCGCTGCACGAACTGGGGCCGATCAGCAACATTTGCGCGGACTGGGAAATGGTTCTGTCCCAAGGCCTGTTAAGCCGGCGCAACGTTGCGCTCGCCTCCCGCGCCAGACTGAAAGATGATCCAAAGGCGGTTGAATTTCTGGACGGCGCCATCGAGACGATTGATGCGGTGTTGGATTTGGCGTGTCGTTATGCGGAGGAGGCTTCGCGAAATCAGCGCCATGATCTGGCCAAAATTCTCTATCGCGTGCCCGCGCAACCCGCAAGCAGCTTTCATGAGGCGCTGCAAGCCCTGCGCCTGGGCCATGCCGTTTTGTGGCTGGGGGGACATTATCACTGCGGGCTCGGACGATTTGACCAATACATGTGGCCGTATCTAAAAAGGGACCTGGATTTGGGCCGAGTAGATCTAAATGGCGCCGAACAACTGCTGGCTGAATTTTTCCTGTCTTTGAACAAGGACAGTGATTTGTATCCCGGCATCCAACAAGGCGACAATGGACAATCGCTCATGCTCGGCGGAGTGAAACGCGACGGCTCCAGCGGCGTGAATGAATTGACGTACATGGTGCTGCGCGTGGCGCGCGGCGTGGGGATGATTGATCCGAAAATAAATCTGCGGGTCACGAAAGACACCGGCCTTGACCTCCTGGAACTGGCGGCGGAATTAACCCAGATCGGCCTGGGATTTCCCCAATACTCAAATGACGACGTGGTTATTCCGGGGTTGGTGGCGCATGGCTACGCTCTTGCGGATGCCCGTGACTATTCGGTGGCGGCTTGCTGGGAATTTCTCATCCCCGGCCGGGGGATGGAAATCGTGAACATCGGCGCGGTTTCCATGCCAGCGGCGGTTGACTCCGCCATCCGCTCCGGATTGGCCGCCGGCGATGGCTTCGATAAAATACTGGGCCGGGTGGGTGCGAACCTGCGCTCGCAGGTCGCAAAACTGGCGGAGCGCTCCGCTCGTCTGCTGCTTCCGCCGGCTCCTTACTATAGCGTGCTCATGAACGGCTGCCTGGAACGTGGTTGTGATCTCTCGCAGGGGCTGGAATATAACAATTTTGGCATTCACGGCGCCTGTTCATCCAATGCGGCGGACGCATTGGCGGCGGTTAAGACTTTCGTGTTTGATGAGCGCGGACTGTCTGCCCGGCGCCTGTTGGCTGCGCTGGATACAAACTTCGAGCAGGATGAGGAGCTGCGGAAAAAGCTCTTCGATGAAGCCCCCAAGGTGGGCAATGACGATGGACGTGCCGATGCCATGCTGGTCAAGTTATTTGACCTGTTTGCCGATGCTTGCGAATCCTTCCCCAATAATGGCCGCGGCGGCATTTTCCGACCCGGGAGCGGTTCGGCCATGTTCTATGTCTGGCTGGCGCAAGGCCACGAGGCCATGACCGAGCCGATGGTGGGAGCCACGGCGGATGGCAGAAAAAGCGGCGGTTTTTTTAGTTCCAGCCTCGCACCTTCGCCCGGGGTGCAGGTGCGCGGCCCCTTCAGTGTATTCAAGAGTTACAGCAAGATTAACTATCAACGGATCTGCAATGGCGGGCCGCTGACGTTGGAATTGTCCGACACCGTTTTCCGAAATCCCGAGGCGATCCATCAAGTGGCCTTGCTGATCCGCCTTTTTGCCGCCGTGGGTTGCCAGCAGCTTCAGATCAACACCCTTAACGTTGAGTCCCTCAAAGATGCTCAGTTGCATCCTGAACGGCACAAGAATCTCGTGGTGCGTGTCTGGGGCTGGAGCGGCTATTTTTGCGAGCTCGACGCGGCTTATCAGAATCAGATTATTGGCCGCCATATCTATGGAGAACCGACTCGATGAGGCCGGCCATAACTTGTTGGGAAAAGCGAACCGACAGCAAAAAATTGGCATGAACAGACTTTTCGCATTGGCAATCGCCCTGGCGATCGTGTGCTCGCCGAGCCAGGCGAAAGCCCAGTTGGCAAGCATATCAGTCAATTCCCGCCAGGTGCTGCACACCAATTCGCCTTATCTGACGGGGGCGTGTATTGAGGATGTGAATCATGAGATATACGGCGGTCTCTACAGTCAGATGATCTTTGGTGAAAGTTTCCAGGAGCCGGGTTCATCGTCGACCTCACTGGCAGGCTTTACCGCCTACGGTGGCAGTTGGCTGCCGGTAAACGGGGTGCTGCAGGCGGGGGCCGGCAGCGGGCCCAAGCTGGTTGACAATGGATTTAACCAGACGGGCGGGGATGTCCGTGTGCAGTTGTGGTTCGCGAGCGACGCCGGGGGCAATGCGGGTTTGATTCTCCAAGTCAGCCAGGCCGGCGTGGGTGCGGATGCTTTTAATGGCTATGAAATTTCATTGGCACCGGCGGGTTATTTGGTGCTGGGGCGGCATGTCCAGAACTTCACATCCTTAAGTCAGGTGTCCTGCTCCGTCCCCATCGGCCAATGGATCACCTTGGAGGTGCAATACACCAATGCCTCGCTCAACATCCTCATCAACAGCAACAGTGTTTTGCAATACACCGACACCCAACAGCCGCTCACCAGCGGACAGGTGGGATTGCGCACCTGGCAGCAGGACGCACAGTTTCAAAATCTCTTCATCAATGGCACCAACATTCCCTTTCAGGTCGCGGGCAATGGTTTAAATGGAAGTATCAGCGGAATGTGGAGTCCGGTCGTCACGGGCACCGCCGCGGGCCAAGGTTCGTTGGCGACCACGAATGTGTTTGTCGGAATGCAAAGCCAGGCGCTCTCCTTTACGGGCGGAACCGGAACGATTGGCCTGGCCAATCAGGGGCTGAACCATTGGGGACTGAACTTTGTTGGCGGCAAGCCTTACACGGGAACCCTCGATGTGCGGGCCGATGCGCCAGCGACCCTCTGGGTGTCATTGGAGAGTGCGGACGGATCCGCAGTGTATGCGGAGCAAAGTCTTTTGGTGACCAGCAACAACTGGCAGCAGCTCGCTTTTAACCTGACACCAGCCGCCAGCGACGCCAACGGGCGTTTTAGCATCAAGCTGAAACAGCCCGGCTCGGTGGTGGTGGGTTATGCGTTTTTACAGCCCGGACCCTGGGGATGTTTTCAGGGGTTGCCGGTGCGCCAGGATGTGGTGCAGGGGTTGATAAACCAAGGCGTCACCGTTTTACGCTACGGTGGTTCGATGGTCAATGCCCCGGGATACCGCTGGAAAAACATGATTGGACCGCGTGATCAACGTCCGCCATACACCGGCACCTGGTATCCGTATTCCTCGGATGGCTGGGGCATTCCTGACTTCCTGAACTTCTGTGAAGCGGCCGGATTTCTTGCGGTTCCAGATTTCAACATCAACGAGACGCCGCAGGACATGGCGGATTTTATGCAATACGCCAACGGCTCAACGAACACGGTTTGGGGCGCGCGACGTCTGGCGGAGGGCCATCCACAACCTTACAACTTGAAATACCTGGAACTTGGCAATGAGGAGACGGTAAACAACACCTATTACCAGAAATTTCAAGCCGTGGCCCAGGCCATTTGGGCCGTGGACACGAATGTCATCCTGGTCGTCGGGGATTTTTCATATCATTCGGTCATCACCGATCCATTCAATTTCGGCGGTGCCGATTCGGGCATCACAACCCTGGCGACGCACCAGCAGATTATGCAACTGGCGCAGACAAATAACCGGGCGGTGTGGTTTGATGTGCATGTGTGGACCGACGGACCGGGGGCGGACAACAGTCTGGCGGGGATGTTTTCGTATGACACGGCGCTGGGGCAGATTGCCAATGGCGCGAATTACCAGGTGGTGGTGTTTGAACTGAACGCGAACAATCACTCCCAGCGGCGCGCCTTGGGCAATGCGCTGGCGATCAACGCGATTGAACGGGATGGGCGGCTGCCAATCACCACGTCGGCCAATGGTTTGCAGCCCGACGGCCAGAACAACAACGGCTGGGATCAGGGGCTGTTGTTTCTGAACCAGTCCAACGTCTGGTTGCAACCGCCTGGCTATGTGACCCAGATGTATGCGGCCAATTTTCAGCCGCTGGAAATTCAGAGCAGTGTTGCCGATCCAAATAATGATTTGGATGTCAGTGCGGAAGGCAGTCAGGACGGAAGCCAACTGGTGTTGCAGGTGGTCAATCTCAATAGTTCCCCGGAATCCGCCACGATCAATATTTCCGGTTTCGTACCAACGAATCCCGCCGCCGCCGTCCAGGTGCTCGCGGCATTACAAAGTTCAGTCAACACCGCGCAAGCTCCTTTGGGATTCGTGCCGGCGAACATCAGTTGGCAGCATCATTTTAATGGCGGCAATACCACTTATACGTTTGCTGCAAACTCCGTCACCACCATCACATTTCAAGGACAAACGATGCTGCCGCCGCCGGCTTCACCGGTGGCCCTCACACATCGTTGGAGCTTTAACGAACCGGCCAATTCCACTCAGTTTGTTGATTCTGTGCCGGGTGTTACCAATGGCATTATTCACGGTGGTGCCCGCATTGATGGGAATGGAAATCTGGTTTTGGGCGGTTTGAATCAGAAAACAAACTACGCGGAATTGCCGCCTTATCTGCTCACGAGCACCAATTATACGGCGGTGACGCTTGAGTTTTGGGTCGCGTTCGGAACCAATAGTGCCTGGGGTCGCCTGATTGACTTTGGCGACACCAACTCTGATACCGGGAATGGCCGTTACTGCCTGGATTTCACCCCGCACAGCGGTTATGGGCCCGGCGGCATTAATTTTGAAGTCTCAGGCACCGACCCCGGCAATGCCTCCGTCCAAAATATTGCCGTGCCGCCTATATTGGATAACCAGGGCAAGATCCATTTGGTGCTGATTTGGGATTCCCTTGCGGGGTACATGGCTGTTTACACCAATGGCGTTCTGCAGGGGATCAACAGCAATGTGACCCTGTCGATTTCGGCGATCGTCAATGCGCATAGCTATCTCGGCAAATCTTCCTATGCGGGCGACAATTGTGGCGTGGCCACAATCGATGAGTTCCGGATGTACAGTGGAGCCATGAAGAAGGCGCAAATCGCCGATGATTATGCCTCAGGCCCCAATTCTTTGCCCATGCCCAAACTATCCATCGCCACCGCCGGGCAAACCCTGGCGTTCACCTGGCCGGATTATATTGCCGGCTACTCACTTCAAACTTCCGCTCAACTTGGGGCGGGTGCATCTTGGACACCGGCAGCGGTGTCGTCCTACGTCCTGACAAATGGGACATTTTTGATAACAGTGCCCATGACCAGCCGGCAGGCATTTTATCGGATTGTCAAATAGACTCCCTGCATGAACACAAAGCAAAAATATATAATGAACCAGCAAACCGGTTTGATAAAAGCGGCGGCCATCCTGGCGGGAATTCTCAGCGGGCTGACGGCGCTTGGTCAGACGCAAGTCGCCACCATCACGGTGAATGCGGATCAAGTGCTGCACACCAATTCGCCCTATCTGACCGGGGCCTGCATCGAGGATGTGAACCACGAGATTTATGGCGGCCTGGACAGCCAGATGATTTTTGGCGAAAGCTTTGCCGAACCCGCCGCCCAACTGCCGTTAAAGGGATTCAAGGCTTACGCGGGCCGCTGGACGCCGGCGGACGATGGCAGCATCCAGGGTGCTGGCAGCGATGGTTCAAAAATTGTCTGGGACGGTCAGCCGTTGTCCGCGGGCGAGGTCAGCGTGGATGTAAAGCTGACGGAGGCAAGCGGCGGCAATGGGGGGCTGATATTCAAGGTCACCGAGGCCGGCATCGGCGCGGATGTGTTCGCCGGCTATGAAGTTTCGCTCGAAAGGCCCGGATTTTTAGTAGTTGGCCGCCATCGTCAGAACTGGGAACCGATTCGCCGCGTGCCGTGCGACGTGCCGGTCAACGAATGGATCAAGCTGACGGTCCGCATGACGGCCACAGCGTTCGAGGTGCTCGTCAACGGCAAGAGCCTGATGCAATTTGAGGACACCGAGCATCCGCTCGAAACCGGCACGGTGGGGCTGCGGATCTGGCAGCACAAGGTTTCGTTTCGTAACCTCTCCGTGGGCACCGGCACAGCGCAGGAAAAAGTGGCGTTTGAATATGACGCGGGCAACAGCCCGGCGGACAGCGTGAGCGGCATGTGGCGCCCGGTCCGGCAGGGCGCGGTCGAGGGAAGTCTTTCCTTGGAATCGCCGGGGGCATTCTCCGGCAAGCAAAGCCAGCAAATCACTTTTGCCGGCGGTTCGGGTGTCATCGGCATCGAGAATCAAAGCCTCAACCGCTGGGGCATGAATTTTGTGAAAGGCAAAAGCTATGAAGGGTATCTTTGGGCGCGGGCCCAAGCGCCAACGGAAATATTTGTCGCCTTGGAAGGCTCAAAAGGCCCGGTGGTCTATGCCGAAAAATCATTGAAACTCAAGGCGGGCGACTGGCAGCGGCTCGATTTCAAGCTGGCCCCGAATGCCGCCGACAAGGCCGGACGATTTGTGGTCAAGCTCAAGCAGCCCGGGTCGGTTTCCGTGGGGTATGTTTTCTTGCAGCCGGGTGCGTGGGGACGCTTCAAGGATCTGCCGGTGCGCAAGGACGTTGCTGAAGGATTAATCAATCAAGGGGTCACGATTCTCCGTTACGGCGGCAGCATGGTCAATAGCCAGGAATATCGCTGGAAGCAAATGATCGGGCCGCGGGCGCAACGCCCGCCTTATGCGGGGCTATGGTATCCGTATGCTTCGGACGGCTGGGGCATTTTTGATTTTTTGAACCTGTGCGAAGCCACTGGAATTCTCGGCATACCCGATCTCAATATCAATGAGTCGCCCCAGGACATGAGTGATTTGATGGATTACCTCAACGGCCAGCCGGATAGCGAGTGGGGCAGGAAGCGGGTCGCGGACGGTCATCCGGCACCGTACCATTTGAAATACATCGAGCTGGGCAATGAGGAGCATGTGGATGATGACTACTATAAAAAATTCAAGGCCGTGGCCGAGGTGATTTGGGCCAAAGATCCTGACATCATTTTGATTGTCGGCGATTTTGCCTATCACAAGGTAATCACCGATCCATTCAACTTCACCGGCGCGGACGGCGGCATCACGACCCTGGCCGGGCAGCAGAAAATTCTGCAGCTCGCGAAGCAGCATGACCGCGAAGTCTGGTTCGACCTGCATGTTTGGACGGACGGCCCGCGGCCCGATGGCACGCTGGATGCCATGTTTTCCTACATTGATGCCATGGATAAAATCGCCGATGGCGCAAAACACAAGGTGCTGGTCTTTGAGTTGAATGCGCTCAATTACTCGCAACGGAGGGCGTTGGCCAATGCGCTGGCAATCAACGCGATTCAGCGCGACGGACGCCTGCCCATCACTTGCTCGGCGAATGGTCTTCAGCCCGACGGCCAGAATGACAATGGGTGGGATCAAGGCCTGCTGTTCCTGAACCCGTCAGAAGTCTGGCTGCAACCACCGGGCTATGTGACGAAGATGTATTCGGCAAATTATCAGCCGCTTGAAGTCCGGTGCAGTGTCAGCGATTCGAGCGATGACCTGGATGTGAGCAGCCAACTTAGCCAGGATAGAAAGATATTGGTTCTAAAGGTGGTCAATTCTGGCGAGAAGGTCGCGTCGGCGTCAATCCGGATTCACGGATATTCATCCGCGCATCCCTCCGCCGAAGCAGAGGAATTGTCGGGTTCGCTTGAGGATAAGAACACGGCAACCCAGACCCGAAAAATTCAACCGATCCAAAAGCATTGGCGGCCCAGCTTTAACAACGACGAAACGGAGCATGACTTTCAGCCATATTCGATCACGGTGCTGACATTCAGATGAATGAGCGGGTCCGGGTGGTAAATCCCATGATATTTCAGCTTCCCAGCCTGCTGAAATTGTTTAGTTTGCGGGGCGCGATCCGGAGGTGGGGTTAAGCGGGCCAATTTCAACCCAGGCGCCCGCCTGACGTGTCCAGGGGGTGTGCAATTGGTTGACCGGCGGGGACAAACCATTGCCTGCAACCGAAAAATAAATGCGCGAGGTTTGCAGCATGGAGAATACATGCCGAAAATCATGAATGCAAAAATGGACGGTTTCAAAGTGCGAGCAACGATGGCTGGAACCGCCGGGTTGCTTTTAATGCTGGTTTTGAGTGCGACGCAGGCCGCGGCCGGCACCAACTCAAAATACTGGACAAATGCGCAATGCATCCATGGCCATATCCTGGACAATTTCCATGCCACCAACGGCAGCTATCGCATTCAACCGGGTTCTTCGACTGCCTACGAGTGGTATAATGTGAGCCAGATATACGCTGATTCAACCATGGTTTCAGAGGGGGCTTCAACGTATGCGACCTGGATGAACGGGACTTTCAGCTGGATGAATCAACTTTGGGATGCTGGCGATACGAATGGCGGGTATTTTGCCAGTGCAAACACCAGTGGTACCGGGGCCGGCGGCGGAAAATACGTGGATGATAATTCGCTGGCCGGCAATGTGTATCTTGATTGTTATGCGATTACGACGGGTGTCATGCGGACCAATTATTTGAAGGCAGCCATCGCCACGGCAAAATGGCTGGCATGCAGCGGGCAATGGGACGACAAGTTTGGCGGCGGTTTTTGGTGGGATGGCACCAAACAGAATAAACCAACGCAGTCAAACGGGCTGGCAATGCAGTTGTTTTTGCGTTTGTACCAGATAACCGGCCAAACCGATTACCGCGACTGGGCGAACCGGGTAAAAAGCTGGCTGGAAAGCCGCATGTTTGACGCCGCCGACGGGCTTTATGTCTGGCAGATCACGACCAACGGAACGACGGGCGGCTTCAAGGATTTAACGGAGTTCACCTACGACAACGCAATCATGATTGAGGCGGATTTGCTGTATTCACAAATCACGACCAATCCCTTATACGAAATAAAGGCCCAGACCCTGGCCCGCCAGTTGAATGCAAGACTTTGGGACAACACCTATGGCAGTTATGGTTTTAACACCAAAGACCGCAGGGTCAATCCAACTTGGTGCGGCTGGGCGTCCCAGTCATTGATCAAGCTTTACGAGGTTGATGGCGACACCAACTGGCTGAATTATGCCCAGCGGAACATTGATTTCATAAACCGCAATCTGGCTGATAAAGCTGGCGGCGGTTTTTATGTGTTTTGCGACATGGATGGTTCGCGCGTTGACAACCGGAAGGAAGGAGTCGATCAATCGTGGATGCAAAAAATCCAGGCCATGATGTCCCGTTATCGTTGAATAGGTCGGAAGTGCCTGTGGTCCGATAGGCTGGGGTGATGGCATGGGAGCATCGGTTCAAAACTTGCATTTCCACGAATACCTTCCATGCGGTGTCAGGCCGCCAATCTATTTCCAAGAAGGTAGAATCAGGGTGGTTCCTCGACGTTTGTAATGGGTAGTTAACTATAATATGGGATTTCTAACTTGCCCGCTACGAAGTAGAGCATGGCGGTCTGATACTCTGTGGAACGGTAGCCTCGCGCCTTGCGCTTGGTTGCCGAGAAGAGACTG
>JARLJW010000093.1 GCA_031290985.1 Verrucomicrobiia bacterium | reverse complement strand
CAGTCTCTTCTCGGCAACCAAGCGCAAGGCGCGAGGCTACCGTTCCACAGAGTATCAGACCGCCATG
Organism: Verrucomicrobiia bacterium; assembly: GCA_031290985.1. Classification (GTDB taxonomy): domain Bacteria; phylum Verrucomicrobiota; class Verrucomicrobiia; order Limisphaerales; family UBA11358; genus UBA11358. Next base: position 28,075 of record JARLJW010000093.1, on the reverse strand, counting down.
CTCTACTTCGTAGCGGGCAAGTTAGAAATCCCATATTATAGTTAACTACCCATTACAAACGTCGAGGAACCACCTTTTTGCTTTTCCTCGATCTTGTCGAGCAGCACGCGGCGGGCGATGAACCGGTTGAGCCCCTGTTGCCGCGTCTCCTGGCATTTGACGGAAAGCCCGGTGGGGCGGTGAACCAGCATCACGCAGGTGGAGGTCTTGTTCACGTTCTGCCCGCCGTGGCCGCCGGAGCGGACAAAACTTTCCTCGATCTCGGCCTCGCTCACACCCAGCGCCGCCATGCGCTGCGCGAGTTGATCCGCCTTTTCCGGACTGACAGGGAAGGTGCTCATATCACGGTCAACGGGCCGTCAAAAATGGTGAGGCTGATGACTTCGGTTTTGGCCACATGCGGTCCGTGCTGAAGGCCTTTGGGCGCGAAGAACAGCGCGCCGTTCGTGTAAGTGACGCCGCTTTCGTCCCATTCGCCGGAGAGCACGTAAGCCCATTCATTGGCGGCCGGATGGGTGTGCGCCGGAATCGTGTGGCCGGCCTTGAATTTACGCAGCACCACCACTCCGCCGGTATCCGTGTTCTTATGCAGCACCATCAGCTCGACACCTTCGTAGGGGCCGGGTTGCCACGTTTTATCTTTTGCCAAGGCGATGTAGGGAAACATGCGGCCCGATGGTAGCCCCGGGTTTTTCCACGTCAAGGTGGCGGCACCGGCACCTGTTGCAGCCAGACGCGGATGTTCATGAACAGGTTCGTCTGGTCGGGGAATGGCATGAGCGCGCGCACCTTCACGGTTTCCGAGACGCCGTCCAGGTTGTTCGTGTTCATAAATTCCTCCACGTAGTTTGTCCCCGTGTTCCAATTCATCAGGTCGGTGGAGACATACACGCCGTATTCCACGTCGCGCGGCGGCAGGCGGCGCGAATAGGTGAGCGTGAGGTGCTGCTGGTTGTCATTCGTGCTGGTCTCGAAATCCCAGTCGTAGGGCGGGTTTCCATCCGCCACCCGCGGATCGCGGCTGAAGGCGTATTCGGCAAAATTCTTAACGCCATCGTGGTCAAAGTCCGCCGCCGCCCCGCTGATGTTCGGGAAGGTCAGTTCCTCCAGGGTGAAATGCTGGATGCTCCACAAGCCGTACGGCGAATCGTGGATGGTCACCGTCGCCGGGCTGCCGGTGACCACATACGCGATGTTGGTCTGCACGGTGGCGATCACGGCTTCATCGCCTTCCACATGGTCATCGAGGATGGGTATGAGCGGTATCGTGAGCGTGTTTGACAGCGCCGGGAACGTCACCACATTGGTCAATTCAATGTAATCCACGCCATTGCTGGCCGTGCCGGAGTACGCGAGATAAATGGTCAATGCCGTGTTCGTATCCCCGGTGCGCGTGACGGTGAACTCACCCGGATCCGGGCCAAGTTCGCTGGCATCACCATCACTCGCGTAGATGTTGATGTAGATCGGCTCAAGGACCGTGATGGTCACATCACTGAACGACGTGTCCTGGCCGTCAAAGGCGTAGAGCCGGAAAACATAGTCGCCCGGGGTGTCAAAGACGAAGGAGTTTGTCAGGCTCGCCGGATTGGTGATCGTGATGTCATTCGTGCCCAGATAGGTCCACCAATTCGTGACCGACCCCGGCGGGTTTGGCAGCCCGTCGTCGCTGACCGTGCCGCTGATGGTGACCGGGATGCCCATCTGCACGGAAAAGTTCGTGCCGGCGTCCACCACCGGCGCATGATTGGTCACCGGGTAATCTGCAAGCTGGAGGATATCCTCCGCACTCAACACCTGGTCGAAGACGCGTACATCATCAATCCCGCCATTCAACGAATCCGGGCTGTCCCACGCGCCCTTGCCCGCGATGAACTGCGGACAATTAGTTAACTGGCCGGCCACCCCGATAAAGCCAGCCGCCGGTTGGTCGAGCTGGCCGTTGATATATAATTTTGGCGCTTCACCGTTGGTCCATGTCAGTGCGACATGCTGCCACGCATCGGGGGTCACGGCTCCGCTTGCACTCGTGCGCTGCACCACGCCTTTGGTTGTCGGTACTGTCACCTCGATGACATCCGTGCCTATGCCGCACGAGGCGGAAATTCGCGTAGCAAAACTCAGGCTGCTGTTTGTGTTGGAGTCGTCACCCGTCAAAAATCCCTGGTCGGCCGGGACCGGCGGCGATTTGATCCACAGCGCCACCGTGAACGCGCTCAACCCGTCCAGCGTGTTTGACCCGGCCGATTGTCGCACGCAATCCCCGGCACCATGCAGGTTCAACGCTCCGGCAACAACGCCGCTGGCCGTCCAATCCGGCGGGCCGGTCACCGCCAGCGTCCCGTCCCGTCCGTTGCCCGAACTGTCCGCCGCCGTCGTCCCGCTGCCATCATCGAGCGTCCAATGCAGGAGGTTCGTGGCGGTCACTACATCCGCGCCCACATAGACCACGAGATCCGCGTGGCCTTGCAACTGGCCGTTGTCCGCCGTCAACCGGAGCCGGTAGCTGCCGAGGTTGGTGAACATGACCGTGGTGTTGTTGGTCGTCGGGTCGCCAAAAGCCGCGCCGCCCGGCCCGCTAACCACCGTCCATGTTAAAATGTCATTCGTCGGAACTTGGTCGATGATCACCGCGTTCAGCACCAGCCCGGCTTCGCCCTGCGTGTTGAGGTTCATCAGCACCACCGGGGTCAATGGGCTCGTGATGATCACCTGCGGCGTCTGGTTCGTGCCGGCATCGGCAATGGTCAGCACCGCGTTGCTGGGTGAAAGAATCGTATAGGCCGCGCCCGGCAGCAGCGTGGCGGTCACCGTTTCATCGCCCTCCACCACGACTTCGTTCGTGGGCGTGACGAACAGGTCGATCGCCGTCATGCCGCAGGTGAAATAGATGTTTGTGGGGAACGGCGGATAATCCACGCCAAACGTTGCCGTGCCCCCGACCGAGAGATAGGCGGTGAAGTCATATTTGGGATCGCCCGTGCGGGTCACGCGGAACACGCCATTCGAGCCGCTGCCTTCGAGCACATTCGTGACCACGGCCGAGATGGTCAGCATCGGCATGTCATCATCGATGGTTACCGTGGCATTCGTCCGTGTGCCGAGGAAATAGGCGGCGTTGGTCAGCAGCGTGAGCGTCGCGGTGGCCGGACCTTTGACGATGCCATTGTGCAGCGGCAAAATGGGCAGCGTCACCGTCAACTGTCCGGCGGGAATGACGATGGAATTGGTGATCTTGACGTAGTCCACGCCATTGCTGGCCGTGCCGCCGATGGAATACACAATCGTCACCGGCGTGTTGGTCGTGCCAAAACGCGAGAAGGTGAATTCGCCGGGGTTAAAGCCGAATTTTGAAGCCTCAAAATCACTGGCATCAATCCATACCCGCTGGTCGTTGTCCTGAATCGTCACCGTCGCGGCGGACGGATATTGTACACGGTAGGTGTTGCCCTCCGTCAGAGACACGATGACCGTTTCATCACCTTCCACCAGTGAATCGTCCACCGGCACAATGGTCACGGTGGCGCTGCTCTGGCCGGCCGGAATCGTGATACCATTGGTGATGGCGGCATAATCCACGCCGTTGGCCGCCGTGCCGCTGACCGTGAACACCACCGTCAGCGCATTCGTCGTGGGCCCCGTGCGCGTGAAGAGGAATTGACCATTGCCGCCGCCTTCATAGGCGGTCGGGTGGTTCGTCGAGGTGACCGTGACCACGGGCAGGTTGTTCGTGTCGTTGTCCGCGATGGTCACCGTGGCAATGTTCGGTGACACGATGCTCGCATTGGTGGCGCTGGTCAGTGTCAGCACCACCGTCTGCGGGAATTCCATCGTGTTGTCATCGACCGGCGTCACCGGCAGGTCCACGAACGCCGCTCCCGCCGGGATCGTGGCACTGTTTCCGAGCGGGGCGTAGTCCGTCGGCGCGCTGGCCGAGCCGGTGACCTGGAAATTAACGAGTTGGTCCGCATTCATTGAACCGCTGCGTGAGATGCGGAAGTTGCCCGCCACCCGGCCCGCCTCCGCCGCGTTCGCCGCCGTCGCCGCCACGCTCACGGAACACGCATCATCGTCCAAAATCGTGTAGGTATGGACCTTGATCGCGTCCAAGGTCGCGTTGGTGGGGTTGAACAGCACCACTTTGATGGTCTGCGGCGGCTCGACGACTGAATCATCAATGATTTGCAATGGAATGAAGGCCACCCATGTATTGGACGGGATGATCAACGTGCCTTGCGGCAGCACGTAGCGGCTGGCGGGCGCGGTGCCCCCGATAACGCGGTAGTCGACCTGCACCGGCACGCTCGAAGTCTGGCTTAAAGTCACGGCAATGCCCGGTGACTCGCTTTCCAGGACGGCCGATGAGGCAAAACAAAAGCCGATGCCCGGGATCTGGCTCGTGCCATCATCTGTGATCTCCACCGTGGCGGAGGCCGAGGAAGACGCATTGTAATTGGCATTCGTCGGCAGCGTCACGATGACAGTCTCCGTCGGCTCCAAAATCAGGTCGTGGAAGGGGATCACGTCCACCGTCACCGAGGTCGAGCCGTCGGGGATGATCACCGGGTTGTCCAGCGGCAGGTAATCTGCGCCCGGCGTCGCCGTGCCGCTGATGTTAAGATAGACCGGCAGGTCGCCGGTGGAACTGCTGCGCGTGAGGGTGAACTGCCCCGTGGTGTCGCCCTGTTCCGAAACGAACGGGATCGTTGCGCTGATGTCGACCGTTGGCTTTTGACCGTCGCGGATGAAAAGCGTCGCGCTGCCTGGCGTGCCGACATCGTAGTTCACCGTGTTGGTGATCGAAATCGTCACCGTCTCGTCGCCGTCCGGCAGCGCATCGTTCAGCGGCGACACGAAGATGTTCGCCGCAGCCGCGCCCGCGGGAATCGTCACGGTCCCGCTCAAGGCCGCATAATCCACGCCGTTGCTGGCGGTGCCGCTGAGGTTGTAATTCACGATGAGCGCCGCCGTCAGGTCGCCGTCGCGCTTCACGGTGAATTGTCCCGCCGTCGCGGGTTCCGCCGCGTTGGCGGTTGCGGCCACGGTCACCGTCATGAAATCGTCATCCAGAATTGTGATGGTAGCGGTTGCCGGCGAGCCGGTGGTGTAAGCGGCGTTCGGCGTGATCGTCGCCGTCACCGTTTCATTTGGTTCCACGTTTTTGTCGTCGATCACCGTCAAGGGCACGGTCGTGCTGCTTTGGCCGGCGGGGATCAGCACCACGCCCGGCAGCGTCACGTAATCCGTTCCCGGGGTGGCCGTGCCGCTCACGGCATAGTTTACATACAGGTCCGCCGCCGTGCTGCCGTTGCGCATGAAGACGAGCTCGCCGTTGTCCATGCCGTCCTCGGAAATTTCCGGGGTGGTGGTGGTGAGCGTCACGGTCGGCGTCGCCGGCGCGTCATCGTCGGTGATGATCACCGTCGCCTCGGCCAGCGGTGCGAGCGCGTAATTGGGATTGTCCCTGTTGGCGTCATCATCTCGCAACGTCACCGTCACGGTCACCGGCCCGGTGACTTTGTTGTTTTTTAAGACGTTGAGCGTGATGGTGACGCTGTTCGACCCGGCGGGGATGATAAGGGCGTTTGTTAAGGTCAAGTCGGGGTCCAGCGTGTAGTCAGAACCCGCCGTGGCCGTTCCGGATACCGTGTAATTGACCGTCAGGTCATTGTTCGTGCTGCCCGTGCGCGTGATGGTGAAGCTGTGCGCCGAGCCGTCGCTTTCGGCGACGGAGTTCGTATCGGCGAAAACATTCACGCCGGGCAGCGGTGTGGCCACAAAATCCAGTCCTCCGATGTCGTTGGTTGGCAGCAGGGGATTCGACCAGTTGGCGCTGGCAAACGTGTAGCCATATTGAAATGCGCCCAGATTGAAGCTGTTGGTAGTGTCGACATTGACGATGATGTAGCGGCCGTCGCTGTCCGTCCAGCCGCCGATGAATTGCGAGGCTGGTATCAGCCCGTTGCCCACCAGCACGCCTTCAAGCGGTGCGCCGTTCGCGTCCGTCACGCGCCCGGTCAGCCGGTCGCCGGCGGAAGCCCCCGTGCTGACCACCGCGTTGGCGCTCGCCTCGCCCCCCTTCAGGTCGCTCACCACACAGCGCACCACATGGTCGCCGCTGCCGGTGAATGCCTTGGCGACCCATGGCAGGTTGTTGGTTGAGAAGGTGAGGTCGTCGAACGTCCATGAATAGGCCAGCGTGTCGCCATCGGGGTCGGAGGCCGTGGCGTGAAAATGCACCAGCGCCCCGGGCGCGACGTTCGTCTGGTCCACTTCCATGCTGAGCACCGGTGGCTGGTTGTTGGTGAAGGCGCCGAGGTTCACCTGGTAGTCGATAAACGGATCCGTGCCGCTGTTCCCGCGCAGCAGCGGCGTGATGTGGATGCCCGCCGCATTGTCATTGAACGTGCGGCCGACGACCACGGCGGCATCGCTGCGGCTGCCGCTGTCGCCCGCGTCCGGCGAACCCGGCGTCGTGTCGATCAGCTGCGAGCCGCCGTTGCTTTCGTCCCACGGCGTCCAGTTGAGCAGCAGGCCGTTTTGCACCCACGGATTGGCGGTGAACTTTTGCCGGAACTCCAGCCAGTAATAACGGAGCGAATCTTTTTTCAAGGCAGCGGCATACACCCGGCCCGTGACGCGTTTTGACGCCGGGACATCGAACGGATAAACCCGGTAGACGCCGTTGCTGGTGATGTTCTGGATGGCGTCCGCCTTCAGCCAGTCCAGGATGCTTTTGTGGATGGCGTTGAATTGATAAATTCCCGCGCCCGCCAGCCCCATCGTGTCGTAAATGTTGCCGTATTCGAGGTTGGTGCCCGGGCCGATCATGCTGTAATTCGTCAGCGTATTCCAAAAATTGGCGTGCCATAGACCGTAGTTGTGACCCAGTTCGTGCGCCGTCACCCCCGCGCCCATGCTCTGCAGCCAGACCCCCTTGCCGCCGACAAACGCCAGACCGCCGAAGCTGTAGCCTGGCACGGACGTGAAGGCGACGATGTCGCGGTCATAATTCGCCGTTACATAACCGGCCTTTTTCGCGTATGCCCGGGCGTCGTTCAGCAGCAGGCCGGGGTCGGCGGAATAGTACGCCTTCGTCTGTGGCAGCGTGATCAAGGGCGTAACCGTCGCTGTGAGCGAGGTCAGATCGTAGGAGTTTTGCGTATAAAAATCGTTCACACTGTCCATCACGGAATAGGCGTCTGTATCTGTGATCGGCTCGGTGAGGTCATCCGGAAAATTCAGGCGAATATAGAGGACGGATTTATTGCCATGTGTCCAACTGTCATCCGTTGCCGTGGGGGTTCCAAAGACACCGCTGCCACCCACGGCGGCAATCCGGCCGCCCTCCGATGCCGCCCACTGTTTGTTCACCAGGTCAAAATGGTCGGTGCCGCAAAAGCAGAGCACCCCCCCGCCGCTTTCCGCGTAGACCGGCTGGCCCCGCCAGTTGGCCGGCTTGGCGGATACGGAGCAGATCGCATCCGGTTTCGTCGCATTTTTGTCCAGCGCCACCGCCTCGGCGACCGACAAGGCGCGCAACGGCTCCGCCGCGACCGCCAGCTTGCCATCCAGCGCCACCCCGTGCAGCGGGATGCCCGTCTGCGATATCTGCCCGTCCCGCCGGCCATAAACGAACGCTTGAAACCGCCGGTCACCGAGTTGCACGTTGCGATAGGTCGTTGCCGTGCTGGCCGCAAAATCAGTTCCCACCAGCACTTCCAGATCGCCCCGGCCGTCCACCTGCTCCTCCAACAATTTGGTGACCTGCACCGGCAGGCTCTGGCGCAATTCAAACGGCACGGCTTGCGCGATGGCCTGCTGCGGATCGGTTTGGATCAGCTCCAGCATCGCCTCGCGCCGTTTCCATGCCAGCCGTTGGCCTTCCACCAGATTCGCCTGCGAATTGGTGAACTGCATCGCCCACCGTGAAAAGTTGTTGAACGCCGCGTAAAGCTTCTCCTTCTCGGTCGGGGCCGGCGCGGTTTTGACCGTGGCGGATGACGCGGAGTTTCCCCCAACCGGGGTTGCCGCAGATGCTGTTCGACTGGAAACGGATATACTCGTGGCCGCGGTTGGATGATTCACCGCAGTTGCCGGTGGTGGAGCAGTGGTGCGATGGGTGAAGAGGAAGATGCCAACAAGCGCGGCTGCGCCGATAACCAGTGCCGATGCGATTAAACGCTTCATGCGATTTCCCTGGGAGCAGATTGTTTTAGATTGCGGGTTGACTCTAGCCCCTTTGCTGACAAACACAAAGGGAAATGGGTGTGCGTTTCACCGCACAGGTCCTTGCCAGCAAAAGCCCGCCGGTTCAGTTTCATGACGCTCATTTTTATGGGGGTGTGCTACCTTGATGCACCTTGATGCACCTTGATGCGGCTTGATCCATCGCATCTGCGCCACCGCCATAGCGCAGGCATCTTGCCTGGGGGGGTTCAAGCGGCATCCTGCCGCCAGATGTTCAATTTCAGCCCGGCTCCCGCGCCCCCATGGTGGCCCTGCGCCAGCAATGTCAAAGAACGCCCCCTGGCCGTTTTCGCGGCCCCTTTCTACCGCTAACCGTTTAACACCCATCCGTTTTAAAAACCAGTATTCAATTTACGTCCAATCGGCCCCGATTGGACGTAAACTTTCCGGGTTCGCGACATGGGATTGCAATCTCGCGCGGCGTCCTTCAAACTTTCGCGATCATTCAACTTGGGAAGTCCCCGGCAGGGCGTGCGCGGAGGGCCGGGCCGGTCTGGCTGGCGCCCGGCCCCGTCAGGTCATAGTTTTTAGTTTTATTTTATGTGCGGCATCATCGGATACGTCGGGAAAAAATCGGCCTCGCCCATCCTGCTGGAAGGGTTGCGGCGGCTGGAATATCGCGGTTATGACAGCGCGGGCGTGGCGGTGCTGGACAAGACGGCGCTCGTGGTCCGCAAAAAACTGGGCAAGATCGATGAAGGCATTGCGCGGCTGCTCAAGGCCGAGCCGGTGACGGGCAGCCTGGGCATCGCCCACACGCGCTGGGCCACGCATGGCGCGCCGGCGGACAAAAATTCGCATCCCCATTTTGACCAGTCGGAAACCATCGCAGTCGTCCACAACGGCGTCATCGAGAACTACGACAAGCTGAAGCAGCGGCTGCTGCAGGCCGGGCACAAATTCAAATCCGACACGGACACAGAGGTGTTGGCGCACTTGATTGGGGAACATTACGCCAGACGGCGCGGAGCCAGTGGCGATGCTAAAACCAAAAGCAAGTTAGAGCCTCCTCACGTCGTCTCCTACAAACCAGAAATGTTGGCGCTGGCGGTCAGTGACGCGCTGCGCGAAGTCATCGGCACGTACGGTCTGGCGGTCATCTGCACGGATTTCCCGGACACGATCGTCGGCGCACGGCGCGGCTCGCCCCTCATCATCGGCATCGGCAAGGGTGAACATTTTCTGGCGAGCGACGCCAACGCCATCGTTGCCCACACGAAGCGGGTGGTTTACCTGAACGATTACGACGTGGCGACGATCACGCCCGAACGGTTCGACGTGATCAACCTCGGCACGGACACGGCCAACGTCCAGATCAGCAACCTGGAGTTCAGCCACGAGGATGTGGGGCGCGGCAAGTTTGCGCACTTCATGCTCAAGGAGATTTATGAGCAGCCGCAGACGGTGTTGAACGCGCTGCGCGGGCGCCTCGATTTCGAGGCGGCCACGGCGAAGTTCGGCGGCTTGAACATGACCGTGGCGGAACTGCGCGGCATCGACCGCATCGTCATTGCGGCGAGCGGCACGAGCTGGCACGCGGCGCTGGTGGGCGAATATCTGATCGAGGAGCTGGCGCAACTGCCGGTGGAGGTGGAGTTCGCGCATGAGTTCTGTTACCGGAACTGTCCGCTGGAAAAAAACACCGTGCTGCTGGTGCTGTCGCAATCCGGCGAGACGGCGGACACGCTGGCCGCATTGCGCGAGGCCAAGCGGCGCGGCCACCGCGCGCTGGCGATCGTCAATGTCGTGGGCAGCACCATCGCGCGCGAAGCGGACGGCGGCATCTACATGCACGCCGGCCCGGAGATCGGCGTGGCCTCCACGAAGGCGTTTGTTTCGACGCTGACGGTGTTGACCCTGCTCGCGGTGCATCTCGGGCGGATGCGGATGCTCTCCGCCGGGCGCGCGACGGAAATCCTCCGCGGCCTCGAAGCGCTGCCACAGCAGATTGAAAAGTTGCTGGCGCAGAATGGCGCGTTGAAAAAGTTGGCGAAGAAATACGCGCAGGCGGACGACTTCTTTTTCCTCGGGCGCGGGTACACCTTTCCCATCGCCCTGGAAGGGGCGTTGAAGCTCAAGGAAATTTCCTACATCCACGCCGAGGGGTATTCGGCGGCGGAGATGAAACACGGACCCATTGCGCTGATCGATGCGCAGACGCCGACGGTGTTTTTGGTGCCGCAGGATGCGATGTATGAAAAGACGCTCGCCAACCTCGCCATGATCCGCGCCCGGAAGGGCCCGGTCATCGCCCTGGCCACGGAAGGCGACAAGGGCATCAAAAAGGTGGCGGATGACGTCATTTACCTGCCCAAAACGCTGGAGGCGCTAAACCCCATCCTGGCGAGCGTGCCGCTGCAGCTCTTCGCCTATCATATGGCGGTTGCCCGGGGTTGCGATGTGGACAAACCACGCAATCTGGCTAAAAGCGTGACAGTGCAGTGAATTTTGCAAGGTGATCGGTGGTCGTTTTGGCATGGTATTGGCCTGAATCAGGTTTGCCGAAGGCCATTTTTGATGGTATTTTTGCCCGCGGTCATGTTTGGGGGAGGCGACGGCACTTAACCTGCTGATGCCTCGAACGTTTGAATCGCATCCGTCGGCAAATCCATGCACATAAATAGAACGGTATTTGATGAAAAAATATAACTTGGGCCTTTATTTCGGGGTTTTGGTGTCGCTGTTGGTCGCCGCCGTGCCGTCAGAGGCGGGGATTTTTACCGACTTGCATGCCTTCAGCGGGAGTTTGACAGACGGGGCCGCCCCGAATGGCGTGGCTTTGAACAACGGACAGCTTTACGGGTCCACCGCTCAAGGCGGGGCTTTCAACGGCGGCATGGTGTACACGCTGGCAACCAACGGGGCCGGGTTTGCTTCCATTCATGATTTCGCAAACAGCCCGGACGGCTCGTCGCCGAACGAAGTGTTGCAGGTCGCTGATATGATCTTTGGCACGACGTATGTCGGCGGGACCAACAGTGCCGGCACCATCTACAAGCTCAACACCAATGGTTCCGGCTATGTTATCTTGCGCAGCTTCGGCAACAGCCCCGATCCGGTCTACCCTCACGCAGGTCTGGTCATGAGTGGAAACATGCTTTATGGCACCAGTTCGAGCGGCGGAGCCAACGGTCAGGGAACCGTGTTCAAAGTGGACACCAACGGCGCGAACTTCGCCGTGCTGCACGATTTCACGAACAACCCGGACGGTGCCAATCCGCAAGGCCGGCTGTTGTTGAACGGTTCAACGCTCTACGGCACCACGCAGGGCGGCGGAAGCAACAGCGTCGGTACGATCTTCAAGGTGAACACCGATGGCACCGGCTATGCCGTCCTCTGGCATTTTGCCTACGCCCCGGCGGCAACGTTGCCGCAGGTCGGGCTGATTTACGACAACAGCACGTTGTACGGCGTCAGTTTGTCCGGCGGCACTGCCAACTCTGGCACCGTGTTCCGGATCGGCCTCAACGGGACGGGATTCACCATCATCCACAGCTTCACGAACAATGAGGGGCTCTCTCCGCAGGGTGTGTTGACATTGAAAAACAGCCTCCTCTACGGCACCGCCTCGAGCGGCGGTCCCTTGACCAACGGCATCGTGTTCCAACTCGCCACCAACGGTGCGAACTTCACGGTGCTGAAAAATTTCACCAACGAACTGACCGGTCTCAATCCCGCAGGCCCGCTGGCGCTGGATGGCACCACCATTTATGGCGTCGCCTATGCCGGCGGGCCCAACAGCGGCGCCAACGGTGGCGGCACGGTTTATCGCCTCGTGCTGGCCCCGGTGATCACCACGCAGCCGCAAAACCAGACCACGACCAACGGCTACCCGGCCAGCTTCAGCGTCGTCGCCGTGGATGAATTTCCCCTGACGTACCAATGGTATTACAACACCAGCACCCTGCTCGGCGGCCAGACCGGCAGCACACTCAATCTTGCCAGCGTCACCGGCGGCAACGCGGGCGCTTACAGCGTCGTCATCACCGATAATGCCAACTCGGTCACCAGCAGCCCGGCGCTGCTCACGGTGCTCAGCGTGCCCACGATCACGGGTCAACCGCAAAGCCTCAACCGGACCAATGGCGACTCCGCCACATTCACCGTCACGGCCACCAGCAATGCCGGCGGACCCACCTATCAATGGTATTTTAACACGAACACCCTGCTCAGCGGCCAGACCGGCGCCTCGCTCAATCTCACGGGCGTGACCAACGGCAACGCCGGGGCTTACACCGTGGTCGTGGGCAATAACATCGGCTCCGTGACCAGCAGCCCGGCGCTGCTCACCGTGATCTTCCCACCGCCGACCATCACCGCCCAGCCGCAGAGCCTCAACGTGACCAATGGCAACCCCAGCACGTTCTCCGTGACCGCCACCACGGCCGGCGGCATCCTGCTCTATCAATGGTATTTCAACACCAACACCGTGATCCCGGGCCAGACGAACAGCACCTACACCATCCCGGTGACGTTCACCAACAACGCCGGAGTTTACACCGTGGCGGTCGCGAACAACGGCGGCTCAGTCACGAGCAGCCCGGCCACGCTGACGGTCTCCACCAATTCCAAACCCATCATCTCGGCGCAAACGCCGAACCAGATCGTCACCAATGGCGATGTCGTCAATATTTCCGTGACCGCCAGCGGCCTGGGCCCGTTGCGGTACCAGTGGTACACCAACAGCGCCGCCAGTTTGGGCAACCCCATCGGCAACCCGATCATCAGCCGGACCAACGCCCTGGTCTCGTTCACTGCGAACACCAATTTTCATTACTATTTCACGGTGATCGTCACCAACAGCCTGGGCAAGGCCACCAGCAGCCCGGCGCTGTTGACCATCATCAGCTCCCCGGTCATCGCCTCGAACCCGCAACCGGCCACGGTGGCCGCGGGCAGTCCCGCCACCTTCACCGTCATCGCCCTCGGCGCGAGCCTCTCATACCAGTGGTATTCCAATTCCGTGAACACCGCCATCGGCACCGCGCTCCCCACGCAGACGGGCAGCACCTATTCCTTCACCGCCACCACCAACGCCAACGGCAAATATTATTCCGTCGTCGTCACGAATCTCTATGGCCGCGCCACCAGCAGTCCCGCGCTGCTCACGGTCAGTACGCTGCCCACCATCACCATCCAGCCGTTGCCGGGCCTCGTGACCAACGGCAGTTCCCTGACCTTCACCTCCGGCGCGGCCGGTCCGGGACCGTTGAGCTATCAATGGCTCTTGAACACGAACGTGCTCGTGCCCGATGCCACGAATACCACGCTCACCGTCACCGAATCCAATCAGCCCGGATATTATGCGATGAAGGCGGCCAACAGCTTCGGCTCCGTCACCAGCAACCCGGCGTTGCTGACCATCATCTCCCTGCCTTACATCACCCTGCAGCCGCTGGGCGCGACTATCACCAACGGCAGTCCCGTGACCTTCACCTCGTCGGCCGCCGGCCTGGGTACGCTGGGCTATCAATGGTTGTTTCAAAACACCCAGTTGATTCCGGGCGCGACCAGCACCTCGCTTAGCTTTGCCACCGCGAACCAGCCCGGTTCGTACGCCATGAAGGTGACCAACAGCTATGGTGCCGCGACCAGCAGCCCGGCGTTGTTGAACGTCGTAGGCCAGCCCATCATGCTTTCCTCCGTCTTTGATCCCGCCAGCGGCAGCTATGCCTTCAGCTATGTGAACCTCGCCGGCAGCACGAACCGGCTGCTCGCCACCACCAATCTGGCCGACCCGTCCGCCTGGCAGGCCATCGCCACGAACACCATGGCCACGAACGGCCTCTGGCAGTTCACCGATCTGAACACCGCGCGCACGAACAACCTCCGGCTCTACCGCTTCTCCTCGCCGTAAGTGTTCACGGATGAAATGGAACCGCCGGAGCGGGGACGGCCGTTCGACAGGGCTCGTCCGCGAAGAGCTTGCGTTCCGGCCGTTATGGCAAGCGGAAGCGGGAGCCTGAAGGGTTGCCGAGAGATTGTGAGGCAGGGCACGCACTCTACACCCTGAGCGAGCCGCGGAAGCCCCGGCCGGCATAGTAAGATTCCGCGCCGTTGTGACCCACGAAAACGCGACCGTAACGACGATCCCCATAAATCGCGCCGCCAAGTTCCCGGATATCCGCCGGCGTCTTCATCCAACTCGACGACTTCGTGTCGAACTCGCCCAGCTTCTGCAAAGCGAAATATTCCTCTTCGGTCAGCAGTTCGATGCCCATGGCCGCCGCCAGGTCTGTGACGGTGTTCTTCGGCTTGAATTCTTTCCGCGATTCCAGCGCTTCCCGGTCGTAACACAGGCTGGTGCGGCCTTTGGGGCTTTGCGCGGAACAATCGTAAAAAACGTATTCGGCCGTCTTTTTATCATGCTCCACCACATCCGGTTCACCGCCGGTCCGCTCCATTTCATTGAGCGACCACAACTTTTCAGCGTCCGCCGCCAACCTCGCCTGCACCTTGGCCCAATCCAGACCTTTATGGCGGTTCGGGTTTTTCTCAAAACGGGCTTTCAATGTCGCGAGCAGTTCCTCGCGTTGTTTTGGTGCCAATTCCTTTTTGGTGCTTTTCATATTGTTCGTATTTTACTTCAAGCGCTTCGGCCGAAACAGTAGACACTACTGCCGCTCGTATAATGCAGTGACATGGCGGCGGCGCGAGCGGGGGCGCGGCGTTTACGCCGCTTCAACGTCCCAAACGCCCGCGCGCTGGGTGTTTTATGCGCGCTGCCGCTTTGGACATTGAAGCGGGCTAAAGCCCGCGCTCCGTCGTTGCGGCCGCTTGGCCATCCATCCGTCCGTTCAATTTCCAATTGTCGCTTTTACCGCCGGTTTCAAATCGTTCACCGTGGCTTCCGGCCAGCCGTCCGCGTTCCAGTGCAACGGCATGATGGCGAGCGTCGCCTGGCCATTCATGCGGATGTCGCCCTCAAAATCCGAGGTGAACCACTTTTTCCCCTCCGCATCGAGCATGCCGGCGTGGCCCGGTCCGAACAACGGCCCGTTCACGGTCGGCAGAAACACGCTGCCGCCGCGCTGCATCATGTCCTTCCCCGCCTTGTCGAGGTAGGGACCGGTGATCGTTTTGCTCCGGCCGATGCGGATGTTGTAAGTGCTGTTCGTGCCCCGGCAGCAGCCATCCCAGTTCACAAACAGATAATAATAGTCGTCGTGCTTGCAGAGATACGAGGCCTCGATGGATTCGTTGTAAGCGAGCGAATACAGTTTCGCATCCGGCGCGCTGCGTTTGCCGGTCGAGGGATCAAGCTGGATCAGTTTGATGCCGCTCCAGTAAGAACCGAATGTCAGCCACAAACTGCCGTCCGTGTCCCGAAACACCGACGGATCGATCGCATTATGATCGTCGCCCTCCTGCGTCCGCACCACGATTCCCTGGTCGGTCCAATGATACGCCGGATCGCGGGGATCGAGCGTCGGCGTGGTGGCCAGCCCGATGGCCGAGGTCATTTTTCCCATCGTGGAAACCGAGTAATACAGCAGATACCGGTCACCCACCTTCATGACGTCCGGCGCCCAATACGACATCCGGCGATTGCGGGGCACCGTGCCGGCGATCCATTCCGGCGGCGTTTGGAAAACCGCCGGGCCGGCCTCCCAATGCACCAGATCCTTGGAATGATACGACGGCACTCCGTGACCGGTGTAGAACACCCAGTATTCGCCCCCGCACCGCACGACATCCGATGGATCACGCGTCACAATGCCCCGGCTCGCGGATTCTTCCAGCGACGGCGCAAGCAACTGGCGACCGAAGTCCGGCCGGTAAGCATTCGTTTGCGCCTGCACCGCCACCGCCGTCGCCCATACCAGGCCAGCCAGAATCCAATTCAAATTCAGATTGTTTTTCATCTTCAAGCAGACTGAAATGCGCATCGGTTGTTTACAACTATTTTTTCTGCCCAATTTGATCCACCGGAGCGCGGCTGTGTTCCGCAACGCGGAATCAGCCGCAGCACCTCCGCAATGCCGGACGCATGGAAAGACTTCACACGTTTCTATCTTTGAAAGTGCTGCGGCTGATCCCGCTCGGCGCGGGACACAGCCGCGCTCCGGGCGCTCAACCGGCCTTCACCCGCATCACACTGCTTTCCACCCATTCATTATCCGGGGGCGCGTAGGGGCGGAAGGTTTCGAGGCTGCCTTCGCGGTCGTTGTAATACAGGGCGCGGTTCAGGCCGAGCGTGGCGGCGTTGGGCGTGTCGATCAGGCTGGCGGAATCGCTCGCGCTCATTTGGAACACGACGCGCATCTCAAATTCGCTCAGCGTTTTCCGCCCCAGGCAGCGGTTGATGTTGTTGTAGGTGTCGCAGGTGGCGATCACGTGGATGCCGCGCGCCGGGCCCTCGGTGATGAGGTTCAGCAAGATGGCGGCGGGATTGGGCGCATCGCTCCGGCTGCTGGAAAAGCTGAATTCGTCCTCCTGCCGCAGCTTTTTAAAATTCTGCAACCCCTGAATGAGCACAAAAATTTCCGGGCCGGCGGCTTCGTTGCCTTCGCGCCGCTTCATTTCCTCCGCCAAGCCGGCCATCACTTCCGCGAGGTTGCTGTTGGTGCCCTGGGTGGTCTCCTGCGGCAGGCCTTTGATGATGCGCTCCAGGAATTCCCGCTGCGGGAAGCCCGGCGGTGTGCTGTCAAAAACCACGAAGCGCGCGCCGCCGGCGGGATATTGCGCCGCGAGCGAGACGATGGACACGGCCACGATGGTCGCCGTCCGTTCCTCGCTCTGGCCGACCACGAGCAGGTTGCCGCCGCTTTGCCGCCGGAAAACCGCCTCGGTCGGTCCCTTGATGGAATTGGGCGCGCCGATCCACACGCTGGCCTGCGCGGGAACCTGCGTGGCCGGTTTTTGCAATGCGGCCCGCAGCACCAGGTTTTCCCGCACATCCGCCGGCGCATTGCCTTCAAAGACAATCGGGCCGGGGTGATCGGTGCCGGCATGGTCGGCGCGGTCGCGGATTTTGGCAAGATAGTCATCGCGCGTCTTGTCCGAGAGCCAGACGGTCTGGAACGGGCTGTTGCCTTCGATCGCGCCCGCAGCATCGTTGTAGATGCCTTCGCCGGGCCGCGACAGCAGCCGGGGCGCGGGATTATCCTGGTCCATGATGAGATACGCGTCCGCCTCATTGCATTGCAGGGCGATGCGGATGACCATCTGCCCGATGGTCGCGCGGGCCAGCGTGTAGGCGCCCCCGAGCGTTTGCGAACCCATCAGGACATGGATGCCAAACGCCCGGCCCTGGCGGACGATGCGGTCCAGCAAAACCGCCGCCCCCTGCGAGATGCGGTCTTCCTCCGTGAAAAATTCCTGGAACTCGTCGATGATGAGCAGCGTGCGCGGGACGCGTTCCGTGCCGCCGGCGCGCTTGTAGCCGGGCAGGTCCTGCGCGCCCAGCTTGCGGAACAGGTCGCCGCGCCGGCGCAACTCGTCATCCACCCGCTGCAGGACGCTCAGGCCAAATTCCCGGTCGCTCTCGATGGCGACGACGCGCGCGTGCGGCAGCCGGCGGCTGCCATAACATTTGAACTCCACGCCTTTTTTGAAGTCCACGAGATAAAATTCCACCTCCTCCGGGCTGCACCGCAGCGCGAGATTGGTGATGATGACATGGAACAGCGTGGATTTGCCGGAACCGGTCTTGCCCGCGATGAGCGCGTGCTGGCGCGTGCCGCTGCCGACTTCGAGATATTGCAGTTTCGTCGCGCCGGAGCGGCCGATGGGCACGCGCAGCAAGGCGGCGGTTTGCTCGGTCCAGATATCTTGTTCAGCGGGGGCGATCTGCGCGAACGGCACCTCGACGCGGTTGGCGTCCTTGCTGCCCTCGCCGACCTGACGCAGAAATTCCGTCGCAAATTCTGATGAAGGCGGTGATTCCAGAACCAGTTGCACCCCCGGCGTCGGCCATTTGGCCAGTTCAAAGCCGCGGGGAGTGTGGACGAGGCAGATGCTGCTGGCGCGCAGTTCATCCGGCACAAACTCCTGGGGCACGGCGGTCCGCTGGTCCCAGTGGATGAGCGTGAACACGCCGCAGCGCGCGCCGCTGGCGGCGATGTTGCGGAGCCGGCGGGCGGCGGTTTCGCTGAAATTCACCGGGAACGAGCCGATGACGAGAAAATGATACTTCTCCGCCACGCTGCCGGCCTGCGCGTTGTATTCGGCGATGGTGGCGTATTCATTGCGCAGGTACATCTGGATGATCTTCTCCATGTGGTCATTCAGTTCGGCCAGCTTCTCCTCGAACTGGGCCGCCTGCGTCCAGATGCGGCTGTTGATGCTGCTCTCCTCGTAATCCGCGAGGTGCATCAGCGAAGAAAAATTTTGTCCCAGCCCGACCGGGTCAAAGATCGTGAAGCTCAATTTGCCCGGCGGCGTGGTGGCCAGCAGCCGGAAAATGATGTTGTTGATGGCGCCAAACGCCTCGTCGCCGCCGGTCTTGCCGGACTCAAACAGAATGGAGCCCCGGGCCGGGAAGACCAGCGACAGCGGAGCGGAAAGGGTGGCGGGGCCGGGCCATTTCAACCGCGGATCTTTGGGCAGCGGGCCCACGAATTTTTCGACGCCGCCTTCCAGCCGGGCAAACTTGGCGGCGTTTTGAAACTCCGCCGGGGGCGTCCAATTTTTCCACGCCCCGTCATTCCAAGGCGGAAAAACAGTTTCCGCAGCGGCTTGGGCGGCCTGCAATTGCGCGTATAGCGGGGTGATCTGGCCGTTCCAATCCGCTTCGAGTTCCTGCCAGCGGCGCTGATATTGTTCGGTAAGCTGCGCCACCTTGTTCTGGTACGACCGGGCGAATTCCTGCACCTGCGCGGCGTCCCGCGCTTTTAAATCGGCGGCGGCCTCGGCAAACCGGTCTTGCAGCCGGTCGATGCTGGCCTGGTGCCACGCATCATTTTTGCGGGCAATGCGGGAGGACTTCCCGGTGATCGCCCCGGAACTGTTGGTCCGCGAGGAGGTGAGGTCACGGACGGACTGCCGCCATTCGCGGTTGAAAGTTTGCTTGGCGGCTTCGAATTCAGCATGGAGGCGCGCCTGCTCCGCCTGAAGATGGACGGCCGATTTTTCGGTGACGGCGGCCAGCAGCCGGCGCATCTGCGCGAGGCTGGCCGCGATGCTCCCGGCCAGGGGCGCGGCCGACCGGCCACCAATAAAATGGACGGTCGCCATCAATAACCACGCACCAAGCGCCCCGGCGGCCACCCCATGCGGGATGAGATGACGGCCAAAATGCGCGGCCACCGGATCCGCCGCCGCGATGCCGAGCAGCACGATGGCCACCAGCCAAACGGGAATGAATTTAAAGAGCCGGGGCAATGGAAATTTGCGGAATCGCTCCAGGTTGGCGGCCACTTCTGCTTGCAGCCTTTGGAGTTCGAGGTAAAGCTGGTCATGCGTGCCGGATAGGTCCGGTTCCGGCCATGGCCGCTGAAGTGACAGCCAGCGCCGGAATTTGCCGAAGCCGCGAAAGGCGCTGCGCGCCGCCGTTTCGAGGCGCGCCTGTTCTTCACCGGCGGTGACGAGGTTCTGTTGGAATTGGTTGTAAGCCGTGGTTGCATTGACCAGTTCCTCATCCCGGTGCAGCTCCGCCGCCTGCACCCGTTGCTGGGTGCGTTCCCGTGATTGGGCATCGCGCTGGCTGGTGCTGTCGGACACCTGCTGGTTGACGCTGGCGTGGGCGCGGGCGATGCGGGCCCGGCGGTTTTCAAAGCGCGATTGGATCCGTGCGCGGGCCGCCTCCAGCGCATTTGCCGCCTCCAGCTCCCTGGCCTGAAAGGCGGCGGTTTGCGCCTGGCTGTGGGTGGCAAAGGCGTCCTGTGCCGCCGCGCTCTGCTGGCGGAATTCGCCGGTCAATTTCTCCTCGCGCGCCACCAGGGCTTGCACGGTGCTTTTCAGCGCGTCCAGCAAGGCGAGCATTTCATCGACTCCGGACGGGCTATTCACAATCGCTCCTTACTTTTTTCAAAAGCTCCTCCAGTTGTTCCATGACCGTGACGGAGCGGTTGACCTGGGCGGAAAGTTCCCGCATGAACTTGCGGTCAAATTCCTCGCTCTTCGCGTCATGCCAGTGATTTTTGGTCTCCGCCCATTCCAGCGAGATGCCGCGGGCGAGCCCCAGCAGCCGTCCTTTGTTGCCGGCCAGGCTCATGCCTGTCCCTCCGTCGTGGCTGGTTTGGCGGCAGGCGCCGGGCCGGGACCGGGGGTGACGCTGCGATAGGCATCCAGCGCCGTGAGGGCCCGGTCGAGATAGGCGACGGCCTGCGCCATGTCGCTGGCGAGAAAACCGCGCAACTGGTCGAGTTGTTTCAACATGGGCGCGGCACGGTCGTCGATTTCGTGTTCCCAGCGCCGCAGGGCTTTCAATTTGGCCTCCGCTTCCTGGATGGCCCGCTGCCAACGCTGCACGGTCATTTGGAGGAGGGCGGCGGTGCCGGTCGGGATCGCGGACATGCGGGCGCTGAACAATTCCTGTTTGGCTTCCTCGAGCCGGCGTTCCCGGCGGCGTAATTCCTGTTCCCAGAACATGCGCTGGTCATTTTGCAGCCAGAGCCGCGTGCGGGTCATCTCGCCACCGACCTCATCCAGCACCGGGCGCGCCTGGCCCAGAAAGACGATGAGCCGGGCGCGGAAGGTTTCGAGGGCTTCCACCGAGGAGATTTTGGCCTGGTCCGCCATGCATCAACGCTGGTTGAGATATTCCTCGATGCGTTGGGCCTTGCGCATCAGGAACGGGGCATGTTCCCGGGACAGCTCGACAAATTTTTTGAGCGCCTTCATCGTTTGTTTGAATTCCTCGGCAAACTTTTCATGTTCCTGGTCCTGCCAGGTGTCGCCCAGCGCGGCAAAGCGCGCATGGAGCAGGACCATCCGGTTTTCCAGCTCGCTGTTAAAACGCTGCAGTTCCTCGGCGAACTGCCGCACCTTTTCCGGTTCCATGATTGCTTGCGCCATATTTTCTCTTTGTCTCGGGTGAATTGTTCGTCGCGCCATCATGGGCCGCCACGATGGTCCGCGTTGTACGTTTTTTGAACTTACATCCAATCATCAAAAGCGCCACTCAAAACCGGCGGTGCCGCCGTTTCCCCGGCTTGCCTCCGCGCCGCTTTCCGGGCGATACTCCGCCCCGGCGACGGCGAATGACCATGAAAATACCAGCGATCATCAAACGGGAGCCATTGGCGGTGGAGGCCGGCGTGTCCAAGCTGGCCCGCGTGGAGTTTGAGCGGCATCCGCATCCCGCCCTGCTCAAGGAGCCGGCGCATTTCTGGGACGAGATTTTCATCGCCAACGAGGCTTATGTGCTCGGGGAGGTGACGCACCCGGGCATCCGCCGCAAGCTGGCGTATGACGCCGCCACGCACCGGCTGTTTCTGGAATACCTCGAGGCGGCGACGTTGCAGGAACTGGTGCGGGCGGGGGTCACCCGCTCGGATCCGCGCCGGATGCACCGCCTGCTGCAGGGGGTGGCGGAAACGGTGGCGGACATGCACACCGGCATTTTTTGCGGACGCCCCATCGTCCACAACGATTTGAAGAGCACGAATGTGCTGGTGCCGGCGGCCGCGCCCGGGGAAACGCGGCTGATTGATTTTTCGCACTCCTTCTTCGAGGGGAACCTCCCGCCGTTCATCACGGACAAGAAGCATGAACCGTCGGGCACGGCCAAATACCTGGCCCCGGAAAAATGGGCGGGGGATTACACGAAAGGTTTTGCGGGCGACGTCTTCGCCTTTGGCGTGATGGCGTATTATGCCTGCCTGGAAAAACATCCGTTTGATGGCGACAACGCGCAAATCGAGCGGGCGATCCGGGAGGCCACGCCGCCTTCGCCCTTGAAATCAGACAGCCGCGTGCTCCGCACCATCGCGGTCATCATCATGGCCTGCCTGGAGAAAAACCCCGTCCGCCGGCCGTCGATGGAACAGGTCGCCCGGGTCTTTGCCGAATCCGCTTCCCTGTTCGATTGAATCGGCCGCCGGGAGGTGAGCCCGCCGCATTGACACCTATGCCTGGCTCCCGATGCGGCCGCCCGGCACCGCTCCCGGCGCCCTGTCATTTCAATTTCGCGGCCACGAACTGCGCCAGCTTCTGCGCGTCCGCATTGAAGAGGCGGATGCCTTCGGCGGTCTTCTCCGTCGCCATGGCGTTCTCGTTGAAGAGCCAGCGGAATTTCTTCTCGTCGAGCGGCAGCTTTTCGAGCTTGGACTCGCGGGCGATCTCCGGGCTTAATTTGCGCGCGAGCGGCGCGTCGGATTTTTGCAGTTCCGCCAGCAGGTTCGGGCTGATGGTCAGCAAATCGCACCCGGCCAACTCCTGGATTTCACCGACGTTGCGGAAGCTCGCGCCCATGACCTCCGTGGCGTGGCCGAATTTCTTGTAGTAGGAATAGATTTCCTTGACGGAGATGACCCCGGGATCCTCGGCGGGCGCAAAATCCTTTTTCTCCTTCGCCTTGTACCAGTCCATGATGCGGCCGACGAACGGCGAGATGAGCTTCGCCTTGGCCTCGGCGCACGCGACAGCCTGGGCGAGCGAGAACAGCAGCGTGAGATTGCAGTTGATGCCTTCCTGCTGCAGCACCTCGGCGGCGCGGATGCCTTCCCAGGTGGAGGCGATCTTGATCAGGATGCGTTCGCGCGGGATGCCGTGCGCTTCGTAGAGCTGGATGAACTTGCGGCCTTTCGCCACGAGCGCCCCGGCGTCGAAGGCCAGGTTCGCATCCGTCTCGGTGGAGACGCGGCCGGGGACGATCTTGAGGATCTCCACGCCGAACAGGATCAGCAGGTCGTCCAGCACGCGGTTCAGCAATTCCTGGCCGCCGGCCTTGGATTTATTGTCGGCGATGGCCTTGTCCACGATGAACTGGTACTCGGGCATCTGCGCCGCCTTGAAGATCAGCGACGGGTTGGTGGTGGCATCGCGCGGGGCGAATTGTTTCAGGGTGGCAAAGTCGCCGGTGTCGGCGACGACGACGGTGAACTGTTTCAGCTGGTCAAGTTGGGTGCTCATGGGTTCGCGATGGTTATGGTTGTCGTTAGCTGCGCTCAAAATACGCCGAAGACGTCCGTTGGCAAATTTTTTGCGCAAAAACCCGCTTCGCGCCGGTCATGAAAAACGTAAGTCCGGCTCATGGCTTGTAGAACATTTTGTCGAGCAGAACATTTTTGACTCTGCTTCCGCTTCCCGTAACATGCCTGCGAATTTCTCTATGCCCACATACTATCTCGCTTGTGACCTCGGCGCGGACAGCGGCCGCCTCATGCTCGGCACCCTCGACAACGGAAAAATCTCCCTCGAGGAGCTGCACCGCTTCCCCAACGGCCCCGTCAAGACCAGCGGCGCGCTCCACTGGAACCTGGACGGCCTGTTCAACGAACTGAAAAACGGCCTGAAAAAGGCCGCCGCCAAACAGCTCCCCCTCGCCAGCATCAGCAGCGATTCCTGGGGCGTCGATTACGTGCTCTACGACGAGCGCGGCCTGCCCATCCTCCCCGTCTGGTGCTACCGCGATTCGCGCACGGCGTGCGGCGTGGAAAACGCCAAGGCCAAGGTCGAGTGGCCCGTGATCTATGCCGAAACGGGCATCCAGTTCATGGCGTTGAACACCATCTATCAGCTTGCCGCCGAATCGCCCGAGCTGCTGGCCCGGGCCAAACAGCTCCTGCTCATCGGCGACGCCTTCAACTATTATTGCAGCGGCGTCGCGCGCAACGAGGTTTCCCTCGCCAGCACCACGCAGCTTTACAATCCGCAGACGCGGACTTGGTCCAAGAAATTGTTCGCCGCCCTCAAGCTGCGCGAGGAGATGTTCGCGCCCCTCTGCGCCAGCGGCACCAGGCTGGGGCCGCTGAAAAAAAATCTCGCGACGGAAACCGGCCTGCCGCAGATCGAAGTCATCGCGACCTGCTCGCATGACACCGGCGCGGCGGTTGCGGCGGTTCCCGCCAGCGGCGAGAACTGGGCCTACCTGAGCTCCGGCACCTGGTCGCTCATGGGCGTCGAGACCTCCGACCCCGTCATCAATGAACAATCCCGCACGCTCGGCTTCACCAACGAGATCGGCTACGGCAATTCCGTGCGCCTGCTCAAGAACATCGTCGGCCTGTGGATCATCCAGGAATGCCGCCGCCAGTGGGCCAAGGAAAACAAGAAGTACGATTACGCCACGCTGGAGAAATTTGCCGCGGACGCCCCGGCCTTTGTCTCGCTCATCAACCCGGACGACTCGCGCTTCCTGAGCCCGGACAACATGCCCAAGAAGATCGCCGAGTTCTGCGCGGAAACCGGCCAGCCCGTCCCCGCCAACCACGCCGCCTGCGTCCGCTGCGTGTACGAAAGCCTCGCGCTGTTCTATCGCGTCACGCTGCGCAAGCTGGAACGGCTCACCGGCCGGAAGATCGAGAAGCTGCACATCGTCGGCGGCGGCAGCCAGGCCACGACGCTGAACCAGCTTGCCGCGAATGCGATGAAGATCCCCGTGTACGCCGGCCCGACCGAATGCACCGCGCTCGGCAACATAATCGTCCAGGCCATCGCGCTGGGCCACCTCGAGTCGCACGAGGCCGCGCGCGAAGTGGTGCGGAACTCCTTCGAGCTGAAAACCTTCACGCCGCAAAACCCCGCCGATTGGGACGCCGCCGCCATCCGCTTCGAAAAACTGCTGGCGTAAACCGCGCTCCGGAAATCACCTCTGCGCGCAGACCCGGACGGGTTTCAATTTTTCTGCGGGTCAGTCAGCCCGCCGGAAAGGTGGAAGCGGGCGACATCCCCTTCCGCGCGCACGCCCGGAATCAGCATCATCATGCCGGTGTCGCCTTCCTGAAAATAAAAGAACAACACGATGCGCCCGTCCACCTGGGCATTGCCATGAATAAACCCGTGCGCGCGCAGGTTGGACACCAGCGCGCCTTCCAGTTCCACCGGTCGGCCGATCGCATTGGAGGCGACGCGCCCCAGCACCGCGATGAGGTGCGGCTGGGAGTCCACATCAGACATGCGGACGAACTCCTGATCACCAGCGAACTCTTCCAGAAAATAATTCACGGCCTTCTCGTAATCCGTGGGATGTAGCATCCGCTCGCGCAAGACGGCCAGGTGGTGCGGAAAATTTTGGGAGGCGGTGTTCATGATTGGGTTTTGGGGCTATGCTTTTGGCGCGTCAGGGCGTCTTCTGAGTCAAACGCACTTCAAACCGGTAAGGATAGGGCCGGGCCTGGCTGCGGGCCAGCCCGGTGAGTTCCGAGTCCAGTCGGGTGAAATCCTTGGCGAGCGCGGCGGCGTGGGGATTGGCGTCGTTGTACTGGGAGCGAACCTGGCCGCCCATCCACAATTTGTCCCGGGCATCGACCACTTCCTTCACCGCATCGGACTGGGCATCCCACGGACCGCCCGGCACCCAGCCGTCGGCGGTCGCGGATGAAATATTCACCCCTTCAGCCAGTTGTCGGGCATCGTAGGTGCCGAGCAACCGGCCTTCGGCCCGGACGGTATAACGCCCCGCGGCGAGTCCTTGCACGGCCAGTTGATAGCGGTTTAACGTCTCGGGAACCGGAACAAACCGATACTGTAATCCGCTTAGTATCCCAAGATTCAGGGGCAGCCCGGCATCTTTGCGCACGAACGTGACGCCGTCCGCGAGTTTCTTGAGGTTCGTGATTTTGCAGCCGTCGGCCCAGATCACTTTTTCCGCCGCGGCATCCACGTCAGCAGCGGAAACATCCGCCTCCGCGCCCAGTCCTTTCAACATCGCCCACGCCATGGTCAACTGCCCGAGGTCGTTCAAATGCACGCCGTCCTCCACGTGGAGGCGGGTGAGCTTGGCGGCATTCGTCTCCCCGGTATTCGCCGCGACAACTTTGCGCTGGACCTCGCGCATCGCGCGCGAAATATCAATCGTTCCGGCCCCGAGCGATTTGGCGAGGGCCATCCCTTCATCGGCCATCTTCTGGAGATAGCCGTTTTCCGCCTGCTCCGGATCCTCGTGCAAGACGGCCGGGGAACAGATGTACACCCGGGCATGGTGTTTTTGACATTCGGTGATGATGCGGCGGATGCCGGCAAGATACTTGTCCTTGTGTTCCTGATCCGCCTTCGTTCCCCAACCGATGTCATTGATGCCAAAGGCGACCGTCACCACCGTGGCCCCGTGCGCAAACACGTCTTTATCCAGCCGGTCAACGGCACCGGCGGCGGTATCACCGCCTTTGCCGGCATTCCAAAAGCGCACGCGCGCCTCGGGATGCCGCATCAGCGTATACAGTTCCACGATCTTGGTGTAGCCGCGCGCGGCGGTGATGCTGTCGCCCAGGAACACCATCGTATCGCCATCCTTGAGGGCGAAACCGGGATCGGTGTCGCCTGCGTGACAAGGCAGGGCGAGCAACAGCCAAACACTGCCGATCAATGCCAACAACGTCCGCCAGCTCCAGCGGCTCCTGCTCATAGGAGGGAATGATTTTTGTTGGGGCTTCGCAGGATTTACGGCTGATGGCTTTATCACGAACGGAGTTTAGGGAATGCAGGTCTTGCTGTAAACCTTCGCGCCTTGCGTGTCGCGCCTTGCGCCGCAGATTTTGCGCACTTTTCCCATTACTGTCTTGCGTTCCCCGCCCGGCCTGATTTAACTCGTGTGTCGCTGTGGGCAGTAACCTCTGCCGCAGCCAAGGAGAAACCTTAACCCTTTTGATTGGAACTTTTATGCAAACCTGGAAATCACTCGCTGCCACCGTGCAAGTTGGCACTCTCACCGAAGGTTGGACCCTGGCCACGCCGCCGACCGAAGCGCACGATCAAACCCGCGTCCTGCGTTTTGCGGTCTTTTTCAGTGCGCCGTTCGACGCGCCGCCCGTCGTCCACCTCAGCTTGACGGGCTTCGACCTCGACCAGCGCGATGCCAGCCGCCTCACGCTCACCGCCACCGAAATCACCAGCACCGGTTTCATCGCCGAGATCGCCACCTGGCGGGAGACCCGCGTTTACTCGGTCGCCTTTAGCTGGCTGGCGCTGGGGGCTTAACGTCATTTGCGAAACCTGGCAAAGCAGCAGCCTTGTTATCTTGAGCAGCAATTACGAACTTGCTGTGCGTAATTGGGCCTTCGGAACTATTGGGACGGTTCTTGGTCTTTGGCCAAGAAAGTAGCTTGGCGGCGCAGAATATAGATTTGCCCAAGACATTACGCCTTCGCGTAAAGCTCGCTGCCCTTATCGGCAAATTCCTTCGACTTTTCTTCCATGCCCTTTTTCAGCGCTTCTTCCTCGGCGAGGCCTTGTTCGGCGGCGTATTTGCGCACGTCCTCGGTGATCTTCATGGAGCAGAAATGCGGGCCGCACATGGAGCAGAAATGCGCGGTCTTGGCGCCGTCTTGCGGCAGGGTTTCGTCGTGGAACTCGCGGGCGGTCACGGGGTCGAGGCTGAGATTGAATTGATCTTCCCAGCGGAATTCGAAGCGGGCCTTGCTCACGGCGTTGTCACGGTATTGCGCGCCGGGATGGCCCTTGGCCAGGTCGGCGGCGTGCGCGGCGATCTTGTAGGTGATGACGCCGTCTTTCACGTCCTTCTTGTCCGGCAGGCCGAGATGTTCCTTGGGCGTGACGTAGCAGAGCATGGCGCAGCCGTACCAGCCGATCATCGCGGCGCCGATGCCGCTGGTGATGTGGTCGTAGCCGGGCGCGATGTCCGTGGTGAGCGGTCCGAGGGTGTAGAAGGGCGCTTCGCCGCACCATTCGAGCTGCTTGGCCATGTTTTCCTCGATCATGTGCATGGGCACGTGGCCGGGGCCTTCGTTCATCACCTGCACGCCCTTGGCCCAGGCGCGCT
>JARLJW010000092.1 GCA_031290985.1 Verrucomicrobiia bacterium | reverse complement strand
TGCGTTGAATGAGCTGAACTTTAGTGGGAGAACCCATAGAAGACAATACTAGTTATATAACTAGATATGTCAATAAAAAAATAAGGGGTTTAGCTAGTTAAAGCCAAACTCCAGACCCACGGTTTCACCGTGGGCCATGATCTACCGCGCCAGCCGGCGCGGTCCGGGATTTGCATTTGATTTTGAATATGTACTGCAGGGTGGAGCGGCAATGTGGGACAGAAGGGACGGAAGGGCGTGCGGTTCGACTGGAGGGTTGCCACGGATCCGCTTTTTCTTCTTTTCGCCGGCTAAATATACAGACAGTTTTTTTGGGAAAACGTTCAATAATATACTTGGATTTATTTGCGGGGCGGGGGTTGCCGGGAGGGCGTGGGTGTGGATATTATCGGTGAGTTTTATTTTTTATGGGCCAGATTGCAGGCGGATGTGTAAATGCCGAATGTCGAATGCCGAATGGTGTGGCGAGCGGGTGTTTCGAGGCCCAAAGCTAGAATTTATCCGGCTGAATCCGACTGAATCCGACTGTTGATTTTTTTAAGTCCGATGCCGGACTGGCAAATTGGCGTACGGCCACAGGGGGACGGGTGATGAGTGACGGGTGGCGGGGAATGGCAGCAGCGTTTTTTAGGCACGGATGCTTCGGTGGCAGGCGAAAGCGGTGTCGCCGCTGCGCTCTGCCACCGCAGTCCAAAACACGCTGGCGCGTTCGCGGGGGCGGTCGGGTGCGAGCCGCACGGGCAACCGGGGGACGGAGGAAATGTGTCCGTTTTGGGCGATTGGAATTTTGCGAAATAGCAATGAAAACGGAAACCAAATCAACAGAAGATAACGGAGGGAACGAAGTCGAAGGACTTCAGGGGCTCCGGATGAGCCGCCTGCCCGCTCCGTTTCCTTTGTTTTCTTCTGTTAAATGTCTTTGCCGGGGGGCCGCGTTGGCGGGAGCGGCCGGTGATGAGGAATGGGTGTCCACGGGTTGGCAGCAGCGTTTTAAGGCACGGATGCTTCGGTGGCAGGCGAAAGCGGTGTCGCCGCTGCGCTCTGCCACCGCAGTCCAAAACACGCTGGCGCGTTCGCGGTACTGGCGTATGAGTGCGAGCCGCACGGGCAACCGGGGGACGGGGAAATGTGTCCGTTTTGGACGGTTGGAAATTTGCGAAAAGGCCAATGAAAACGCAAAAATTAAACCAAATTAAACCAAGTTAAACCATGAAGCAGGTGACAGGTGACGGGGGGCGAGTGGCACGGTCCGGGCCGGACGAGCCGGGGCGAGCCGCGCGGGCCAGTCCGCTCGGGTTGGCCACGCGGGCGGGCCGCCCGCGCTCTAATCCAACCGAATCCAAGTAAATCCAACCTAAAATACTTTTTTATCATGCCGCAAAATGCCAGTTTCCGGGGCAGCGACAGTTCAAGCCAGCGCCGTCGACGGGTTGAATTATTTTCTGGTTTGCTCCGGGCCGGGCATTTAGGCTCTGGCTAAATCATTTCCAGCGAATTATGGATATTGTATTCAATTGCCCGAATTGCGAACAGGAACTGGCGGTGGATCAATCCGGCGCGGGCTCGCAGATCGAGTGCCCGTCCTGCAACCAGACGATCACCATCCCGGCGACCGGCAAGGTGACGACGGGCTCGTTGCCGCCGGTGACGCCGCCGCCGCCGGCCCCCAGCGCGATCGCGTCCTCGGCCGCCTCCAAGATTGCGCTGCACTTGAAGGTGCCGGTGAGCGACAAGCCGACCGCGTCGCTGATCGAAAAACCCAGGCCGCCGCTGGAGGTGGCGGCGAAGGGTGAAAAGAAGATCCGGATCCATACGATCCGCCGCGCGCAGTGCATTGAATCCGGCCATGACAAGTTCGATGAGGTGGTCTCGAAATTTTTGCTGGAGGCGGGCGAGGCCAACATCACGGGCATCCACACGATCAATTATGAGCAGTTCGATGTGGGCACGCAGAAGATCATGACCGATTACGGGGTTTTGATCGTGTACCGGGGTTGAATGGCTTTGACTTGACCGCCACTGGCCGATACCGTTTGCACATGGCAAGACGTCTGGCATTTTGGATCTTGGCCGTCACGCTTCTGGCGCTGACGCCCCTGCGTTCGCCCGCGCCGCTCGTGTTCATCCCGGGTGAGGGCTGGTATTACGAATCTTACGGTGAAAACGGCAAGTGGCAGCGTCCGCGCGCGAAGGAGCAGCTCCAGGTGGCGGAGGATGCTTTCAAGGCCAAGGATTTCGCCACCACGATGCATGCGGCGCACCGCATTCTGCGGATCTGGCCGTTGTCCGACTACGCGCCGCGCGCGGAATACCTGGTGGGCCGTTGCCTGGAGCATCAGCACAAGGATGAGGCGGCGTTCAATGCGTACCAGAACATCATCGAGAAATATCCCAAGAGCGGCGAATACAACGAGGTGCTGGTGCGCCAGTATGAAATCGCCAACCGTTTTCTCGGCGGCGAGTTTTTCCGCCTCTGGAACCTGATCCCGCTTTACTCTTCGATGGATGAGACGGCGAAGCTCTACGACAAGATTGTGGGCAACGGCCCCTATAGTTCGATCGCCCCACACGCGCAGTTGCGCGTGGGTGCGGCGCGCGAGAAGCAAAAGGATTTTGCCGATGCGGTGAAGGCCTACGAGCTGGCGGCCGACCGTTACCATGACCAGCCGGACATCGCGGCGGACGCGATGTATCGCGCGGGGGTGTCGTGGCAAAAGCAGGCGGACACCGCGGAATACGACCAGAGCGCGGCGGCGAAGGCCATTGCGGCGTACACGGATTTCATCACGTTTTATCCCGATGATTCGCGTGTCGCCACCGCCCAGCAGGCGATGGTGAAGCTCAAGGCCGAACAGGTGCGCGGCAGTTTTGAGATCGCAAAATATTACGAGTCCAATCACAAGTGGGCGGGCGCGGTGGTGTATTACAACGACGTGCTGTCGCTGGACGCGAATTCGCCGCTGGCGTTGCAGGCGCGGCAGCGCATTGATGTGTTGAAGCCGCGGCTGTCGGCGACGCCGTAAACCGAACCATGCGCGCGCTGAAATTTTTCCTGCCGGCCCTGGCCGCCCTGGCCCTGTCGGGTTGCGCCAGCTATCACCTCGGCCCGGTGATGGATGAAAAGGCCGGCGACAAGTCCGTGGAGGTGCTGCCTTTCAACAACCAGACGCTCGAGCCGCGCCTGGGCGATGCGCTCACGCAGGCGTTGCGCGAACGGTTGCAGGTCGATGCCACCTATCACCTGGCCACGCATGGCGACGGGGACATCGTGGTGAGCGGGGTCATCCGCCAATACCGGCGGATCGGGCTGGGCTATTCGAGCAGTGATTCCATCACGCCGGAGAATTACCGGATCGAGGTGGTGGTCCACGTCATCGCCCGCGAACATGATACGGGCAAGGCGCTTTTGGACCGCGATGTGAAGGGGCAGACGCTTGTGCACATCGGCAACGACCTGGCCAGCGCGGAACGCCAGGCCTTGCCGCTGGTCGCGGAAGAGCTCGCGCGCGCCATCACCGAGCATCTGGCCGAAGGCTCGTGGTAACCCCTGAGCATCTACTCCCGGTTTCCTGTCCAAACCTCCTAAAACCATAACTTAAACCATGAAAAAGCACTTCGCCCGCATCGCCCTGTTCAGCGTCGTGGTCGCCGGGTTGGTGGCCGTTCCGGCGGCCAGCCGCGCCGACGACAGCCCCACCAAGACCGACAAACCTGCCGCCACCACGCCCGCGCCCAAGAAGAAAGCGCGTACCTCCTTCCATGGCAGTGTCACCGCCGTGGATACCGCAGCCATGTCGCTCACCGTCGGGACCAACCTGTTCTATGTGACTTCCGAAACGAAGATCATTAAAGCCGACAAACCCGCGACGTTATCGGAAATCACGGTCGGGGAAACGGCCAAGGGCACCTATAAGGTCGATGAGGCCGGCAAGCAGAACGCCGTCACCATCACTGCGGGTGACAAGGCGCCGAAGAAGCCGAAGAAGAAAGCGGCCGAGGCCGCGGTGCCAGCCTCCGCGCCTCCCGCGCCCACCAAATGACCGTCCGCGAGATTTAGTTTTCAAAGGCGGATGGCAACATCCGCCTTTTTTATTTTTTCCGCCACCAGCTCGTCATGCGCTTGGGCTGCTGCGGTTCGTCGGGCTGCTGGGATTGATAGACGAGCAACTGGCTGCGCGCCGCGGTGAGGGCCATGATCAGTTCGTCGTAGTTCAAAAACCGTTCGCCCGGGTTTTTGGCGAGGGCGCGGGCGAGCGCATCGCTGGTGGCCTGTGAAATCTCCGGCACGACCTGGTTGGGCGGGGTCAGCGGGGTGTACACATGCGCCTGCACCACTTCATCCGGGGTCGGCGCATCGAATGGCACATGGCCGGTGATGGCGTGATACAGCGTCGCGCCGAGGCTGTACATGTCCGAGAGAAAGGTTTCCGGCTCGCGTTTGATCTTTTCCGGGGCCACGTAATACGGGGTGCCGCGCGTGAATTCCGCTGATTCCTGTTCCGCATCGGTTTTGCGGGCCAGGCCGAAATCCACCAGCTTGGGCTCATGGTCGGCATTGAACAGGATGTTGCCCGGCTTGATGTCGCAATGCAGCAGGTCGTACTTCAAGGCCATGTCCAGCGCGGAGGCGATCTTGATGCCCACATCCAGCACCTGCAGTTCCGGCAGCAGGTGGAGTTTCTCGATGCGCGCATCCAAACTCCCCTGGTCGGCGATCTCCATCACCAGATAGCGTTCCCCTTCCCACTCGTCGAAGGTGTAGATATGGATGATGTTCGTGTGGTTCAGCTTGGCGCAGGCCCGGGCTTCAAGATAAAAACTTTCCAGCATCTTCGGGTCATCCAGCAGCTCCTTCTTCATCAGCTTCACCGCCACGAGCCGTTCCAGCGTGGTGTCCCAGGCGCGATAGACCACGCCCATGCCGCCGGCGGCGATCTTGCTGCGCAACTCAAACTGCCGGAGCAGCATCGGCATCATGATGGCATGACCGCACTTCTTGCAGGGTTCGGAAGCCAGCGGCGGCAGGTCGCCGGGGATGAAGGTCTTCGCATCACAGCCCGGGCACGTCACCATTTTCAGAGGTTTGCTGGTTTCACTCATGGGTTCCTGTCTTAGTTTCAATGTAGCACCACGACCGAATCCGACAACGCATTTTTCATCAGGTCAAAAATCACTTTGACAAACCGGACGAAATGGGGTTTAATTGCGGCCTGTTTGGTATGAAAACCACGCTCGCAACCATGAAGACGCATACGCCGGTAAATGGCTGGATGGCCATTTGCCAGAGCTATTCCCGTCCTTTGGGCGTCGTGGGAGTGAAATTCTGATTTAACTAAATTTTACAAAAACCCGCGATTGCCAAGGCAGTCGCGGGTTTTTGGCTTTTGCACCCAAACCAACGAAAAAGAAAGACAAGACATGAAAACAAACAAACTACGGGCCGAATTCGCGCCCGAAACACGGTTCGAGCTGCGGCCCCTGCCGCCGGCTCCGTTCCGCGCCACCCAGGAGACCGAGTTCGAGCGGCTAAAAAAAGCGCTGCTCGCCCGGCAGCTCGCCCAGGCACCCACCGAACTGAACGCCCCGCTCCGGCGCGCGGCCAACGAGGCGGCGGCGCTGGCCTGGAACACCCTGTTCCCGTTGCTGGTGTTCCCGGCGTTGTTCGAGGAAAAGACGACGGCGACCCTCCGCCAAGCCGGCCGGCAGGCGCAGATCTTCGCCGTCACCCGCGAAATCATCGCCGCATGAAACCACGACTGACCGGATCCTCCTCGTTCTCGTCGTCGTCCTCGTCCTCGAACTGACCTTCGAGCACGAGCACGGCGACGAGCGCGCATGGCTGGGTGGGGATAAATACAGATGCGGGCGGTTCCAATTGGAACCGCCCGCATACTCCGCGATATCCTGGACTGCGCGGGCAGTGAAGACACGCATCCCGCAAAACCTCCGCGCGGACAAAAGCCGCATCCCTCAAAACGGAACATCATCATCCGGCTCCGGCAAGCCGGCCATGACCCGCGCCATTGCCAGCGCCGTCTGGGCCGCTTCCCGGCCCCGGTTGTGCGTCTGGCTCAAACAACGCTCCCGGGCCTGCTGCTCATTTTCCAGCAGCAACACCTCGTGGATCACCGGCACTTCATGCGTGATCTGGATGTGCGCAAGCGCGTTGCTCACGGCCTCGCCGATGTGCTGCGCGTGGGTCGTCGCCCCGCGCAAAATCACGCCCAGGCAGATGATGCCGGCCAGCGGTGAAGTGCGGGGACGCAGGCGGGACGCATGCGCCAGCCGCGCGGCGACCACCGGAATCTCGTAGGCGCCCGGCACCCGGACCACCTGCACCCGGCCACCCGCCCGGAGAATTTCCGCCCGCGCCGCCCGCAGCATGGCGTCCACATAACGGGCGTTGTATTTTGAGGCGATGATGGCAAAGCCGGCACCCTTGCCGCCGATGTTTTTCGACTGAATTTTCTTTAGCATGGTTGAAATTACTTTTTCCCGCCGCCGGCGGTGTCCTCACCGGTCCTGGCCTCACTGGACGCACCGCCGCCGACCGCCTTCCATTTGCCATCGTACATGGCCACTTCAATGAGATCCTCGCCGATGCCGACATGTTCGGAATTTTGCACCGGCGCTGCCACGGGTTTTTCAGCCGGTTTTTTCAGCAGCACCGTCTCTTCATCACAGGCCCGCGCGGCATCCATCAGCAGAAATTCCCAGCGGCTCTCGATCGTTCGTTGTGCCGGGGCTTTAAAGGGCTTCAACTGAAATTCCCCGCCGCGCAGCGCCATCAGCCGGTAAAACGCCTGTTCGCCGGTGAGCGTGCCAACCGCCGCGTGCGTGATCGCCCCCGCCTCGATGTAGATCTGCCCGCGCAACTCCGCGTTGCGGATCTCCAGGATCGAGGAATGGCGGCTGTTGCATTCCATCTGGATGACCTCCTGCAAACCGACATGCCGCAGCGCGCCGGTGAAGCCCTCCAGATGCGCCCAGGACACCAGGTCGTTCAATATGTTGAACGTGGACTTCATGCCCTCCGCGGTCAGCGGCTTTTCCAGGAACAGATCCGCGCCGTTCGTCAGCGCATCCGCCCGCTTGGACTCGGTCGCCTTGCCGGTCATCACGACGGTTTTCAGGCCCGGATAACGCCGCGTGATGATCCCCAGCAGTTGCAGCCCGTCCAGCATCGGCATCCCGATGTCCAGCACCACCAGGTCCACCGGCTTGTCCTTCAGCACGGCCAGCGCGCGGTCCGCGCTCGTCGCGGTATGAATCGCCCACGTCTTGTTCGCATATTCATCGCACAACCCGCCGAACGCCTCGAGAAACGCCATGCTGTCATCGACGAAGAGGACGTGAAATTTTTTGGAATCGTCCACCGGCTCCGGTGGGGCGGCGGCCTTCGCTTCGGCCGGTGCCTGGGCGGGTGCCGCTTTCGCCGCCGCCTGCGCCGCCGAATTCATCACCAGCATCTTGCTGATGAAAGAAGCGCCGGGTGCGTCCGTGCCGGGGGAAGCGGCCTCGAAGTTCAAATCCACATCCCCCACCCGCAATATCTGCCCCGGCTTCAGCGTCGCCTCTGAAATCTTTTTCCCGTCCACAAACGTGCCATTTGTGGAAAGCAAATCGCGCACGGCCAGCTCCCCGCCCTGCAACCGCACCTCGCAATGCCGTCCGGACACCGACGTCTCCACGATCTGCAGGGTGTTGCCATCCCCGCGGCCAATGGTCGCCCAGCCCCCGCTCAATTCGAGCGGCGGCGCGGTCACACCTTTTGAGATGACGACAAGCCTGGCCATGTCAGCCGATGATTATCACTCTACTGATTATCGGCCAAAAGCGCGTCTGGGCAAATGAAAAGTCACCGGCAGCACCCACGACCGCAAAGGCGGGAACCCGTACCGGGCTCCCGCCTTCACCCTCAGACCTGATGATTCCAACCCGCTTCAGTTGACCGTCACATCGATCTGTTTCGGCTTGGCTTCCTCGGCCTTCGGCAGCGTCACCGTTAAGATGCCGTCCTTGAACGCGGCCTTCACCTTGTCCGGGGCCACGGCCACCGGCAGCGTCAGCGCGCGGGAGAACTTCCCGTAATAGCGTTCCTGACGATGCACCTCCGTGCCCTCGCTCACCGTTTCCGCCTTGCGTTCACCGGAGATGATCAGGCTGCCATCCTCCAGATGCACGTTGATGTCTTCCCGTTTGAGGCCGGGCAATTCGAGGCTCACGGTGAATTTTTCCTTGTCCTCATGCACGTCCAGCGCCGGCGCCCACGCCTGCAAAGGCGTCTCAAACAGCCGGTCGAGTTCATCATTCAGGTTCAGCAGCCGGCCAAAGCTGGGCCAAGCCAGTCCGGGTCGTTGATAGGTAACCAGTTTCATATTGTTCCTTTCGTTTTGGTTGATCGTTTTGTTTTTTGCTCGATTATTGGTTCGGTTCCAACAACTCCTTTATAGCTTCGACAATGCCAACCGTCGGCCTACCGTGGAGATGCTTTTAAATCAATCACTTGCAGCCACAACGCCCATCTTAAAGAATGTCAGACTGGAAACTTTTGGCACAATCAACTGTGCCATCGCCTTTAAATTTCTGGCACGCTGGCACACTAAAAAGCAAAAAGCCCCCGGCTGTTTCCAGCCGGGGGCTTTGTTAAAAAACGATTCTCAGTCAAACGCGTGACCGGCGCAGCACAGGACATTCTTGACCTTGTGACGAACCAGGTCTTTGACGTGCTGGCGGGCGGGGCCCATGTACTTGCGCGGATCGAATTCAGCCGGCTTTTCCGCGAACACTTTGCGGATGCCCGCGGTCATCGCCATGCGCAGGTCGGTGTCAATGTTCACCTTCGTGCAACCCACGCGGCGCGCCACTTCGATGTCGCCTTCCGGCACACCCTGTGAATCCGGCATGTTGCCGCCGTACTTGTTGATCTCGTCCGCGAGATACTTCGGCACGCTGGACGCACCATGCAACACCAGCGGATAATCACCCAGGTTCGCCTCCATGAGCGCCTTCTTGATGAGCTTGAGGCGTTCGAGGTCCAGGTGCTGTTCGCCCTTGAACTTGAAGGCGCCATGGCTGTTGCCGATGGCGACGGCGAGCGAGTCGCAGCCGGTTTCCTTGACAAATTTGACCGCTTCCGCCGGATCGGTGTAATGGCCGCTGGAGGAATGGGCACCGCCCTCTTCACCTTCGTCAAACTGCGCGCCGACCAGGTGGCCCAGTTCGGATTCCACCGAGCAATTATGCTTGTGGGCGTATTCCACGACCTTTTTGGTGATTTCGACGTTCTTTTCGAACGACTCATGGCTCGCATCAATCATGACGCTCGTGAAACCCTCGTCGATGCACTGCTTGCACAGGTCGAACGTGTCGCCGTGGTCCAAATGGACGGCGATCGGGATGTTGGAGAGGCTGACGGCGGCCTCGATGAGTTTCTTGAGGTAAACCGGGTTGGCGTATTGACGCGCACCTTTGGAGATCTGGAGGATCAACGGGGCCTTTTCCTCTTCACAGGCTTCGACAATGGCCTGGATGAGTTCCATGTTGTTGACGTTGAATGCGCCGAGGGCGTATTTGCCCTTGAGCGCCTTCGCGAACAGGTCTTTGGTATGTGTCAGTGGCATAAATTTTTATTCAGGTTTGAAGAAACCTATGGTTTTAGTTTCATCCAACAGCCGTGGATGATAAAAAATTCCCGGCGAAAGAAAATCAAATTTTGTTAACATTTCAGGCGCTTCTCAAACCATTGCTTGCCATCACCCACCCAACCCGCGGCCTGCGCCCTTCGTTTTCCGGCAAAACGTCAGATCTGCGGCTCCCGCGCACCAATCGTTTCGGCTTCCCGTGCCCCTTTTGGCCCGGCTTTTGACTTAAATTGGCTTCGAATTGGCTTCGTTCTGTAAGGTCATTACGGCCATTTCCATGGTTTCATCTAATA
Source organism: Verrucomicrobiia bacterium (assembly GCA_031290985.1). Classification (GTDB taxonomy): domain Bacteria; phylum Verrucomicrobiota; class Verrucomicrobiia; order Limisphaerales; family UBA11358; genus UBA11358. The sequence continues at coordinate 104,702 of JARLJW010000092.1, read as the reverse complement.
AACACGCGGGGTTTTACGATTTTAAAATTGGCTTCGTTTCGCAATTTTGCTTTTTCCCGCCCCCCGGTGGCCGGCGAACCTCACCCGCATCTGGGACATTACGGCTTTTTATTCATGTCAAAAAACACCGCATCCGGGGCTTTGGCGGCCTTGTGGAAGAGCGACGGCACCGGAAAAGCTTGTTTTTGCGGGTAGAGATTCGTTTGCAGCGCCGGCGGCTCCGCCATGAACACCGCCACGGGATGCTTGAAGGATGAAATCTGGTTTTGAAACCTTCCGTCACTGTCAACTTTCACCTTCACCGAGCAGGGCGAGGCCCCGACATATTCCCGCGCCGCCATGGCGTTGGTCTCCGTGGCGCTGATGCAAAAATAGATCCGCATCCCCGGCGGATCGGTTTCCACGCTGATGCTTTTGGTGTATCGATCGGAGCCAAAGGCCGTCAGGCCGATCAACAGGATTCCCGCGATGACTTTCAGTTTTCCCTTTTCACTTTGCATGTGCGCCGGGGTTGGAGTTCAACGACAGGCTTAACGGGCTTGCGCCCGCTCAAACCGTTAAAGATGGTGCCCACGACAGGACTTGAACCTGTATCCGGTTAAGGACTAGAACCTGAATCTAGCGCGTCTGCCAATTCCGCCACGTGGGCAACGTGTATTACCAATGTAATCCGCAGTTTCTGCACCTTGAATTTTTCCGTTGTACCCCGCCGTTGTACCCCATAGATTTCAATCATGCAATCTCTATTGGATAAACAGCCGAGTTCCCGGAAACGCGAGGATCACTTGTCCAGCGATGGCAAGTGGCGCTCGTTTCCAAAAGTGCCGCATCTGCTTCAATACGTTATCAGTGGAAACTACTTTGGGAAAGTTAAAATTAACGGCAAAACGATACGGCAGAGTTTGCAGACCACGGTGTGGTCAGACGCACAACTGAAACTGAATGACTTTTTGAAGGAGCAACGGGAAAACGGCAACAAGATTGACCCGCCAAAATTCAGTGAGGCGGTGGAATTGTTCAAACGGGAGCTTGAGCATGACACAACCCTCAAGCCGCAGAGCAAAAAATATCGTCTATGGTGCCTCGGCAAACTGCAAAAGACTTGGCCGGAGCTTTGGGATTTGCGGCTAAACGAAATCACCCCGCAAGCGTGTCGGGAATGGTCGGCAAAGCTCATTACAAAGATTGCCTGCCATTACTACAACAACACGCTTGGGACGCTCAAGCAAGTGCTGCAAGTCGGCATCAAAACTCACAAGACGAATGGCGGCGGCACATTGGATAGCCCGGCGGCTGACATAAAGAAAACTCGCATCAAGCAAAAGGAATTGCGATTGCCGGAACCATCACAATTCAAAGATTTGGTAGCCAATGTTCGCAAGCGTAGCGGTGGCTGGGGGCCGCGTGATGGTGACTTGGTGGAGTTTCTGGCGTATGGCGGAATGCGTATTCAATCAGAGGCGGTTTGGGTCACGGGGGAGGACATTGATTGGACGCGCAAGGAAATCATTGTGCGCGGCGACCCCATCACGGCGACAAAAAACAGTGAAACCCGGCGGGTGCCGATTTTGCCCGACATGAAAAACCTGCTAACGCGGATGAAAGAACGGTTTGGGGAGTTTGGAAAGGAACCCATTCTGCAAGTGGGCCGGTGCAACGAAGCATTGGCGCGGGCCTGCAAGGAGCTTGGAATTGCCAAGTTAACACACCATGATCTCCGCCATATGTTCGCCACCCGCTGCATTGAATCCGGCGTGGACATTCCAACAGTGTCGCGGTGGCTCGGCCACAAGGACGGCGGTGCGCTGGCGATGAAAACTTACGGGCATTTACGAAATGAACATTCGCAAGCGATGGCGCAAAAGGTAAAATTCTAAACGTCCTTTTTATTTTCCTGCTCTTTGTCGGGCTGAGAAGCAAACTTTAATAGGGCCATTCTAGCTGCATGGCGGTCGGATTGCTTCTTAAGGGCTTCAGCGGAAGTCACGACAGTTACGCTCTCGCTCTCGCCTCCATGGAGCTTTAACAACGCCATTCTTGCAGCATAGAAGCCCCCTTGCTCGTGAATGGCCTTGCCTGCGGCCATGTTAGCGAGGGTCGCACGGGCAAGCTTATCCATGGCGCTTTGAGCGGAACTGGACAGGGCGGGTTTTGGCGGTATTGGCGGGGCCGGTAATTGCCGACTGGACTTGGGTTGCATATGAAAGGGAGAAAGCTAAAACTTTTGCAATCAAGGTAGCGCTCTTTTGATTTGTGCCTCAAGACGGTGCAACGCATTGATGCCGGACTGACGGGCGGAAATCATCGGGGCGGCTGATCTTTCCACGGATGCGTCCGCCGCCGCGCCCGGAATGAGACTGTCGAGATATTCCTGCTGGTGGGTGATGATCGTTCCAAGCTCGGTTGAAATGGTCGTTGCCAGCTTGGTCATTCTGTCCCGGATGAGGGCATTTGGAATTTTATCAATGTTGTCAGCGTCGGCACTAAGCGCCGTCTGGCAATAATTGGAAAAGGTATTCAAGGAGTTAACGGCTGCGGCCAAGCCAGCTATTTGCGTTCTCGGCGCGGTGGCGTTGTCTGAAAAAAGGTCGCTAGCATTGTGGATGATGGGGGCGGTTTGGGCTGGCTGGCTTTGCACCCTATCAGCGGCGGGTGTGGCGGCAACTGGCGGCGGAACTGAAACAGGCGGGGCAACGGCGGCGGTCGGACGCGCTGTGGGAATGGCCGCTGGTGGTTGGGCCGGTTCGGATTGGACTGCGGGCGCAACTGCTGGCTGCGGCCAGTGGGTTTTGACAAAGCGGAAGCCAAGCACAATGAGGACGACAATCAGGGCCGGGAGAACCAGCCGCCGCAAGAATTTCAGCACGGGGACAAGCGGCGTCACGGCTTCGCGGCTGTCGTGATAAATCCGGCTGGCATCGGCAGCAAGGGAACTCTTTGGCAAATCCGCTGGCGGGGCTGCGGTGGCCGCTGCGGGTGCGGTTCCTGGGCTTGCAACTTCATCCGAACTGCGGGCGGTGGTGCGGGCCATGACGCTGCCGGACACCTTGGCGACATGGGCGCGGTGTTCGCCCGTGAAACGCTTGGGCAGGGGGCAATATAAGCCGCTGGTTTCCCGCGTGGGCTTGTTTCCCAGCATGGCCGGTTCAATGTTGCCCGCCATGATGCGGGCGTCCTGCTCGTCCAGATAACGGTTGTAAATGCTTTCCTGTTCCTTGCGCCAGAGATAAAACCCGGCGACACGCGACAGGAAAAAGAAAAGCCCCAAGGCGGGCGAGACGATGAACAACGCCACGCAAATCAATCCCGAATAAAAACCCTTCACCATGACGCTTTCCGTGCCAAAAATGCTTTCGCCCCGGCTCATGGAATACCAAATAATTCCCTTTTGCTGACGCATCCAAATTTGGCTGTAATTTTTGGTGGCCGAATAAAAGAACACGGTGCTAATGGCAAACATGACGGCCTTGGGGCTGGTGTGGTGCGTCAGCCATTGGGCAACGTGCGGCCAGCCGTAGCGATAAAGAAACGTCCACTGCATACCTTCACCGGCCCCGACATTGATGAACCCGGCGGGAATACACCAAAGGAAAAAAGAATAAGTGACGGTAACGAGGGAGAAATAACGCTCGCCGAAATTCCGGCGAAACATGACCTCCGTGCAAAACGCCAGCGGACGGATAAGGATGGACGCCAGAAACCCGAGGATCTTCAAATTGAAATCCAGCATCTTTTTGTCGAGGTTGTCTGATAATTTGTCGTAGTTCATGGTTGGGTGTTTTGTAAAAAGGTGGTGAGGATGAAATGCCGCCCCTGTCCATCGTCCAGTTGCGGCCAAGTGATAAAGGCGTCCACTTCAAAATCATTTTGCCGCCCGCCGTTTCGCAACTTGCAAAATTCCTCCGGGCGCACGGAAGGTTCCCACGCCTCGGCATGGGAATAGCCGGTGTTGCTGGCGGGGTTAATCATCTGGCGGAACGAATCAAAAAATCCGCTGGCTTGGGGTGGCGGATTTTGACTGACGGTCATCCGGGTGCGGATTTCGGAACCGAATTGCTTTGAACTCCACTCATTGGTTGCCACGTCGTTGTTGGAATGGAAAATCTTGGTGTTCAAATTGCCAAACACGCTGTTGGCCGCTGCGTCCCCTCCCTGCCCAAACTGCATATAAAAGTTATGCAGGTTTTGGGTGAGGACAACGCGGCACACCCGCGCACTCCGGGCGGTGGCCTGAAAATGATGGTCGTGGTCAGAAAAGAAATGCTGGCCTTCATCTTCCCATAGAAAAACCGGACGCCGGCTGGCGTCGCCGGCCTTGGCCTGACGCTCCAACGCCATTTGGAAAAGATATTTCCACGCGCTTTGCACCAAGAGGCCCGTTTGTCCAAACTCCTTAATGGGAAGATCGAGAACCACGATTTTTCCTGACATGATACTCTCCGGCGTCAGGTTGGTATCGGATGAAATGAGATCGGGAACGTCTCGGCCCCGGAACGTGTCCAGCATCGCAAAAACTCCAAGCGTGATTGAAGTCCGGGTTTTCGAGGCCAGCCCCGGATATATCTTGCACCAATAATCTGTTGTGCGCTTCAAGACGCGCAAATCCTCCGCGCTCCCGGCGTTCGCCTTGGCCTTGGCCAGCACTTCCCCAAAGAGCGGAATTTTCAGCCAACCGGCTTCACTGGTCGGCAATTTTTCCGTGGGTGCGGCGGCGATGAAATTGGCGAGCCGGTCAAAGGTGATGGCCCCGCCCGCCATGAGGAACAAATCAAACGTGGCATTTAGAAGCTGGTCGGTGGCACTCTGCCAGAATTGATCGTTGCTGCCTCCGCCCTGGCTGCGCGTGGCAATGCCCAGCAAGTTCCGGCAAAAGGCCACAAGGTTTTTGGCCAGCCCGCCGCCCTGTCCGGGCCGCTGGGCTTCATAGGCGAGCAGGTTCAAACGCCAATCCCCTCCCCGCTGCACAACGACCAAATCCTTTTCCCGTCCGCAACGGGCGCACAATTTGCGCCAGTGTTCCGCCTCGTCCGTCTTGACGGTGAGAACCAGCCCGCCAAAACCGGCGTGTAAAAACGATTCGGCGATGGTCGCGCCGCTGCCGCTGGTCTTTCCGCTGCCGGTCGCTCCTAAAATAAACACGCCTTCAAAGGCATTGCGGAGCGTCCAGTCCAAGCCTTCGCCAAACGTGACCACGTCCAAATCATCCGGCCAAGTTTCCTTTGCGGGGGAAACGGAAAATAATTTTGGGTCAATCGGTGGCAGGGAAATTTCTGGCGGCGTCCAGTCGAGCGGCGATGACTCTGGTTCTTCTTTCGGTGAATTGGTCGGGGTGGGTTCGGGGGCGGGCTTTGGTGTCGCCCCCAATTCGGTCGCCGTGGTCGGTGCGGATTCGGACGGCTTCTTGGGTGGTGACGATGGCGGATTGGGCTGTAATTTTTCCGGGGCCGGTTCTGCCTTTGCCGGGGTGGTCGGGGCTGCTTTCGGCGCGTCGCTCGCCTCCCCTGCTGACGGCTTCGGCTGTTCGGTCACGGACAAACTGGAAAATAGATTTATGATGATCGGCGGCACGACAATTTCCGGGGCGGTTCGTTGCTGCGGCGATGGCGCGGATTTTCCCCCCGCCGTCAATTCGGTCGCCGTGGTCGGCACGGATTTGGACGGCTTCTTGGTCGCTGGCTTTTGTGGTTTGGTCGGCAGTTTTACCGGCTCCGGCTCCGGCTCCGGCTCTGGCGGTGTAGGTGTTGGGGGCGCTGGCCTCACCTCCGCTTTCGGCGTCACCGGTTCGTCCGTGATTCCGGCAGACTCGCGGATGCGGTTTTCCAAAAGATCGAAATCATCAATTTCGGTCAGCGGTAAACCGCCGCGTGCATCCCAAAAAATTTCCACGCAATCCGGTGGCAGATAATAGGGGCTGATATAAATGCGACGGTCTTTCTTGTCCTTGTCCTTGCCGTGCATATTTGGACCGGAGGGAAATACATTCCGGAGCCGGGAAAACTTGCCCAGGCCGATGCTTTCCTCGAACAACTCTGCAATGTTTTGTTCTTCGTTGGTTATGGCGTCTCCGAGGGATGCCGCCATGCTTCCATTGCAGCGTCCTTGAAAATAAAAACCTCGGGTGTTCCCGGCCTTCGCCCATGCCAGATAACGGATGAAAAAGAGGGATAGGGCCTTGGGAACTTCCGTCCAGCCAACCCGCGTATTGGGGTCGTTTTGATCCCATGCTTTGGCAACATCGCCAGCCTTGGGCAGGAAGGAGATTTTTTCCAAGATTGGCACTTCTGCGCCGGTAAATTTCAGGGTCAACCGGCGTCCGGCCTCTCGCGGTAATGAGGGGGTGGTTTTGGGGGAGGATGCCCCGACCTTTTCCGGTGGGCTTTGCGCCTTTTTTGGTTTCGCCATAATGTCCGCTTCCGGGCGTGAAGTTAGGGGGCGGCGGCGGTTGAAACTCCACTTTTATTGGCTTTTACAAACACTTTTCCAAGACTTCCAAGACTTTCAAGACTTCCAAAAACACCTTCATGCCGATTTTGTCCCGCCCTGTGAAATAATAGGAACCGTAGAAATGCAGTCACGAAAAACTGAAACTAAAACACGGTAGAACAGACATAAAAACGACTATGAAAAATGACGCGAAAACGGGGCAGAATCCGCCCCCTGAAACGGACATGGACACGGGCCGGACGGAAGCGCTGGCCTATGACATTAAACAGGCGGCCGCCAAGCTCAATGTCAGCACAAAAACCATCCGCCGGTTGCTGCGCCGGGGCAAACTGACGTGCTGCAAGGTGCTGCGGAAAATCCTCATCCCACGGGAGCAAATCGAGAACTTTTTGAAGCTGACTTGCGACGAACCAAACCTCGGCTAACCCGCAAATTTATGAACGCAAATTCCGCTGCCCCGGTTCGTCCGTCACCATGTGACGGGGAGACGTATGGTGATCTCAGCGTTGGTTTGGTGTCGCTCTGCTCCCCCTTCAAACTTTCACGTTGCCAAAGTGTTGAAAGTCTCTTTGAACGGACAATGGCACTTCCGGGAAACAAACTCAAATCTTTTAACCCTCAACAATAAAAAATACAAAACTATGTTACGCATCATAACCTCCACCTCCCCCGCCGCCGCTAAAAAATACTTCCGGGCGGGACTCACCAAAGAAGGCTATTATTCCGAAGGACAGGAAATGGCCGGACAATGGGGCGGCATCGCCGCCGCCAAACTCGGGCTGCACGGGGCCGTCCAGCCGAAGGCGTTTCACAAACTCTGCGACAACCTCAACCCGGTTGAAAAGGGCAAGCTCACCGCCCACACGAAAGGCAACCGGCGTGTGGGGTATGATTTCAATTTCCATGTGCCAAAATCCGTGACGCTGGCCTATGCGTGGAAACGGGACGAAAAAATCCTGATTGCGTTTCGTAAAGCCGTCCGGGAAACGATGGCAGAAATGGAACGGGAAGCCGCAACCCGTGTCCGGGTCGGCGGTCGGGATGAAGATCGGATTACGGGCAATTTGATTTGGAGCGAGTTTATCCATTTCACGGCCCGGCCCGTGAACGGCATCCCTGACCCGCACTTGCACGCGCACTGCTACGTTTTCAATGCCACGTTTGACCCGGTGGAAAATAAATGGAAGGCGGCGCAGTTTGGCGGCATCAAACGGGATGCCAGCTATTTTCAAGCGGCGTTCCTGTCGCGCATGGCCACCAGCCTGAAAGAAATGGGTTACGGCATTGAACTCACGCACAACTCATTTGAGATTGCCGGGGTTTCGCGGGAGCTGGTCGAAAAATTCAGCCGCCGGGGAAAGGTGGTCAAAGACAAGGCAAAGGAGCTGGGGGTGGCCCCCCACTCCGGCAAGGATGGGCTGGGCGCAATGACCCGTGAAAGCAAGATCAAGGATGTGTCCCTGACCGATTTGGAGCCGGAATGGTGGGCGCGGCTCTCACCGGAAAACATCAAGGCTCTGGACGGCCTTAAAAGCGTCATAGCGCGGTCACAAGCCGCCGATGCGCTCGTGGACGCCTCACGCGGCGGGAAACGGCCTGACCAGTTGGCGTTGGATTTGGCGATGAAACATATTTTTGAGCGTCAGAGCGTCGTCGAAGAGCGGGACTTGATTGCGGAAGCCCTCAAGTGGGGTTACGGCACGGCCACCTTGGAAGGCATCAAACAGGTGGTGAAAGACACGGCTTTGATTCGGGTGGAAAAGGATGGGCGCAAGTTGGTAACGACGTGGGCGGTGCGGGCAGAAGAAGGCCGCATCGTTGACCGCTGCAAACAGGGCAAGGGCAAGTTTGCCGCGTTGAATCCGACATGGAAGATACACGACACCGCTTTGAACATTCAGCAAAGGGCCGGGGTGTTTCACATTCTTGGTTCCCGCGATTTCGTCATTGGCGTCGAGGGCAAATCCGGCGTGGGCAAAAGCCGCCTCCTGCATGAAGTCCGGCGCGGCATTGAATGGCGCGGGCAAAAGATGGTCGTGCTGACGCCAATGGCGATCACGGCGCATGACACCATGCGCAAGGATGGCTTTGAGGACGCGCAAACCGTGGCGAAACTGCTGGAAAGCGAAACTTTCCAGCGTGAAGCCCGCGGCGCGGTGTGGCTGGTGGATGAGGCCGGGCTGCTCTCCTGCCGCACGATGGACAGGCTTTTGCGGCTGGCCGAGCAACAGGAGGCGCGGGTGGTGCTGGTCGGCGACACGAAACAACATCACGCCGTCGAGCGCGGGCAAGCCTTCTCTCTGCTGCAAAAATTCGGTGAGTTGCCGGTGGCTACCGTGGATGAAATCCAGCGGCAGACCGGAAGTTACAAGCGGGCGGTGGAGCAAATCGCGGCCCGCGATTTTGCGGGGGCGTTCAAGACACTGGAACATATGCGGGCGTTTCGGGAAATGCCGATTCAGGAACGGGAAGCGGCCTTGGCCAAAGATTATCTTGCTTTGGTGAAGGAGGGCAAAAGTGCGCTGATCGTTTCCCCCACTCATGCCGAAGGTGAAAGCGTCACCCATGCCATCCGGGAAACGCTCAAGCAACGGGGCGAAATGGGCGAAGGCGAAAAATGGAACATCCTGAAAAACCTGTCATGGACGGCGGCGGAACGAAGCGATGCCCGCCATTACACGCCGGGCCTTGTGGTCAAGGTCAACAAGTCGCTGAAAGGTTTTGAAATGGGCAAGGCCATGGAAGTGATCGCCGTGAATGGGGATGAAGTTTTGGTGCGGAGCGGGGAAACGGTCAAGGAACTTCCCCTTTCCAAAGCGGAGCATTTCGGCATTTTTGAACGGGAGAAAATTGAGATTGCCCAGGGCGACCGCATCCGCATCACCGCGAACGGGCATGACGTGAACGATCACCGGCTTTACAATGGCAGCCTGTACACGGTGAAAAAAGTTGGGCGGAACGGCCTGATACTGGAAAACGGCTGGAAAATCTCCAAGGATTTCGCGCATCTGGATTACGGCTATGCCACAACTTCACACGCCGCACAGGGGAAAACGGTGGATTGCGTCTTGGTGGCGCAAAGCGGGCTTATATCGGCAGGAGCCACGGATGCCAAACAGTTCTATGTCTCGGTGTCACGCGGGCGCCAAGAAGTTCGGATTTATACGGACGACGTGGAAGCATTGCGGGAAAATGTCGCCCGCGAACGTGAGCGGGAAATGGCAATGGAACTGGTGGCCTCCCGCGACGATGATGATCTGGTCAGATGATTAACCGGGCGAGGGGTTCAAAATCCCCTCGCCTTCGTTGCGGGGCTTAATTTTGCCCGGCGGGAATGAAAGTGACCTTGACTTTGGGTTCAATCGAAGCGTGAAATTTGCCCGTACGCTTCATCTTTTCCCAGAATGCCCTGTGTGCTGGCAACTCCAAATCAAATCCCAATAACTCAAAAGGTTTGCTGCCTTCAAGCTGGGCCTCAGCGAGGGTTTCCCATGTCTCAAAACGTGTGTTAATTGACTTCAAGCGGCCTCCGTTCCGGCCAAAATCTGAAACACGTCACCCACCAAAGCAAGTGCCAATTAAGATGACTTTTCCAGCAGGATTATAGCCGCCATTTTCTGTGATTGCGCCAAGTTCTCTGTTTGGGATGCCCTGACATAGCGCGGGTCGGCTTTAACTCGCTTCCGGTCTTTGGGTGGAAATGCCTTTAAGAAGCTATTCATGCAAGTCTGAAAATTCATTTTTACCCTAGTTTTTACCATCCATGATGATACACGAAATTAAGCGCAGCACGAGTCTAAAAGACTCAACCTATTGGCTAAATGTATATATGAGGCGGGTACGGACGGCAACATCATTTGCCGGGTCGGTAAAAGGTTTGGCCCTGATACCAGTCCGCCAGCAACCGCGTCAACAATTCGCTAAAATCCTCCTTGTCGGCGTCAATTCTGATCTGGTTCGCCAACCGCAAGGCAATCGTGGCGTTGTTGTGCAGGTTTAACGGAATGTAGGCCGTGACCTGTCGGAAAGACGGGTCGCTGCTTTTCCCCTTCCCCGGTGTCCGGCCTGTCCTCTTGGCCGTGGCTGTCACTGGCGCAACCGCCCTCGGCTGCGCCGGTGAAACGGCGGTTGGTTCTGCACCGGCTACATCGTGGCCTTGCAGGATTACCGCAAACTTGTTTTCGCTCCGGGATTTCATTTTTTCGCCTCCCCTTTGGTTTTGGACATAATTTCATCGGCCACGGCCTCATAGTCCGCCCATGCCGCCGCCGCATATTCGTCGGCCACGTCTTTGACCAGCACGCCGGACAAGGCGGCTTTTTGAAACGCCTTATAGCGGCGGACGGTGGCACGAAACACCGGCAAGCCCGCTGCGGTCAATGTCTGCCGCACGTCCTCGCCGTCCCGCGCCGGTCTTGGTGGCACGATGGTTAGCAGAATCTTGAATTGGGTTGCGCCAAGCTGTTTGAGTGAATCCGTGAACACAAACAGCGTGTCGAGCGAAAGCGCGTCCGGCGTCAGTGGAATGATTAACTGATCGCAACCGCCCGCCAAAACTTCCAAGTCCTCCTTGCCGGGCCGGGCCTGTGTGTCGAAAATGATGTGGGTGAAGTCCCGCGAGAATTTGACGGCTTGCCGCTCGTCGCAAACCTCAAACGGAAAGCCCCGGCGTTTGTGCCAGTTCAACGCGCTGCGGTTCGGGTCGCCGTCCACCAGCAATGTCTTGGCGTGGGTCTGCATCTGCGCGGCGATGTGGACGGCGGTCGTGGTCTTGGCCTGACCGCCTTTCAATGAGGCAACGGTAATAATCATGGTGTGAAGGTTTGGAAGTCTAAGGGTTTGGAAATCTGAAAGGCCAAGCGGCTGAACTGTTGGCAATCCAACCTTTGGCCAGTCCAGCCTTTTAGAATTTTGAAAGCTTGTCAAACCTATCCGTGCCGCTCGTTCAAATGTTTGGACGGCTGAACATTTGAACGTCTGACGGCGCAAACGTCTGACGGTTTGGACTTTTGAAAGGCTATTGTCCGGCGAAATAAAAAATTTGCCGGATGAGATTTTTCAAGACGCTTTCCGTCCAAGCCGGGGCCAGCCAGCAAAGGCCCAACAGCACAAAGATTAAACCGCCGATAAAAACCCGGCCTGTCCAGTCGCCGCCGTCAGCGGGTGGGGGAGTTTCCCCGGTTGGCTGCGGGTCGTGGGGGATGATGATGGGGTCGTGATAGATTAAGCGAAGTTCTTTTGATTTTTTGCCCGTCCGGTCAGTCGTGTTGAAACGGTTCCCCATAAATCGAGACTAGGCGGACATATGATCGGGGTCAATCTTGACCGTGCGCCGGGGAGCGAAGCGGCGGGCGCGACTGAGGCGAGACTAAATCTCGCGGAGGAAGCGGGGGCCAAAATGGAATGGCACGAAAGTGTAGCGCCTTTCGGGCCGCATTACCGGGGGCGCACAAAATGAATTTGCATTCATTTAATTACGGCCTGTCAGGGTGGGGGAGTTTCCGCCCGGCTCCTGCTGGTGCTGAAATGATCGGGCTGGCTCTGGAGCCTTCGGGATTTTTAAGTTTCGGGATTGGCAATTTTGGTCTTTTTTGGTGCTGATCGGTTTTGGTCTGGTGGCCTTCACTCCCCAGCCCGCGCAATCGGGGCGGCTGGCGGGAGTAGTCTTTAGAGGGCACCGCCATGTCTTTGCCCCCCGATGGAGACGGGCGGTGAGGCCAACAGAACAGAACTGGAAGCCCAAACAAAACTCCAATGAGAAACGGATTTTTCAAACGCTCTCCGCGTTAGCGGGCGGGACTGGCGGGCTTCATGGCCTTGGTTTTTGCATGAAGCCTGACAGCCCCGCTAAATCCGGCTCGCTTGTGAAATTAAAAAGCCGTGAGCGGAAAGCAGCGTTTGGGCTGGCCGTCACCGTAGGGGAAAGGGTCGGGGAGCGGACGGAACAAAAAGCGGAGTGGAGCGGCGGCGGTTTAATTTCCGCAAGGGAGCATCCCGAGGGCGAGCGCAAGTCAGCGGGTTTTCAAGGCGTAGTCTGCAAGGGGAATTGAAAATCCCGCTGTCTTGCGCGGCAGGGAAATAAAATCAAGATGAGCATTTTTTGTTTCCGTCAGGACAAAAATCATGCTTAAAAAAGTTCTTGGCAAATTTTAGGGAAAGGCGAGAATCCCGCTGTCATGCAAGGTTCTCAGGGCATGACACAAAACTTAAAACATATTTGCGTAGCTTTGGCTACGGGGCTAACCAGAAAACCGCTAATTTTCCAGCCCAATGCAGATTGCTCAAGCACGCGCCAAATGGCGCGGCTTGGCGTGTCATCTGCATGGGCGCTTAGCGGTGCCTCTGGTTAGGGCGCGTCAAGTCCGCGCTCTTGAGTTCCGGGACAGGGTTCGCAAGGCAAAACTAAAATGAAACTAATCAGAAGTTTTTCGGGCGCGGTCACGGTTGCTTGTCTTTGTCCATTCACCTTTCCGGGGTCGGCCAATGCTGAACCCCGCACGCCGATTGCGCCGTTAATCCCGCTCACCGCGCCCGCGATCTATTCCGAAAGTTTCGACGAACCTTATTACGCCGGTACACGGGACGCCCTTGTTACGGTGGATAATTTTACGCTGGTGGAAGGCTGGTCGGGCTATGCGCTGGAATGTTCCGGCCCAAGCGTGGCTCCGTTTTTTGTATCGGCGATGGATTCCACCGGCCATACGAACATCACTTGCAACGCCGCCGGGGCGATACAGTTTTGGTTCAAGCCGAATTGGTCAAGCGTGTCCGTGACGGGTGGAACCGGGCCGGGCGTCAATGCGGCGTTGGTTGAATTGTCAGCCGTGAGTGCAAGTCAATCGGTTGCCGTGTGGTCGCTCCAAGTCAGTTCGGACGGTACGGGCATGGAATTATTAAGTGGCGGCAATGGCATCGCACCACAATTATTGCTGAACGCTGGTATCAGTTGGCAAGCTGACCAATCGCATTTAATCACGCTGGATTACAGCCCAAACGGGACGGCTTTGTTTATTGACGGGACTCCTGTTGCCACTGGCGGCGGAACTTTAGCCATACCCCCCGCCGTTGGCGAATTGTCGGTGGGCAGCACACTTTCCGGCACCGGCATTGCGGACGGCGATTTTGACGAACTGCATTCTTACCGCCGCCTGTTGATTCAAAACGACGTGACGTTTTATTACAACGCTCTGGCTTCCTTTGCAGACATGGGGCCAGTCAGTCAGGCACAAGCGCAACGGTTCGCCAAACGGCGGGCGGCGGGATTGATGTTGCGGGCTTCGCCGATGGGTGCGGGCGGAACATTTTCACCGCTGGCCGCGCTCTGCGACTGTATGACAGGCGGACAGGTGTATCTGACGAACCTCGTTACCACGCTGAATACTAACCAAAGCATGGCGGTGACGTTTAATCTGGCCGGTGGGACAAATTTTGTTTGGTACGGAGTTTATAGCACGACCAATCTGGCAAATCCGCAATGGGTGTGGCTGACCAACGCTTACACCTGTTCGTTGGTTTCCCTGACCAACCAACCCTGGCCTTATGCGTTTTATGCTGTCCGTCCGCCGTCGCCGACCATGGTTGTGGCTTGGGGGGCAGATGGCTACGGCCAGTGCGACGTGCCTTCGGGACTGACAAATGCAATCGGAGTGGCGGGCGGATTCAATTTCAGCCTTGTGCTCAAATCTGACGGCAAGGTGATTGCATGGGGCGATAATACTTATGGCGAAACCACGGTGCCAAGTGGTTTGAGCAATGTGGTTTCCATTGCTGCCGGAGGCGCGTTCTCAATGGCTTTGCAGCAAAATGGAACGGTCGTTGTATGGGGCGACAATACCTACGGACAAACGAATGTGCCCGCCAGTCTTACCAATGCAACGGCGATTGCTGCCGGGGATGCGTGTTGCTTCGCCTTGCGACAGGACGGAACTGTGTTGGCATGGGGCTACAATTATTATGGGCAAACCAATGTACCCGCTTTTGGAGCGGCAACCCAAGTTGCCGGTGGCGTCGTGCAAGGCGTCGCCTTATTGACCAATGGCACCGTGGCGGCATGGGCAAATTACAATTATAGCGGCGCACCGTATTATTGGGGCGTTACCAACATACCCGCCGGATTAAGCAACGTGGTTTCCATTTCCTCCGGCGCATACCATTCGCTGGCATTGAAAGCCAATGGAACAGCGGTCGCTTGGGGCGCGGGTGGAACTACTCCCGGCTTGGATAACTACGGCCAAGCTCTGGTGCCTCCGGGATTATCAAATATTGTGTCAGTTGGCGGCGGTTATCTTTACAGCGCGGCTTTGCAGTCGGACGGCACGGTGACGGCTTGGGGTGATGATACCTACGGCGAGCTTGAGGTGCCGGGCGGACTGACGGGCGTAAAAACAATGTCCGTCGGTGGCTTTCATGGTTTGGCAATCCGTTACGGCCAGTTAACCCCGCTGATTTATGACGAACCAAACAGCCAAACCGTTTCTCCCGGTGGAACTGCGACGTTTTCTGTTTTCGCAGTCGGAGTTGCAGGATTAACCTATCAATGGCAGCTTAATGGCGTGAACATTCCGGGGGCGACCAACGCGACATTAACTTTGTCGAACGTGCAAAGTGAAGTTGCCGGGAATTATCAGGTAGTTGTTTCGGCGGACAACGGCTCGGTTACGAGCGACATTGCGGCACTGAACGTCCCACGTCCGGCTTATGGGTTGGGCTTAATTTCCGGTTGGGGGTCAAACACCAATGGCGAATTGTCATGGCAAACGGACACAACCAACGTGCTTTCACTGGCGGCTGGAAAAAACCATGGCCTTGCCGCAATGGACAACGGCCAAGTGGCAAGTTGGGGTTCGTATTGGACGGGGTTCAACTATGTCACGGCTTCCGCTCCACCGTTGCTGACGAATGCCATTGCGGTTGCCGCCGGTTCGCGGCACGACCTCGCTTTGAAAGCGGACGGAAGTGTGATTGCTTGGGGCATCAATGATTTTGGACAAACGAACGTGCCAGCCAACGCCACCAATATCATTGCGATTTCAGCGGATGGGCAGGAAAGTCTCGCCTTAAAAAATGATGGAACGGTTTTCCAATGGGGGCAAACCAACGCCCCGATTCCGGCAGGATTAACCAATGTGATGGCGATTGCAGCCGGAACAAATTTCAATCTCGCATTACTCAAAAACTCCACGGTCATTGCGTGGGGTGCAAATAATTACGGGCAAACCAATGTGCCACTAAATTTGAGCAACATTGTGGCGATCGCCGCTGGCGGTGCCCACGCGCTGGCGTTGAAGATTGACGGCACGGTAACGGCGTGGGGCGCATGGACAAATGTTCCAAGCGGATTAAGCAATGTGCTCAATGTGGCGGCGGGCGAAAACCATAATATCGCCTTAAAAAATAATGGTACAGTGATTTGCTGGGGCGACAACACCTTTGGAGAAACGAACGTCATTAGTGGGTTGAGCCAAGTAAAATTGATTACTGGCGGCGGAGATTTCACCCTTGCCAGCGAATTCTCACCGCTAATTTCCTACTCGTTGGATGTGACGAAAGATTTGTTGCTGATCTACAACACCAATTCCGCCAATAGCACAATCGTTTTTAATTACTACCTCGCGCATCGCCCGCTGGTGGGTGGCGCAAATTCAATGGGGATAGGCTGTTCAACAAATGAGATTGTTGGAAATGTAACGTTTTTAAACCAAGTTTTGACGCCCTATTTGAATTGGCTGACCAATAACCCAACTAAGCGTCCTCAATATCTTTTGTTGTTTATGGATATTCCTTCGCGTGTCGAGGATACAACCACTTATCCAAGTGTGCAGTATCAACTTTCTACCGAAGCGCCCGGAATCCAGACTTTTGTATCAAGCATCAACATGAATGGAGTGAATGGTACGAATGATTGCATAGCCTATATTAACAAACTGGTGTCCGTTGGCGCAAATTATTCACCGGGCAAACTTGTCATCAGCGCGAGTGCTGGCGGATACGCAAATACGAATTATATCGTTGATGATGTGAACAATGGTTATTGTGGCGACAATTTTGTATTCAAGACTACGAACGGACTCAATGCGGCGGGTGTTTCTAATGCGTCAATTCAATTTTTGACAGGTTGTGAAACCAATAACAGCCTGCCACACCTTACAAATGCGGTGAATGTGGCTGGCTATATTTCTTGGGGATTTCACAGTTCTTTGGGAGGTTACTACGCAACCGACGGTTATGTGCGGTGGTCTGGCAACAGCGGGTGGTGGATTATCCGAACTGAAGAATCTTTTAATGGCCAACGTGCGGTGCCTGGTGGAAACTTTCTACCGTGGTTTTCAAGCAATGCTTTTGGTGGAACAAATTATTCAAATACACCGATTGGCGGTCCAACTTATACAGAAGAGCCGGGCGCTGGAGGCACTGATAATGCAGTATTCTTTGGTTTATGGGCCGAAGGGAATAATTTAGCAATTTGCGCTTGGAATGCAAACCACACGCCATACGTACAAGTCGTTGGAGATCCATTTGTTGCTCGATAAAAAACAGATAAAACTATGAAAACAAAAATAGCACTATTTATCCTCTTGGCCGTAGGCCAAATTGGATTCACCCAAGGTTTCGTTAATCTCAATTTTGAAAGCGCACAAATTAAAAACTTAACTGGCAATCAAATTCCAGCCGCGAATGCCTTTCCTAGCTGGACAGTTAATGCTCCGTATATTTATTACGACGATTTATCGCTTAGTGGTCAATCAATTAGCATTTGCGACCAAAATTCACCCATTTTTCCCTCTCAAATTCAGGGAAACTATTATGCCCTTCTCACAAGTGCAAACGTTCAAAATGGTGTTTCCATTTCACTGGGTCAAAACGGAACAATTCCATTGGGAACGGAATCCATGACGTTTTGGGGCAACTTCGGAGGTTTACAAATCTCGTTCGCTGGTCAAGCACTTACGTTTAGCGAAACTGGCAGCACTGCTAATTACAACATTTACAAAGCAGATGTTTCACAATTCGCCGGAGATTCGGGGCAGTTGCTCTTTTCATTGCCACCTTTTGTCGGCAATGCAACACTGGATAATATCCAGTTCTCGTCCTCACCAGTTCCAGAACCCGGCGAACTGACTTTGATGGTCTTGGGTATGGCGCTGCTTGGCCTTCGTCACCAGATAAAGTTTACCAAATCTGAACTGTGAAATCTTGGGGGGAAATACTTTTAGCTGGGCTCCTATTCGCTCAGGGTGTACAGGCTCAGGGTTATGTCGAGGCGGTCAATGTGAGGATGATTCATGGCGGGCCTGTTTATTCCCAAGGCATTGTTGGATTTATGAACGATGCCACGGTCGGGTGGACGTTTTCGCCGTCTGAGAACGTCCTCGTCAGCAGTTTGGGTTGGTTGGGAGGCACAAACAGTACATCGGGCGTAATGCTTGGTTTATGGGCGGGGGATGGAACCCTTTTGCGCTCCGCAACCATTGACAACGACGGGCAGATGATTAACGGCAGTGCTTACGAAGCGATAAATCCCATTATACTTCCCGCTAATGAGGTTTTTGTCGTGGCAGCGAGTCGTCCCGGCCAAATTTTAAATTTTATCGGGTTTCCAAACAGCCCTACAACCAATTCAATCAACTATATCAACGCAGCCTTTTCTTCCGTTGGTTCAGGCTTCACTTTTCCGACAACCACCAGTAATGACCAAGGGTTTCTTCCGGCGACGACTTTTCTATTTCAGGCTGTTCCTGAACCCGGCGAACTGGTTTTAGGAGCGTTGGGCATGGTCTTGCTCGGCCTTCGGCATTTAAAAAATGAAATATTGCGCAGGCAAAATTTATTATGATCTCCAACGAACATCCATCCCCCTACGGTCGGCAACCGAGTTTTCAACAGAAATTCAGCCAACCGAAACCGCATATTGCCGAGGACACGCTTCTAACCAGTGAACTTCAAATTGAGAGGAAGTCATTTGTTTTTATTTTGAAGGAAAATCCACGGGGAAGATTCTTGCGCATCATCGAGGCGGGCGGGGCAAAAAGCAATTCCATCATAGTCCCGGCAACGGGTTTGAAAGACTTTCAAAATGTTCTGGCCGATATGGTCAAGGCTGATTCTGAAATTCCGGCAAAATAGGTTGCTGTTCTTTGCTGCGATACGATTTTTAATCGCTTTTGCCAATGGGAAATACTTTAGATGGGAACC
This sequence comes from Verrucomicrobiia bacterium, assembly GCA_031290985.1. GTDB lineage: Bacteria > Verrucomicrobiota > Verrucomicrobiia > Limisphaerales > UBA11358 > UBA11358. The sequence goes on along the minus strand of JARLJW010000092.1, from coordinate 86,066 downwards.
ATTTATGGGAGCGAAAACACCCAATCCAGATATTCACTGACTGCCAGCATTTTATGTAACTGTGGACGCTCAAATTTTTCTTAGTTGTCCAAACCTTACCCCCCTGTTTTTCTTAGCTGTCCATATCCGCGCCCCGCTTTTTTCTTAGCTGTCCAAACCCTGCGACCGCGACAAGGGGGCAAAATTTCGGCCTGAAATTGCCGATTTAAGCCGCCAGATCAAACGCGCCGTGGGGTTCTTCTTGGCCTTGCGCCCTTCAAATTCTTCGCCTTTAGCCTCCGCCAAAAGGCCGGTAAATTCAGCGGGTGACAACATGGCCTTTGCCAGCACAAAACAACGCTCGTTTCCCTTTACCTTGACGGCGGCTTTTTCTAATAAATCTAGTTCGTAGTCATTCAATGGTTGGGCATTTGCCAACCGCTTTTCCAAAAGTTCACGGGTGCGTCCGCTGGCATCCCATGCGGCAATGAGTTTGGAATTTCCCGAAAGCAGTTTTGGCTGGTGCTGGTTCTTCTCAACCCACGCTTGAAGTTTCCATTCTGAACCGTCAGCGGTTTCAGCCAGACGAACGCGGAAAACGCCTTTGACCGTTTCGAGCCGGTCAAGTTGTTGGACGATGGAACGGCTGGTTTTGGTATGTTGCGTGAAAATCTTATGCCTGACGGATTTATGTTTGAGGGCGGGGTAGGCGACTTGTTCCAAAAGTCTCGTCAGCGTGATTTCAAACGGGTTACGCTCGGTGTGGTGGTGGGCGCGGCTGGGGATGTAGAGATAGATCGCCTGTGCCAATGGCGCACGAATGGCCGTAAAAACGCCCAGCTTCAAATGCTGCAACTCGGCGATTTCTCCAAGCAACCCGAAAAATTCCGGCGAGAGGGTGCAGCCGTTGAAGAAGATTTCCGACTGATTGGAAAGGGCCAGCCTTGAATCTTTACGGCGGGGCGGTCGGCTCTCTGTCTGAATCCGTTCAATCAGGCGATACTGGCGGGAAACCTTCGTGGGCAAGTCGGTGATGCGAATATACGAATCAACAAGATCGGCAACAATGGATTTAATAGCGCGGGCATAGCGTCCGCCGTTGGTGCGAGCATAGCGGCGGCAGAACTCATAAAACGAAAAGCGGATGAGCTGCGTGTTTTCATTCGGCTTGCGAAAACTTAGCAAGGTGAAAATGGCTCGGGCATGGCGAACATCGAGCGCGGGCGGGTGAAAGTCCGGGCGCAAAGGATGAAACCCGCCGATTTGATAAAACCGTTTGCCAATCTCAACTTCGCGGGGGCCGGTCTGCTTGGTGGCGGCGAACATCGGGCCAATCAGAAAATCTTTGGGAGCGGCAACAAGTCCTGGGCTTTGATCTGCGCGTTTTCGACTGCTTCCTGATTCCTCCATTGAACTATCATTCAATGACGATTTGGAAAAAGTGGCAACACTCTTTAGCGAAAAGGGGGCTTCTCAATTAGGTCAATTAGACATAATTAAGATTGTGCGCGGAATTGTAGGGGGCGAAATTTCAGCTTTCCGACACGCGATGCTTTGCTTTTACAAGCACGTCCGAAAGCTCAATCTCAAGCGCGTCCGCCATGCGGAGCAAGGTGTCAAGGGTTGGATTTCGCAAATCTCGTTCAACTAGGCTTATCATGGATTGAGACAAGCCGGATTTTTCCGCCAGCCGAATCATGGAAATTTTCTTTCGCTTGCGCTCGTCGTGTAAAATGCAGACGACCTCTGAGCAAAGGCGCTCGCGTAATTTAGCTGCTCGCATGAGTGACAATTAACAAAAAACAATTTGACGGACGAAATGACTATGGTCATATTCGGGTATGTTTTTGAAACGCCTCGGCGGAAATGAGAAAAACCTGTGCGAATCGGGTTATCATTGCCCGCAAATCTTGGAAATGGCTGACGGTGCTTTTGCCGTGGTCGGAGCGGATATTACCAATGAAGCGGTTTCCGCCATGCCGCCCGGCCCCGGTGTTGGCCCGCAAGAGCGTGTTATCCGGGTTCCGCGCCATGTTTTCATCGCAGCACGGGCGGAACTACCCGCCGCATAAAGCCGCTTGCCTGCCCTACGTTCCCCGTTTTAGAAGCGGGGATGGCTGATTTTTCTTCTTGGTTCGATCACTTCATTCAAACGCTCGGCATCGTCTTTGGCCTTTTACTGAACGCATTGGCTACAAATCGCCAAGCGAAAGCCAGCGATTCAGAAGCCAAAGCAAGGGAACGTGAGGCCAAGTCTAGGGAAATTGAAAATATTCTCACGTTGGCCGATCACCACCGCAACCTTTGGGGCGAGATTTCCGAACATCCTGAATTGAGTCGTGTGTTTGATGAAAGCGCGGATGCGGTTAAAAATCCCCCAACCGTTTTAGATGAGGTCTTTATCAACAAAGCTTTCACTCAGTATTTGACGGGCTGGCGCATTGTCAAAGCTGGGGGCATGACGACAAAAGAGGAATTGGAAGATGATATGCGCTGGTTTTTCTCCCTTCCCTTGCCTCGCGCCGTTTGGGAGAAAAACAAGGTTTTCAAGAATCAGGAATTTGTTGAGTTTGTCGAGCGGGCATTAAATTGAGCATTTTCCTGCACCTCATGAATGGCTTGGTATCATTGGCGATTCTCCATTGTACCCCGTATTGCACCCCGCGCACAAAAAAACCAGTCCAAAAGTGTCCAAACGGGGTCAGGCTGAATTTTCAGTTTTGTTCGCTAGGCCATTGATTTACAAGCCTGTCCAGAAGTGTCCAAGATACCCCGAAAGAACCTGAATCTAGCGCGTCTGCCAATTCCGCCACGTGGGCAACGTGCGGCGGACATAGTATAACAATATTTGCCAGTGGCAAGAAAAGACGCACACAGAAAAGACACGCACACGGTTGCCATCCACAAGCCCCCGGGGCGGCTCAGTCGACCTGAATTCGACATAAGCTTTGCTGTTAATAAATGCCCAATATTTCCCCCCTCACTTTGCATGACTAAAATTCATATTCTAAAGCCATGGCCACGGCCAACCTAGCTGGGATGGTCGCATCCATGACCGAAAGCGAACTGGGTATGCAGGGTGAAATATCTCCAACCATGCCCTTGGTTGACCGGGACAGCGCTCCGAGGTGGGCATGGCGTTTGGATGTTCAGCTTGATGCAGGTGAGCTTCCCCCCAATTGGGGTGTTCGTATCCGAGAATCTGTCCCCGCGTTTCATTTTCGTTGGCCCACGCGTTCCATGGTGGGCTCGTAAGTGCTTCTACCTGATTACGGCATCCGGAATCGGAAAAAGGTATTCGGCTGGAACAATTTAATCGGCACAGCGTTGGAGAACGCACCCGTGTCATTCAAAGTCCCGCTGCCATTCGTTGTCCAGATAACCGGAGCCGATAGGTTGGTTGTCACCAGCCAGGTATAACCGCTGTGCGGGGTGCCGCCGTAGCCCGTCAGAATCAGGCTGCCACCTAAAACATTGGGGACTCCAAATGTCGGTGCCATTAGATTAATTGCTGTCAGTTGCACGTTGTCGAGGAAAACCGAGTCACCATTGCCCGCTAAATCTGTGCCCACAAAGGACAGGACATGAGCTGCCGCGGTGGCCGTGAAGGTGGCTGCATAGGAGGCATAGCTGGTGCCTCCCGGGCTGTTGGTCTGGATGACCGCATTGTCAATCTGCACGTTCCATGTCTCGCTGTTTCCCGGACGCTGGGCGGCAGAGTAAGTAAGCGTGTAAACTTGTCCCGGGGCCAAGCCGGAGATGGTTTGCGAAATCGTTCCATTCCCCTGGACAAAGGCGGCCTGAATCCCTTCCGGGGCGCTGGCGTTGCCAAATCCGCTGCTGTTGGCGACAAGTCCCGAAAGGTGGTTGAAGGCCCACGCGCCGCCCGAAGGATAATATTGGTAGTTGCCCAGGCCAATGCTGGGCGACTCAAAACCGGAATTTAAAACCGGCTGCAATGCCGACGATTGGATCGTGACCCGCACGCCGTCGATAAAGACTGAGTCACCGTACCCGCCCAGATCTGTTCCGACAAACGACAGGACGTGACTTGCCGCCGTGGCGGTGAAGGTGGCCGTGTAAGTGGCATAGCTGGTGCCCCCCGGGCTGTTGGTCTGGATGACCGTATTATCAATCTGCACGTTCCACGTCTGGCTGTTTCCCGGACGCTGGGCGGCGAAGTAAGTGAGCGTATAAGCTTGTCCGGGTATTAAGCCGGAAATGGTTTGTGCAATGACCCCATGATACTGGATGAAGGCGGCCTGAATTCCTTCCAAGGCATTGGGGTTGCTAAACCCGCTGCCGTTGGCAATGAGCCCCGCAGTGCCGCCAAAGGTCCAGGAGGCGCCTGAGGGGTTATACTGGTAGTTGCCATTGCCCAGGCTCGGCATCTCAAAACCAAAATTGAATCCAGTTGATGCCTGGGGCCTGGCGTTGACCTCAGCGGAATCAGCGCTCTCGCCGTTGGTATTGACTGCCGACACCTTGTAGTAATAGGTCGTGCCGGCGGCCAGCCCCGTGTTGATGTATTGGTTGGAGGTGGGCCAGCCATTGTTGGCGGAAACATTGGCGATGGTAACCTCGCCACCACTGCTGGTCGAACGCTTTACATTGTATGAAATCGCTCCGGGAACCACATTCCACGCCAGGGTCAACTGTCCGCCCCCCGGAGTCAGCACCACTCCCGCCGGCGTTGCCGGCGCTGTGCCATTGGCTTCGATAATGGCCGCACTCCAATAGGTGGAGTTGAAAACCACATCGGGATAATAAAAGCCGCCTTGCACCCCGGTTTGGAGATACCAGTTGTGAAAAATCGCCGGCGTTGAACCGTTGCTTTCCTGACCAGGTATCACCACGACACCATTTCCGAAGGCCGTATTCCACTGCACCGGGTCGTTGCCCGCTCCGCCGGAATAACATTGAAGATAGATGCAATCGCAGTTGGTGAGGCTGTTCCTGAGATTCACCCAGAAACTTTGGGCGGTGTAGGGAACCAGGGTGAACTTAAAACCCAGACTGCCCAGCATGTTGGCGAATTTCGTGGCCGAATTTAGATCGTAGGTCTGTTCTTCGTCGTCATTGATCGCGTCAATTCCCGGCACCGCATTTTTCAAGGCCTGGAAATTTCTGTACAGGATGCTGCCGGGGCCCGTGCCCTGGGAAGCGACCAGACTCTTGATGTTGTCAAAACTGGCGTCGGTCCATCCGCCGATGCACACCTCATACCGGTTGACGGTCGTGGGCGGTGTTTTCAATGTGGTGATGAGCGGATTCCAGTTCGTGGGACCGACATAGACGCCATTGTTACAGACCACGCCGCCGAGCAGCAGCGTGCCATCCGCGTTAACATGCATGGCAAAAGCAATCAAGGTCGTAAAACCCGAAGCTTTGTCCAAGGCCATGGGCGGTGTGGTAAACTGAAAGTAGTCATTGCCATCGGCCCCGTAATTCATCACGTTAACCGCAGCTGCCCACTGCGAACCCGCCATCATCAAGCACAGGCCCAGCACGGCACTCAATGGACATAATAACTTTCGTTGCATAATTGCGGAATAGTTTGACTTGCTATCGGTAAGACGGGTGACTACAAACTTAGAAGTCTGAAGTTAGCACTCAATTTTCAATCTACCACCTTGCTGTTCCCGGCCCCATGGCCTTCGCGACCTGAAGCACCCGCGGTTGGTGAAAAACCAATCGGAACCGCGGTTGAGAACGTGCCCCTGCCTGCCCAATATGCCAGTATTACCCCGGTCCACTTGAACGGGTCCGAGAATTTAATCGTGGTCTGAAACATGGGTGACTTGACTAATACAATGAAGGCTCTTCCCAGGTGGAACAATACGCATAAAGATGCGTATCCGGCAACGAAGACCTGACCAGGGTGGAGCAGGCTTCGTGATTCAAGCCTTTGAGTCATCTCAAAAAACGAGCCCCATCTGAAGCCTGCGAGTCTTTTGACTTGGCCATGGCCATCCAGCAGCCCCCAAATTCAAGGAAAACCCGGATGCTCGTCCCGCAATTGAGCGGCTTGTGCTCCATATTTTTTGGCCCTTATCATTACACATCATCATGCGTATTGGCTCTTTATCAATACTGCGATAGGCTTAGGTTGTAGCTGGGTGGAATCAATAGACCACGACCACGGAAGCGTTGTAAATTACAGCCAGCACTCCATAATATTGGCACATAGGTCCACTTGGCTTATGTAAAAAGTTAAGAAACACTCATTTATGCCTCAGGCTACTTGAGATCTCGCACCATGGTCCGCGTTCTTTCCATGGCATCGCCAATCCCTTTTGGTTTCAGGTCACTGACGCCAATGACCTCAAAGCACATGATCCATCAAAGATGCGTGTACGCGCCAGAATCGCCGGGGGTTTTGACAACTCGATTGCGCAAAGGCGCCACGTTTCGGTGGCCTTGGTAATTTTATAGTCATATGTTGCCGTGTCTTTATAAATCGCGACCTCAAACGGCATGCCATTATCCGATATCTCAGTGAAGAAAGCCCGTGCAATAGACTTATCCGCGAAACTACAATTCAAAGTTGCTTTGGTCGAATGTCAGCCGGAGATTCGTAACTATTGGCTCAACCTGATAAATCGATTCCCGGACTTTGTTTGTAGCTGTAGCTGCGCGACTGCCGAGGACGCATTGCGAACGGTTCCAAAAATTAGGCCCGATGTGATATTGATGAATATTTGCCTGCCCGACATATCTGGCATTGAATGCATCATTCGACTCAAGAAATCACGGCCACAAATCCCGCTCGTTATCCTAACCTCTGCGGATGACCGGGAAATAGTATTTCGCGCCTTGGCGGCCGGAGCCGACGGTTATCTCTTGCTTGACCAAACCAGGCCCTTGGACTTACAGGCAGCCTTGTTTAACGTGCTTCAAAAAGGCTCGCCGATGACCAGCCAGATTACTCGTTGCGTGGTCGAATCTTTTCGGCGCCAGCGGAACCTTGCGGCCAAAACGCATCAGTTTTCCTTGACTGAAGAATGGATTCTCATGCTGCTCTGTCGAGGTTACACCAATGGCTTGATTGCCAGGAAAATGCGCTTAAGTGTTCATACGATTTGCTTTTATTTAAAGGATATATTCAAGAAGCTTGGGGTAAGATCACGGACTCAGGCGGCGGCGGCTTACATGCGCTCAAAAACACCCTTGTTGAAGCCCAAAGACCTGTGCTTTTTCACCGATCAAAGCGAGCCTGTGATCAATCCGTTGCCTCATCACCGCATTTTGTACCATGCCCAGGGCCATTTACCTAACTGATGGAGGCATTAATCAAGGCCACCCCGTCCGCCATAATCTCAAGCCCGCCTGATTTTTATCAGCCATCGACGCAATGCCTAGATTTACCAGATTGATCGATTTAATAGGGTGGTCGCTTCTGCTTTGCCTGATGCCTTTTCAAGCCGGTGCCGCCATAAGTGTCAGCCAGTTGCGATGCGAAGATCGGAACAATCCGCTTGGGATTGATGTTCTCCATCCGCAGCTCAGTTGGATCTTGTCATCCGTCCAAAGAGGCGAGAAGCAAACAGCATACCAAATATTGGTGGCTTCCTCGGCTGAGGGACTCAATTCTGACACCGGTGACCTTTGGGATAGCGGAAAAGTATTTTCCGCTGCCAGCGCTCAAATAGTTTACTCAGGCAAATCACTGGTTTCCCGTCAAGTTTGCTATTGGAAAGTACGCATCTGGGATCGCCATGGCCAAACTTCCATTTGGAGCCGGTCAGCCTCCTGGACCATGGGGTTGCTCCACCCCGCCGATTGGACTGCGCGATGGATAAGTGATCCCATGCTTGCGGATCCGGACAATCGTCCCCTGACACCGATCCATTGTTACCGCAGCGAACTGGCCTCGCGGGCCGATGTCAATAAATGGATAATTCTCGACCTTGGTTCCAGCCTGCGGCTGGATGCCGTGGATCTCATCCCCGCACGACCCCAAGGTCAGAACAGCGATTTCCGCACGGCGATGTTTCCAGTTCGATTCAAAGTGGAAGTGGCGGACACTCACGAATTCAGCAATCCCAGGGTGGTGGTCGACAAAACCGGCATCAATTTTCCTGACCCGCGCAATAATTCATGTCGCTTTGAATTCAGCGCGCAGAAGGCGCGTTACGTCCGATTGGCCGTCACCCGCCTGGCCTGTTGGGATGGTCAGGATTATGGCCTGGCTTTAGGTGGCCTTGCCGTCTTTGACGGCCCGCATTCCATCGGTATTGGGGCGGGTGTGGAATGCTCGGATTCCATTGAGTCCGAACGGTGGTCCAAAAATATTCTGACCGACGGCAAGGCGGCGGTGACTCTGGCCGATGATAAGCTCGCCCTGAACACTGGCATCGCGGGCGTACCGGCGAAGTCCATGGTGTCGCGGGTGCCGATGCTGCGCCGGGAATTCAACCTACCCGGCCGAGTTCACCGCGCCACCTTGTCCGTTTCCGCGCGGGGTTTTTATGAACTGCGAATCAACGGTCAGCGCGTCGGCGACGAGCAACTCGCCCCGGGCTATACCGACTATGGCGTCCGCCTTCAATATCAAACCCATGACGTCACTTGTCTTCTGCATCAGGGCACAAACGCCATTGGGGCGCTGCTTGGCTATGGCTGGTATGCCGGGCATATGAATCTCTTCGAGATGCGATGTATTTATGGATACTTTCCCCAAGTCATCGCGCAACTTGAGGTTGAACTGGCGGATGGCACACATTTCAGCCTGGGCACGGATGGCCAATGGCGGAGTACTTTGGATGGGCCGGTGCGCTGGTCGGATTTGTTGGACGGCGAGGGCTACGATTGTCGGCGGGAAATGTCCGGCTGGGATCAGCCGGGTTTCGACGATCACGCCTGGCAACCCGCCTGGTCGCAGCCGCGCGACAAAACGCCGCTGGTGTGGCAACGCAGCCAGCCGGTACGCGCCGTCCAGGAGTTGCAACCCGTTGCTGTCAAGGAAGTGCAGCCCGGCACTTATGTTTTTGATCTCGGCCAGGAAATCACCGGCTGGTGCCGGCTGCAGGCGGATGGCCCGGCCGGCACGCATCTGCGTCTGCGCCATGCCGAACTGGTCGCGCCGGATGGCAATATTGATGTTAATAATCTCTGGGGCGCGCCGCAGGCGGAGGACTATGTCCTTGATGGCCATGGACGGCGCACCCTGGAACCGCATTTTACCTGCCACGGCTTCCGTTACATCGAACTGACCGGCCTGCCCGGCAAACTGAGTCCGGATGCCCTGGTGGCAGTAAATTTACGCACCGATGCAGCGGTGGCGGGCCATTTCGAATGCTCGAACGAATTGTACAACCGTATCCAAAAGACGGCTGCCCGAACCCAGGCCAATTTGCTTTTCGATGTGCCGGCCGGTTGTGCCGCGCGGGCCGAGCGTCTGGCATGGACCGGCGATATCCGGCCCTGTGTCCAATCCGTGCTTTTCAATTTCGATGCCGCCCCGCTCCTGACCAAATACGCCGCCGACTTGCGGGACGACCAGTTGATTGATGGCCGGTTCACCGACATCTGTCCACAGGCGCATCTGCGAGGTTCCACCACCTGCGTTGGCTCACCGGGTTGGGCGGATGCGGGGGTTTCCCTGCCTTGGGAGGTCTATGTGAATACCGGCAACAAACGCCTGCTGGCCGAACATTTCGATGCGGCGCGGCGTTGGGTCGACTTTGTCCGCGCCAGCAATCCTGATTTGATATGGCGAAACAATCGGGGCATGGACTGGGGCGACTGGATGAGCGCCGGTGCCGCGACGCCGAAAGAAATCGGCTCGACGGCCTTCTTTGCTCACTCGGCAGACTTGGTATCGCGCATGGCACAGGCATTGGAACAAACCAGCGACACAAAAAAATATCGGACCCTATTTCAGGACATCCGGCGGGCTTTTGTCAAAGAATATGTCAACGCGGATGGAGTTATCGGCGGCATTTCAACCGGCCAGCCGGTCATGCGGGATGTAACAGGCATCGTTCGTGCCTTGGCCAAAAATGACAAGCTGGTTTTTATGGTGAAGAATGATGTGCTGGGCGGCGATCCGTCACCTAATCAACTGAAAAGTCTAAAGCTGATCTCGCGCGAAGGAAATGAGCCAATCCAACGGGTTTTTGCGGAAGATTGCGCAGTGGCTTTGACGGGCAGCCATGGCCGGCCGGTTGAAATTATTTCCGCCGCCTACGGATGTGACCGCGCCGACTTGGGCGACGCGCAAGGCAGCTATGCCCTTGCATTGCAATTTGGCCTGCTCGACGAACCGCTGAAATCCAAAGCGGCCCGGCGGTTAAGCAACCTCGTGACCAGGAGCGGGTTTCATCCGACGACCGGATTTTGGAGCAGCATTGAATTGCTGCTGGCCCTGTCCAACACCGGCTATCACGCGGACGCGGCGGAAATGCTGGACCAGCGCACGGAAAGTTCCTGGGGTTACATGGCGGACAACAGCACCACCTTTTGGGAAGCGTTTGATGCCAATACTCGCCATCTGTCCTTGAACCACTGGACTCACAGTGCGGTCAGCGAGTGGCTTTGGCGCAACCTCGCCGGGCTGAATCCCGAGGAACAGCATCCGGGCTACGAAAATTTCACCATCCATCCGCGTCCGACCCGGGAAGTTTCCTGGTGCCAGGCCAGTTATGAATCCATCCGGGGCCGGATTCTCAGCCATTGGCGGTGGGCGGGCGACAATTTGTCTCTGACCATAGCCATTCCGGTCAATACCGTGGCCACGGTATTTGTTCCGACGAGTAATCCTGACGGAGTTACCGAATCTGGGCGGCCGGCAGCACACTCACCAGGCGTGGAATGGGTGCGCTCTGAACCAGGAGCGGTGGTTTATCGGGTACAGTCAGGTGATTATCTGTTTAATTCACCTTTTAATCTAAAATAGACAGGCTCACAATGCGGAAGTCCGGAATATACTAATCCTTATGCAAATTAAAGAATACCCGGTGACTCCGATGCTTCTCTCCATCTTCATTTTTGTCAGTCCGGCCTCGGCGCAACTGACGGCAATCGAAACAAATCACGCTGGAATAATGCCATTAGCTGCCGCTTGGCCCGCTGCCAAAAGCCATCCCATCGCCAACCTAGAACCCGATAACACCGTGCCGATCACGGATACCAACGTGTTGAACGGACTTACGCTTGATAACTGGGTGTGTAAGCCTGATTCAATCAGCTCTACGGTATGTGGGGCATCGCTGACGATTGGTTTTAGCAATACCAAGCAGGTCACATTGCTGCTGGACAATGCCCATTTGGCATCCTTTGTCCCGTCGCGCTGTCCGATCATCGCCTGGTCGGTCAATCATGGCGGCTTTCAAAGCCGCCAACTCCGGGCAACCGAGAAATCTTTGGTGCTGGTGTCGGGCGTCACCAATCCGGTCATTGAGCTATATATTAAAGGAATGTCACCGTTCGAGGATCGCTTTCGCGGGGATGTGCCACCAAATTCTGTCAAGCTAACCGGATTCGTACTGGATGCGGGCGGCGCAACCCGGCCGGTGCCACAGCCGGGAAAAGTTTGGATGAACATCGGCGATTCAATCATGTCGGGGGACGCAGCCTTATATGCCGCCCATCAGGGACGGCCGCCAGATGATAATTGGGCGGCGGCGGATGACGGTCGCGCCAGTTACGGTCATTTCCTGGCCCAGCGCTATGGATATCGGGAAATTCGCCTCGCCTATGGCGGATATGACTGGGCTGGCGTGGCCAATCTGCCAGAACTCGCGACTGTAATTGATCAGAAGACTTCAGCGATCAGCCGCTTAATCAAGGGATTGCTAAATCCCCTACCTGATGTGGTTTTGATAAACCTCGGTGAAAATGGCGCTCCGGCCGTGGCGTCCGTTGACCACGCCTTGGCTAAAATACGCAGCCGGGTGGGCTTGGCCGCCAAAATTATCGTTATGATTCCTGTCTCTGGGAAGGCGCGATCCGAAATAACCCAGGCTTTCGGCAGTTACAAGAATGCGACCCATGATTCGCGGGCTTATCTTGTAGATTTGGGTCCGCTTAAATTTGATACGGCTGATGGCACCCATCCCACCGCCGGCGGTCATCAAGCCATTTATCACGCCTCCTGTCCGGTGATTGATGCCATCATGGCCGAATGATCATTGAAATTGCACCGCCTGAAAGGCATCATCACAGCCATGCATCACACGGTTACTATTTCTCGCATCTCTGGAACATGGGCCTGATGGGCCAAGCCGCCGCTCCTGAAGGCCTGCTTGTTTAAATTCAGGTTATGGGAGCGTGGCTCCACCACATGATCGAGCAACTCGCAGCAGTTTTTCCGGGAAGTCTGGAGATTTTTCAGCTAATTTCAGAAAGAAATTTAAAATATGCGCAGAATCCAAACCATCATTTCGAGCCTCCTCATCTTGTCGGCTCTGCTGCCGCAACTCAACGTGCGCGCCAATGACAGCATGTTTGCGCCGCAGCCGGCCGCGCAGAACGCGATCAATTTTGATGGCCGGGGATTTTTGATCAACGGCCAGCGGGTCTTTATCGCATCTGCCGGCATGGAATATGCACGGGTTCCACAAGCTCTTTGGTCTGACCGGCTGATGCGTTTCAAGCGCGCGGGGTTCAACTGCGTCGAGATCTACACTTTTTGGAATTACCACGAAGCCCAGAGCGGCCGGTTTGATTTCACCGGCGATCGGAACCTGGACGCCTATCTCAAACTCGCCAAGTCGCTGGGACTCTACGCCATTGTCCGTGTGGGTCCTTATTATTGTGCTGAGTGGGACAGCGGCGGCTATCCGCTCTGGTTGCGCTCGATCCCGAACCTTCAGGTCCGCGTTCACAATGTTCCCTTTGAACAATATGTCACCCGCTTCTGGGGACAACTCCTGCCCATTGTGGTTGCCAATCAAATCAACCGTGGCGGCAACGTCATCCTGGTCCAGCTTGAAAATGAGCATTCCAGCGGATGGGGAACTGACGGCTTAAGCGATCGCTATTTTCAATATCTGCAAGCCACGGCCCTCGCCGATGGCTTGGAGGTGCCTTACTTTTTCAGCGGCATGAATCACGGCCACGATCCGGCGGGAAACACCCCTTGGAGCAGCGCCGCGCGCACCAGTCCCTGGATGACCACGGAGTTCTGGTGTGATTGGTTTGACCAATATGGCGAGAACGGGGCAGATGTCATGGAGAAGGACTGGGAGACATGGAAAATCATCGCCTATGGCGGCAACGGTTATAACTACTACATGGCCCATGGCGGCTCCAATTTCGATTATTTTAACGATGATGAGGATGCGGCCAGCTATGACTATGGTGCCGCCGTGGGACAAACCGGCGACCTGCGCGGAGAATATTACAAATACAAGCGCGCCGCCTGGTTTGCCCGCAGTTTTCAAAATATCCTTGAAACCAGTGACAATGCCACCAGCACTTATGTCCATGCGGCAACCAACCCGGCGCTCGCCGTGACGGCTCGCCAGGGAGTTGCGGGAACCATTTTATTCCTGGCCAACTCTGGAACGTCGCCCCAGCCGACCAAGGTGAACATCGACGGCGCAACCTATCCGCAGACCGGATCGTTGACGGTCAATCCCAGCGAAATCATGCCGGTTGTCACCGGCTACCCGGTGATCCCCGGCGTCACCCTGAAGGTTGCGCCCACCCGCATATTGGGTATCACCCGGCAAGCGAGCACAACGACGATGATTATTTACGGCCCGGCAGGATCACCGTCCGAACTGTACTTCAGTGTGCCGGCCGGCACAACTATTTCAGCCGGCGCTCCGGCGCTTGCCCTTAGCGGGACAAGCTTGGCGCTCCGGACCACTTGCCCTGCCAGCGAGCCAGCTAATTTCAGTTTTCAAGTTGGCTCGCAGCGGGTACGCATCTTGGTCATGAGCGATACGCTGGCCGACCACACTTGGTTTGTAGATGTGGGCACCCAGAATTATGTGGTCTGTGGTCCGCAGTATGTGAGCGGCGCCTGGGTGACCAACGGCTGTTTGCAACTCACGACGGAGACACCCTGGCAGAACGCTGCGAACCATCCAGTGCTCGCCTTTGGTCCGGGTGATGCTCCGATGCCATTGTCAGCGATTACCCGGCCCGGAGCGCATCCCGGCCCCGCTGCGCTGACCGCGTGGCAAACGATGAGCGGAATCGCCCAGGCAGCTCCCGGATATAATACCCACGGCTGGTTGTCGAGCGCGACGGGGCCGCAGCCAATGGGAGCGGACGATGACTTGAGCAATTGCGCCTGGTATCGCACCGTGGTCAACGTCGCTTCCTCCGGCACCTACACCGTTTCATTTGCGAATGTGGCCGACCATATGATCCCGTTCGTGGATGGAGCAGCGGTTCCGCCCACGAATGTTTCAACAAGCGCGTTTATGACGCCTTTAAGCCAGGGAAGCCATACCATCGGGGTTTTTACGGCCCATTATGGCCGAAACAAACTGGTAGGGTATAATGGGCCGATCTCGAATTTATATGTGAAAGGATTAAGTGGAACTGCGTATCTGTTTGGGGCTCCGGTGAATGGTCCGACGTCGCTGGCAAGCTGGAAGGTAATGATGACAAACAGTTCGGCAGCAGGCACAGCTCCCCCGGCCGCCGAGGCAACCGGCTGGAGCAATTACACCGTCGGGACAGATGCGTTTGGTCGTCAGCCGGGGTATGCCTGGTTTCAGACCGAGTTGCCGGCAATTGCCTCCGCCGGAGCGGAGATTGCAGCCTTCAGCAGTGTTGACGACAACTGCTGGGTTTACTTGAACGGAACCCTTCTTGCCACCAATCTTGGTTGGAACATTCCTTTCCATGTGGATCTGACCAGCACCTGGAAGGTCGGCGGTCCCAATGTTCTCACCCTCCTGATACAAAACACTGGAAATATCGGCGGCCTCGACTCGGCGGTTACGTTCAGCGCCTATCAAAGCAAGGCCGCGCTGAACGACTGGGTGCAAGCGGGCGGCCCCGGCAATCCGAACTCGCCAACCGGATGGCAGGCGCTGCCGGGCGCCATGACATTCAACGGTCCCCAGTTCTTCAAAAGCACGTTCACCGCTTCGCCTTTCGGAACCACGGGCGCCAACCCCATGTGGCGGGTGACAACGTCAGGCCTCGCGCGCGGTTCAGTCTGGGTGAACGGACACAACCTCGGACGCTACCCGGAAGCCGTGCCGGCGCCTGGTGTTTACATCCCCGAATGCTGGCTCAACGCGGGTACGAATGCGAACACGCTGGTGATCTTCGACGAGAGCGGCCAGCTCCCGACCTCAGTCCAAGTGCAACCCGAAGCCGCCGCCAGCCGTGATGTCGTGACATTTCAGAGTCGCCAACAGTGAGCCTGGCCGCGCCCCGGCCCAGATCGGTTTGATCGCTGTTGCCAACCGCACACAAGGCAGATTGACCCGGCATGCTTCTCCGGACGCGGCGAAAACGAAACCATTTAAAAGTTTGCTAAATTATCTCGGCCCCAAAGTGCTGGTGGCGGCTTCACCTTCTACTCCGACGTTGATCAGGTTCGCCAGATTGATATGCGACTCGGCCCCTTTGGCAATCAGAATGATCTCGCCATGAGTTTCGCGGTTGACGAGGCGCACGGCACAGGGGAAATTCTCACCCTTCTGGGGCAGGAGAAAATTAAAAGCGGTATGGGTCGTGGCCAGTGGCTGGAAATACCACGGCTTGCTCACCGCGAAATCAGTGAACGCGGCGGCCACCTGCGCCGTGCTGTTCTCCACGGTTGGGGGCAATGGTGAGGCCTTGGCGAGCTGGATGCCTTGGCCGTCAACCTGAAAGCCGAAGGCGCCCCGCTCAATGTCCCAACCGCCAAAATAATTGCCTTCACCCCAGTAAATCGTGCCGCTGCGGCGAGCTCGCGTTTCCCGCTGGCCGGTGCGTGGGTTCACGGGATACCAGTCGCTGTTTGATTGGCCATACCACTCGATCACCCCGCCATTGCCCCCCAGTTGGTCCGGTGGATTTCCCTGGTTGGACAGCATGGTCACCCCCTGAAAGATCAACATGCCGCCGCTGGCGAGATAGCGGTCGAGCGCGGCTTGGAGCGGCTGGCCGGCGGCGGTGGCAAACGGCAGGGCGTTGCCGCGAATGATGACGGCCCCAATCTTGGCGGCATCGAGCGCGGCGAGTTCCCCGCAACCAAGGCGCGGCAAAATTGTCCCGGTTGGAATGGGCGAATTATGCGGGAACCCAGGCTCGTCGAAATAGGCGGCGCGGCGGGCGCGCAGTGGTGGCGGGGCGATCGGGGCTTCCGCTTTGATTGCCACGGGGGCTGGGTCATGCCAGACCTGTTTCGCCGCGCCAGTCACAATGGCATTGGTGGTGGTATAAATGATTTTCACACGCGGATCGTTCACGGTGATATGCGCGACCTGATCCCGCACTTCAATGTCAATCGAGCCACCGGGCGTGGGCTGGTGGAGTGAAGCCGTCTGCCAGGTTGATGGCAGGTTGGGCACCACCTTCACCTCGCGCATTCCACCGGCCAGGATTTCGATTCCGAACAGGCCTTTGTAGATGCTGGTGAGCAGCGAGCCGGCGGCGGTGGCAAACGCCCGCCCGCCCTCCGTCTGGCCGTCGCGGCTCATGGTTTCATCCATCATGCCGGGGTATTGCGGGTTGCGGATGGTGGCAGCGCAAGAATGAAGCAGGAAAAGGCCGCCATCAGCATCGCCGTTTTTGAAGCGCGCCATGGCTTCGTAGGCCACCCACCAGGGCCAGATTTTCTCATTTTGATCACTATTGGGGTTATAGGTCATCAAAGGCGTGATGGTGAGTGTGCCATTGGGCCGCCAATTCTTCGCCCGGAGCGTCGCCAGCACGCGGGTTGCGCGGTGGGCATCGGCAACGCCACCCAACAATGCAAGTGAGTTGGCGGCTGAAGCCGTGCGTTCATCGATCTGGCCTCCGAGTAGCAGATTGCCATAGGCTCCCAGGTTTTCATCCCAAAGGTGGTCGTTAATGGCGGCGATGAAGCGATCACGCGCGCGCGCATAACGGGCTTCTCCGGCCTTGTTACCGAGTTCCTGTTCAACGCGAGTAAAAGTGCCGAGCAAGCGGACCATCTGGGTATTGGCATAGAGGGTGCGGCTGCCGAAGGGCAGCATCAGGTAACGCGAATGGTCCATCCAGTCGGTCGTGTCCACGATCAGACCGGTATTGGCATAGTCGCGGGCGAGCCAGGCATCCACCCAGGGACGGATGCCCTCGGCAACCCGGGCGAGATAGGCGCGGTCGCCCGTAACGAGATAGTAATCCCAAAGGGCGGTGGTAAGATGGCCAACCCCTTCAGCGCTGCCACCTTGGGAAGCATCGGCGGTGGTCTTCAGTGCCCGCGCGGTGGCTTTTTCGTGCCGGGCCAGGTCCACATCAATGCATTTTCGCGCAGCCTCGATGCGGCCGGTGAAGAGGCTGCCCGGCACAAAGCCCGAGCCGGCATCGCGGCTCCAAATATCGGCCCAGCGAAACAACTCGCAGACGATCAGGTCGCCGTTATCGGAAAGGTCAAGGAGGTATTGATTAAAGAGCACCGCTTGATCAAGCAGCAGATCCGGGCTGTGCAGCACCATGCCCCGCTCAGTGTAGGGCACCAGCACCTGGACACGTAACTGGTCGAAATCAGCGTTGGCAATTTTGCCCGTTTCGGAGAAACCAAGGAGGCGGAACAGGGCATTCGCGCCGTTCGTCTCAAAGCGGGATTGGAATTTGCGTCCACCCTCAATGGCCACGCTGGCGTTGGTGAAATTCCCGCCCAGTCGAACCAAGATGCCATAAGGATCATCAGGCAGGGCGGTGTCAAAAATCTCCAGGCTGCCCTCAGGTGTGCGATGAGTGAAGATGATCCCCCCGGGAAAGGCGGTGGTTTGCCAAGTGATTTTGGCCAGGTCAACCGGCTGGCCGGCGAGCGCAATGCGCAACCAGCCGTCTCCCCCTTCACCACGCTGGTAATGAAAACCTGCCGGAGTTACGACGATCACACTGCGGCCGTTTCCAACCAATCCCTGGGCGGGCCCATCCAGCTCAAGGTCCGTGGAGTTGGATGCTGCCATGGCAAGGTTGGCGGTCGTGAGAAATAGCACCGTGAGGTTGCGAATATTCATTGCTTCATCATATGGTTAAGATTTTCAAAATCGGATTTGTCGATCCGCCACTATTCCGGGCGAGGAATTTGGCGCTGAAATCAACAAAGTCAGGGCGCAGCGCACAATGAATTTATCAGGCCTATCGAATTCAAGGAATTCTCAGCCGGAAATATCGCCCGGATTCAGCCGGAATGACCGGGATGGAGTTCGAAAATGCGCCACTGCCATCGAACAGTCCGGCGCTGTTGGTCGTCCATGTGGCTGATGGTGCCGCCACATTTGTGGCGGTCAACCAAGTATAACCACTGCCCGGCGCGCCGCCCGAACCGGTCAGCACGACGTTGCCACCGGAGAAATTTACGAAATCAATGCGCGGCGAATAGACTTTGGGCACGGTCACGCTCGCCCAGGATTCTCCAAGACGAATCTCATCAACCTTGATCGTTGCCGCCGCATGGGCGGCGGCGATGGAAAGACCATCAAAAGACATGTCCGCCTGCGCCAGCTTGATCAAAGCTGGCACATTGGCCGATTCCGTTGCGCCTGTGGGATTGCGGTAAACGTAAACATCATCGTTGCCCGCATGATAAACTATTTTGAGAACATACAGGTTCACCGCCGTCGTGGCCGTGCCGAGGGAAAGATTATTGACCGTGCCGGGCGCACGCAGGTTCACCGAGTTTGCCACGCCGGTGTCATTGCCGATGCCCGCGATCCGGCCCGGGTCACCCAGGTCGCCGCGATGAAATTCAAACTCATAAAAGGCGCTGCCTGACGTGTCGCTTGCCTGTTCGAGAAAGCTCACATATAAAACCTTGCCATCCGCGCCGATGCGGCCATTGCCATCAATAAAGCCGTGCGTCCCAAAAGGTCCGGCGAGCGTTGTGTCCAACCACCGGCCCGCCCGACCGCCATTGTTCACCAGGGCGGAATTGCCGGTGGCGAGCGCATCATAGCCGCTGGGGGCCGTGCCCCCGGCGACCAGACTGCCACCATTCACCCCCAACGCCCCGGCATTGGCAATGGCCTGCCAGCCACCGTTCCAGCCATAACCCCCGTTAAGGGATGCCAGGCTGGCGCCGGCGGGATAGGGAAAGGACTCGTAGCCGAGCACGTTGTTGGTCGGGCCCGGCCCGATCGTCAACTGGCCGTTGGTGGGATTAAAACTCCCGGTGCCCCCCGGCAGTATCGTCACCGAACTAAAATTGCCACGGCCCGGCGTCGCGGCATTGAACAGACAAAATACCGCCCCGGCCGGAAGCGGGCTCGCCCCCGTGTTCGTCACAATTAATGCCCCGCCATAAGCCACCCCGCTCAAGCCCGTCACAAAGTCATTGTTCGCGACTCCGCCGGAGAGGTTGACTTCCATCAGCGCGGTGCTGGTGGATGAGAAGGTCAGCGTGTTATTTATTTTCAAGGTGCCGATGCCATTGGTGCCCGGTGCCAGCATTCCTCCCGCTTGAATGCTGGTCGGACCGTTGATGATGCCTGTCCCCGCCAGCGTGCCGCCCATTACCGTCACCGCACTGCCGGCAGATAGCGAACCATTGACCAGCAACGTGCCATTGCTCACAGTCGTCGGCCCGGTATAGGTGTTCGCGGCATTCAGCGCCAGCGTCCCCGCGCCCGTCTTCGTCAAACTGCCGGTCGTCGGTGTCCAATCGCCATTCCGGTCAATCAACGTGCCCGACACCGTCAAATCCACCCCGGCATCGCCCGTCACCTCCGCCACCTCAAAAAGGGTGGGCGCAAACAAGTGATAGCCCGAGTTAACCGCCGGCCCGCTGGTGATGGTCGAGGGGCTCGTCCCCGCCACGGTGACCTTGCCTTGCAGATCAAACATCTGGTAGGCGGCACTGCGCCCGCCGTTGCCGGTGAGCAGCGCCCCGTTCTTCAAGGTGATCGGCCCCAGCACACAATTATAATTCCCGGTGTTCGTCACCGTGCCGCCATCCACCACAATGGCCATCACCGGCACCGTCTGGGAATATCCCAGAATGTTTTCGTTCGCAAACGCCAGGGTCGCCCCGCTGCTCACCGTCACGGTGCGCGCCACCTGAGGATTACCCAAAGGACTGGTCGTGGGATTTTGCCCAGCCGTCGCCGCGGTTGCCACCACCGTGCCGTTGGAGACCACCAGATCACCGGTAAAACTGTTGCCCGAATTGGCCAGCGCCAACGTTCCCGCTCCGATCTTCGTTAAGCTTCCGGCCGATGATATATATTGCCAATCCCGATCCCGATCAATCAAGGTGCCGGACACCGTCAAATCCACCCCCGCATTGCCCGTCACATCCGCCACGTCAAACACCGTCGGCGCATTCAAGTGATAACCCGAATAATTCCCCGGCCCGCTGGCGATGGTCGAGGGACTCGTCCCGGCCACGGCGACGTTGCCGTGCAGCGCAAACATCTGAATGCCCACATCCCCGCCGCCATAGCCGGTGAGCAGCGCGCCGTTCTTCAAGGTAACCGGCCCGAGGGCGTCAAAACTATTCCCGGTGTTCGTCAGCACCCCGCCGTCCAGCACGATGGAAATCAACGGCTGCGTCAGCCCCTGACCGAAAACATCACTTGCCCCAAACACCAGCCGCGCCCCGTTGTTCACGGTCACGGTCCGCGCCACCTGGGGATTGCCCAAGGCGCTGACCACGGGATTTTGCGCGGAACTGGAAACGTTCACCAGCAGGGTGCCATTGGACACCACCACATTGCCGGTGAAGGAACTCCCGGAATTGGCCAACGTCAACTGCCCGGCTCCGGTCTTGGTAACAGCACCCGCCGCGCCGGTGATCGGCGTGGCGATGGTCGCATTGCCCACCGTCGTGATGACCGGGCTGGCGACCGTTACGATGTTGTTTGTGCCGGAGATCGTGTAACTGCCGCCCCCGGTCGCGTTGAACGTAAGCCCGGCCGGAACCACGTCGTTCGCCAACGTGACCGTGCAATTCGTCGCCGGGCTGCCTCCGAAGACCGCAGTATCGTTGTCATACCAGATCAAATCCTGCCCTCCCATCAACCAATTGGTCCCCTGCCCGCCCCACGCGCCACTGCCAGCTTGGACGCCGGAGGTGGTGGAATCCGCGTCCCAAGCCAGGGTCGCCCCCACCGGTACCGTGCTGCCGCAAACCGACGCGCTGGGCGCGGAACTGCCGCCGCTGCCCACCGCCACCAACGTGTAGCAATGCGACGAATTCAACGCCAGCCCGGCATCTGAAAAATGGGTTCCGGCCACGGTGAAAACATCCACGCCATCACGATTGATCACATAGTTGATCGCCCCGGCGGCGGCCGACCAGTCCACGTTAATCTGGCTCAGCCCGGCCAGGCTCACCGTGACTCCCGCCGGCACGGGCGGCGGACTGCCGCTGCCCACGGCGATTATTTTGATCGAACCATTGACATAAAGATTTGAGAGATCCCAAGCCAGTCCCGGGCTGAGCAAAGGCAGCGCAATAGAGTTGAAGGTTCCGGCCAAGCCGGAGGCGGTGAAAAACGCAAACTGGTCGCCAGCCGCCAGTGCACTGGGGCCGACATTCGTGACGACGAACGCGCCCCCGCAGGTTAGCGTGCTGATGCCGTTGATAAAGTCGTTGGTAAGGATGATTCCGTTCTTGCTGATCTCCATCAGCACCGTACCGCCAAGCGTCAGCGTATTATTTATTTTCAAGGTGCCGATGCCATTGGTGCCCGGTGCCAGCATTCCTCCCGCTTGAATGCTGGTCGGACCGTTGATGATGCCTGTCCCCGCCAGCGTGCCGCCCATTACCGCCACCGCACTGCTGGCAGACAGCGAACCATTGACCAGCAACGTGCCATTGCTCACAGTCGTCGGGCCGGTATAGGTGTTTGCGGCATTCAGCGCCAGCGTCCCCGCGCCCGTCTTCGTCAAACTGCCGGTCGTCGGTGTCCAATCGCCATTCCGATCTATCAAGGTGCCCGACACCGTCAAATCCACCCCGGCATTGCCCGTCACCTCCGCCACGTCAAACACCGTCGGCGCAAACAAGTGATAGCCCGAGTTAGCCGCCGGTCCGCTGGTGATGGTCGAAGGGCTCGTCCCCGCCACGGTGACCTTGCCATGCAACGCGAACATTTGGTAGCTCGCCGAGTTCCCGCCGTTGCCGGTGAGCAGCGCCCCGTT
The DNA here is from genome assembly GCA_031290985.1 of Verrucomicrobiia bacterium. GTDB lineage: Bacteria > Verrucomicrobiota > Verrucomicrobiia > Limisphaerales > UBA11358 > UBA11358. The sequence continues at coordinate 63,848 of JARLJW010000092.1, read as the reverse complement.
CTTCAAGGTGATCGGCCCCAGCACACAAATGTAATTCCCCGTGTTCGTCACCATGCCGCCATCCACCACGATGGACATCACCGGCACCGTCTGGGAACGCCCCAGAATGTCATTAAACCCAAACGCCAGGGTCGACCCGCTGTTCACAGTCACCGTGCGCGCCACCTGGGGATTGCCAAAAGGGCTGGTCGTCGGGTTTTGATTGGGGGTCGCCACGGTTGCCACCACCGTGCCGTTGGAGACAACCAGATCACCGGTAAAGCTATTGCCGGAATTGGCCAGCGCCAACGTTCCCGCTCCGATCTTGGTCAGGACGCCAGAACCGGACATTTGGCCGTTGAATACCAGCCCGCCCGGGCCGCCGGCGTTCAGCCCATACCCGTCGTTCGCCACCAGGCCGTTGACGGTCAATATCCCGCTGGTCGCATACCAGGTTTGCGGCGCATGCAAGCTCGTAGCCAGGCCCCACGTATTGTTCCCCGCATTCGTGATCCCGGATTGCAGCATCACCGGGTTCCCGGAAATCGTGAAGCCGCCCGTCGTGAACCGTGCCCACGTCAGCGACGAGGCGGCGTCATTGGCGTTGACTTGGCGCACCGCCGTCCCGAACGTCACCCGTGGTCCCACGCCCAAAAGCGGGCTGCTCCAATTGCCGCTGCTGCTCCAGTTGTTGTTACCACCCGAGCCGGTCCAGGTGACTGCTGAATTGCCAACGATATTAATGGTCACCTGCCCGGTGGCGGACATCGAAACCGGCACGCCGTTGTCGTTCATTGCGACCGTCAGGTTATAAACCGGCTGCCCCGCCGCATTCAGATCACCCGCCGTGATGATGACCCCGCCATTGTCCACGGCAAACATCCCGCTCGTGTTTCCGGCGACAATACTGAAGGTGGGATCCGTGTACATCCCCAGATTGCTTACGCTCATAAAACCGATTGCCAACCCCGGCGGGATATGTTCCATCACGTTCGTGGTAAAACCCATCAATACGGGCGGCGTGGGCAGCACGCTCACCACCACGCGCCGGTTTATTTCCGTTAACAATGGATTGCTCTGGTTGGTGATGTTAACAAATACTTCCAGCCCCGCAAAATACTGTGCGTTGGTCACGAGCTGGTTGTAGTTGAGCGGTGAATTATTGGCGACGGTCAGCACGCCGCCATTATTGATGGCGAAAGCGCCGCCGGGGTTGCCCCCAACGATCGCATACGCCAGCGTGCCACTCCCGTTGGGCGGCACCGGGCCGACCACCGTGCCGTTGGGCGACAGCGAAGGCACACTTAAGCGGGTGGGCATCCGCGCCCCGGCCACGCTGCCCGTGATGGAATAATAACCCAAACTTGAGTAGCTCGAAAAACCCGTGGTCAGCGGATCGTTGCGTCCAGCCCCCGTCACCCGGAAGGTATAAGTTCCCGCCGGCAGGTTCGTGGCGATGGAGGCCGAAAGCACGTTCTGCGGATTGTTGCTCGCAATCAGCGTGTCCGTCGCATCCGCCAAGGTGGCCGTCATGGCCAGATCCGCCCAGTCGCCCACCGGCTTGGCGGTCAAACTCACCGCGCCGCCCGTGGTCGTAAATTGAAAGGCGTCCGTATCGGCGGTTTGCTCAATCACCCCTTCGGCAAAGGCGGTATAATTCGTATAAATCTCCAGGTAACGCGCGTTCGCCAGGGTGCTGCCAGTGTCGTCCACGCGATAGGTGACATTGTTGTTTGCGGTGGCGATGATGTTCAGTTGATCCTCCAAGTTGCCGGCATACAGATACTCGCCATGGGCCCAGGTGGTCACCGGCTGATAATAGGCCGCCCCCATGATCGGACACCAGCCGGTGGCGCCTGAACCCTGACCGGTAAAATACTCGTTATGCGTGGGGGCATTCGTGCCATTGGGAATGTCCTGCGTTTCATGGCTCAACCCGAGCGTGTGGCCCGGCTCATGGGCGCCAACCTCCGCCGCCGCCTTGCCGACATAATAGACGGACCAGCAAACCGTGTCATTGCCCCAGTTCCAAGAGCCTTCATAAGCAACCCCAGCCGCCGTAATCGGCGTGGTGGTGAAACAGCAACGCTGGCGGCTCGCCGCCGGGGCCGCTTGAAAGACTTTGAAGTCAGTCGTCACATTGATGTTGAACGGCAGGTAATCTTCCGCCACCCGCTTCCAGACATCCTTGATCGTGTCATTGCCAACGGGCGGGCGCGCATAGCTGACGCCGCCCCAGCTCGCGGTATAGCCGCCCGCGAAGTCCAGCAGCAACACCGCGGGTGAACCGGGATAACTCTGCAAGGAAACAATGTTGCTGTTATAGCTTGGCGTGTAAGCCGGCACCAGGTCCGGCCGCACGGGGGTGATATTTTCCGTTTCATTGGTCCCCGCCTGGGCGGCCGCCTGCAATTTCACCGGTTCGATGGCCGGCAGGTCCAAGCAGATCACTTCATCCAGCCGCCGCCGCCATAATTCCGGATCACCGTTGGGTCCGGTTGGTTCAATGCGATAGGCGGTCTTGCTTGCCGGAAATTCCACCACGCCCACCGCCTTGCCCGCCTTCCCGCCAGCCGGTGGCGTCAGGAAGAAAAACGTGCCCGCCTCCGGTGCTGTCAACACGCCTGAGACATAGCTTACCTCGCTGCCCACAACCTGAATGATCTTAACGCGGCCCTCGGCCGGCACGCCGTCCGTGAGTTCAAATTTCACCGGGTCACCCGCCTTGGCTGATTGAAAATGCTTCAGGTAGTCCGCCGGCCACTCCCGCTTGGACCTGCCAGGTTCGCGCAATCCCCCCGCGTAAGGATTCACCGCCAAATCAAACTCCCGCCGAGCCTGAACATTGGTGATGGCACCAGCGGTCAAGGGTTTCGGGGAAGCGGCGGCGGCTTTCGGCGCAATGGCTGAGTTTGCCGGGTTGCCCGCCATGATTGGGTTGGTCGGCATTTTCGGCGAATCGGTTGAGGCCAGATGTGTTTCGTGGCCGGAATTGCCCTCGTAGCCCGACCGCAGCAAGATAAATAACCCAACGCAACAACACACGATCAAACAGGCCAGCATATATTTGTTTTTCATAACAAAATTGTTCCAGACCAAAGCGCATTACGAGCCGTTAAAAATCTTGCTGTTCACCATGACGCATCAGGGATAGATAAGACGAAAAAATACACTGCCAGCGGTGCTTCCAATGGGCATGGTCACCTGGTTTGTAACGTTCGATCCGGTCACCATGATCCAGTTTGTGCTGAGGCCGGTACTAAGAGAATTGCTTTGCACCTGCAGCCGCCAGCCGGCATTGACGACCGGCCACGATAATTGAAGGAGTGATCCCTGATGGGTATAGCCGAGAAAAGCTGGAGCCACGGGACGGACGAGCACATACAACCGCTTGTAACTGTAGCGGAAAGCATTGGCCGCAAATGTCCAGTCGGGCGAGCCGGTGGCCTGAGTGCCGAGTCCGAGATCGTCACCGCTGAGAGGATAGCCACTGTCGGCCGTATAGGCCCCCCACGAGTTATACGCAAACAACGTCTGACCGGCCCGGTGAATCTGCATGGAACCATAGCACGCGCTGACATCAATGGCATCGCCTGTGTCATAAGCGGTGTCGCTGGCACCCGGCACCCCATAAGCATTATTCTGAGTATAACTCCAACCCCAAAATTCGATGTTGCCCACACCCAAGCCCGACCCGGTGGCGATACCGGTGCCAGCGCTGGCATACACGTTTAAATTGGTAATCGGCTGGTGGAATACCCCGCCCGCAGCCACCGCCGGCACGCCGAGGAGTTTCGGATCCCGCGAGAAGGGGTCACAGGACACATAAACCCAGTTGAGCGGCTGGCCGGGGTTGGTTTGCAATTCCAAGCAATATGCCACCCGGTCAAATGGCTGGGTCATTAGCGCTGAGTTGTCCACGCCATAGGGGGCCTTCAAAGCCGAGCCAAGTCGCAGGTCATTCGGGATATCCAGCCGGTAGAGGATCGTGTAGTTCGTCGCTTCAGGCACGAGGGCAAATACGTTGTCGGGCAGCGTCGTCACGCTCGTCACGGAGGACCAGGCCGATGTGGAAACCAGGCCGATGGCGGCAACGTCATAGGTGTAAACCGGACCGGAGGTGACGGTCGAATCACTGAACACAGTAAGTGGCGTTTGGCCGATGATGACGCCATTGCGGCGGATCAAATATTCCGCAACGTTGGTGGCGGCCGCCCAAGTTATATCAACGCGATTGGCGGAAATGGCCAGGCTGGCAACCTTGGTCGGCACACCGGATGCACCATTGCCCGGCTGAATGGGCAGGTTGTAGAATGCCAGCAAGCCGACACCATTGGCATTGACCACCGTGGGAGCCGGCGCTCCGTCATGCGCGCCATAGCTGAGACCGGTGGCCGCGCTGGCATCACCACTTAACGTGAGGACCAGCTTGTTGCCAACTGCCGCACCACTGGTGACAACAACGGATGAACCTTCCAGCCGGAAATCAGCCTCGGCCCCGGAGGAAAAAGTGAGCGTATCATTGGCATTGCGCATGACCAGGGTAATCTGATTGTGCGCCGGAGCACTGAAGCAGGCATAATATGGGTTCGGCGCTTCGATGTTATTTTGCGGCGCGGCAGCGTAGAGGTCGCGCCGGACCAGGCGGAAGATGTTGGTCGCGTGCAACTCGTAGCCGCCAACGTAAGGATAGTGGCAATCGTCACTATACGTGCCAACGGCGGAGGTGGCCATTACTTCGACATCGTTGAAGTGATCCGCGAGAAGCCGCTGACGGTTGCGCAAATCGGTGTCGAACTGGGAGACATAGCAGCCGACATGCAATTGAAAGACATAGAATTTCCTGACCGCAGCATAGTCGGTGAGCCAGTTGCCGTGCAGGGCGGTCCAGCCTTTTTCATGGGCGTCGGCATCACTCATGTCCGACTCGCCCTGATACCAAAGAATGGCGCGCAATCCGTTCTGCAAGCCGGCTTGCGTCGCCCGATACAGTGTCCGGCCGTAGTCCGTGTTCAGGTCCTGCGGGTTGGCATCATTCCTTTGGAATGAGGTGATCGGCCAGCCGCCATGCGACCCATTAATAATGGCCACGGGAATCCCATAAGTGTCAATGATCAAGCGGCCCAAACGCAGGCCCCATTGACCAACCGCGCCCGGACCGGTAACCGCATCGCCCTCGGCCAGATGCCAGTTCAAATCGGCGCCGACGGTTGCGCCATTCTCGTCGCGCGTACCGAAAGAGCGCAAGTAAGGATGCTGATTGCCGTTGGCGCTTCCGCTGCGCATGCCCGCCTCGGCATTCGACTGGCCGTTGATCATAAAAGCATCGCCCGCCACCACGTCATTGGCACTGACAACCAGATAGTTGGTTCCGCCCCGCACAACGCAGATCGTAAAACTGTAACTGGCCAGTTCCGCCAAGATGGACGAAGTGATTGAGAATGGCGCGACCCCATTCGCATAGGTCAGCGACTGGCTCACGTTAGTATAGAGAGCGCCGTTGCGCAAAACGGACACGACGACCTGCGTGGCTCCCGTGCTGGTGACGGAACCATCCACCAACACATTGGCCAGGCCATTGGTTAGATTGCGTTGATACAACTGCATGGGCTTTGGAAAATGATTGAGGCTCACCGTAACCGGCAACGGTGCTGACTTCGTTCCCTGTACAACAATTTCCGTATAGGCCCCAAAACCGTAATCAATGGAGTTATCTTGCGGGAAATCGAATTTCAGCCGGTAAACATTCTTGGCGAGCACCCCGTTCTTGCTGGTGATGGCCACCCGGTTGGCCGACGCAGTCGCAAGTGGATTTAAATAGGCATTGCATTCCACGGTTGTCAAAGGAACATAGATGGTTGGCAGCGCGACCGTAGAATAAGATACGGTGTAAAATTGCCCGTCCCGGCCATAATCTATCCAGCCGGTATAAGTCACGATATTGGTGAGGTCATATCCGTTGGTGGACCCGGTTAGCGTATAAATTAGCGATGCACATGCCCCGCCGCCACTCCCCAGGGCCGCACAGTTGGAATAATCACCTGTGACACCCAAGTTCCCGTCCGTCAGGGCGCTGGCACCCGCAAACGGGGTGCCGGCCGTGGGGCTTACGGTCGGGTCACCGATCGTGACACTGGGAGCCACCCCGGCGATCAGGCTGCCGGTTTCGACGGTCCAACTGGGAACAAACGTACTCCCGCTGTTTTGGTTGCTGGTCGTTATCACCACGGGTTGCGGCGTCAGCGTCGCCGCCGGCGTCCCCTCCACTGTAATTTCATCGTAAGCTTCCACCCCGTAAGGCAGATCCAGGGGCGTGGTAAAATCAAACTTGATGGCGGCCACGTTGGCGGCAATCGTCCCGCCCAGGAAACCGGCCAGCACCACCCGGCTGGCGGTTGGGGTGCTGCCGGCGGGGGCATAATTGACAAAGGTCAAAAATACAAAGGAAGTGGGATTGTCCTGGGTGGAATAAGAAACGGCATATTGTTGCCCGGCAAGGGCATTATCTTGCCAACCGGCGTAAGTAGTGATGTTGGTAATGTTATAGCCATTAGGGGTGGCCGGCAGCGTGTAGATAACATAAGCGCCTGCCCCATTATCGTAACCACAGGTAGCATCCGGACCGGCATCGCCACTCGCCTGCCCCAATGCTCCATCCGTCAGCTTGGCAACACCCCCTCCGGCCCCGCCACCATAGTTTTGCGTAAAACTGCCAGCTCCCACGGAACTGGGGGACATCCCCGCAATCAGGCTGTCGGTGGCCACCGGCCAGTTGGGTATAAAAGGACTGCTCTGGTTGGTTGAGGTCGTGATAATAATCAGGGCCGCCGAGGCGGAGTTAACGCCGAGCATCACGGCCGTCAAAAACAGGCGGGCCAAAACTTTCATTCTGGGAAGGCATGGAATTTTAATGAAGTGGGTGCGCATTTTCATTTAAAGGCGGGCATCGGTGGGAACGACTTTCCTCAGTTGTTATGTAATATGCCTGCTCGGCACACGATTTAGAGTTCGGGTTCCTTGAGCAGATAGGTCGCAATGGAATGCGCCGGCAGGGAAACCGGGGTGGCAGTATGGCGGCTCTTTAAATTATATCGGACCGCGTCATCGCTGCGGTTCAGAACGACGACCGCCACGGTTCCATCGGGGTTGATGCAGGCCGTAGCCTCGATGTTGTTCTGCGAAGCTGAGCACAGGATCCGCTTCGCGCCGGGCCGGATGTAGCGGGCAAAGTGTCCCAGGTAATAATAAGAGCTTTGAAACAGCAGCTTGTCGTTCTTGGTATCGGCGATGATGGGCGCGCCACAAAAATTATTCGCGTGGTTGGGGCCGCCTTGTTCGTCCAGAACCAGGTTCCAATCCACCCAGCCCAATGACCAGCGGTTCAGATCACTGATAATGGCCGAGCCATAGCGTTCGCCCGGGTTCCATTCACCAATGTGCGGGCCATTGTCCTGGCACGCTTCCGTCGCAAGCAGCGGCTTCTCCGGCCAGGCATCGTGATGCAACGCCATGTTCTGAAACGCCCCGTCGGAATACCAATGATACGCCGTGCCCCAGATGAAACTGCTCGCCACCGGATCGGCGTAAATCACGTCGGCATATTCCACCATGTCATCGCGGTTATGATCCCACGCCATGATCTTTACATTTTGCAAGCGCGCCCGCTGCAGGGTGGGCCCCAGATAATCCCGGATGAAATCGCGTTGTTCCACCGGCGAATAGAGACAGTTGTCCCAAGGCGAGTTTGCTTCCGGTTCGTTTTGCGTGGTCAAGCCCCAGAGGCTTACGCCCTGCTTTTTATATTCCTGAATATACCGGACGAAGTAGTCGGCCCACGCCTGGCGATATTCAGGTTTTAATTTTCCTCCGTGGTTCATCTCGCCGTTGGTCTTCATCCACGCCGGCGGACTCCAGGGCGTGGCGAAGAGTTTGAAAGGCGTCTTGCTGGCCGCGAGCGCCGCCCGGATCATCGGCAACAATGCCTGCTGGTCGCGGGCGATGGAAAAATGCTTCAACTCCGTATCGCCGGCCACCTCGTCGTAGGCATAGTTGCTGGTTGAAAAATCGCAACTGTTGATATGCGTCCGGCAAAGCGTGTAGCCGTGACCGGTGGCGGAATCGAAATAGGCGTTGATGATGGCCTGCTGGTTGGTCGGTCCCATTTTGCGCCAGGTAACCGCCGCCGCCTCGGTGAACGCCCCGCCAAATCCTTCGATCGTTTGGAACTGCCTGGCTGGATCAATAAAGATGGTGGCAATGGAGCCGTCCGCCGTCCGGCCAAGCGGCAGCACGGGCTGCTCCGTCAAACGTGCGGCGGTGTCCTTGACGGTCAGAATCGTGCGAAAGCTTGCCGGCGGGGAACTGCTCAGCGAGGTGGCTTCGCCATCCGCCGCCAATACTCCGCTTAAGCTAACGGCCGCAGCCAAGTAAACCAAGCGCGGGTGCTGATTGATAAAAAACCGACCGCTGATGAATGCCCTCATCAGGTTGGAGGATATTTTATCATTCACGATATTTTTTCCTGGCAATACGGGTAAGAGAAAGCTCATCACGACGCTTACCACGCCGGTCCGCCGCCCTGGGCATACGTTGCGTTCCACACTTGTTGCAGATCCGGATCGCCTTTCATTCCCGCCGGGGCTGTTTGACCGAGGCCATGCAGATACTGGGTTTGGGGCCGCAACCACTTCATTTTGCCTGAATGACCGTCGGCATAGGAGAACTGCGCGTAGTTACCATGCCGGCTGGCGGGCACATTCACCCAGTTTGGCCCGGTGTAATTATACACAACGTAATAATAACCGTCATCAATGCTGCTATACTGCTGAGTGATACGAGCGGGATCTGCCTGTTCATCCACATAAAGAAAGGCGGCCGCCGGACTGGGGTCACGGATCGAGGTGAACTTGAGGTTCTCCTTGATGCCGGGATGGTCACCGCGGGCTGCGACATTATCGCCCATCATGCCGCTCTGGGAATAATCGCGCACCCGGGGCGCACCCAAACTCACACCAGCAGAATCAACAACACTGCCATTGTCCGCCGGACAATGATAGACCGCATCCGATTTAATAATGGGATATAGCCGGGAGTTGCGGATGGGGATGACGTTGGTGACTTCCACATCCAATTGCATATTTCCTCCCACCCAACTCATAAGGTCGTTCGTTCCATTGGGCGGAATGGCGTCAATATTGTCCAAGGAATAAACATGCGCCGCCAGCGTCAATTGCCGTGAATTACTAAGGCAGCTCATGCCGGTGGCCTTTTTCTTGGCCTGAGCCAAGGCCGGCAGCAGCAAGGCGGCCAGAATGGCGATGATGGCGATGACCACCAATAGTTCAATCAAGGTAAATGCCTTCTGCGGCCGGACCCTTGCCCCAACCATCGGTTTATTTGAATTTACGATACTCATTTTGTAATTTGTTGCTTTATGGCTACATTGCCGGCCGGCTTATTGGTTGATTGGCAAAATGCGATGGCCGCTTGTTTAACAAGTGCCGGTTCAAGATTTCCTCATCTTCGGGCCTGGAGTGGAGCTGCAAGGTGAGCGACACGCCGCTCACAATCCATCGTCCATGCACACTTAACTCACAATAGCCGGCGGATTTTATTTTGTGATTTCCCACCACGTCCTGGTGCAGGAGAAAGGGCGAGAACACAATCACGGCCTCATCCCCATTACGCTCAATGATGACATATTTTGATTTCACAATTATGTTTTGTCAGTTTTCCAAAGGTTGATTCCAACCGGCCGCCAACGCTGGTTTACATGACACACTTTGCAAACATTTCAAAGCCGAGCTGCCAGCCAAACGCCCGGGGGCAAAAGCCCCCGGGCCGGCTGCCTTGTTCTCCCGGTTCTGTCACCTCAGGGCATGCGCAATTTAAAGAAACTGGCAGGGTTGGTGACATTGATCGGGATGGCGTTCGACAAATTGCCCGCGCCATCCAACGTGCCACTGACGCTGACCGTCCAATTGGTCAACGGGGTGGTCAAGTTGGTCGCGGTCAGCCAGGTGTAGGAGTAACCCGCCGGCGTGCCGCCCGTGCCCTTCAGGATCAAGCTGCCACCGGAGACAGCCGGATTCGACAGCGTCGGCAGCACGGGAACAACTGCCCCCGGCTGATTGGTGCCTTGCAAGACTAATTCCGCATAGCCCGAAAAGCCGTAGTCAATGTTGGCGTCAGATTGCGGCGCAAAGTCAAACTTCACGGCGGCGACATTGGTGGCCAGCGCCGCGCCCGTCGAGGTGCTGATGTCCACCCGGTGGGCATTGGCCCCGCCGAATACAAACGGTGAATTCAACCAAATGCTCGTCAACAGCACAAAGGTTGTGGGGGCGGATATTGTGGAATAATATACATCGTAGAACTGGCCCTGCCGGCCGAAATCCGTCCAACCGGAGTAAACCACGATATTGGTGAGAGTCGCATTGGTGAGCGTGTAGGTCAGCGACTGTATGGCCGTCTGTCCGGGGGAGTATTCTCCATACCCGCAAGATGCATACGACGACTTCGCGTCAGCAGATCCAAAAGTTCCATCGGTGAGATTGGCCGGCCCCCCTACCATGCCATCAGCCGTAAAACTGCCCGGCCCGACGCTGCTGGGCAATCGCCCTGCAATCAGGCTGTTCGTTTCAATCGTCCACGTGGGAGCGGTGGCGGCGGGAAGATTAGGCTGGGTGTCCGTCATTATGAGAAGGGGCGGGGCGGTCACTGTCGTGGCAGCCGGCCCTTGCGCCGTGATTTCCATATAACCGGCATAGCCGTTCTCCACAAATGGAGCACTAAAGTCGAACCTCAACGCCGCCACATTGGGGGCGATGACGGTGCCAGTAGCGGCGGTCAGCATGACCCGGTTGGCGGTAGGATAGTTGAGCATCGACGGATTAATTTCAACGGTTCCCAACGAAATGAATGACGTCGGATTATCCGCGGTGGCATAAGACACATTATAGGATTGTGCGTCACGCGTGTTGTTTTCCCAGCCGCTGAAAACAGTTATATTTGTGAGGTTATAGCCATAAGCGTTGGCCGGAAGCGTATAAATCAGCGATTGGCCGCCGGTACCATTCCAGTTTAAGCCAGCCGTGGTAAAAAGGGATTCCCAGCCGGGGTCAGCGCTCACCGGCCCAATGATGCCATCAGTCAACACGGCGGTTCCGCTGCTGGCTCCGGACTGTGTAAAATCTCCTACTTCAGTGGTGGTGGCCAAACCAGCCAACAGGCTGTTCGTGGCCAACGGCCAACTTGGGACAAAGCCCGTGCCGTCCGAGGTCTGACTGGACACCGTGGTCAGAATATTGCGGACCGGCACCAATCCGTTGGTCGCGACAGTGAGCGTGGCCAATGTGCTATAGGAGGGGGCGGCCGCGCCATTGGTCGCATTGACGGCCTTCAAAGTGTAGGATCCGCTATTGGTCAACTGCACATTATTGAGCGTGAGCGTCGGGCCCGTGGCGCCGGAAATGATGTTGGTCACGCCGCCACTGATAAACAGCCATTGCTGGTTGGCCGGTGGCGAATTACTGTAGACGGCGGTGAAGACAACCTGATCGCCCACGACGGTTTGGGCATAAACCGGCACCGTGTCTTGCACCAAATAAGGCGACGGCGGCACGGGTGGCGGCAACGAGTTTGTCCCCTGGATGATGATTTCCTGATAGGATCCAGCGCCATAATCGAGGCTGTCGGGTTGCGGAAAATCGAATTTCACCCGGTAAACATTATGGGCCAGCACCCCGGTGGAAGGGCTAAAGCTAACCCGGCAGGCCGAACTATCGTTGTTTGCAGCCAGCACGGGATTGAAATCCGCCCCAGTCAAGCGAATGAAGGTCGTCGGTGCCGAGACCGTCGAATACGAAATACTATAAGCCTGCCCGTCCCGACCGTAATCCCCCCAAGCGGTATAGACCACAATGTTGGTGAGGTCGCTTCCGTTGGCGGAGTTGGTGAGCGTATAGGTCAGAGATGAGCACGGCCCACTACTGCCACTCCCCAATGAGGCCACGGTAGTAGAGTCGCCAGTTAGTCCCAAAGCCCCATCGGTCAGCACCGGGAAGCCGCCACCACCAGCACCACCACCCAACGCCGGGTTACCGGTGGAGGCACTGGGCAACATCCCGGCAATCAGACTGGGGCTTTCAACGGGCCAAGTGGAACTGGGATCGAACGTGCCAGCCTGGTCGATGTTGCTGGAGGTCATCGCCACGGCCGTCACCGCCGCCGCCGGCGTCCCCTGCACCGTAATTTCAGTGTAAGCATTGACCCCCAGGGCCGACGTGGGCATCAAAAAATCCAATTTGATGGCCGCCGCGTTCGGCGCAATCGTCCCGCCCAGCGAATCGGTACACTGCACCCGATTAGCCATGCCGCCACTGCCATTGGGCTGATAATACACATTGCCCAAAAATATGAAGGCGGTGGGATTATCGGCAGTAGAATAAGAAACGGCATAGGCTTCCCCGCAAACGGCCTGGTCTCCCCAAGTAGTAAACGTGGTGATGTTGGTGATGTCGTAGCCATGAGCGGCAGCCGGCAGCGTGTAGATCAGCCACTGGCCTCCGCCATGATCATAGCCACAGGTGGCATACTGGGCGCTGCCGCCGTAGGTCGCGCCGCACCCAGGCAGCACGCCATCCGTCAGTGCGGGAAGGCCAATAATGGTCCCGTAAGGGCCATAGCTTTGCTGAAAATTTCCCGGCGTATCACTGGCGCTTGGAAGCATCCCGGCAATCAGACTGTTGGTGGCCACCGTCCAAGGGGGTACGGCTCCGCTGGCGTTGCTGACCGTGTCGCCTGTGATGACCAGTGCCGCCGGGGCGGAACTAACGCATAGCATCAAGGCCAGTAAAAAAAGGCTGGCCACAAATTTAATTTGGGGGTTGCGTGGGGAGTTCATTATAATTCCATTCATGACTTTTGGAGGTTTAGCTTTTGCGTGCCTTTGCAGGCAACTCTATGCACCGACAACCGATCATTTGCCTGCCCAAGCAAACTTATTAATCAGCTTTCGGCTCATGCTTGGTTGGGTCGTGGAAGAACCTATCTTGACTCGGTGGAATCAACAATACGCATGATGATGCGTATAGGCCGCCAGCGAAGAATCAGCGACGGGCCAGGTATTTCGCCACCGCTTCGGCCCGCGAGTGAACGTGCAACTTATGGTAAATGTGCCGCACATTCATCCGAATTGTATTAATGCTCAACGTCAGCGAATCCGCAGCCTCTTTGTAACTGAAGCCCCGGGCGAGCGCTTCCAAGACTTTGGTCTCGCGCGGCGACAGCGACTCAAGGGTGGAGGCCCGTTCGCCCAACTGGTTGAAGTAATGCACGATCTTGCGGGCAATATGATCGGTCAGCGGCGTGCCCCCGTCCATCACCTGCAGGATGGCGTTGAGCAATTCCTCCATCGCGGTGCGTTTGAGCAGATACCCGCGGGCGCCGGCCTGGAGCGAGTTGAAAATGCGCTCGCTCTCCTCATAAACCGTGAGCATCAGAAATTGAACCTTCGGGCAAATCTCCTTGAGCTGGCGGACACACTGAACGCCGTCCAAACCGGGCAGGTTGATATCCATCAAAACCACGTCCGGTTTCAAAGCGGGAATGTGCTGCAGCGCCAATTCTGCCGAACGGAAGGAACCGAGGCACTCAAACCCGGCGGCGCCGTTGATTTGAGAGACAAGACTTGATCGCAGCCATTCATCATCCTCCACAATCGCCACGCGGACAATCGAATGTGTTTGACTGGGGCGAGCCGGCACGGCGGGAACATTTGGCAATTCACCGATGATCACACGTTTAGAATGAGGCTTCATACTGGCAAATCAATACGCATCAATATGCGTAGCCTGGCAACGTGCAGCCGGCAGCGGCAGTTCAAAAATGACATGGGTGCCCTGGCCGGGAGCACTTTTAATTTCGCAACGCCCCCCAACGGCGACCAGCCGTTGCCGCATGTTGCCCAAACCGTCTGCGGCGATCCGGTTCGTTTCCAGCGCAAAACCGCAACCATCGTCCTCCACCGAGAGCTGCATTTGCCGCGCCTCCAGGGCCAGCGTGATGACGATGTGGCGCGGATGGCCATGTTTGACTGCGTTGTTCAACCCTTCCTTGAACGCCATAAAGAGATTGTGCCGAATTTCCGCCGTCAGCGGCACATCCGGCAAATCCACCGGCACCTCCAGTTTGTACTGGATGTTCGCGGGACGCAAAAAACCGCGCGTATATTGGATGAGGTAATTGATTGAATTTTCCAAAGTATCGTTGTGCGGATTGATGGCCCAGACAATTTCATCCATGGTTCGAACCATTTCGCGCGTGCTCTCCGCCACGCCCTGTACAAGCGGCTGGCTGACGGCCATCACGTTGGCGTCGCGTTCCAGCATGGAGGTCTGCATTCCTATTTTGGTCAGGTTCGCACCGATCTGGTCGTGAATATCGCGGGCAATGCGCGTCCGCTCGCGTTCAAGCTCATGCTGGCGCGCCATGGCCTGCATGCGCACGCGGTATCGCCGGCGTTGCCAGCCCAACACCAGGCCAAGACAAACCAGCAAACTAAAGCCCGTCACGGCAATCTTAAACCACCAGGTCTCCCAAAAATATGGAAGCACCATGAGTGCCACCGAGGATTCCATCTGGTTCCAGACGCCATCGTTGTTACAAGCCCGGACTTCAAACTGATACTTGCCCGCCTGAAGAAAACTATAGCTGACCGAGCGCCGGTTGCCGCCATCGACCCAATCCTTCTCCAAGCCACCAAGCCGCCACTGAAATTTGACCTTGTCAGGCGAAATGAAACTCAACGCGGTGAACTTAAATTCAAGGTAATGCCGGCCGGGAGGGATGCTTATTTGGCCGGGCAGGTGCAGCCCAGGCCGAACGGACGAGTCAGTGTCGCTCGTGAGAAGGTTTCCATCCAGCAACACCTCTTCCAGCCGCACCGGGGGCGGGACATGGTTGAACCGCAATCCCGACGGGTTAACCCAAACCGGGCCTTTGGTGGTTGAAAACCATAGCCGCCCATCACGGCTTCGCCAGCAGGCCGGCTGGATCCCGCCAGAACATTCAATCGTCGGCAGGCCGTCACTTCGGCCGTAAGTTATAAAATTGATCGGCTCGTTGCCCCCGTTGGCAAAGCTTGTCAATGCACGTTTGCTGACTCGCGAAATACCGGCCCGCGTGCCCAGCCAAAGCTGGCCATGATCATCCTCCAAGATTTGGCTGACGTGCTCGTTCGGCAGGCCATCCCGGCCCGTGAAACGTGTAAAATGGCCGTCATTGAATCGTAAAAGTCCCCCGCCCAAAGTGCCGATCCAGAGCATGCCTTCATCATCAAAATGCAGCGTCCAGAACCATTCCCGACCATGCAGAGCTGTTTTAGCATCCGTTTTCACGAGGCCGGCCGGCGAATCCGCTGGACGAAATAATTGAAATTTCCCCAGATGCCCCCGGCACAATTCACCGGCCTGGGTTCCAATCCAGATATCGCCAGCCTTGTCTTCCGCAATTGATAACACGCAGCAATCGGCAGACAAGCCATCGGCGGAGCCGAATCGTTTGAGCACGCCTTTGTCCCAGCAGAACAAACCAAATTCGCTGCCGATCCACAATGCACCAGCATGGTCACGACACAAAC
The DNA here is from genome assembly GCA_031290985.1 of Verrucomicrobiia bacterium. Lineage (GTDB taxonomy): Bacteria > Verrucomicrobiota > Verrucomicrobiia > Limisphaerales > UBA11358 > UBA11358. The sequence continues at coordinate 48,229 of JARLJW010000092.1, read as the reverse complement.
AGCGCACTACGGTTCCAATGTCACCGGACGGAAACGGGCGTTTAAATTCGCCTTGTTCGAGCAGCCACAGACCATTTCGCACGGTGCCAAACCACATGCGGCCCGGCCCATCAGGAAGCACCGCAGTCTCAGTACCTGGGAACTGTTCCGCCGGTGGCGTGAAACCGGCAAACTCGCCGCCAAGCCAGCGTGATACCGTCGGTCCAGCCACACCAAACCACATTGCACCATCGGCATCTTCACAGATTGAGCGGATTGATTTATTCGCCCAACCGGCCGCTGGCTGAATCACATGAAAGATCCGCGAACGAATGCAGGCCACCCCCCCTTCACGCAGTCCAACCCAAAAGTTTCCTTCGCGATCTTCGCACCAACTCTCGATGAATTCAGTGGGCAACCCCTGCGGCTCGCCAATTCGGGAAACATGCCCCGCGCTGTCAACATGCCAGAGTCCTTGGCCATAGTGTATCACCCACACGCCACCACTGCTGTCGGCAAACATCCGGAGCGCGCGTATTGACGGTGAAAAGCTGCCTTCCCACGGCCGCGCTTCAGCCAGCCATTCCCGGTTGAAACATTTTCTTAATTTGTCATCGGTCCGCACCCACAAAGAACCGTCATGGCAGGTGGCGATGTCGCGAATCGTCAGATTTGGGTCCCCGTTGGTCGGAGTCATATCCGTGAACGAATTGCCATCCCAAACCGCAATCTCCTGGTCGGTGCCCACCCAGATCCGCCCCCAATCATCTTTTCGCAGCGAATTTACATTGGGACTGCGCAGCCCCGGCGGATTTTCAAGCGGGATTATCTTGCCCGCCACGATTTTGGCCAGATGGCCGGCCGCCGTGCGATACCAAATCGCCCCGTCATTCCCGGCACACGGATCCCCCCCGAAATTAGGCATCTGCGGGCCCCCGAAATCAGGCGTCTGGAAAGTCTTCCATTCATTTGTGCCGGTGTTGGGCACGCGAGAAAATAGCCAGCCGGATACGGACGAAAGGATCACCGGGCTGCCTGGCAATGACACCACTCCACTTAGCCAACTTGCCGCCGCATTCGCCCCCAAGAATTCAAAGCAAAATTTTCCATTCCGGCAGGAAACCACGCTGCCATCTGTGCTGCCAATCCAAAGTGTTCCATCATCGTCCACCAACAGCTTAAAAACTTCAATTGAACTGAGTTGTGGCGTATTGCCTGGATGGAAATTGACAAAGTGCGAACCGTCAAAGCGGGCCAGCCCGCCGTGCAAGGTGCCAATCCAGATGTATCCATCCGGTGTCTGCACCACGCCTGTCACCGTGCTGTGCGGCAAGCCTGAATCCACGTCCCACACTTGCACCACATAATCATCCGACGAGGAGGAAACTTCGGCCACGGCGGTTGACAAAAACAAAAGCGGAAGAACGCACAAGAGCATCTTGATCACGGGTGCGTGGTTGAGGTGCATTTGCCACCAAACTTGCATATGAATCACCTTTCCTCAAGCCAAGACAAGCCGAGACAGTGCCTTAATTTTCAAGTTATCATTTTTTGCCGCGCAAACCCTTTGTCAAAGTTTGCTGGAGTCGGATATTCCGTGGCAGTGCTTATAATTTCCCGATTACTAGATTAAATTGCAGGGAAGACTGCGCTGCCGCTGCCTCATGAAGATCGGTCACTTAACACTGTTTGCCGTGGGCGCAAAGTCTCATTGCTAAATTAGCCACACAACAACAATGCCGGAAGTTCGGTTACGAAATTTCCATTTCTCCTGATCCGCGATGGGTTCAACCTGGCAATATGCGGTCCTGCGGTCCTCGCGTGCTTCGCCCGGGTGGCCGAACACATTGATGAAACTGTTGTGATTTGCGAGGAGCAAGAAATGACGCGCGCGGTTTCCGTCCAAGGCTTCCCTCCTAAATAGCTGATCCCGTTTAAATGAATCACTTGCCCGTCTCAAAATACGCTTCAATTTCTTCGAGGGTCTTGCCTTTCGTCTCGGGCAGGAAAAATGTCGCGGTGATAAAATAGACGATGGTGCAACCGGCAAAGACGAAAAACAGCGTGCCGTAGCCGTATTTGCCAACGGTCGGCAGGAACAGGGCCGCGATAATGGTCGAGACGGCCTGATTGATGAGCAGCGCGATGCTCATGCCATTCGAGCGGATGCGCGTGGGCATCAACTCGGAAAGCGCCAGCCAGACGCAGACGCCGGGCCCCAAGGCGAAGAAGGCCATGAACGTAAACATGCAGCCAGCGACCAGCCAGCCATTTTTCTCGGACGGCACGGTGCTGACAAGCGCGCTTTCAATTTTTAAGGGCGCCTGTCTGGCCGCGTCCAGGCTCGCAAACGGGTTCTGAAAGAAGGCCGCCACCTGGTTGGGCGGCAGACAGCCGGCGCGGGTGATTTCAACGGGCGTTTGGTCCGGGTCATCCGAACGTCTGACGGCGGTGGCGGCGCGGAAGTCACCGTAGGAATAGATCACCACGAGATTTTTGGGGTGCGCCAAACCGGCGGCGGCCTGACCGCCCAGCAGAGTGGCGGCCGTGGCCGCATCAAAGGTCAGCGCAACCTTCTGGTCGACGGTGGCCAGCCGCTGCACCGCGTCCCTCACATCCACGCGGGATTTTTCGGAGTCATGGAACAGCAGTCCGGCACCGAGCAAAGACACAATGATGCCGCCGCTGCCGAGCGCGAGCAGAAACTTGCGCCCCTTCCGGTCCACCAGCATCACGCCCAAAATGGTGCAGACGAAATTGATCGTGGTGAGGATCACATAGCCCCAGTGCGATTGCAGATCGCTCAGACCGGCCTGAAAAAGGATGGTCGGGTTGTAGCCGATCACGGAGTTCACGCCGGTGGCCTGGTTGCAGGCAAGAATCACGCAGGCCAGCACAAATGGAATTACGTATTTACGACTCAGCAGGGAGCCCGTGATTTTCCCGCCGGTGGAAGTTTTGGCTTTTTCCGCGGCGATGGCGGCCGCCATTTCGCGCAATTCCAGGGCGGCCTGTTCGTCGCTGCGGGAACGCAACAGCGCGGCGAGCGCGGCGTCTTTGCGGCCGCGGCGAAACAGCCAGCGCGGCGATTCGGCGACCAGGAAGCTGCCCAGGACGAACAGAATTCCCGGCGGCAGGGACACCCAGAAGATGCTGCGCCAGGCGTGATCTTGGAACGCAAAGAATTTCTGGGGGTCGTGCAACGCCTTCACCGCGTCAACCTGATAGCTGAAATACATGGCGATCAGGGCCGCCGCAACAATTCCGAGCGTCAGCAACCATTGAAACACCCCCGTTCCCTTGCCGCGATTGGCCGCGCCGAGACATTCGGCCAGATAGAGCGGAATGACCACGCCAATCAGTCCGCCGCTGATGCCTTGGAGGAGCCGGCCAAAAACCAGCGGCCAGTAGCCGTGCGCCAGCGCGATCATCGGAATGCTGATCACAAACAGGATGCCGCTGGCGGACATCAATTTTTTCCGGCCGAAAAAGTCCGCCAAAATGCCGGCGAACAAGGTCGAAATGACGCTGCCGAGCAACACCGCGGCCACGATGAAGGAAAGTTGGCCGGCATTTAGCGTCTGCCCGGAGGCCGCGTCTTTGAAGGTCGCCTCCAAATAGGGCAGCGCGCCGGCAATGATGCCAACATCCACGCCATACAGCAGACCGCCGAGGCCCGCGACCAACAGCAGAAAGCGATTGTAGCTGGTTTTATCCCGGGCCGCAGGCGGCAGGTTCGAGGGTTTCATCATGATTGGTTTTGGGAACGCCGCGGAGACGTTTTCAGGCCGGTCGTTTCAGTTTAGATTCGCAAAAATATCTTCCGGCGATACAGCCAGAACAACAACAGCCACATCACCAAAAGCGTCAAGGCCCCGTGAAAAACGGGTGCATAGGCCGGCCCGAAGATCGCAAAGAAATTCATCCCCAGATGCGTCGACAACGATTCTTGGATGAAATCGCCACAGAGATGATCCAGGCAGTAGGCGGCAATGGAGTTGGTGCCGATCACCACCAGGGGCAAAAACCAACTTTTCAGCTTCCGGACATCGGCCGCCCAATAAAAGGCCGCCAGCAACAGAAAACACCAACCGCCGCTGAATAAAATCCAGCTTGGGGTCCAGATGCGTTTGACCAGCGGACAAATTCCCAGCCAGTTCAGCATCAAGCCCGCCAGCAGCAGCCCCACGCCCCCGACGAAAAGCCACGCCAGCTTGCCGGCTGGTTTCCGGCCGCCGCGCAGCACGCCGCCGGCCAGCAAGCCCAGAATCATCGTTCCCAAGGTGGGGATGAAACTCAACGTGGCGTATCCGCCCTCGTTATAACTAAATTTTGCCGCCCGCGGAAACAAGTTGAGAAACCAGGTGTCGCCCGCCCAGGCGAGATTGGAGTTCTTGTTCCAATGCGCGCCAAAGCCGGACAACTGGTGCGGCCAGCCAGGGGCCACGCCCACCGCCGCAAAATCAAAATTTGCCGGCGGTGACGGATAGAGCGCAAAGGCCGCCCAGTATCCGCCCAAAATCAAAAATAGCGCGGCCCATTGCCAGCTCGTTGACCGGAGGCCCAGCAGAAACAGGAAAAAATACCCAAGGCCGATCTGGGTCAGGGTGTCTTCAAATGTCCAATTGGTTTGCGGCTGGCCGATGGAGCGCAAAAAAACTCCCAGCAGAATCAGCAGCAAGGAACGCCACAGCGCATGGAATAACATGCGACGGCTGGACTGGCCGGAGGCGGAGCGGCGGGCCAGTGAAAAAGGGAGCGCCACGCCCACCAAGAAAGAAAACGACGGCTGAATCAGGTCGTGCAGCGTGCAACCAATCCATTCGCTGTGGGTTTGCTGGCCGGCGAGGAATTGCCAGAATCCGCTGTCCGGTCGCGCTTGAGCCACTTTCCAAAACTCCAGCACCTCGCCCATCATCAACAGCATCACCCAGCCGCGGTAGGCATCCAAGGATGTCAGGCGTTGCGAAACCTCGGGATTTTCCGGAGGGTGGTTCACGGTGTGCCGGGGATCAAACAATGGTGGCCTTGAAACCGGCGGCGGCCAGTTTCCTGAGTGCCACCAGTGAACATTCGGGTTGGATCAAGAGTTCATTTCTGGCCGCCCAGCGCAAAAATGGCGTCCATGGCCTTGGAGGTGTTGTGGATCAGCACCTCCGGACAATGCTTGTAGAAGGGCACCGGCGGAATCATCTCCGCCGCCACCCAGCCTGCGTAACCGGCGGAATTTAATGCCCGCATCACCGCCGGCCAGTCGATGTCGCCGGAGAGCAGGTCGCAGAAGCCGTCCACGGTGCCAACCGCCCGGCGATAATCTTTGAAATGCACCCGCTTGATGCGGTTGCCGAGCACGGCGATCCAATGTTCCGGATAACCGGTCGCGAGGGCATTGCCGACATCAAAGTAGGAGCCGACGCGTTCACTGCCAAAGGAATCAATAAATGCCTTCATTTCCAGCGGGCTTAGCAGGAACTTGTTCCAGACATTTTCAATGCAGAGCGTAACCCCGGCCTTCTCCGCCGCCGGCAAGGCGGCCTTGATAAAATCCTGCGCGCGTTCGTAGGCGAGGTGGTAGGGCACAATTTCGCCGCCGGGAATGAAGTCCACCCCGACCGAACCCGGCACGACGAGGATTGCGTCAATGCCGAGCGCGGACGCACAGCGGATCTGATTTTTTAGAATTTCAAGGGCCTGCTTCCGCACGGCCGGGACGGCGCTGCCGGCGTTGTTGCCCCAGTAGAGTCCGGTGGCCAGTCCGCTCAGCACCACCCCGCTCTTTTCAGCCTGCTGGCGCACCGCCTTCAAATCGGCTGCGGTGCTCTTGAGGTTGACCGGCCCGTCTTCGCTAAGATCAATTTCGAAGCCCGTGAACCCGGCGCTCTTGGCCAGTTGCAGTTTTTCCCCGAGGTTCCAGTTGCCATAGAACGACCATATGCTGATGGATTTTCTCATAAGTAATTTGAGGCGGGATTTATCATTTGAGTTTGACGGTGCGGCCGGTGGCGGCCGATTGGATCTCGGCCAGCGTGGTGGCCAGCGAGTCGGCGGCCTGACTGACCGTGGCGATTTTGGGCGCACTACGGCGTTCGATGCAGTTGATGAACGTGGCGATTTCATTGTAATAGCCCCCCAACGAGCTCAGGTTGCCAGCGCCCGTGGTGGATTCACCGGCCGCCGGCGCCGTGAACGGCATCGGCTCTTTCTTGCCGTTGGCCAAGGTGAGCCAAAGCGTGGGCGAACCGCCGCTGTCAAACTCAACCGCCCCCCGTTCGAAAACCGCCTGGAACGCCATCTGGAAACCCCATTTCCCGGGATAATTCCAACCGCCCTCGGCGGTAACCGCCACGGCTGGGAAATGGTAGGTTGTGAAAATATGGCTCCAGCCGGTTTTATCACGCGTGCCGGCCGAGGTGACCGCGGCGGGTTTGCCGAGCAGATGGTGAACGTAGTCCGTGTCATGGATGTGCAGATCCAAGGCGGCGCCGCCGGACAGGGTGCCGTCGTTCAACCAGTCGCCCACGCTATAGCCCGGACGCCCGGCGCGGCGCTGCAGGGAGAGGCTCAACAATTTGCCCGCCTTGCGGGATTTCACAAAGGCTTCGAGCGCCTGATATTCGGGCCAGAACCGGATGCACTGGCCGATTTGAACATAGACGCCGGATTTTTTGGCCGCAGCGGCGATCCGCCGGCCATCCGCAGCGGTCAAGGCCAGCGGCTTCTCGCAGAAAACGTGCTTGCCGGCCGCAATGGCTTTGAGAAAAAACGGCGTGTGCAGTTTGGTGGGCAGACAGATGTCGATGATGTCCACGGCGCATACGGCGAGCATTTCCTCGAGGGAGGCAAACACCGGAATTTTGAGCTGAAGCTTCGCGAGATCACGTTTTGCCTTGGCGAGCTGGTTATCCACAACCGCGACAACTTTGGAGCCCTTGATCTGCGCATACACCTGCAGGTGCATGGCTCCCATAAAACCGAATCCGACGATGGCGACGTTTGGCATATTAATTATATTTATTTTTGGCTGATGATTTATCTGCTGACAGGGCGTTTAAAATGTGCGGCTGATGCTTTTCCGTTCATAAAAGGCCTTTGCCGGTTCACTGGATGGTCGAGTGTTTAATGGTGGCGGAGGCTCCTAAAACGGTGTCCGCCGCCCGGTCCCCGCCGGCAACGGGTTTCGCCTCCAGCGTTAAAACTTCAAACGGGCGAAGCTTGAACAGGTGCGGCTGGACGGTGGATATTTCCTCCGCGACTGAAGCCGCGTCGATTTTCCATGGGCTTTTAAGGGCGAATACCCCGGTCGCCTCCGGCGGCAGCTCAAACAAGGTTTTCAGATCGGCGGCAAATGACAAGGGTTTGCCCGTTGGATTGCGCAACGTCACAATGCCCAGCCGCGGGGACCACGCGGCCCAGCCATACACTTCGCCTTTGGCCGGATCGCCGCCGATCCAATGCGTGTCCACCAGCACATCGGCATTGCGGCGCGACCAATTGGCGGCCTCGGCGAGATCATCCCAGTTTTGCCGGTTCAACAGGCCGGGCGTGAGATACAATTCCTGCAATTGCGTGCCCGTGCCAAAAAAGGCGCGGACCTGGCCGGCAAAATCTTCATCGCTCATGGCTTGCAGATGAGATGCGTTCGTGGCGTAAATCACACCATGCAACATGAGGGAGTTTAACGGATAAAGCGGCGCTCGTTTAACCACATTCACATGGGTTTGGACGTCGCGATACGTCATCCATTGCTGGCACCACGAGCCCGGGCCTTGAAAATTATGATCGTCGCCGCCACGCCAGGTTGAATCGACGTTCAGGAGCCAGAATGGCGAAGGCCAGGTGCCGGTGGTCTGGTTGATATACAGATTGGGGTCGGTGGCGCGCAAATCCGCCACCAGTTGCAACATGGCATCGCCATCGCGCGTCAGCCCGTTTTCGCCCGCCTTGGTGCCGGCGGCCAGGCCGTCAAACTTGAACTGGTTGACCCCGTATTTTTGGATCATTTCCCGGCAGATGTCGCGGAAGAGCTGGTAATATTTGGGGCCCGCCAGGGAAAATCCGCTGGCATTGGTTTCATAACCCTGTTTGCTTCCAAATTCGAGCCGCCGCCGCCGCGCCTCATCATAGCCGCCAAACGGCGAAATCCAGACGCCGATGCCGCTGTGGTAGGCGGCCGCCGCGGTTTTTAAACGAGCAAACCCGTTGGGAAAACCCGCATGAAACTGCCACAAAGTCGTGCTGTCATCCCAGCCATCGTCGAAGAGGAAGGAATCCATCCGCACCCCGCGCGCCGTGACGAGTTCGCGTCCAAACTGTTCGATCACGTTCAAACTCTGGGCCTCGTTGAACTTCTGCTTGTCCCAGGCGATGTCGAACCAGGAGTTGTAATGCAGGAAGGTGCGGTAAGGATGGGTGCGCTCACGTTCCAGATAAGCAAGGAAACTGCGCCGCAACTGGCCGGGTTGGGCGGTGCCCAATACCAGGCTCTCCTTCAGCGTCTCGCCGTTCTGCAGGACCGCGTTGCGCAGAAAACTGCAACGGACCGCGCCGTCTGCGCCCACGGTGTTTTGCGCCATGGGGTGTTCAAACCCCAGAAAGAAATTACCGGCAACGATGGGCGAACCGTCCACGGTGCCGGCGACTTCCGCGCCGGGCAGGGGTTGGTTCAGCAAGGTAACCTCCTTTACCAGCACATCACTTTCGGCCCGCAAGGTCAATTGTTCCCGGACGTACGTCGCATCGTCGCGCAAAACCACCCGCCAGTCGGCCGTAAGCCGGTCTTTCGCGTCGACAAACCGGAATACCAGCTGATGTCCGCCAAGGCGGTTCGCCGCGACCGGCGAATCCGCCTCCGGCGCGAGCGCTGCGAGCTTCGGCGGTTCCAACAGCGCGCAATCCGAAGCCTTCACAATTTTGCCGCCGGCAAGCTGCAGTTCAAAACATTCGCCGCCGAGTTTCAAGCTCCCGCCGTTCAGTTTGTCCTCCAGGCTCGCGGGCTGGATTTTCCCGTCAACCTGCCGCCAATGCCAGGCAAGGTTGTGGTTCTCCAGCGTCGCACCGGAAGTATCCGCGCGAGCCGGAACGAACGCGCACAGCAACAGCAGACTTGGCAATACCCATTTCATAAATTTCAAAAGATTTCGATTCGTAATTGGCGGCTTATTGTTTTTGGATGGCCAGGCGGACGAAACGCGCCGGCGCGGCATTGACCGGCCCCTGCAGGCGGAGCGTCACCACGGAGGTGTCATTGCTCGACGCCACCAAACCGGCCTGGGAAAAAAAAGCGGGATCACTGCTCCACGAAACCAGGTTGGTGGAAACTTGGGGGGTGTAGGACACCCCGGCGGGCGGGTTGCGCTGCACATACTGCAGGTCCAGGAAATTGGTGCCGGCGCCATTTTCCAGGACCGCCGCCGGCAACACCGGATGGTTCACCGCCAGCGGATTCAAATTGAACGCGTATTTGACCAGATTGGGAATGCCATCGGCGGTCGCCGATACGCCGTCGCCGCTGACGGCCGGATTGGCCAGTTGCGCGGGTGTAAAATATGCGGCGCGCCAGTCTTCGTACGGCCCGCCCGGGGCAAAGGTGTACAGGATGCCCGGGGCCGTCATCACCGAGCCGCGATTGTCCTGAAAAACAATCCGCACGGTCGCATTGGTGAACACCAGCGAATTGTCGGCGTAGCGGGCGAGCCGCGAGAGGCGCACCTCAAAATTGGTGCCGTTGCCGGCCGGCGACAACTGCCAATCGAGCCCCGTCACTGAGCCATTGGCAAAGGTGCCGTTGCGCTCATCATAACCGGTCCCGGACTCGACCATGAATTCGGAGCCGATGGAAAAAGCGGCGGCATGGTACCCCGTTGACGCGTTGGTATCGGTGTCCACGAATAGGTGCGTGTTGAAATCAGAAAATGGGGCCGCATTGGTGCCCAAGGCAAAACGCAGGTAAAGGTAATCATTGTCGTTCGCAACCGAGGCGTTGGCAAAAACCACCCCGGCCCCGTTGGTCGGACCGATGGCCACGATGGGCACATCCGACCAGTCACTTAAATTGCCATCCACGGTGATGTGCCGGTAACTGGACGGCGGTGCCGGCGCGAGCAGGTAGGAAATCCCGGTGCCGGTCTGGGCTTCGCCGCCCAGGTTGTCCTGGAGCAGCAGGCGAAAAGGACGGTTGGTAAAAACCGGTGAACCGTCCGGAAACGTCGCGGCCAGCGACACCCGGAATTCAAATTCCGTTCCGCTCAAGGGGGCGATATTCCAGCCGAGATTGGCGATCGCCCCGGCGTTGAAATTGCCATTGCGCTCGTCGTAGCCAAAGCCGCTTTCAATCATCCACTCGGAACCGAACGCGGCGCTCGTGGCCTGATAGCCGGTGGCAAGGTTGCTGTCCCGATCCACGAAAAGATGCGCGTTGTAATCCGAAAACGGCGCGGCGTTGGACGCCAGGATGAAATGGCCGTAGAGATAACTCGCATCGTTGGCAAACTGGATTTTGACGAAATTCACCGGATTGCCATCGGGCGCACCTTGATACGCCCAGGGTAATCCAGCCCAGTCAGAAAAATCACCGTCGAGGTTTAGGTTGCGAAAATTACTGGCGGCGCTGTTCGTGCCGGGGACCGCCAGCAGGGTGGCGGTGTTCGTATCCTCATGGACCGGCGTGGCGCTGTCCTCGGCCCGCACGGCAAACAGATACTGCACGCCGTTCGTCAACCCGGTGACGGTACAGGCATAAGGATAAATGCCCGGCCCGGTGCCCGCCGCGTAGGCGGCCGGCAGCGCGGGGGCGACGTGTGCCAGCTTGGTGGCCGTGGCGAAATTCAGGCCGGAGGTGACCGTGAAATTGGTGACGGCGGCGTAATACACATTGTAGCGGACGGGCTGGGTCTGATCATTGGCGACATCCCAAAGGACCGTCACGCTTTGGTTGCCGCCGACGACCGCCTGGACGCCCACCCGCGGCGCGGGGGCGTTGGAGGACTGGGCGGCGGTGCTGCTCCAGACGGGCGCCGAAGCATCCGCGTTGGTGGCGAGCCAGGCGGGATCGCCGAGGTTGAAGCTGCTGGTCAAAGTCGGGTCGGTGCGATAATGCATCCAGCCTTGGATGGCCAGACTCTCCTGATAGCTCTGGTTGACGATGGCCTGAGGCAATGCGGGCGTCTGGTTGTAATCGAGCGAAAGCACGTTGAAACCATCCGGCCGGCCGGCTTCGGCGTTCAGCTTGGGAGCCCAGTCGTATTTGTTGTCCAAGAACGACGCTGAAATCTGGCCGGTGCCGCTGTCATTGAAATAGCTTTCAAAGAACACGAGGTTGACGTAAGGCCGGAGGGTGTACGCGTATTGCTTATAGTTTGGGTTGTAAAAAAACAGCCCGCGGTTGGCCAACAGAATTTTGGCGGGATAATTAGTGCTGATGCGCTGAACCAGGTCGCGCATGCCGGGCGCGGTCCACTCGTAAGTGGTTGCGCCAAAACTATTCGGCGCGCACGTATCAATCGTGTCCATGAAAATGCCGTCGCAGTTGAGGCTTTTCCCGGCGTTCGTGGTCAGCAACTCGTCCAAGCCGGCATTGCCATCATTGGCGATGACCATGCCTTTCAAAATCGGCCACCAAGCCGGCGCCCCCGCGTTGATGTAATATCCGCCAAAGATGGGATTGGTGTCCGGCACCCCGTCGGGGCTGCTTTTGGTGTCGAGGTAGTAGGAGGCGTAGTTGGTTCCGCCCGGCGAAGGCAGTCCCAGCGCATTGGTGAGGCTGGCCAGCGGAACCGTGTCCGAACTGCGCGGATCAACCCGCGGTCCGAGCCGGTCGCCAATGAATGGCCCGCCCGTGCGCGTGTCTTCACCCAGGGAAACATAACCCAGCACCTTCACATCATCGCTCGTCCCGGCGATGTTGTCAGGGCCGCGTTGGATGGCCGCCACTTGTGCCGCCGTAACGTGATGCGCATCCAAAATAACCAGCTTGTAGTTCAGCCGCGCGAAATCAACCTGGGTGGCGTTCCACGAACCGTAGTAGATAAGATAAGGCGTCGCGGCATTAAAACCGGCCGCCGGACCGCCGTTGCCCGCCGGCGCGGCCGTGGCAATCAAAAACACCATTCCCGCCACGGACGCCCAAAGCGAACCGCGGCCGCCAGACGTTCTGGTTGTTTTGGAATGTGACATGGAATGGTTGACAGTGTTGCAACGGCCCAAAGGTTCACCTCTTGGGCAACGCCTTAAATTAAAATCAATCAAGGGATGGCCGCCGGCGCCACCCAGCCGGCATGCCAGTCCAACGACCACAACGAAGTCAGCTTGGTCGAGGCGACATGCCCGTCAAAAAACACGATGTTGACCGACCCGAATATCGCCGAGTCAGCGGCAACGGTAATCGGCGCGGGAGGTCTCCCACCGTGCCGGGCAATGGTGACGCGCCCCATGTCCAGATTTGCGTTTCCTTTGTAGAGGTCAAGGGAGGGCTTCTCGTTTTCCTTGGGCCAGGTATCGGTCCAAATCGCGTCCGTCAGCACCGGCACGTTGGCCGCATTGAGAATCCGGCTCTCGCTCCCGTACTTCCATGAATCCGACGTCCCCAGAATATCAGTGACGCTGTAGGCTTCAGAATACAGCCAGCCGTTATAGGCATAACTGCCGTCATAGTTGGTGCTGGTCGGCGCCCAATGCCAGGTCATGTCGCCCGTGCCGTAGGTGTAAAGCAGGCTGTAATCGGACCGGGTGGTGGGTTTGTCGGCCACCGGACAGACAATGATTTTCTGCACTTTGGAATTATAAGCCAGCAGGTTTTCCATCCAGACTTTGGTGGTGTCATATTGAAAATCCTTCCGGAAATCGCCCACATACATCGTGTTCGCCAGGCCGGTTTGTTTCAGGTTGTTGATGCAGGCGATGTTTTTGGCCTTAAATTTGGCCGCGGAAAGCGCCGGCAGGAGCATGGCCGCCAAAATCGCGATGATGGCGATGACCACCAGCAATTCAATCAGGGTGAAGCCGCGCGCCCTGATTTCATCCCGCAGGATGATCCGGCGCATTTTTTGCATTTTCATATTCATAAACCTTGGCTGACTTTGGTGATTGGCCGGCCGGTGATTTCGTTTCCAAAATTTCACCCGGCCGGCCCGGACCAATTTTATTGCGACAGCCGGAAATAGCGCTGGCCGCCGGAAATTGGCACGACGTACGGGCTGACGGCCGCCGGCAGATTCGTCCAGCTTCCACCCGCCAGCGATCCGCATTCCTGCAACGTGCCCGGCGAGTTCCAAACCACGGCAATTTTACCGGCGGAAAGACCGGCAACGGCCAGCCCGCCGAGCGGCAAACTCGCCACGGCCGGGGTGGTCACATTGGTATAGCTGATCAGACCGCTGGCCGGGGCTTGATTGAGGGCGACAAATCCAGGGGTCATGCCTTGGAACAAATAGCTCAACTGGTTGGTCGGAAACACGAGGGAATTATCCGAGGCAAAGGTCGCCAGGCGGGAAACGCTGAACTCAAAATTCGTGCCCGGCGCCGCGGGCAGACAAGTCCAGTTGAGGTTATTGATGCTGCCTTCGTTAAAACCGCCGTTTTTCTCCTGATAGCTGTAGCCGCTTTGAATGAGCAACTCCGAGCCCACGGAACCCGGTATATAGCCCGTGGAGGGGTCGCCATCGGTGTTGAAGAACATGTTTACATAAGCGGGAAACTGGCCGCTCGCCGACGGAATGTCATGCCACAAAGTCACATAAAAATAATATTTGGTGTCATCATTAAACATGTAGATGTTGGCAAAATCGGCCGCGCCATCGCTGCCGCTTGGCCCGCTGTAGACCGGCGCCATGCCATCCCAGTCGGCAAATGATCCATCAATCGTAATGGCGCGGGCGAAGCTTCCGGAAATGACGATATTGTTGCCAAACAAATCTTTCACCCCATTGACCGAAACGGTGTAAACCGTTCCGAAATTGAGGGTGCCGCTGGTGGTCAAAACCACCTGCGAGGCATCAGCTGGATTGATCGCCCCGCTGACCACCGGGTTGCCGCCACTCAGGCCATAGTGGGCGGACACCGCGGCCGTTGCCGCGTCAACGGGTTTCGAAAAACTGAGAATCACCTGTGATTTTGTAGACGTGATGCGCGTCAGCACCGGCGGCACCGTGTCCGGCAAGATGGCGACTGAAGCCAGCCGGCCATTGGTGGCGTTGGCCGGATTACTGACATTGACATGATATGTCCCGGCGTTAGTGACCACGGCAAACGGGATCGTATAAGTCGAATTCGTTGCGGCCACAATAGGCGTATTGCCTTGATACCACTGAAACTGCAACGGGGGTGATCCGGCAACGGATGCCGAGAGCGTGACCGGCTGGCCGGCCACGGCCACGACGTCCGCCGGCAAAGATGGATCAGTAAAGGCAACCGGTTGATTGCTTACGGTCAAAACCGCCCCCCGGGTGGTGTTGGTGGAAAGCGGATTGCTGATCAGCAGCGCATACGCGCCGGCGTCGGTGCCGAGCACGACCGGAATGGTATAGGTTGCATTCGTGGCTCCCGAAATGGGGCTGCTGTTCTTGAGCCATTGATAATTCAGGGGACCGGAAGCAATCAGGCTGGCGGAAAAGGTGGTGGGATTGCCGGCAACCACAAAGCGATCAGCCGGCTGGTTGGTATCCGCATTGCGTATGGGAAATTGCGCGGCGGCCGTCAGCGACAGGCCAAAAACCATGTCCGCGCTGCTGGCCGGCGCCTGATGCGTTTCAACTTCCAAGATATTGTCACCAATCTGCAAAACACCCCCCGGAACATCAAAAATGTCCGGGTGGCCCACCGGCGCATTGGTGGCGCTGGCGCTGGTGGAGTAGTCGACCGTCCCGGCCGGCATCCGCACCCGCGCGACTTCCGCGCCGTTCACGTAATAGACCGCGCCATCGCTCAAATAATTGGTCACGACAAACGCGACATTGTCGGGCAGGTTGTTCCAAGTGAAGTGCGTGCGGAAGTAAAAAGTGTTCTGCCCGCTGGACGTCAAAGGATCATTGATGGTGGGATAGGCCCCGGCAGCGGGGGCATAGCCGAAGAGTCCGCTGCCCGGACTCCAAGGCGACTGCGAATCATCATAAGCCGGATCCAGCCAGCCGGCCCCCAGATCGGTGCCGGAAGCATTCACTTGCCAGGACGAACCGGCCAGCGTGACCAGCGGCAGATTGGTGGTCAGGACGCTGGGGGCATCCGCAAAGGTATAGACCAATCCGCCGGAAGGCGGGGCGTAGGCCGTGTTAACATAGCTGGTGTTGTCGCCTTCCAGCAGGAGGGCGATTGTATTGGCCGTAAAGACCGGACTGCCATCCGAGGCAAACGTGGCGCTGCGCGAAATGGCGATTTCGAAGTCGGTGCTGCCCGGGTCGGCCGCGATGGACCAGCCCAGGTTGTTGATCCCGCCCTCGTTGAACCCGCCGTTTTTTTCCTGATATCCCCCGCCCCATTGGATCAGCATTTCCGAACCGATGCCGGCCACCGGGTTCCCGGTTGCGGAATTGCCGTCGCCATCAATGAAGATATTGTCGTACGAATTGGCAAACGCATTGGCGCGGGGCGAATACAGCGTGAACCGCACATAAATGTTGTTTTGGTCGTTGGCAATATAAACATTTTCATACTGTATGGCGTTGGCCGGCCCAACCGGGGCGGTGTACGCCACGGGGACGCCGGTCCAATCGCTGAAGGAACCGTCAATCGTGATGTGTTTAAAAGTGCTCGCCACGCTGGTCTGCGCCTGCACACCAAAGCCGCTGGCAGCCACCAGTCCGATTCCCAACAAGCTTTTATATATTTCCTTGATCTTCATGCGAACTGAATTTCTGGGTTTAGGGTTATGAGCGTCAACGGCGGTTGCGCCAATCCGCTTTTAACGACTCTACCTTGTTTGCTGATTCTGTCTTGCCGTCCAAATGCACTACAACCGCAGTTCAACGGGGGGGCGGGAAAAATTTGGCGACCGCCTGCGAGCGGGAATGGACATGCAGCTTTTCGTAGATGCGCCGGATGTAAGTCCGGACGGTCACAAAGCTGATGCCCAACTGATCGGAGATTTCCTTGATCAAATGCCCTTTCGACAACAGGGTCAGCACTTCGACTTCGCGCGCCGACAATTGATCATCCACCTTCGCCGGCCGGCTGCTCTGGAAAAATTGCACGACCTTGCGGGCGATCTGGCTGCTCATCGGCGAACCGCCCTGGTGCGCATCCCGGATCGCCTCCAAAAGGTTTTCCGACAGGTTTTTTTTGAGCAGGTAACCAACGGCGCCCGCCCGCAGGGCATCAAAAATCTGTTCGGGGTTTTCGTAAACGGTGAGCATGATGACCCGCAGGGACGGATCCAACGCATGCAGTTTTTGAACGCATTCAATGCCGTTCATGGCATGCAAATTGATGTCCATCAGCAAAATATCCGGCCGCGCCGTGGGGATGGCCGCCAAGGCCGTTTCCGCATTATGGTAATGGGCCAGCAGGCGGAAATCCTTGGATTTTTCGAGCAGGCGCACCAACCCGGCGCGAACGCCGTCGTCATCCTCAACAATCGATACAAGAATTGACACAAATCAAAGGGTTTATACTGCTTCACCCGGCGAGCGCCAATGATAAATGCCGGCGGGCTGGTCGTCCAAATGAACGACAGGCATATTCCTGCCCCGACCGGGCGGCGTAATCATGGTTTTCAAGGGTTGCCGGCGCTCATATTGGTTGTCGCCCCACCCAGCGGCAGCACCATTATAATACAAGTGCTCCCGGGCCGGCTTGCCAGCTCCAGTTGCCCGGAAATGTTCGCCAGGCGGCGGCGCATGTTCTGCAAGCCGTCATGTTGTTCGCCTCCGGAAATCTCCGGCCCGGGACCCGGCGCGGGCGGGTTCACGAAGCCCCGGCCGTTATCGCGAACAGTGAGGATCAAATTTCCCGAGTCCAAGGCAACCTGAATGCGCACCTCCGTGGCCCGGGAATGTTTTACGACGTTGTTCAGCGCTTCCTTGACCGTCAGAAACAGATTATGCCGGACGTCCGAGCTTAAAATGAATTCCGGCAGAATGGCCGGAACCTCCAGACGACAGGCGATCTTTGCCGTCAGCAGATATTCTTCAGCGAAGCTGCAGGTATACGTCACAAATTTTTCGAGCGAGTCATTTTGCGGGGTCACCGCCCAGACCACTTCATCCATCATCTGCGTGAGGTTGCGGGCCTTGGCGGTTATCTTTTGCATGTCCGCGTGCACCTGCGCCGGCGAAGCCGTGGGTTCCTGGGCGAACTCGCTCAGCATGGCGATTTCGGTCAGATTCGCGCCGAGTTCATCGTGAATATCCTGGGCGATGCGGGAGCGCTCTTTCTCGACGGCGCGCTCGCGTTCCACCCGCTCGAGCCGGCGCTGCATCCAGCGTCTTTCCGAGTACCGGGCGATGGAGACCACCAGCGCCAGGCCGGCCAGCGCATTTGCGGCAAGAAACCATTTGGTCTCCCAAAAATAAGGCAGCACCACAATGGCCGCGCTGGCCCCCGCCTCATTCCACACCCCATCGCCATTGCCGGCGATCACCCGGAATTGATAATGCCCCGGCGGGACATGCCGATATTCGACCGTGCGCTTGGCGCCCGTGTCTTCCCAGTCTTGCTCCAGCCCTTCCAGCCGGCATTTAAAATGCACCTCCTTGGGCGCGACAAAACTCAACGCCGTATATTGAAACTCAAGGTGCTGGTTGCCGGCGGGGATCGTGGTCTCCGGCAGCGGACTGATGCCCAGGCGGTCAGACCTGTTGGTGGCAGCCTGGAGCAGGCCATCAGCGAGAATCGCTTCGATCACCACATTGGGCGGCGAAGCATTCGAGTGAACCTTGGCGGGATCGACCACCACCAGGCCTTTGATGGTCGGGAACCAAAGCCGTCCATCCGCCGATTTGTACCCGGAAGGCTGGAAGCCGCCCTGACATTCAAGACTGGGGAGCCCGTCTTCCGCATTATACCCGATGCAATGTATTTTCTGGCCGGCCCGACTGGCGGAGGCGTTTAACTCCTGTTTATTGATTCGAAAAATGCCGCCGTAGGATCCCAGCCACAGGTTGCCCTGCGCATCTTCCATGATTTGACAGATCACGTTATTGAGCAAACCGTTTTGGGTGGTCCAAGTGGTGAAATGTCCGTCCGCCCAGCGGCTGAGCCCGCCACGACAGGTGCCCACCCACAGCACTCCCGCTGGATCAACATACAAACACCAGATTGAGTCGCTGCCCAAACCATCCTTCCGGCCAAAGTGCGTCACGTTGCCGTCGCGGAGCCGATACAAGCCGTCCTCGCTCGTTCCCACCCATAAATTTGTGTCATGATCTTCGATGAAGGTGCGCACATCCAGATTCGCGGACGTTTCGGGAATTTTGACGACGGTGCGTTCGCCGTCTCGCAGCCGGGTGATCCCGCCAAACGCCTGCTGCCCCAGCCAGAGATCACCCGCCCGATTCTCGTACATGGCGAGCACTTGCCAGCCAATGGTCTGGCCATCAGAAAGCCCGTTGAAAGTTCCGTCCTGCCATTTATAAAGTCCATCCCACGTCCCGGCCCAAACCGTGCCGCTGCGATCTTGCAACACGGACCATACATGCCCGTTGCCCAAACCCTCGCGCAGCCCATAGTGCTGGATTTTACCATCCTGCCAATGATCCAGCCCGTCACCATCCGTGCCAATCCACATCCCTCCGTCCCGCGCTTCCGCCACGGCCATGACTTGATCACTGGCCAGGCCCTGCGCCACGCCATACGTCTGGAAGAGGGCTGGCTTTAAACGGCACAAACCGCCCCCTTCAGTTCCCGCCCAAATGTTCCCCTCCCGGTCTTCCATGACGGAACGCACAAAATCAGTGGGCAGCCCGCTTTGCGAAGTCAGGTGCAGCAGCCCGCCGCCGGCATCATAGCGGAACAAGCCGCCGCCCAAAGTCGCGACCCAGAGCCGTTGCTCATGATCTTCATACAAATCGTAAATGGGCCGGTTCGTCCAGGCGTAAGCTCCGAGATCAACGGTCCAATGTCCGGCATCAAATTTTCGCAGACGCCCGTTGGCCGCGACCCAGACCCCGCCCGTGCGACAGGGGGCAAGAAAGTCCACCTGAAAATTCTCCTCGTTAGTACGCCCCCACTGCGGCTGAAACTGGCCGTCTTTCAACACCGCCAGTTCGCGGTCGGTGCCGACCCAGATTCGCCCCGCCACATCACAGGCCAGCGCGTGGGCCGACGGGCTGGACAAATTCCAATTGTCGGAAAGCACCGTAAATTTACCCTGCAGCCACTGGATCAGCTGCCACTCGCACGACACCTGCCAAAGCGCGCCGTCGCGATCACCGCAAAAAACCCGGGCATAATCGTGCGTGGTTCCCCGGCTCGGGACGTCATAGGCGGTGAACTGGCCATCCCGAAACCGCACCAGCCGACCATGCTCGGTGCCCACCCAGAGCGTTCCTTCCTGGTCGCAGAGGAGCCGCACAATCCGGCTGTTCTGGAAAGCCGGCGTGTTATTTTCGTCAAACACCCGGAATTTCACCCCGTCAAAACGCACCAGCCCGTTTTGGGTTCCCAGCCACAAATAACCTTCCGCCGACTGTGCAATGCAGGTCACCGTGCTTTGCGGCAAGCCGTCCTCCACCCGCCAGATGGTGGTCTGATATTCAGAGAGCTGCGATGAATCGCGACCCGGCGAACTGGTGCACAGCGGCAATAAAATCAAACTGACCAGCAGTTGAACGAAGCCCGGCCCGGAAAACCGCGGAATGAAACCAAGCCGAAAAAAATCAGCGCCGACAGGTCGGGCCATGATTTTCTTAACCGCGTTGGCGTGCCGCATGAAACATGGTTTAATTGAGCTGCGCTTCAAAGTCCATCGGATTCGAAGTCCAGGGGACGCATGGGGCATGGGGCTGAAAACGATTTAGTTTCCGCCCTGGCGCCACCCTTGGCGTCCGCAACCTGGGTTCTTTCAGTCAGCTGACGTCGACCGCACGGGCGGCACTTTATCCCGCGCCAACACCCTGCCCGTCACTTCTTGTCTGCCGCAGCTTTTGCCAATTCATCGTTGAGGCGGGCAAGGGCGGAACGCGGACAACTGTCCGGCCCCACCGCCCATTTGTAATTGGGCGCCGAGGTCATGCGGAAGCCAAGCTCACCGCCACGCAACAGTTCGTCGTGGCTGAGGTAGGTGCGGTTGAAGGTTTCGCCGTTCAACGTCGCGTCCTGGATGTAAGGTTTCAGCGGGCCATTGTTTTGCGCGGTGATGACAAAGGATTTCCCCTGGCCGGTGGTGATGGTGGCGCGGTCAAACAACGGCACCCCGATGAGATAATGATCGTCGCCGGGGCAAACCGGATAAAAACCGAGCGCGCTGAAGACATACCACGCCGAGGTCTGACCGTTGTCCTCGTCGCCACAATATCCATCCGGGGTGGGCGCATAGAGCTTGCCCATCGCCCAACGGATCCGGGATTGCGCCTTCCACGGCTGGCCGGCGTAGTCGTAGAGATAGAGCATGTGCTGGATGGGCTCGTTGCCGTGGGCGTATTGGCCCATGTCGGCGGCGACCATTTCCGTCATCTCATGGATCATCCCGCCGTAGCTGCCGGGGCGCACGTCCGTGGGCGCGGTAAAGACGGCATCCAACTTGTCAGCAAACGCCGGCTGACCGCCCATGGCCTGCATCAGGCCGGGGATGTCGTGAAACACGCACCACGTCCAATGCCACGAGCAGCCTTCGGTGAAACCGCCGCCCCATTGGTTTGGATAGAACGGTTCCACCCACGAGCCATCCACCTTGCGTTCGCGGACGAAACCGATTTTAGGGTCGAAGACATTGGTCCAGTTCATCGCGCGCCGCGCAAAGACCCGGGCGTCGGCCTGGCGGCCAATCGAGTTCGCGAGTTTGGCGAGGCAGAAATCATCATAGGCAAATTCCAGCGTCTTTGCGGTGGCCTCGTGGAAACTGGTTTCACCCTTCACCGGTGAATACGGGAGATAGCCGCTGTCCCGGAAATATTTAGCGCCATCACGACCGATGGTGGAGATGGGGCCGCTGTTATTGGCGTCATGGATCATTTGATCCACCGCCTGGTTCGGGTCGAAGGAGCGGACGCCTTTCACCCAGCCATCCGCCAGCAGCGAGAAGGAGTTGTTGCCGACCATGCACTCGCGATGGCCCGGGCTGGCCCAGGCGGGGAGCCAGCCGCTTTGCGCGCCGGCATTGACAACGCCCTGCAAAATCTCGGCGTTGACTTCGGGATAGAGGAGGTTGTAGAGCGGCTGCGCGGCGCGGAAGGTGTCCCAGAAACCGCTGTCGGTGTAAAGCACGCCGTCATGCACCCTGCCGTCGTACGGGCTGAAATAGACGGACTTCCCCTGCCCGTCCAGCTCGTAAAACTTGTGCGGGAAAAGGATGCAGCGATAGAGGCAGCTATAAAAGGTGCGCTGCTGTTCATCGGATCCGCCCTCGACCTGGGCGCGGCCGAGCATCTCGTTCCAGCGCGCCTCGGCGCGGCTGCGGATGGTGTCGAAGTTCGCATCGCCGATTTCCTTGTCCAGATTTTGCTGGGCCTGCTCCGTGCTGATGAAGGAGGAGGCGACTTTGCAGCCGACCACCTGTTTTTTGTCCGTTTTGAATTGGAGATAAGCGCCCAGTTGTTTATCCGAGGAAAGACTATCAACCCCAGCCTGGATGTCATTGGCGGCGGACCAGACCCCGTGCGCGGTGAACGGCCGGTCGAAGACGATCACGAAATAATTGCTTGAATAGAGGTTCGGCACGTCGCCGCAATGATACCGAACAAAGCCGGTGATCTTGTTTTCCGCGGGGATGATTTGCACCGAGGCGCCTTTGTCGAATTCATCCAGAATCACGTATGAATCGCCGTCGCCATTGAAGGTGAAACGGAACCGGGCGGCGCGCTCGGTCGGCGTAACTTCGGCCTTGGCGTTCCACGTGTCGAGTTGGACGCCGTAGTAACTCGGTTGGACGGTTTCGTTGGTGTGGCTGAACGCGGAAGCGCGGTCTGCATCGGTCACAACGAGCTTGCCGGAGACGGGCATGAGCGAAAACTGGGCGTAATCGCCGATCCACGGGCTGGGCTGGTGGGTCTGCCGGATGCCGCGGAGCTTGTCGCTGGCGTACTGGTAAAAAAACGAGTCGCGCTGCGGCTCCGTGTACGGCGCCCAGGTGTTCATCGGGAACGGCAGCGCGATGGCGGGGTACTCGTTGCCGTGGGAAAAGCCGCCGGTGGAATCCGTGCCCATCAGGGGATTGATGAGCCGCACCGGGCTGGAACCGGCCAGCGCCGCAGCCGCGGCGAACAGTGACAGTAACGAGGCGATTTTTTTCATGGAGTTTAAACGAGGATCAGAATTGTACCGACAATTCACGGGGAACGGAAGCGTTGTCAAAATGAATCCAGAGCAGATGTTCTTTCGCGGAATACGCAAACGTGTCCAGCTTGTTTCCGGCCAGCGTGACCGATGCGGGCGCTTGCGCGGTTTCCAGCAGCACGATGGCCGGGGTGTTGGCGACACCTTCCACGGTGAAGCTGAGCTGGCCGGATTTGCTTTCCTGGGGCACGGCTTTGCACGCCGAAGCCAGCAGATGGGTTTTGCCGTTTTGCGCGGCGTTGAGGTCGAGGCAGAATTGCCGCGAACCCGGCGTGATCACAAGGTTCGTTTGCACGTTCAAAGTGGAATCAAAGAGGTTCACATAGCGGCCGGATAAAACACGGGGTTCGCCGGCGATGGATTCGTCGAGCCCGGAGGCGATGACGTAGGGGCCGCGGCGCAGCAGCAGATAATTTTTCTCGCGCCAGTCCATCCCGATGGATTGCGCGGCCAGCTTCGCCGCCGCCACGATGCGATCGGCGCCGGCGGGGCTCATGGAAAATTGCGCGGGACGCTCGCGCAGCCAGATGAGGCCGCCCTTGCCCACGCGATGAAATTCGCCGGCGGCGATATCATCCTTGAGGCCGAGCTCCTCGAAGAGGTGTTGGCGCGGCGTGGAATAATGTTTGCCGTCGCTGTTCCACCAGTCGCGGACTTGCAGATAGGGGTCGGCATCCTTGTCGCAAAAGACGAGCACGCCGCCCTTTTTCACCCATTTGGCAAGGGGCGCGTGGACTTCCGGTGACAGCGGCTTTTGGCCATCGTAGCTCAGGAAAAGGACGCGTTGCTTATCGAGCGCGTGCGGCACGGTGACGGTTTCCAACTGCACGGGCGCGACGGGCAGGCCGTGCTTGAGCAACGGCATCAAAAGGCCATAGAGGTTGCCGAGATGCGGATCGCTGGGCGTCGGTTCGCCGCGCTGGAACATCAGGGAATCGCTCACGAGCACGCCAAAGCCGGTGGTGCCACAGTCCCAGGCCACCTGCGGTTGCTTGAGATCGTTGAGCGTGTTGATGACGGTTTGCAACTCGGTGGCGTACGCCGGCGGCATGGCCTGGCGCTGGTCGGGGGGAGCGGAGCGCGGATAGTGTCCGCCGAAAACACGTTCGGGCCAGGGCGCGACTTCATACTGGCTGACTTCCGGCTGGAACAACGAGGCGACGAGGGTTGATTCCCAGTTGCGGCGGTAATCCGTCCAGTCATGGTCCGGGTTGTCCTCGATGGGGTCGTTCAGATACCAGACGGAACGGCCCGTGGCGCGGACGAGATTTTGCATGGCACCGTACTCGAGGAATGCCGTTTCAAACGTGCGCGAGCGGACCTCGCCCTGATAGCGGTTCGGCTCACGCGAAGTGCCGGTCCAGACCTGCGCGATGTAGCCATCGCACCCTTTCAGATTTGCCAGGCTGGATTCGGGGCTGACGATGCACCATTGCGCGTAGTTGAGCAGGCTGTGCGTGGGCACATAGCAACGGACGTGGCGGCCGGTTTTTTGATTGTAAGCCTGCACATAGTCGAAGACCTGTTGCAACGCACGACGGTAGAGGAAATATTTCAACTTGCCGGTGCGCCAGCGGGCGTCCACCGAGCTGTGGGGCGGCTGCCAGTCCTCGTGATAATAACTTTTCCACTCGCGCTTGAAGCCTTCGGAATAACCGGCGCGGTCCCAGAACTCGGGTTCTTCGAGATGAATTGCCTCGGCCCCGGCATCCAGGGCGCGCTGGACGCCCACGCACAGGAATTTTCCGTAATTGGTCCCGGGGCACATGTAATAGACATCGCCACCGTGGCCGATCTTGTTCCCGTTGCGATCCATCTGCGCCTCATCTTCGTGATTAATGCCGTCGAAGCGACCGTAGAGATAATCCTGATACTCACCCCACGCAACGCCGGTCATGACATGGATGCGGTAGCCGTGATCACGCCAAGTGGCAATGCGTTCCGGCAGACCGGCATCGATGCCGTAGACGATTGCCACATCCGAACGCAGGTCGCCATTCTCGCTCCAAGGTTTGCCGGTCTGAAAACACGTGCGCTCCAGCACCTGGTTGGTGTCCAGCAGCGGCCACGTAGCATCGGCGGCGATGGCGGGGCAAGCGATGGCCGAGGCGATGACCGCCAAAACAAGCCGGGAGGTGAATCGGAATTTCATGAATCAAGGTGCGCTGGCGCGGTAGAACCGTTGCGGATAATTGGTGGTGGTTGCATCAAGGTATTGGTACTGGCCGGGAGCGCTTTCCGTCGCCGGGCCAAGCCGGTCCCAGGCGGATAAATTCGTCGAAGCCCACACGCTGTACGTCGCGTTGGAACTGCCGAAAAAATTGAGGCCGTAATTTCCGCCGCCAAAATTCCCCGCGGCGCTGCCGAACTGCGGAACAGACGGCGTGGTGATGTTGAAGGTTACCGGTGCCGCGCCAGAATTATAAAAGCCATCGCCGGCGATGAAACTTAAATTGGCGTACGGGTTTCCGGTTCCGTTCGTCACGGCCGCAAAAATGAGCTGACCCGCCGGGTCGGATACCTGCGTATTGGTCGTGCTGATCGGAGCGCCGCGCGCGCCGCCGGCGGATTGATAGAGCGAACCGTTGGCCGGCAGCGAAAGCACGCGGTAACTTAATGGATTGCCATCGGGGTCAACGCCCGGCAGGGCGAAGGCGAGGTCGTGATTGATATAGCCGGTGAAGGTGGCGCCGCTGACCTGCGGCAACTGGTTGCCGATGGCGAGGACGAAACCCAGACCGCCGGCGACCGCCGTCACATTGGTCAAGCCCGGCAGCAGATTCGTCTGACCATAGGTATTGTTGCCCCAGCCAATGAGGGAACCTCCGTTTTTGAGCGCAAAATTGCCGGCGCTGCCGCTGGCGACCAGGTTCAGGTTGGTCAAGCCGCCGGGGATGGCCGTCTGGCCATTGGCATTGCTGCCCCAGGCGACCAGGTTCCGCGCCGCGCCGGTGACACCGTAAGTGGACGCCAAATTTTCGTTGGCCCGGGTGATTTCAAACGAACTCAAAGCGCGGTCATACATCTGGATCTCGGCGATGTCACCATTGAAAAAATACAGGCCGGGCGCCATCGCGCCGATCTGGACGGGGTAATCGCCCCGCGCCGCCGGACAGAGCGAGCTTTGGGAGACTACAATGACGCCGTCCACATAGAGCGTGATGGCGTCACCGGAGCGCACATACATCGCGATGTGCGGATTGCCATCAGTCACGGTGCCACCGTAGAGGCTCAAGTCCGAACCGCAGCCATTGCCGCCGGCACCAAGGCCGGCGCCGAGCTGGGAACCGTTGAGGCACAGGGCCCAGTCCGCAACGACGCCGGATTGTTCCGTGGCGAGCAGGCCGGTGTTCAAATAGAAATTGGGGGACGAATTCCCCACGGTGGTCGTCTTGAAAACCAATGCCAGCGTGAAACTGCCGGCGGCGGAAATGGGGCTGTTGGTGGCGGCGATGGTCAGACACTGGCTGCTGCCGCTGGCGAAGCGCAAAACTTTGTGTCCATTGATGACATTGGAATAGAGTTTGGGCTGGTTGCCGGTGGTGGCCTGCGCCGCCGTCCGGGGGCTCAAGGCATCCTTCCAAACACCGATTGACGTGCCATCGCTGCCGGAGAGGCTGTCAGCCACCCAACGGGCTTTCGGCGCGCCGGCCACACCGCTCAATCCGTAGGTGGCGGCCAGATTGCCATTCACGGTGGCAAGTTCCGGGAGATTCAATGCGCGGTTGTAAATTTGTATCTCCGCGATATCGCCGCTAAAAAAGCCGCTCGTGGTGGTCATCGCGCCGATCTGAAAATCGTAGGTGCCGCGCGCGGCGGTGCAGAGCGGCGTTTGCGCGGCCACGATGACACCATCCACGTACAGGCGGACCGTCGGACCGCTGCGGACGTACATGGCGATATGCGTCCGCCCATCCGTAACACTGCCGCCGTAAAGGCTCACATCAGAACTGCAATCGCTGCCGCCCGCGCCGAGACCCGCACCCAACTGGCTGCCATTGAGCGCCAGCGCCCAATCGGCGACGGCAAAGGGCTGCTCGCAGCCGAGCAAGCCAGTGTTTTGATAAAACAAACCGGACGTGAGCCCGGGCGTGGTGGTTTTAAAAACCATGGCCAGCGTGAAATCGGCCGCGGCGGAAAGCGGGCTGTCCGCGGCGGCAACGGTCAGATACTGGCTGCTGGCATTCGTGAATCGCAGCGCGCCGTGGCCATTGAAAACATTCGAATACAGCGTCGGACAGTTGCCCGCGGAGTTTTGCGTGGCAACTTTGCCACGGATCGCATCCGTCCAGTTGCTGACCGATGTGCCATCCGCGCCAGAAAGTGCATCGGCCGTCCACCGGAGAGCGGGAACGGGGTTCGGTCCAAAAAGGTTGGGAGAGGTGATGGCGTCCGCCCTGAGAGCGACACTATGAATATCACCCGCCGAGATGCCGATGACCTGGGACAGACCGGCGGGGACATTCGTCTGGCCCGAACTGTTGCTGCCCCACGAGACGAGCGTGCCATCGGCTTTTAAGGCGAGGCTGTGGTTTTTTCCGGCGGCAATTGCCACGACATTGCTCAAGCCCGGCGGCATATTGGTCTGGCCCAGATTGTTGGCTCCCCACATGGCCACGGTCCCATCCGATTTCAACGCCAGATTGTGATAACCGCCGGCGGCGATCTCGACGACATTGCTCAAGCCGGCGGGAACGTTGGTCTGGCCCAGAGAATTATCGCCCCAGGCGGTGACCAGTCCGGACGCATTGAGCGCGAGGCTATGTTGAACCCCGCCGGAAACTTCGACGATGTTGGCCAGGCCGGGCGGGACATTGGTCTGTTTGAACGCGTTGCTGCCCCAGGCGACGACCGTGCCGTCGTTCTTCAAGGCGAGCGCATGGCTGGCCCCGCCGGCGACGGCCAGGACATTCGTCAAGCCGGCGGGAACATTGGTCTGCCCGGCAGCGCCATCGCCCCACGCCTTCACCAGGCCGCCGCTGATAAATATCCTATCGGCACCGTAGGCCACGCCGAGCGCATTGCTGACGGCGACGCGACAGTGGTAGGTGACGCGCGGCAACAGGCCGCCGACCGCGGCACTGACCGACACGGCGGAAGTTCCGGCAATGTTGGTCACGGCGGTTTTGCTCCCGTAACTGTTGTTCGTCCCCCACTCGAACCACGCGCTGGCCGTGCCGGCGTTGGGGATGACGAAGCCTTGCAGGGTCGCCCCGGCGGCGCCGGCGCCGGCCGCCGAGCGGGTCACGGCGACGGGATTGCCGTAAAGCTGGTTGTACAGCATGAACAAATGGTCGGGCCGCACGAACACGAATTTGTTCGTGTCAAAATAGGTGGAGATATTGCGCAAATCGGCCGGCCCGAGGCTCCAGACGACCGCCTGGGCCGAGAGGAACATCGGCGAGGTGCCGTTCCAGCCGGCCGCGGCGTTATTGAGGCCGGTGATGATGTCATTGGTCAGCGAGGCGTAGGAGACGGCCAGGCCCAAGGTGCGCAATCCCAGATTGGTGGACGTGTAATTCCCGCCGCTTTGATCCGTCAGGCCAAACAGGGTCTGGCAATTCGTGGCGAAGGCGCGCGCCACGCCGGTGGGCACGGAGTCCCACATCGTGATGACATGCAGGCCGCTGCGTTGCAGATAGGAATCTGAAACGCGGGCGAAAGCGGACAGGTTGGCGGCGCCCCAGCTTTCAATGTGGGCGTAGCCGGCACCGGACGGCCCGGAGATCAGGCAGTCATTGGTGGTGGCCGTGTTCCAAAAATGATTGAGCATCGCGGGATCGAACTCGGAGGCGAGCGGCGAAACGGTCCAGCCGATGGGGATGCTGCCGCGGGCGGGATTTTCCCAGTCCATCTTCATGACGTGCTGCATGTACTGGATGTTGTCGCCATCGCTCAAGATGAGGGAGATGTAGATCTTGTTGGCGAGCGGCGGCGGCGGCGGAATGTTGGGGACGTTGATGGGGCGCGTGACGCCGCTGAACAGCGAGGCGTTTTGAAAATAATCACTGGCCAGCACGGGAATGCCGTATTGCGCGATCCAGCCCAGGCCGTTGCCCTCGCTGGGCCACCAGCCCATGTAGATGCCATTCACGGGGGACATGTCATTGAGAAACAATGCGAGCGCGCTTTTGTCGGAAAAATTCAGCGTGCCGGGATCCAGCCAGACCAGCGCGGATTTGGTGGCCACGACATAATCGCGCAGTTCGCCGTGAATGTTCGTGTAGAGGCCGGTGATCATGCGATGGGTGCATTGCGGCCAATAGTTGGTGTAAAGATAGCCGTAGACTTGGTACTTGTTGGAAAAGCGTCCGCGCAAATCCTGGGCGACCGCAAGGTTGTACGGCGCGTTGGTGAGCGTGACCAGCAGGGAGGGGTCGCAGATCAACAGGTTGCTCACGCCGGCGATGGTGGTGGCCAGATTGAGCGTGTCGGGCATATTGGGATCCGTGACCACCAGTCCGTTCAAGTTCGTCTGGTACTTGGAGATGGCGCCGTACCCGTTGGTGACGAGGTAGGGCAGATTATGCAGGTTGAGCCAGGTGAACTTGCCTTCGCCATCGATGCTGTTCACGCAGGCGATGCGCGGCTGGGTGCGGTTGACAATGCCTTCGAGCGAGGAAAACAAATCAATCTCCGCCGGGGTGGCGGAGCTGACATCGATGCAATCAATGAGGGCTGCCGGCGTTGAAAACGTGGGCAGCAATTGATTGGCGGGCCAGTTGATGCCCTGGGCGTGACCGGAAAAAGCCACGCACAGGATTATCAGCATGCAAAAACGAACCTTCATTACGACAAATAATTCAAACTTGGTGGCAAAGTTTTATCAACCCACGGTGGCGGCAACGCCAGTGCCGGATTGCCAAACGCCATCGAACGGGCCAAACCACCTCCTTGGCGGCCGAAATTATTCCGTGTCCGGGAGTTCAAAGGCATCCAGCGCCGGCGCCGGCGACGGCGGCTTGACCAGGACCTCCTGCTCGTCGATGCCGACATCGACATATTGTCCGCCGACGGTCTGATGACAATGGACGGCAAGCGTATTCTCGCGGCCGGGCAACAGGGCGCGGCGGCCGGCTTCCGTGAATGGAACCCGCGTATAGCTGCCGACGAAGCCATTCGCGGCGTAGACCGGCACGCCGTTCAGGTAAACCTCCACGTCTTCATCGTGATGGATGCTGAAGGCGAGGCGGCCGAGCTGCTCCGCCGTGAGCGGGCCGGGATCAAAAGTGCGGCGCAGCCAGATGTCGCTGGTGTTCCAGACGGTGCGGACCACCGCCCCCGGGGTGCCGGCGGTGCCGAAACCGCCCAGGCCAACGGCCCAACTGCCGTCGCTGTAATTGGTGGTGTACCAGGACGATGCCGGCATGATGGTGGTGTAACGCCAGCTCTGGCCGTCGGCCCGGGAGGAGGGCACCAGCGGTGTCAGCGCATATTTTCCCAACGACGCGGCGATGGCGGATTGGATCGCATGGAGGCCGGGCTTGCGCACCTTGCGGTCGTAGGTGTAAAGGCCGTTCAACTCGGTTTCCACGTCGGTTATTTCGGTGTAGACGGCGGCGCTGAGGCCGTGGTTCTGCACGAAGTCGGAAAGCAGCTCGGAGAAATGATCAAACTTGGCCACCAAATCGGCGCCATCTTTGGCATCGACGTAACCCCAGCCGGTGGCCCAGGTATGGTTGGTGACCGCCAGGCCGACGCCGCCAAATTCACCGCAGACCACCGCCTGGTTCGCGCTGACGGGATAAGCCGGGTCAGGGTAGCTGTGGACATCCAGGACATCGCCCACGCCGAAATGTCCGCCGCCGCTGGCCTGGTTGACCAGCCGGGACGGGTCGAGTTTTTTCACCGCCTGCACGAGCGACGCGGTGTCATGCTGGCCCTGGCTCTCGTTGAAGATCACCCACATGATGATGGCCGGAGAATTCCAATGCGTCTGCACGAGGCGTTCCAATTCCGATTTGAATTCGGGAACATCGGGGGCGGCGGGCCGGTCGGTGTAGGAATTGAAGCTCGGCATGTCCTGCCAGACGAGAATGCCCAGTTTATCCGCCCAATAATACCAGCGGGCGCGTTCCACCTTGATGTGTTTGCGGACCATGTTGAAGCCCACGGCCTTCTCCCGCTGGATGTCGCTCTTGAGCGCATCGTCGGTGGGGGCGGTGTAAATGCCGTCGGGCCAGAAGCCCTGGTCGAGCGGGCCAAATTCGAAGACGAATTGATTGTTCAACAAGATTTTCGTGAAGCCATCGACCTGGCCGAGGTTGATCTTGCGCATGCCGAAATAGCTCGTCACGGCATCCATGGTCTTGCCGCCCTTGGTCAGGGTCACGTCCAGGTCGTAGAGAAACGGATTCGTGGGGCACCAGAGCGTGGCCTTCGGCACCGGCAGAAACAATTCCGCGCCGGGCGCGCCGGAGATTTTGCCAACCACTTTTTTACCGGCGCGGGCGACGGCCTGCACCTTCACATCGTCCGCCGCCCCGGGAACAGAGACGGTCAATTTGAGGCCGCCGGCATCGATGTCCGGCACCAACTTCAGATCCGCGATGCCGGTGGCGGGGACCGGCTCGAGCCACACCGGCTGCCAGATGCCGCTGGTGCTCGTGTACATGATGCCGTGCGGATGGAGCGTCTGCTTGCCGCGCGGTTCGCCGGCGTTGTCGGTGGCGTCATACACCCGGACGATCAATTCCTGCGGACCCGGGCCGCTGAGATACGGGGTGATGTCATAGCTCACCGGGTCATAGCCGCCCTGGTGGAGGCCGACGCTTTTGCCGTTGAGGAACACTTCGGATTCAAAGTCCACGGCGTCAAGGTGGAGCACGATATTCTGGCCGGCCCATTTTTCCGGCACGGAGAACGTGCGGCGATACCACGAGCGCTCGTGATGCTGCATCACGCCGGAGAGGGCGGATTCCATGGGGAACGGCACGAGGATTTCCCCGGAAAGATTTTGCCCAACCGGCACGGCCTCACCGGCGGCGCCGGCCTGGAACTGCCAGATGCCGTTCAGGCTGAGCCATTCGCTGCGCACCAGTTGCGGGCGGGGATACTCCGGCAACGGGCTGGCCGGATCCACCAGCTTCGCCCATTTGGTCATCAACGGGGCCTGTTTGGGTTCCCACCCGGAAGCGCTGAGCGGGGAATGAATGACGGCCGCCAAGGCCATCAGCCCGGCGGCTTGAGAAATGATTCGCATTATTTTAGTTCGGCTTAACAGCCACAAAACCGAGGTCCACGTACTGCCCGCCACCGGTTTGATGACAGTGGATCGCGATGGCATTCTTTCCGGGCTTGAGCGCGGCCCGGCCCTGCTCCGTCAGCGGAAAATAATCGTACCGGCCCACGAATCCGCCGGCATTCAGGGCAAGCACGCCGTTGATGTACACCTCGGCATCGTCGTCATGATGAAACCACAGCGCGATGTTCTTCAACTGTGCCGGGGCGATCTCCACGTCCCGGCGCAGCCAGATGTCGCTGGTGTTCCAGGTGGTGTTGGGCAAGGCGCCCGGCGTGCCGCGCATGCCAAAACCGCTCCAGCCTTCCGCCCAGGCGGAGGCGTCAAAATTTACCTTCGTCCAATCCGCGCCGGGCTGCGTGGTGGTGTAACGCCACTTGGCCGGGGCCCGGTCAGCGGCCGGAATGACCATGGTCACAACCGGGGGCTTGGGGATGGGCGCCCAATTGGCGGCCTTGACCTGGTCGCGCGCGGCATATTTTTGCCAGACCGGTTTGTCATACAGCATCTGCATGAACACCCCGCCCACGACGGGGCGCGCGGTGAAACCGACCTTGCGGGCAGACTTGGTCTGATACCAGTCGGTCATCGGGGACCGGTCGGGCGTGTGATTCAGAAAGTTGATGATGGGCGCGACCAAGGCCTCGAAATCGGCGCGGTCCCGGGTGAGCGTGGCGGTCCAGGTGATCCAGTCGAGCTTGGTGTAGGTCTCACGGTTATCGAGCGGCAGGCCGTATGCGTTCTGCTTCTGCTTGTAGAAAGCCATCTCCTTGCGGACAACTTCGGCGGGGAACAGGTTCAGACCCAGCACGCCGTCCCAGACGAGGTTGTATTTCTGGCTCCAAGTTCCGGGGCGGTCGAAGGCGAGGCGGAAATGATCGCCGTCATCGGCCTCCTTGACCCAGCGCTGCGCGGCGGCGCGCGCAAACTGGTAATATTCATCGGCCTTCGCCTGGTCGCCGCGCAGTTCGCACAGCTTCGCGAAGGAGCCGAGGCCGCAGATGGCCTTGGCGCTCAGGTTGACGTTGTGCGCGAGGTGGCCGGCGAAGTCATCCGTGCAAAGCTGCTTCTCGGGGTCGAAACCTTTTTCCTTGAGATAACCGGCCCATTGTTCGAGCTGCTTCCAGTAAAGTCCGGCAAAGTTCGCATTGCCTTCCATCTCGCCGACGGCGGCGAAGAGGCACAGCAGGTTGCCGCTTTCCTCGACGGGCATCTGGTTGTTCACGCCGTTTTCGCCATCGCCATAGACCTGGCCGTTGGCCTTGGGATAGGTGCCGAGATCGTGCGGGGCGAAGGGAAATTTCCAGCGCTCGCTCGCCGCGTAATTCATGAACGGCACGATGAAGGACTTGGCCACCGAGGGGCCGAACAGGAGGAACTGCGGCGACATCGGGTAAAAGACATCGGAGGTGCTGATGCAGCCGTTGGAGTGGTTTTCCTTGCAGAACTGGAGCGGCTGGCCGTTGCCATCGGCCGCGAAGACCCCGGCGGCGAAGCATTGACGGTAGGCGAGCGCGCCAAGCTGCGCGTAGTTTTCACCCCCGGCACTGGTCAGGTCGGCCATCAATTCACGGTCAAACGTTTCACAGCGCAGCTTCAAAGAATCGTAATCATGCGCGGCGGCCTTCAGCAGGTCGGCGGCCTCCCAGCCATGGCGACGCCAGTAGGGCCGGAGATCTTGCTTCATGTACTGGATCGCATAGAGTTCGTCATAGGCCAGCATCAGCCAGCGGGAAACCGGCTGCTCCCCGACATTGCCAAAATGGAGCACAAGCGCGGAGACGGGTGCGGCGGCGGCGGGCTGTTTCACCTGGGCGGATGACGGGATGGCGGCGGACAGCCTGCCGGACTTGGCGAACGCGGCGCGCCCGTCGGCCGGATCCACCAGCGCGAGGAGCGCCTTCTGGCCGGCGGCGGCGGCGACGTACAAATAGCCCCAGTCAATGCGCAGGTCATCGCCGCTTTGCCCGAGCACGTGTTGATCCAGGGAACCGACCTTGAGGGCGGCGACGCCGGATTTTTTTTCGGCGGACCAGACCACGGCCTGGTCGGGCGTGTTGACGGCGAGTTCACTGGACGCATCGAAATAGGTTTCCACCGCGTGTTTCTGGCCGTCGGTGGCGGAGCAATCCCAGGTCAGATAGGTCACGGGGCGCGACAACAGGTCGAGGTCTTCCGGCAAAGCGGCCGTCATGAAGGTCAAGGTGACGTTCACGCCCTCGCCGGCGAAGGAATAGATCGTGCGCGTGGGCAGCACTTGAACCTGCGTCTGCGGCAGGGCCGGAATGACGGACGGTTCCTTGCCCATGAGGCGGAACGTTTTGCCATCAATCCGGATGAGGCTGGTGAGGCGCTGGGATTTCCCGGTCCAGTGCGTGGTATCGGCATCAGTCAGTTTGTCGGCGGGCGACCAGATGCTGAAGTAGGGATTGCACGCCACCAAGGGCACGGAGGGGGGGCGTAACGGCTCTGCGGCCACGGCGGAAAAACCGGTCGCGAGCACGGTGAATACGACGCCAAGGCGGCAAACGAATTTTTTATTCATTGATTTAAATTAACAAAGCCCAAAGACCAATTTTACTGCTCCAAGGCGGTGGTGTTTGCAATCGTCCAAGTGACTTCCGTGTGCGCGTCATTGTCATTGTTCCAGTGAGGCCGCCATGAAGAGTTGAGGCTGGGATCAATCACATCATCCCGCTTGGCAGCCTCGACGTGGCCGTCACAAAAAAGCAGGTCGGTGCGGAAATTGTGCCGGTTGCAGGGGCGTTGTACGGAGGAATCGGTCGGATCCAGATTGGCGTTGAACTTGATGCTGCCTTTGACCCCGTCCGAACGGCAGTCCCCGATCGCGATCATGCTCACGGGGCTGCGCACCATGCTGTCCTTCACCGGGCCTTTATTGAAGTTGCCATCAACGTCACCGCCCAACCCCAGTTGTGGCGTGGCGCTCAGGCTCACCCCCCAGTCATTATAGCCCAGAGAAAAACGGCTGCCCTGGCTGTCGGAATCGCCGCTCATGACCGCGAAATTGTCGACCTTGGCGTCCTCACCCTTCACGATGAAACCAGCCGGGCCGGCCAAGCTGTCATTGACATTGGTATCCCACCAGCTTTGGGACAGGGCGGCCGGGCAGGAAAAGGCGGCGCGATTATTGCCCATGGTGGACAGCAGACGGGTTTGCCAGACATAAGTATGATTCGACGTCCGGTAGTCGCCGGGATATTGGTTGTAATTGTCCGCATACATGACCAGCGACAAGCCGATCTGCCGCATGTTGTTGATGCAGGCGGATTGCTTGGCCTTGGCCTTGGCCTTGGCGAGGGCCGGCAGGAGCATGGCGGCCAGAATGGCGATGATGGCGATGACCACCAGCAGCTCGATCAGGGTAAAGGCGCGGCGGCAGGGTCCACCACGGCGGATGACGTGGGCAGATTTGACAAATTTTGCATTCATTTTCTTCACAGGAATTAAGGCAAGCTAGGCCCGAACCCCGTTTTTGTCATGTGGCATGAATTGGCCACAACGCGAAGTGCGCGTTGCCCTCGAACCGATATCAGGCGTGCGGACCGCCCGCCGGTGCGACGGGCAGTTCGTGCGCCGCGGGATTCGCATAACTGGAGACCGACTTGTCGCCATCCGTGCAATAAGTGCGAACCCCGATCATGCCACGGCTGAACGTGGTGTCCCGCAGATCAATCGCCGGCAGGTCGGCGCCATTAACAAAGATGCGGAGACGGGAACCTTGTGCGGAAACTTTGAGATGATACGCGGTGTTCGCCGCGAAAGGCATGGACACATTCGTGAGCGAATGCCAGCCGTTGTTGGCATAGCCCAATTGCAGATTGGCCCCGGAAGGACTGAGGCCCACGTAATAACCGCAATAGGCATCCGCGCCGATATCCGGCTGGCTGGCGCGGAAAACCAGGCCGGCATCGCCGACGGAACCGGCCGAGACATCCGCCTCGTAGGTAAAATTAGTGAAGGCCGTGGCCATGGCCAGCGCCTTGGCACCATTGGCCGAGGCCGGCACCGTGTTCAAAACGCCGTTGCGCACCGTCCAATTGCCGCCGAACACCGTCCAGCGCCGGCTCCAGCCGGAATCAAAATTGTCGGTGAACGAGCCGACCGTCGGGGACGGCGCGCCCAGATACGGAAACCAGCTCACGCGCAGGTGCTGAGAACCAAACGGCACCAAGGTGACCGTCTCGAGCGGACTGCTGGAAGCCACGGGGCTCACGGGCGGCTCGAAGGCATGGGTGCCGCGCCAGCCAATCGTCCACTCCGGCAATTGGCGTGCCTGCGCCGTCAAGGCAACCGACGGCTGGGCGGGATCAAACGGATTCGCGGGGGTGCCGTAATTGGTAAAGGCGAGGGAGTCCGCGAGATTGGTCAGATTCAGTTGCAGCGCGTATGCCCACGGTGTCGTGGCGCGCACCTGATATTCATCAAAGCCCAGCCCCAGCGGATCGGGCGTGCTGACCGTCCACTGTTCCCCGATCTTCAAAGAATAAACCACCGGGCCGCGATTGACGGACAGCGAGCGGCTGGGGCCGGGCTGGGTCTGGATGGGCATCGGCAAATTGATGACGACCGTGTCGCCGTTGGTCCAAGTCCGTTGCAGGCGGAAGAATGAAGCCGGCTGAACGCCGGTTTGGGGCTGACCGTTGACGGTGATGGCGGCGTGGCTGCACCAGCCGGGAATGCGCAAGGCCAGCGGAAAAGCCAGCGGGCTGGCCACCGAAATCTGCAGCCGCAACTGTTCTTCAAACGGATAGCCGGTGTCCTCGGTGATCTGCACCGGCTGGCCGCCGACCAGGGCATTCACCACGGTCGGGCCATAGGCGAGCGCGGCGAGACCTCCGTCCGCGGTGGCGGCCCAGGAATTCTGGACGTACTTGGGCCAGCCCATGTGAAAATTATAGCGGCAGCAGGGGAAGCCGGAGTTGGGGCCGGGCACGGAGCCGTTGGCATAATCCTGGTTGTAGCCATGGCCGCCGTTGATGGCGATGACGTTGTTGGGCAGCGTGAAATACTGGATGCCCTTGATGTGGTTGGCGAGCGCGGCGGGCAGCGCGTTGAACGAAATGGTTTCCAGGCGGTCGGCCAGCACCGGGTCGCCGGTGGTGCGCAGGGAGGTTTCCAGGCTGAGCATGGCCTCGACAATGGAACAGAGTTCGACGCCCTGCACGCTGGCGTTGCCGGCGAGAAATTCCGTGCCGCCGTTGAGGCCGCAGGACAGGCCGTGCTCGCGCATCAGGTTGTCCCAGCCGAGGGCGAGCGCGTTGCGGTCGGCGGGCTGGCCGGAAAGCTGGTAGTAGACATCGGGCAGCTTGAGCGCCTGCTCGACGTTCACATTGTGCTTGGGCTGAA
The DNA here is from genome assembly GCA_031290985.1 of Verrucomicrobiia bacterium. GTDB lineage: Bacteria > Verrucomicrobiota > Verrucomicrobiia > Limisphaerales > UBA11358 > UBA11358. The sequence goes on along the minus strand of JARLJW010000092.1, from coordinate 11,223 downwards.
AGTCGGTGCCGTACGAATCAAAATTGTTGCTGGTAAAAATGCCAGTCCAGTCGTAGGCCTGCCGGTGCAGGAGGTTGACGAGCGTGAGCAGATTGGTGTCGCCATTGCGGTTGTAGAGCCAGAGGGCGACATCCATTTCGTCGCCGGCGCGAGCTTTGCCCCAGTCGCTCAACGGGCGGGTCGGCAGGTGGACGAGCATGTAATGGAAGTAATTGTTCAACGCAGCGGGGACGCGCGCGTCCCCGGTGGCTTCGTAATAATCGCGCAGGGCATAGGTGGCGAGCATGCGCGGCCACCAGTCGTTGTTCGCGGCGGGCCCCAGATAGCCGTCCGTGCCTTGATGAGTGAGCAGCCAATCAATCCACTTTTGGGCCTTTAGTTTGAGGCCGGCGTCGTTCAGCACATAGGCCAGGGGGATGAGACCTTTGTAGTAATAGGGGCTGCGCTCCCAACTGTCACCCGTGCCGCCGAGCCAGGCGCTGTTGGTGCCGATATCGACGGCATAAACGGCCTCGGCATTGCCGGTGAGGCCGTCGCGCTGCTGTTGGCACTGGGTGAGTAGCCAGCCGCGGGGGCGGACGCCGCCCAGCGGCAGGGCGGTGAACGGCGGCGCGAGCAGCGGGGCGCGATTGGGGACGACGGCCGTGGGCGGCAGATTGGTCGCGGCGGGAACCCCCTGCGCGAGGGTGAGCGCGGAACAGCCGATCCATCCCATAAAAATGAAACCCGCTTGGCGGATGGATCTGGAAACAAATATGTTCATTATTTAATCAAGCAGCCCGGTGAATGCACCATGCACTCACCGGGCCAGATTTACGAAGCGAAAACCAGGTTCCGCTTCCCACCGATCACGGAGCCAAACGGAGGAACACCGCCGGGATGGCCGGGTTCAACGGAATGGAAACGGCGTTCGTGGTGGTGGAGTTCGGCACATTCGACCAGTTGGTGCTGAGGCCGGTGGCCAGCGAGTTGGTCTGGATCTGCAGATGGCTGCCGGCGACCGGCCAGGACAGGTTCAGGTTGCCACCGGAGACCGTGGCGGTGATGACCGGAACCCCGCCGCTGATGGAGAGGGTGCCGTTCACGGCGAGCTGGCTGGTGTTCCAAGTCATGCCGGCACCGGGCGTCGCCGGGCTGATGGCGCTGAAGGAACCGGTGTAGTTCGTGGCGTCGAACAGCTTGTAAGATTCACCACCGACGAAGGCAGCGCTCAGGTTGGAGATGATCAACGTACCGCCGTAGTGCAAGGTCGAGGCGCCTTGGAGCAGGTCATGGGTGCCCGCAGTCTTGTCCACTTCCATCAAGGTGGAGCTGCCCGCCGCCAAGGTGACCGTGTTGTTGACGGTGAAGGTGCCGATGCCGCCGGCACCAGGCGTCAGGGTGGCGCCGGAAGCCACGATCAACGGGGACGTGATGACGCCGGAGCCGCCGAGGCCGCCGAGGTTGGCGAAGGTGGTGTTGGTGTAGGTGTTAACCCCGTTCAGATACAACGTGCCGTTGCCGTTCTTGGTGAGTCCGCCGTCAGGGGACACACCCAGCAAGGCTTGATTCACGGAAACCGAATGTGACGCGGTATTGATGATGGCACCGCCCGATTTGATGTTGGCCGCACTCAGGTCGTGGATGAAGTTGGAATTATCCGCGCCGGCCACCAGCGTGCCGCCATTGAAATCCAACTCGCGTTGGGAAGCGCCGTTATTGCCGGTGGAAATTTCATTGGCGGTCAGCGAACCGGCATTGAGGGTCATCAAGCCTTGGGCGTCGGCATTTTGAGCGAGATGCACGAGGCCGAGAACGGCCGTGCCGCCGTTCATGGTCCAGGTGCCGGGAGCGGCATTCTCGCCGACCCAGGTTTCACCGGACAAGCAGAGGAACGTGCCCGTGCCACTGATGACCACATCACCCGATGCGCCACCGTTGTGGGCGATGCTGATATTCCCACCACCGGTCTTGACCATCGTGCCGCCGCTAATGTTCAGCGTGCCATGCCCGCCTTCCCGGCCAACAGCCAACCAGCTGGTGTTAGTGATGGTACCACCGCTCAGATTGATGGTGCCATGGGCATTATTATCACCCTGGCCGATCCATATTTCCTGATTGACGTATAACGCGCCGCCGGATTGGTTCCAGATGCCCTGGCTTCCGCCAAAAATGCCAACCACGAATTGATTGACGTCTGAGTTAAACTGCCCACTGGACATATTAACGACGCCCAAACCGGCACGACCAATGGTCACCCAGTTGTGAACGTTCATTTGCGCCGTGCCGCTGATGTTGTTGGTGGCGATGGTGCCATTGTCCGTGCCCAGCCAATACTCGCCGGCACTGTTCAGCGTGCCGCCGCTGATGTCCAACTCGCCGATGCCGCCACCCTGACCCACGAGGATTGGATTGTTGTTATCTTTGTTGATCGTGCCGCCGGTCATGGTAAAGGTTCCGTAACTGCCGCCCCGGCCGATCACCATGTCGCCACCGACACCCTTGTTGAGAATGCCACCCGACATGTTAAAGATGCCAGTCGACCCGTCCCGGCCAATGCCGAACCAGTTGTTAACCGTCAAGGTTCCGCCGCTCAAGTTATAGATGCCCACGGATCCATTCCCGGCACCGCCGGAGTCACCAATCCAACACTCGGAAGAGCTGTTGACCGTGCCGCTGACCTGGTTGACCACGCCGGTGCGGGCGCCGACGCCATTCCAGCCGCCGTTGACGACGGCAAAGTAGTCGCCGGACTTGTTGATGGTGCCGCCATTGATGTTAAGGATGTCGTAGGTGCCCTTGTTCGAGCACAAGAAGAGCCGGCCGTTGTTTACGTTCAAGGTGCTGCCGCTGTTCAAGGTGCAGGTGCCGGTTGAACCCGCCGAGTCGGAGAGCGTAAACCATGAGCCGACGTTCAACGTGGCGCCATTGTTCAAGGTCAACGTTCCCGCGGTGCTGGGAACATTGCCCAGGCTCATATCGCCGGTCGTGGTGACGGTCGCGTTGGTGACGATGACCGACGCCACACCCGCGGCACCGACCACATTGAAACCATTTTGCACCAGGTTGGTTTGGCCGCCACCGGATCCGTCAAACAGAACCGAGCCGGCCTGCACGCTGTAGCCCAGGGAGCCCGAACCAGAGAGGACATTGGAGCCGATGCCCTGGTAGCTGAGCTGGGCGTTGCCAGTTTTGGTCAATCCGCCAAATTGCGTGGCGTTGGCAGTGCCGGTCAAGGTCAGGTTGCTCACGGTGGTGAGGGAGCTGTTCGTCTGCTCCGTCAGATAGCCGCGATTGATCGTCGCGGCCGGCCCGGAGTAGGTTAGATTACCGCCATTCAACACCAAATTTGTCGGATTAGCGGAAGAGGCACCAATCGCACTCGGCGAACCGCCGTTGGCAAGATTGGTCACCGCCAAGACGCCGCCGGAGATGACCACCGGGCCGGTAAAGTTGTTGCCGCCGGTGTTGAGGAGGTTGGCGGTGCCGGTGCCTTGCAGGCTGAGGCCGGTAGCGCCGCTGATTTTGCCCGAGCCGACGAGCGAATAAACGGCGCTATTATTATTGAAGGTCACACTGGCGGGACTGACGGTGGCGACCAGGTTTACCGTGGTCGTTCCCAGGGCCTGATCATTGAACAAAACCGCGTTGCCATTATTGAAGAAGGCGGGCAAGCCCGTGCCAATGTTGATCCAGTTCGTGGTCAGGTTAACATCCCAATTGCCGCCGGCCAGGCCTTCCCAGCGCGGCAGGTTTACGTTGGTGATGACGAGATCAACGGAACTTACGTTATTACTGAGGTAGGCGCCGACGCCGAGCGGCAAGCTCCCGAGCACGAAGCTGCCCGCACCGGTCGTGGATGCGAATTGGATCAACGGAAACTGGCCGATTTGCGGCAACGCATCGGCGATATTAACAATCGCCGTGCCGCCGACCGTCAGCGCGCCGAGCACGTTCACGGGGCCGGAGCCAACGGACGGGTTGCCGTAGGCTCCCAGATCAAGGTTGAGGACGGGGGCGCCACTGCCAAAGGTGAGGTTGCCGACGGTCAACTGGTCATTGAGACCTTGGACGGCGAGACTCAATTGGGCACCGCCAGCGACCGTATAATCACCCTGGCCGGTGGGACCGGTGGGACTGGTGGTGAGCGCCAGCGCTCCGTTGTTGACCACGGTCGGGCCGGTGTAAGTATTAGGACCCGTCAGCGTGAGCGTACCCGCCCCGTTCTTCGTGAGGCCGCCGCCGCCGTTGTCGTCGATCTCCTGCGGGATGGTGATATTATTGCCCGCGGTATCGATGATCGCGCCACCGGCACTGATGCCGGCAAAGGTGATGTCGTGCATGAAGTGCAGGTTGCTGGCACTGGCGACGAGCGTGCCGCCGTTGAAGATCACCTGGCTGCCCGCGGCCGGGTTGCCCGTGGTCAATTCCGTGGTGATGAACGTACCGCCGTTCAAATACAATTTACCGCTGCCGCCCGAGACCTGCGCGAGGTGCACGGCGGCGAAGTTATCGACGCCACCGTTGAGATTCCAAGTGCCGGCAGAGTTTTCACCGATCCAAGTATCGCTGGTCAGGTTGGTCACCGCGCCGCCGGTCTGATTGACCGTGCCAGGGCCGCCCGCACCCACGTCCAGATGGTCGGAACCGGTGCCGGTCTTGGTGACGGAACCACCGGTGATGTTGGCGACACCCACGCCGCCGCTGCGACCGATGGCGAGCCAGTTATTGACCACCAAGGTGGCACTGTTGCTGATATTGTAGGTGCCCAAAGTCGAGCCGTCGCCACCATCGGGAACCCGAAATTCGCTTTGCACGACGAGGTTGCCGCCGCCCTGGATGAAGGTGCCGATGCTGCCGTTGCCGGTGGCGACCAGGAATTGTCCGTTGTTGTTTTTGTTGAAGTTGCCGCCGCTCATGTTGATGGTGCCGGTGGTGCCATTGCGGCCGATGGCGACCCAGTTGTTGATGTTCAACACGCCGCCGCTTAAATTGTAAACACCGACCGCGCCATTGCCACCCGAGCCGGCATTATTGGCGCCGACCCATAGTTCGCCGCCGGAGTTGACCGTGCCGCCGGTCTGATTGACCGTGCCGCTGGCACCAGTGGGGCCGTCCGCCAGCGCGAACTGGTTGTTGGGGCCCGTGATCGTGCCGCCATCAATGTTCAGAATGCCCGTGCCCAGTTCACCGACGTTAAGGCGGTCGTTGTTGATCTGGATGTTCCCGCTGTGCAGGGTATAGGTGCCGGTGGCCCCGGCGCCGATCCCGAGGCGGAACCAGCCGCCGAGAGTCACGGCCGAACCGTTTTGGTAAAATGCGCCCGTGGTGCCGCCCCCATTGGCGGCCCGGATGTCATTCACGGTCCAAGTTGGATCCGTGCCAAGGATCTGCACCACGTTCGCGCTGCCGTTGTCATTGATGGCATTGTCGCCGCCGCCGGGAACCACTCCGCCGGTCCAGTCCGTGGCATTGGTATATTCCGCCGTCCCGCCGCTCCAAGTGATGTCAGTGGCGTAGATTGCGCTGCTGGAAGCAGCCAGCAAGGCCAGCGTCAAAACACCGGCCTGGGAGATGCGGGCGAGTCGTGAGGTTGTGGGGATTTTCATTGGGTCTGTTTGGTTTTATTTACAGTTCGGCATCCGTGATCCAAGTCGATACCACGGGTGGGTGGGGACAACTTTGGCTTTGGGATATTGGTAATAACATTAAATCAGTTTCAGAAAGTGTCATGTGGCATGAAATGGCCACAATGTAGCACACGTGGTTCAAGGGCTGGTTAGCCGGTAGAATTGCGCCGTCGTACTTTGCGGCAAACCCAGCATAAATGATCCGTTCGTGCCGGTCGCGACATTGGTCACCAACTGCCAGGCGATGGGCGGCATGAGGTTGGTGGCCTTATATAATTTCCAATCATCGGCCCACGCCGGCCAGTTCAGGTTCAGTGAACCGCCGGTAAAATTCACGCCGAGCATGGGCAACGGCAGCAGCACGGCGGCGGTGGGCGAACGGGCACCCGCACCGCAACTGCTCACGGCCACGACCTGGTAATAATTCGTGACGCCATTGCTGGCATTGAGGTCGGTAAAATTTGTCGTGGTCAGGACGCCCGCGCAAGCCGTGAATGGTCCGGCGGAATTCGTGGCGGAAAAAACGTTGTAGCTGTTGGCGCCGACGACGGGGTTCCAGCTCAACTGCACGCGCCGGTTGCCGGCGGCGGCGAGGAGGCCGCCGGGCGCCGGGGGCAGGACGCCGGAGCCGAGATTGTATTTGCACCGGAGCGAGCCTTCATCCGTGAGGCGGTCGGCGTCGGCCAGGGCGGCGTTGTAGATCTTCACTTCGGCGATGTCGCCATTGAGATAATACTGGAGCGTCTGCTGCGCGCCGAGGACGAGCGCGGAGGGCGCGGTCAAGGAGGCGGTGCTGCCGGTGGTGGTGCCGGCGAGCGCGCCATCGACGTAGAGGGCGATGCCGCCGGTGGCGCGTTTGCGCGTGAAGGTGAAGATGTGCGGCGCGCCATTGTTGAAGCCGGGGCCGGAATTGACGGCGACATCCGGGTTGCCGGTGCCGGCGCAGAGGGTGCCGTCGGCGAAGAGGCAGGTGCCGAAATCATTCACCACACCGGACACTTCGCCGCTGACGAGGCCCGCGCCTTGGAAGTAGAGCGTGCCGGTATTGAGGCCCTGCGTGCTCCGGAAAACGCAGATGAGGGTGAAGTCGCCGGAGATGGTGCGCGGAAAAGCGAGGCTGGTCTGGTTGGTGGAATTGAAGCGGACGACGGGCAGGCCGTTGATGGCGCCGGTGACGTACTTGGGCATCTGGCCGGCGGTGGTCTGCGTGGCGTTGTCGCCCTGGCCGCTGGCATCGGGCCACAGCGAAACCGCCGCGCCATTGACGAGGCCGGTGATGGCATCGGCCTTGAACCAGGTGGTCAACTGAGGCAGCGGCGGCACGACGGGCGGAGCGGTGGTGACGCTGACCTCGGCGGAGTTGGCGCTCTCGCCGGCGGCGTTCACGGCAGATACAACATAGTAATAGGTGGTGCGGTTGGTGACCGTGTTGTCGGTGCCGGCATTCATCGGCGCGACAACGACGTTCGTGTATGGACCGCCGCTGACGGTGGAACGCTTGAGATTGTACGTGGCGGCATTGGTCACGGTGCTCCACCCAACTGATACGCCGTACTGGCCGGCACCGAGGATGACGTTGGCGGGAACGGCGGGCGGCGACGGCAAGGCGGCAGTGGCGTTGCTGCGGACGGAGAGGCCGACGTCGATGTACTGTCCCCCGCCCGTCTGATGACAATGCACGGCGAGCAGGTTGCTGGCGTTGGGGATGAGGGCGGCCTGGCCGGCGGCGTTCAGCGCCAGGTACGTGTACGCCGTGGTGTAACCGCTGGCGCTGGCGGCAAGCACGCCGTTGACGTAAATCTCCACGTCTTCATCGTGATAAACGGAGAAGACGAGATTGCTGATCTGCTGCGTGGTGAGTGCGCCGGGATTGACGGTGCGGCGGAGCCAGATGTCGGAGTTATTCCACGCCGTGCGGACGAGGCCGGATGTGTTCGGCGGATCGCCGGCCCCGAAACCGGCGGAGCCGCTGCTCCACGCCGAGGCATCGAAACCGGTCGTGTACCAATTGGCGGCCGGGGCGCTGGTGACGTACTGCCACGTAAGCCCGCCGCTTTGCGAGGTGGGCACCACGGTGGTCATGACGGGCGGCACGCTCGCGGAGAGAATGGCGGCCTGCATCCGGCGCAGGTCCGGTTTGCGCACGGCGCGGTCGTAGGTGTAGAGGCCGTTCAATTCCGTTTCGACATCCGTGATCTCGGTGTAGACAGCGGCGTTCAAGCCGGTGTTCTGGACATCGCCGGCAAGCTCGCCGCAAAAGACTTCGAACTTCGCGGCCTGGTCATCGCCATTCGCGGCGGCGACGTAGCCCCACCCTGCGGCCCAAGTGTGATTGGTGATGCCCAGGCCGATGCCGCCAAATTCGCCATCGACATTCGCCTGCGTGGTGCTGGTCGGCGCGCCGGGATCGGGGTAGCTGTGATTATCGTAGATGTCGCCGACGCCAAAGTAGTCGCCGCCGCTGGCTTGATTGACGAGGCGCGAGGGGTCGAGGGCTTTGACTTCGGGCACCAACAGCGTGGTGTCGTGCTGGCCCTGGGATTCATTGAACACGACCCACATGATGATGGCGGGATGGTTCCAATGATTTTGCACCAGGCGCACGAGTTCGGTTTCGAACTGGTTGGTGTCGATGGTCTGCGGCGTGCCGGTGTAGGAATTGACGCTGGGCATGTCCTGCCAGACGAGGATGCCGAGCTTGTCCGCCCAATAATACCAGCGCTGGCGTTCGACCTTGATGTGCTTGCGCACCATGTTAAAGCCGAGGGCTTTTTCCTGCTCGATGTCGCTCTTAAGCGCGTCGTCGGTGGGCGCGGTGTAGAGGCCATCGGGCCAGAAGCCTTGATCGAGCGGGCCGAACTCGAAGACAAACTGGTTGTTCAGCAAAATCTTGATCTGGTTGCCGTTCGTCGCGAGGCTGATTTTGCGCATACCAAAATAGCTGCCGACGGAATCAATGGTGCTCGTGGCGTTGGAGAGCGTGACGGTGAGGTCGTACAGGAACGGATTGGTGGGGCTCCACAAGTTGGGGCTGGGAATGGGCAGCGCAAAATTGGTCAAGCCGGGCGCGCCGGCGATGGTATTGATGAGGATGCCGCCGCTGCGCGCGATGGCGTTCACGATGACACCGTTGGTGGGACCGGAAATGGCGACGGAGATGTTGAGGCGGCTGTTGTCGACGTCCGGGATGAGTTTGATATCGCTGATGCTGGTGGCGGGGACGGGTTCGAGCCACACGGGCTGCCAGATACCGGTGGAAGACGTGTACATGATGCCGCCTTGAAACAAGGTCTGCTTGCCGCGCGGCTCGCCGGCAAAGTCCACGGCGTTGTACACGCGCACAATCAATTCCTGCGGGCCGCTGCCGGTGAGGTACGGGGTGACGTCGTAGGTGAAGGCGTCGTAACCGCCTTTGTGGATGCCGACGCTCTGGCCGTTGAGGTAGACCTGCGATTGCCAGTCGACGGCATCGAAGTGCAGGAGGATGCGCTGCCCGCTCCACGCAGGCGGCACGGTGAACGTGCGGCGATACCAGGAGAACAGATGATATTCGGCGACGCCGGAGAGCGCGGATTCCATCGGGTACGGCACGAGGATGTCGCCGGCGAGCGTCTGGTTGGTGGGCACGGGGTCGTTGGTGGCGCCGGCCTGGAACTGCCAGAGGCCATTCAAACTGAGCCAGTTTGTGCGGACCATCTGGGGACGCGGATATTCGGGCAACGGATTATTGGTATCCACGAGTTGCGCCCAACTGGTGACGATGGGCGCGGTTTGCAGTTGCCAGGCGGAGGCGGTGGATGCCGCAAGGCAGGCGAACAGCGCGAGGCCGGCGCACACGGCAAACAATCCGGGTAACTTCATAAAAACAATTCTTGGCGGGCTGCCATTACGCTCACATGGTCAGCGTAGCGGGGTCGATCTCGATCAGTTCCCACTTTTGCTCGGGCTGGTCGTGCCAGGGTTCGAGGGTGATCTTCGGCGAGCCGCGCTCTTTTTCCGCGGTCAACACGCGGCCGGTTTTGGGATCGGTGATTTCGTAGCCGCCGTCATTCAATTTGATGAAATGCCACACCGGGCGCGCGGCGGCATCCTTGGCGAACGGCACCTGCACGACGGGGGCCACGTCGTTCGTGGAACTGCCCGCGAAGGTTTTGGACGTGAAATGGTTCCGCACCTGAAACGTGTCCGCGCCGGCAGGGAGCAGTTTCCAGGTCATGCACTTCCACGGTTGCGCGGGATACAGGACGAGGCGCGTGCCATTGGCGTTGTTGGCGTCCTCCGGCCGGAGGAGGTCGGCATATTTGACGTTGCGGATCTGGTAGGACTTGGGCGCTGACGCGAGCGGAGAATTGGTGGCAGAATCCGCCGACGCGCGCAACGCGGTGCAGAGGAACAACGCCACGCAGGCGAACAACTTCCATTTCATGATGGAACTGACAAAATAAAAATGAGACCGGGTGTTCAGGATTTGGCTAAAAGATAAGCCGGGTTGCGAATCTGTCATGAGGCATGAAATGGCCACACGCCGGGAAATGGGATTACTTTCTTTTGGAGGATGAGGTTGGTACCCTTTTGTGATGCCACCGGTTTCATGGTTGGAAATCAGAAAGTGGAATGGCTCTCAATGGGATGCCTTCGAAGAATTGTGCTGCCAATTTGCACACTCTGAAATGGTGCCAGAAAATTCTAAGTTTTTTTCAAAGGGAAGGCCTGATTCTGGCATTGAATGTTATTGGGTTCTACCAACCGGTGAGGAGTGGGGTTGGCAGGCCAAATATTTCACGGATGGCATCAGCAAAAAACGGTGGGAGCAATGCGATGAATCTGTGAAGAAAGCGCTCGAAGGGCACCCCAAACTGACGAAATATTTTTTCTGCATCCCATTTAAATTCCCGGATTCGCGAAAACCTGATGAGATTACGGCCGCTCAACAGTGGAAAAATTACCAAGCGAAATGGATGCGATGGGCAGAAGATCGTGGAAGGACAATTGAGTTTGTTCTATGGGATGAACACGAATTGTTACTGAGGCTTAGCAAGCCGGAACATCAAGGGCGTTGCTGGTTTTGGTTCAACACGCCCGCGATGGATGCTGATTGGTTCAAGCAGAACATAGCTGCATCCGTATTGCTCGCCGACGAACGTTATACAAAAAGCTTACATTTCGAGCTACCATTGGCGCAATACTTTGATGCGTTAGCCCAATCATCGGCTTTTTTTGCGAGAATTGGAGAGCTATGCGGAAAATTAGACAAAACGGTTGCGACCGTCGCATCATATTTGAATTCTGATGATGAGCCTGACGGGCTTAACCAGCAGGTTTGGAAGAGCCTCCAAGAAGTTCTGATCGCAGTGAATTCTTTAGTGCCCGACACGAAGCTTCAACTTGCTTTCTCCACGCTCCAAACAGGTTTGATCGTGGCACAGGAACATGTGCAGCGCTTATTGTATCAAATCTTGGAAAAACGGAAGAATAGGGTTCCTCGACGTTTGTAATGGGTAGTTAACTATAATATGGGATTTCTAACTTGCCCGCTACGAAGTAGAGCATGGCGGTCTGATACTCTGTGGAACGGTAGCCTCGCGCCTTGCGCTTGGTTGCCGAGAAGAGACTG